>JBBRYC010000060.1:0-39789 GCA_038238025.1 Chthoniobacterales bacterium
CTTCACCCCCGGCTTCGCGCCGAACGCCACCGGCTCCGTCCTCGTCTGCACGGGCAACACGCGCGTCATCTGCTCCGCCATGATCGAGGAATCCGTCCCGCGCTGGATGAAGGAACAGCAGGTCCGCGGCGGCTGGGTCACCGCCGAGTATTCCATGCTCCCGTATTCCACCGAGCAGCGGAAGCAGCGCGACAGCACTCGCGGGAAAATTGACGGCCGCTCCACGGAAATCCAGCGCCTCATCGGCCGCTCCCTGCGCGCCGCGCTCGACCTCGACAAACTCGGCGCACGAACCATGTGGATTGACTGCGACGTCCTCGCCGCCGACGGCGGCACGCGCACCGCGAGCATCACCGGCGCGAGTGTCGCCGCCGGGCTCGCCTGCCAGAAGCTCATGGCCGCCGGGCTGATCAAGGAGAACCCCATCAAGCAACTCGTCGCCGCCACCAGCGTCGGCATCGTCGGTGGCGTGGCGCTGCTCGACCTCTGTTACGTGGAAGACAAGGACGCCGCCGTGGACCTCAACGTCGTCATGACCGAAGGCGGCCAGTTCGTGGAAGTGCAGGGCAGCGGCGAGGAGAGCACCTTCACCGACGCCGAACTCACCACCATGCTCTCCCTCGCCCGAGCCGGCATCGCCGACCTCGTCGCCGCGCAGCGCGCGGTGCTGGGGTAAAGGCGGGGCATCTGTGCGAGGCATACGTGGTTTCGAGAACCCTCGACGAAACCGTTGGACGAACTTTTCCCTCTCTGAGATACTCGCTCCGCACGCCATGAACGTTTTCATCAGCTATTCGCACGCAGACAAAAAGTGGGCGGATGCCCTGCGCTCCGGACTTACCGACGAAGGATTTGAAGTCACGGTTCCGGGCGATGACATCGAACCCGGTGAGAACTGGCATCTGGAAATTGGCAAGGCCCTCGATCGGGCGAACGCGATGGTTGTCCTGCTGTCCCCCGACTCGATCGAATCACGCTATATCCGCGCAGAGATTGAATATGCACTTGGTTCACCAAATTTTCGTGACCGGCTGATTCCGCTTCTTGTCAAACCGACTGATGATGTCCCGTGGATTTTGCGCAAACAGCAATTCATCCGTGCGACGAAAGACATGGATGAGACTGTTCATCGCGTTGCCGAAGCCTTGCACAAAGCCCCCGTCCCCGCAGGGCGATGAACCGCAAATCGGGCACCAAGCTGCCCCAGGAAGTTTTCCTATCCCATGCCAGTGGCAACCGCAGGATGGCATCCCGCATTGCTGACTATTTGCGCAGGCACGGCGTGCCCGTGTGGTATAGCAAGACTCATCTAAAAGGCGGACAGCAATGGCATGACGAAATCGGAAAAGCACTCTCCCGATGTAATTCATTTCTTCTCCTCCTTTCCCCGGCAGCAGTTCGCTCGACATGGGTAAAACGGGAACTGCTTCGCGCTCTGAGTGATTCTCGCTACGAAGATCAAATCATCCCGCTCGACTACCGCCAATGTGATTTTGAAAAACTGTCATGGACGCTCAGCAGCTTTCAATTTGTTGACTTCACCGGAGCGATGAAAGCCGGAGCGCAAAAACTCCTGGCACAATGGGGAATCGAAGTCCGAGTTCCAACAAGACAAAGGCGCGAAAAAATGCGCCGAAACAAGCGCGTCAAATAGCCTCCGCGCTCCCCATCATCCGCGCCCCGCGCTTGCGCTGGCTGCTCTGGCTCGCGGTCGTCGCGATCTTCATCGGTGTGTGGCTGTATCCCGTGAGCACCGGCTATACCCGCGCGAGCGGAGTCTGGCTGTTCCTCGTCGTCTGGTTCGGGCTGGTTGCGCTGGTGTGGCGGATGCGTGTCGCGCGGTTCGTGATGATCGGCATCTCCGCGATGGCCGCGATATTCCTGCTCCTGCCGGGGAGGATGCAGCGCGACGAGGCGGCGCTTCGCAGCGGGTATGTCGCGGGGCTGCTGCGCTACGAGGGCGACCGCTATTTCTGGGGCGGTGAAAGTCCGCGAGGCATTGACTGCTCCGGCCTCATCCGCCGCGGACTCATTGATTCACTCTTCCTGCGCGGCGTGCGCACGCTCGATCCCGGCCTCGTCCGCCACGCACTGTGGCTCTGGTGGCATGACTGCACTGCGCGCGAACTCGGCGAAGGCCACGGCATGACCGCGCCTCTGCTTGAAACCCCGAGCATCAACGCACTCGACCACGCGCGCATCTCCCCCGGCGACATCGCCGTCACCGCGACCGGCATTCACATCATCGCCTATCTCGGCGGCAACCGCTGGATCGAGGCGGACCCGGATCAGCAGCGCGTGCTCACCATCTCCGCGCCTTCTGAGAACGGGTGGTTCCTGCAGCCGATGAAAATCATGCGGTGGAACATCCTGATGCGATAGCGTGACGCGCGAGCAACTCCCGCCTTGTCTTCCCGGGAAAGCCGGAGACATTCGCGCCATGAATCTCGCCGTTGAAACCGAACAGGAAACCGACGGGCGCTGGCTCGCCGAAATCCCGCAGATTCCCGGCGTGATGGCCTACGGTGCCACCCGGCAGGAAGCCATCGCGCGCGCCGAGGCGCTCGCCCTCCGTGTTTTCGCGGACCGCCTCGAACACGGAGAAATGCCCGACGAACTCGCCGCCGTTTTCTCCGTGGCAGTATGAGCCAGTGGGGTTCGGCCAAAGCCCGGCGTGTGCTGGCCGCCCTTCTCCGCATCGGCTGGAGCATCAAGCGCGAATCTGGCGGCTCACACCGCATCCTCGCCCGCGCCGGATGGCCGGACTACGTGTTCTCATTCCACGATGGAGAAGAGATCGGTCCAAGGATGCTCCCCCGCATCGCGAAGCACACCGGGCTGAAGCCGAACGACCTTTAGGCACGTCGTGCTGGTGTGTTCAGAAATGTTTGCGACACGCCCCGATGCACGGCAGACTCCGCGCATGACGCCCGCCGTTCTGCCCATCGCACTGGATGCTGATGACATCGCGCGCTTCTGCGGCGAACACGGCATCCGGCGGCTGGCGCTGTTTGGATCGGTGTTGCGGGATGATTTTACCCCGACGAGCGATGTGGACATGCTCGTGGAATATCTGCCGGGACGGCATCCGGGGCTGATGCTTTTCCGGCAACAGGATGAGCTGTCGGCACGGCTGCACCGCGCGGTGGATCTGCACACACCAGCCTCGCTGAGCCCGCATTTCCGCGACGAGGTGATCGCATCGTCCCTACCGATCTATGAGCAGGCATGATCCGCTCGTCACACTCCGGCAGATCGGGGACTTCGCGCGGCAGGCGGCGACACTCGGGAGCGATGGCAGCCGCGCACAGCTCGACTCGGATTGGAAATATCTCCGCGCCGCCGAACGCTCCGTGGAATTGATCGGCGAAGCCGCGACGCGCCTCCCGCCGGAGTTTCGCGAGCGCCATCCGCAAATCCCGTGGCGCGAGATCATCGCCATGCGCAACCGGCTGATTCACGGCTACGACGGCGTGGACTGCGACATCGTGTGGGACGTGCTGCACACCCACGCACCGCGCCTGACGGACAGCATCCCCGTGATCATCGCCGCCGAGACGCCGCCCGGAAAAGGCGAATAGGCCATGTCTTCCCGGCCAAACTGCCAGGAATTTTTCTCGCAGATCGTTGCCATCCTTCTTCTCACCCTGCTCGGCAGCGCGCGCGCCGTGGAGTTCAGCACGGTGGAGATTGCGGGGAAGCGCGTCACGGTCTGCCGCGTGGATGTGAGGAAGGAGCGGCTGCAGTTGTTTCATCGCGATGAAAATGCGAAGCCGTTCAAGCGCTTCCCCGCCCTCGCGGACTGGCTCGGGCAGCGCGGCCAGAAGCTCACCTTTGCGATGAATGGCGGGATGTATCACGGGGACTTTTCCGCGGTCGGCCTCTCGGTCGCGGATGGCAAACCGCTCACACCGCTCAACACCGCCAACGCCGAGGGCAACTTCTTCCTCAAGCCCAACGGTGTTTTCCTCGTCTCGGAGAATGGCGCGCGGGTCGTCGAGACGTCCGAGTATCCGCGACTGCGGGAGAAAGTGCTGCTCGCCACGCAATCCGGCCCGCTGCTGCTGCGTGGCGGCAGGATGCACGCGGCCTTTCGCGAAGGCTCCGTGAATCGGCTCTTCCGCAATGGCGTCGGCGTGCCCTCGCCGGATGTCGCGCTGTTCGCCATCAGCGAGGCGCCGGTGAATTTCCACGAGTTCGCCACGATGTTCCGCGACGTGTTGAAGTGCCCGGATGCGCTGTTCCTCGACGGCACGATCTCCAGCCTCTACGCACCGGCACTGAAGCGAAATGACTTCCGCATGGACCTCGGGCCGATGATCGGGGTCACGGAGGCAGTGGTGGGGCGAGCTCAGCCGGCGCAAGCCCCCGGATCGTCGCCCGATCAGAAATAGACCAGGATGCGGCAGCACGCGATCGCGGTACGCCCGGCTTTGCCTGTGTCGGGATGCCGTGTGCGTCGAGGCAGGGGTGGCACCAGGCGATTATGAAAATTACAACAGTATGGCGAAATTGGACGGCCGTGGTACCGCTGATGCTCTAAATGGATTTGAGTCCCCGATGCCGATAGGCGGGCGGGAATCATATCCATTAATAAAAACAAACAGAAATCATCATCCCATGCTTCAAAAACTGAACACCAAACACGCGGGCTTTACGCTCGTGGAAATCATGATCGTTGTCGCGATCATCGCACTGCTGGCGGCCATCGCCGTCCCGAACTTCATGCGTTCACGCAAGCGCACACAGGGCACACATGTCCTCGAGGATCTCCGGATCCTCGACTCGGCAGTGGACCAATACGCAATCGAGACCGGGAAGAGCCCCGGCTTCAATCCGGACTTCTCGGATCTCCAAAAATACATGAAGGCCGAGTCGCGTCTCTACACGAGCGGCAACACGGACATCCTCGGCAATTCATTCGGTACCTTCACGGTGGATACGACTCCGAAGGTTCCGGCTTCAACATTCGCGGCGCTTTCCGACGTGGCTCCGGTGTCGTTTTGGTCGCCGTACAAGTAGGCCTCGGATCGCCACGACGGCGGGACGAAAGGCTTGAAGCCATCACCGCAGGTGCCTGCCCGGCCAGTGAGCCGCGGGGCGCCTGCGGTTCTTCTTTTTCCGGGATATCACGCGAAGCGTGATGCTGGGTGTGTGCTGCCGGATGGCGGATCTGCAGGGCAGAAGATTCGCGGGGCAAAAGCCTTGACGCCCCGCGCGTGGGGCCGCTTCACTCCGCGCGCTCGATTCCCCACAGCAGCGCCCGCATTTTCCTCATGTCCAAAAAAGATCGCATCAACGTCGCCATCGTCGGCCTCGGTTTCGGGGCGGAGTTCATCCCGCTCTACCAGCGGCATCCGAATGCGAACATGTATGCGATCTGCCAGCGCGATCCGAAGAAGCTGAACGCGGTGGGCGATGCGTTCGGAATCGCGGTGCGCTATACGGATTTCAAGACGCTGCTGAAGGATCCGAAGGTGGACGCGGTGCACATCAATTCGCCGATCCCGGACCACGGCTGGATGAGCGTCGCGGCACTGAAGGCGGGCAAGCACGTGAGCTGCACGGTGCCGATGGCGACGAGCATCGCGGATTGCAAAAAGATCGTGGATCTCGTGAAGCAGACGGGCCTGAAATACACGATGGCCGAGACGGTGGTGTATGCGCGCGAGTATCTTTTCATGAAGGAGCTGCTCGACAGCGGGAAGCTCGGGAAGCTGCAGTTCGTGCAGGCGAGCCATCAGCAGGACATGGACGGCTGGCCGAACTATTGGCCGGGCCTGCCGCCGATGTGGTACGCGACGCATTGCGTGGGACCGGTCTCCGGGCTCATCGGCGCGCCGGCGGAATACGTGAGCTGCTTCGGGAGCGGGACGATCCGCAAGGAGCTGGTGAAAAATTACGGTTCGCCTTTTGCCGTCGAGACGGCGCACATCAAATACAAGGGCACCGATGTGAGCGCGCGGATTATCCGTTCGCTGTTCGATACCGCGCGGCAGTATCGCGAGAGCATCGATGTGTATGGCGACAAGGCGTCCGTCGAGTGGCCGCTCATCGAGCATCAGCCGCTGGTGATGCACACCGCGAAGCTCCCGGAATCCAAGATCCCGAAGCTCGTGAAGACGCCTGATTTTGCGAAGCGCCTGCCGAAAGCGCTCCAGCCTTTCACCACCGGCGGCGTTTATGGCGGCAAGGGCAAGAAGGGCCACCTCTCTTTCACCCAAGGCGCTGGCCACGGCGGCAGCCACCCGCACCTCGCGAATGAATTCGTGATGTCACTTGTGGAAAATCGCGACCCATTTCCAAACGCGAAGCAGGCCGCGAACTGGACGTGCGTCGGCCTCTGCGCCCACGAGAGCGCGATGAAGGGCGGCGCGATTGTGAAATTGCCGACCTGGACGCTGTAGCGCATATTTCCCGCATGGCCGCCACCGTCACGCTCAGCAAAGTGCTCAAAATCGTCGAGCAACTCGCCGCCAAGGATCGCGAAAAGCTGTTCCGCCAGATGCGGGAGAAGCGCCGCAAGGTATGGCTCGCGGAAATCGAAGCGACTTCGAAGCAGGCGTTGAAGGATCTTCGCGCGGGAAAACTCAAGGCGCTGTCCACACCGGAGGAAATCAGGAAACACCTCGACGTAATTTGGAACTCGAACGATGCCTGAACCCGTTCGCATTCTACGCACGACCGGGTCGTTTGACCGTGCGATTGACCGCCACATCGGGCGGGATGCAAAGCGGCGATTGTGCATGGTCGAAACTCTTTTTCAAATGATCGAAAACCCGCGGCATCCGATGCTCGAAACGTACGCCCTCCGCGGAGCGTCCAAAGGGCTGCTCTCCTGCTCCTTCGGTTACGACTGCCGCATCATCTTCCGACTGGAACCCGGCACAAAGCCCGGTGTGCAGGAAATCGTTTTGCTCGACGTCGGCACGCACGACGAAGTGTACTGACGCCCCTTTTTGCTCCGCCCCGAATCCCCACCAACCACAACCAACTCCCAACCACATCATCATGTCAGAAACCACTGAAGGTATCGCACCAAACGCCAAACGGCTCCTGTTCGCAGGATTCATGGCCATCCTCGCAGCCGGCGTCGGCTACTCCGTCCGCGGCGGAATCCTGGGCCAATGGGCCGAGCAATTCGGCTTCACCATGACCGAACTCGGCGCCATCACCGGCGGCGGGCTCACGGGCTTCGGCATCGTCATCATCCTCAGTTCGCTGCTCGCTGACAAAATCGGCTACGGCAAGCTGATGGTCACGGCCTTCATCCTCCACTTTGTCTCGGCGGTGGTCACACTCCTGGCACCCGCTGCATTTGCGGCTGGCGGCAAGACTGCGGCGTTCAACTGCCTGTTCTGGGGAATGTTCATCTTCGCCATCGGCAACGGCCTCGCTGAAGCAGTCGTGAATCCGCTCACGGCCACGCTTTTCCCGAAGAAAAAGGCGCACTACCTGAACATCCTCCACGCCGGCTGGCCAGCGGGCCTCGTGCTCGGCGGTCTCGCGTCTGCCTTCATGGCGAGCAAGGCTGCCGACCCGGTGGCGGGCACGGCAGCAGTCGCGGCTGTGGACTGGAAGATTCAGATGTCGCTCTTCATCATCCCGGTGGTCGGATACGGCGTGTTGCTCCTCGGGCAGAAGTTCCCGAGGTCGGAAGCCTCCAAGGCGGGCGTCACGCTCCGCGAAATGATCGGCACGGTCTTCGCGCCGCTCATGATCGTGCTCCTGATCATCCACGCGCTCGTCGGCTACGTGGAACTCGGCACCGACTCCTGGATCAGCAAGATCACCGGAAGCATCATGGAAAGCCCTGCGGCCGGCCTGAAGCTGTTCGTCTATACTTCGATGCTGATGTTCTGCCTGCGCTTCATCGCCGGCCCCATCGTGCACAGCATCTCGCCGCTCGGCCTGCTCTTTGTGAGCGCCTGCCTCGGCGCGGTCGGGCTCACGCTCCTCAGTGGAGCCGACACGGTGAAAATGTGCATCATCGCCGCCACGGTCTATGCGTGCGGCAAGACCTTCCTGTGGCCGACGATGCTCGCAGTCGCATCCGAACGATTCCCGAAAGGCGGCGCAGTCGCCATCGGAATGATCGGCGGCGTCGGAATGCTCTCCGCAGGTCTCCTCGGCGGCCCCGCGATTGGCTTCAAGCAGGACTACAACGCCTCGAAGAACCTCAAGGAAGTCGCGCCTGCGGCATACGAGCGATACAAGGCCGCGAACGAAAACACCTTCGTCGGCTTCAAGACCGTCGGTCTGGATGGCTCGAAAGTCGGCGTCCTCGACGATGGCGGCAAGGACCTCAAGCGGACCGGCGAACTTCTGGCCAAGGAAGGCAAGAAGGACGAAAATCACGCGAAGCTCGCCGCTTGGTGGGAAACCGCCAAGGCGTCCGCTGACGCCGACAAGAAGCCCGTGCAGGCAGCCGGAATCTTCGGCGGAAAAATGGCGCTCAAGCTGACCGCCTACGTCCCGATGGTCATGGCCCTCCTCTACCTCCTGCTCATCCTCTACTTCAAGGCGACCGGCGGCTACAAGGCTCTGCACGTCACCGGCGAGCAGGCCAGCGGCGGCGTTGAAGGGCCGATGGAAGCATAGTCGCGGTCACCCATTGAATTCAGCAACGGGGCACGGTGAAAGCCGTGTCCCGTTTGCTTTTGGTGCGATGCATTTCCCGGTGTGTTTACGCTGGGAGAATTCAGCGCCCGTTTGCTGCCGATCGGGAATTCCATCGCATCAGGTTCACGAATGTCGTGCCGCGCGCTCCGTTCGAGTTCGATCGGCAGTGCGACGCCGAATCGTCCGTGAAAACAAAAAGCCCCGGCCACTTTCGCAGCCGGGGCTTTCGTTGAAATGGGATGGGGACTAGCTCGCCGAGGCGACGGGATCCACGTTGATGCGGCGACCGCCCTTGTCGAAACGGACCTTGCCGTCCACGAGCGCCCAAATCGTGTAGTCACGACCGAGGCCGACATTTTTGCCCTGCTGGAATTTCGTCCCGCGCTGGCGGACGATGATGTTGCCGGCAACGACGACTTCGCTGCCGAATTTTTTTACGCCGAGCCGCTTGCTGACGCTGTCGCGGCCGTTCTTGACGCTTCCCTGACCTTTCTTATGAGCCATATCGGTGAGTTGAGAGTTGAGTGTTGAGAGTTGAGTGGAAAACCCCGGGCTTAGCCGTTGATACCCGTGACCTTCACCTTCGTGAGGCGCTGGCGATGGCCGACCGTGCGGTGGTAGCCCTTGCGGCGCTTGTAGCGATACGCGAGCAGCTTCTCGCCCTTCTCCTGCGCGAGGATTTCGCCGGTCACGGAGACACCCTTCGTGTCGCCGCCGACCTTGATGCCAGCGCCTTCGCCGGTGAGGAGCACCTCGTTGAACGTGACGGAAGTTCCGACTTCGCCCTCGAGTTTTTCGATCGTGAGAGTGTCGCCTTTGGCGACCCGGTATTGTTTACCACCGGTTTTGATGACAGCGTAGGACATGGCGTAGTTTCTTTGGAAAATGGGCGCGGAAACTGGCACCCCGATCCCGGTCTGGCAAGGGATAAATCGCGCCTTCACGCAGTTTCATTTTGCCGCCCCCGCGTGACTTCAGCGCAACCGCGCATTTTCCGGGTGGAGCATGCGACCCGCGTGCTGTTTTCGGCCACTGGCCGAAAACGACTCGCAGCGCGTGCGATCGTTTTGGCGCATCGGACGTCTGGAGCATCCCGGTGTTTGTTTGATCGGCGGACGATCAGCCCGCCTCCTTCCGTCGGCGGCTACGGTGAAAGTTGCCACCCCGCGCATTCGCGCTTAAAGGAACGCGCGATGACACAGACTGCGGAAATTTTGAACCCATCACGGCCCTCCGCCGTGCTGCGGAAATTTGCCGCGCTGCTGGAGCCGAAGTCCGATGCGGAACTCGAGGCGATGGCGCGTGAGTCCGCGCTGCTCACGCGGCGGAATTTCGGCAAGGCGATCCGTCTTTTCGCGCCGCTCTACCTTTCCAACGAGTGCATCAACAATTGCGCCTACTGCGGCTTTTCGCGGGACAACGCGATCCTGCGCGTGACGCTGGAAATCCAGGGCGTGGTGCGCGAGGCGCGGCATCTCGCGGCGGAGGGATTCCGCAACATCCTGCTCGTCGCGGGCGAGCACCCGAAGTTCGTCTCGAACGGCTACCTCGAGGCGTGCATCCGCGCGCTCGCGCCGGAGATTCCCACGCTCGCGCTCGAAGTCGCGCCGATGGAAACTGCGGACTACATCCCGCTCGTGCGCGCGGGCGCGGAAGGGCTCGTCGTCTATCAGGAAACCTACGACCGCGCGACCTACGCGGAGCTGCACACCGCGGGGCCGAAGCGCGATTTTGACTGGCGTCTCGCGTGCCCCGAGCGCGCCTACGACGCGGGCTTCCGGCGCATCGGCATCGGCGCGCTCTTTGGATTGTGCGACTGGAAAAGCGAGGCGCTCGCACTCGCCGCGCATCTCGATCATCTGTTGCGCCGCTGCTGGAAAGCGCAGTTCACCGTGAGCCTGCCGCGGCTGCGTCCGTGCGCGGGGGAATTCACGCCGAGCCACTCGCTGCCGGATCGCGAATTCGTCCAGCTCGTCACCGCGCTGCGCATCTGCTTTCCGCACACGGGCATCGTGCTCAGCACACGCGAGCCCGCCGCATTGCGCGATGCGCTGCTGCCGCTCGGGATCACGATGATGAGCGCCGGCAGCCACACCGAGCCCGGTGGCTACACCGGCGAGGGAAAAAATGATCTCCATCGCACAGTGCGCGGACGCCGCGAGGAACTGACGCCGGAACCCGCGACGCCCGGTGGCTGCACGCACGAGCAAAGCGCGACGCAGCAATTTGAAATCGCCGACACGCGCAGCGCCGCCGAGATCGCGGGCCTGCTACACGCACGCGGATTCGAGGCCGTGTGGAAGGACTGGGACCAGGCCATCACGGCTTCGTGAAAAAGATCACCGTCAACGGCCAGCCGCGCGAAACCCCCGCCGCGGACATCGCCGCGCTCGTCGCGGAACTGGGCTTCGCAAACGGCACTGTGCTCGTGGAGTACAACGGCACCGCGCTGCGGCCTGCGGAGTGGAAGGAGCGTGCGCTTCAATCCGGCGACCGTATCGAACTGCTCCGCCTCGCTGCGGGCGGGTGATGCCTCATCCGCTGATCACAAACTCCGCCCGGTAAAGTCCCGCCGCGTTTTCCTCGTGCCGCTCGACAGAAACCCCGAGCAAGCGGCGGAATAACTCCACTTCCAGCCGCGCCACGACGGGATACGCGCGCAGCACGTCGAGGAACGGGCAGTGATGCTCGATGATCCGCAGGCGGCCATCGCTTCCCTTTTCCAACTCGGCCATGTGCCCCGCCGCGTCGCGGGCGCGAGCGAGCGCGTCGGCGCGGGAATCGGGATCGGGGCCTTTCACCTTTTCGAAGAGAGCCTCCGTCTTTTGCTGCCACACGAGCATGAGCAATTTTTCCGCGGACGCTGGACCGAAGAGTTTCTTCGCGGCGTCGAGCAGGTCGAGCGTGAGAGGGTTGCTCGCGACGGGGAACAGCTCGTGCGCGCGTCCGGTGAGCCGGTAGATCATGCGTGGGCGTCCGCTGTTTCCCACACCCACGGCGCGCGGCTCGCGTCGCACGTCGAGCAGGCCGCGCTTTTCCAAATCGGTGGTGAGGTCCTTGATCCCCATGTACGACATGCCGAGGTGGTCGGCGATTTCCTGCACGCTCAGGCCCTGCGTGCGCTTGAGGAGATTCAGCACGCGGAGGCGCGCGGAACGGGCGACGGCGGCGATGAGCTTCTGCGACATCGGCGCGGAGCGTCGCGTTTGGAAAGGCGAACGTCCAACCCGGAAATTTCGATGGTCCTTTTCCTCGCTCGATTTTCCACGAGTCCGTTGATTAGTTCAGGCAATGTCACCACCCCCTCCACCGAATTCCGATCCGACCGCGCGGACGGAGGCGACATTTAATTCCGCGCTGGAGCTCCCGCCGTCGGAGCGTGAAGCATTCCTCACCAAGGTGTGCGGCGACGACAGGGGGCTCGTGGCCGACGTGCGTGCAATGCTCGCGGCGGAGGTTGCGCGGCTGAAACCCGAGGGCGCGGGGGAACACATCGGGCCTTACAAGCTGCTCCAGCAGATCGGGCAAGGCGGCTTCGGTGTGGTGTGGATGGCCGAGCAGGAGAAGCCGGTGCGGCGTCGCGTGGCGCTGAAGATCATCAAGCTGGGCATGGACACAAAGGAGGTCATCGTGCGCTTCGAGCAGGAGCGGCAGGCGCTGGCGATGATGGATCACCCGAACATCGCGCGTGTGTTCGACGCAGGCGCGACCCAGTTTGGACGGCCGTTTTTTGTGATGGAACTCGTACGCGGGGTAAGGATCACCGAATACTGCGACGGGCAATCGCTTTCCACGGCGGAGCGCATCGGTCTTTTCATCCACGTCTGCCAGGCGGTGCAGCACGCGCATCAAAAGGGAATCATCCACCGCGATCTGAAGCCGTCGAATATCCTCGTGACGATCAACGACGGCGAGGCGGTGCCGAAGGTGATTGATTTCGGCGTGGCGAAGGCGACACAGGGCCGGCTCACGGATGGGACGCTCTTCACGCAGTTCGATCAGATGATCGGCACGCCGCTCTACATGTCGCCCGAGCAGGCGGAGATGACCTCGCTCGACATTGATACACGGAGCGACATCTACAGCCTCGGCGTGCTGCTCTACGAGCTGCTCACGGGCCGCACGCCGATTGATTCCGCGACGATGGCGCGGGCCGGCATGGATGAAATCCGGCGCATCATCCGCGAAGTGGATCCGCCGCGGCCCTCGGCACGCATGAAGACGCTCGGCGGCGGCGAACTCACGACCGCTGCGAAGCGCCGCCACACCGAAGCTGCGAAGCTGCCCGGCGCGCTGCGCGGCGACCTCGATTGGATCGTGATGAAGTGCCTGGAGAAAGACCGCAATCGCCGCTACGACACCGCCAACGGCCTCGCGCTGGATCTCCAGCGGCATCTCGCGAATGAGGTCGTCATCGCCCGTCCTCCGACTGCGGGCTATTTGCTCAGCAAGCTCATCCGGCGCAACAAGGCCGCCTTCGCCGCCGGCGCGGCCATCGTGGCGGCGCTGGTCATCGGCATCGCGGCGAGCGTGTGGCAGGCGGTGCGCGCGACTCGCGCGGAAAAGAGCGCGGTGGCGGCATTCGATGAACTGCGCGCGACCGCTCCGGCTTTTGCCGAGCAGGCGCGAGCACTGGCGGCGAAGGAGCAGTTTGACGAGGCCATTACGAAACTCGACTACGCCGTGAAGCTGCGGCCTGACGCGCCGGAATACCTCGTGGCGAAAGGCGATCTGCTCCAGTGCCAGCTAAAGATCGCCGATGCCGCCGCGATTTATCGCGAAGCCTTGCGCGTGAAGCCCGGCCTCGCCCGCGCCGAGGCGTCGGCGAAACTCTGCGACGAACTGCTCGCCTCGCCAACTACTGAGCACGGCAAGCTCACCCGTGAAAGCCTCGCGAAGCTCCACCTCGCCATGCAAAAACAGCAGCGCCCCGCAGCGGAGCTGATGCCCGTGGCTCGGCTGCTCGGCGAAGAGAAAAAGCTCATCGTCGAATACTGGCTGGCACGGCTCAAAGACCTGCCCGTCTCCGCCGAGAAGCCGCTCGATAAACGCCTTGAAGTTGGCGACGACGGCCTGCTCAAGCTGGACCTGAGTGACACAAAGATCGCCGATCTCGCGTTACTGACCGGGATGCCGCTTGGTAAGCTCGATCTAAGTAAGTGCGATCAGATCACAGATTTCGCGCCGCTGCACGAGTTCCGCTCGCTGACTGATCTCGCTCTTGACCACACTGAAATTCGCGACCTTTCCCCGCTCCGAGGTCTGCCACTAGAGAGCCTTAGTTTATTAGAAACCCGCATCTTCGACATATCCGCGCTGCGCGGAATGAAGCTAAAATCCCTAACCCTCCGCGATACGCGTGTCGCCGACCTGTCAGTGCTGGCCAAAATGCCGCTCACCTATTTTGACGCCACAGCGATTCCTGCCACCGATTACTCTCCGCTGGCAGGTGCGCCGCTGAAGTCGCTTTGGGTTCAAAGCTCGCCGCTCCGCGATCTCTCCTTTCTCAAAGACTCGCCGCTCAAGGAATTGTCGCTCGGCGGCAGCTTTGCCGTGCGCGGCTATGCAGTGCTCGCAGGGTTGAAGTCGCTCGATTTACTGCTTTTACCGTCGCTTTACCGCGAAATCCCTGATGAGGAGCTGGCCGCCATCGCCGCGCTCCGCTCTCATCCGACGCTCAAAAACATTCAGGCGGATTACGACGAACACCCCGCGCTGATCCGGACGGCCCAGCCCAAAGACATCTTCTGGAAGGACTGGGACCGCGAGCAGACCTTCGTCCCGGCCCTGCGCGCGACTGGGAACAAGTTCACGCTCACCAAGCTCCCCGCCGGCTCTTACTCACTGGAGATCATCCGCCAGCCTTTGCGTGACCTCTCCATCCTCAAAGGCGCACCGATCAGCAAACTCACCATCTCCTCGTGCCAGGTCGTGGACCTGACGCCGCTCCACGACTTGCCGATCGAGTATCTCAATATCGGCTACAATCCGTTCTCCGATGTCAGTCCGCTGCGGGGAATGCAGATCAAGACCCTATTCCTCTCGAACACGAAGGTGAGCGATCTCTCTCCGCTCACGAGTTTGCCACTCACGGAAATCTACCTCGGCGGCTGTGAAAACGTGACCGATGTCGCTCTCCTCGCGGAGATTCCGACGCTTGAGAAAGTCGTCGTGCCGGTCCAAGCCGCGAATATCGAGGCGCTCCGCAAGCTGACCAAGCTCAAGAGGCTGGCCTTTCAACACACGAGCTCGTCTCCCTATATCCCGATCACCACCGCGGAGGAGTTTTGGGAGCAGTGGCCAAGCATGGCGTGGGCGCGAGCCTTGAACGATGCCGGGATGAAATACACCGCGAATCAGGACGCCGAGGGGAAATGGTCTATTACCGTTATCGCGTAGAACTTCAGCGACTGCTCCATTTTCAAAGGCGCTGCCATCCGCGAACTGACCCTCAGTGGCACCGACGCCTCGGATCTGACACCGCTGCACGGCATGACGATCAAAAAACTTTGGCTCGAAGACACCAAGGTTGCCGATCTGGAGCCATTGCGAGGAATGGCCCTTAGAGAACTCGTGATCTCAAGAACAAAAGTCACCGACTTGCGACCCATTGAGGGGATGCCGCTCGATTGGTTACACCTGAGGGGGACCAGCGTGAAAGATCTCTCGGTTCTGCGAGGAATGCCCCTGGTCAATTTATGGCTGAATGACTGCACGGAACTGACGGACCTTTCGCCCCTCGCCGAGGCCAAGAAACTCACCAGGCTGTTCCTTCCTCCGAACCCGAAATCCATCGAATTCCTCCGCGCCTTGCCCAAGCTCATATCAATCGACTTCAGCCAGAATTCAGTAAGAGACAAGACCGCCGCAGAGTTTTGGAGGGAATACGACACCCAATCGTGGGCGAATGCGCTGCGTGCCTCCGGGACAAAGATCAATGTCTTGAAGCTACTGCCCGACGGCACATGGGAGGTGGATATTCCCGATCCGAAGTTCAGCGATCTCTCGCTCCTGCGCGGTGCGCCGATCAGCAACCTGCGCATCGCGCAAAGCGCAGTCACCGATCTGACGCCATTGCGCGGCATGGCGATCAAGAAGCTCTACCTCTTCGACACCAAAGTCACCGACCTGAGCCCGCTCCAAGGGATGCCGCTCGAACTGTTAAACTTAGCCCGGACTAAGATAACCGACTTCTCGCCGGTGCGCGGGCTGCCCCTCAAACATCTCTGCCTCGATAGCACCCGCGTGGCCGATCTCCGTCCTTTCGAGGAACTCCCGCTCACCACCCTGCGGCTGCATGGCTGCCCCGAACTCACCGATCTCTCGCTGCTGGTGAAATTCAAGGATCTCACGAACCTCACCCTCCCGCCGAACGCGAAAGACCTCGGGATCCTCCGCGTCCTTCCCAAGCTCGAACGCATCGGCTTCGCGGATGATCCGAAGAATAGCTACCTCCCCGATAAAACCGCTACGGAGTTTTGGAAGGAATACGACGCGAAGAAGAAATAGTCGGCACCTGGCGGAAGACTTTCACTGAAAGCGTGTGATGCACTTTGGACGGGCACCGGGAGTGGCGAAGGCGGAGGAGGCAGGTGGAGCGTGACCTCCGGGCACGCTTCAGAAGGCACACGAAGGAAGAAACGCGCCCGGAGGTCGCGTTCCACCCGCATAAGTCCATGACAGGCTCTTGCCGCGGGCATCGGCTCCTTCGCCTCATCGCCAAACGCAACCGGCGTTGCGTGCAGGCTCGACCGTTACCGGGTGGCGACATCCCTCCGATGCGAAATGCGAACACCCCGCTTCCGTTACTCTTTCTTCACATCCGTCCCGCGGTGCGTGCGGTAGGCGGTGACGATGCGCTGGACGAGTTCGTGGCGGATCACATCGCGGTCGGAAAAATTAGCGAAGGCGATGCCCTCGATGTCGCGCAGGGCGGCGAGCGCCTCGACCATTCCGCTCTTCTTGTTGTGCGGAAGATCGATCTGCGTGGGGTCGCCGGTGATGACGGCCTTGCTCTCCGCGCCGAGGCGCGTGAGGAACATGAACATCTGTTCGCTCGTGGTGTTCTGCGCCTCGTCGAGGACGACGAAGGCGTGGTTCAGCGTGCGCCCGCGCATGTAGGCGAGTGGCGCGACCTCGATGACGCCGCGCTCGAAGTAACGCTGGATCTCCTCCGGATCGAGCATGTCGTGCAGCGCGTCGTAGAGCGGGCGCAAATACGGCATGATCTTTTCGTTCAGGTCGCCGGGCAGGAAGCCGAGCGCCTCGCCAGCCTCGACTGCGGGACGCGTGAGGATGATGCGATGCACCTCCTCCTTTTTCAAAGCGGACACCGCCATCGCCATCGCGAGGTAGGTCTTGCCCGTGCCCGCGGGGCCGGTGCCGAAGGTCATGTCGTGCTGCTGGATCGCCTGGATGTAGGCGCGCTGCGTCGGATTTTTCGGGATGATGGGCGCGCGCCTCGGCGAACACTGGATGCGCGTGATGACGAGGCTGTCGAGGCCGACGGCCTCCGGGTCGCGCACGCCGCGCAGGGCGTAGTTGAATTCGTAACGGCGGATCGAAAGCCCCGCGCGGCTCGCATCGGCGAGCTGGCGGAACATGCGGCCCGCCGCGGCGACATCGGCACCCTCGCCCTCGACGCGCAGCCAGCCTTCGCGCGTGGTGATTTTCACGGCGAGCGCCTCCTCGACGGCGCGGAGATTCCCGAGGTCGTTCAGGAACAACTGGCCGAGCACGCGCGCGCTCTCGAATTCAAAAGTTTCAGCGGTCATGGATGGTGAAAAATGCGGATCAAAAAATGATGCGGGTCGTGCGTGCGGCGGCTTGATGCTCACTCGATGCCGGAGCCGTTTGCAATCTCAAGCGACAGGAAGCGCGTCATCTCTTGAAGTTAGGAGTTAGGAGTTAGGAGTTAGGAGTTAGGAGTTAGATGTTAAATGTTGAACGGCATGTTTGCGGTGCGCGCGACGGATTCCCTGCACCCGGTTCCGGTGTCCGGACTTTTAACGCCTAACATCGAACGTCTAACTCCTAACTCCAAAAGAAGGATGCCTTCCCCCGCCGCCTCGCCGTGCCCGCCCGCGCGAGATTGAAAACCCCGCCTGCAGTTTTCAGCGGAAACCGTAGGCCATCCCCCAGTGCGTGCGCTCGGTCGAGGACTTCTCGATTTCGACGATCACGTAGTAGGTGCCCGTCCGCTTCGGCACCACGCGTGAGCCGCAGAGCTGGCCCTTCTGCCAGGACTCGACTTCGCACAGGTTGCCCTCGCTGTCGTACACATGCACGGAGATGCGCGAGCCCTTCACGTCGGTGCCCGCCCAGAACCAGTATGCGTTGCCCTTGAAGAGCTGCTGCGTGATCGCCTTGGGCTGCTGCTTCGCCATGTCGCCGCCCCAGTAGTCCTCGCGCACGGTGTAGCCTTCCTTCACGTAAGGCTGCGCGGCCTCGAGCGCGTAGGAGAGCGCGTCGTCCACGGTCGCCAGCGCGGGCAGCACCGTGAGGGCCAGGATGAGGAGGATTTTGAAAAGTCGTGTCACGGGTATGCCCTCAGGCTAGCGGTTTTGGATCTTCTTGACCAGCCCCGAGGTGATCGCTCCGACCTCGCGCACGGATTTCGCGGAAATCTCCGCGCCGTCGCTCAGGCCGAGCAGCGGGCGGATTTCCTTCAGGCCCGACTGGATTTTGCCGATGACTTCGCCCTTCTTGTAGCGCCCCTTCAGCCCGTCGAGCTGCTGCGAAAAATATTCCAGCAGCACCGGCTGGTGCAGCAGGTCCGCGCCATCGCGCGAATACGCCGCCGCGACCACATCGCACAGCGCCTCCGTGCCGCGAAGCCAGCCGCCGAGGCTCACGAGCTGCGAGAGCTGTTCGCTGCCGAGTTCCGCCATCGCGGCCCTCACTTCGCTGAGAGCGCGATCCAGTTCCTTGCGCACGAGCTTCCAGTCCTTGTTGTTGCCGGCTTGGACGATTGCATTCGCGCGCTTTGTCACCGCCTTGCGCACGCCGAGCGCATCGCTGAGGCTCAGCACGCTGTTGCCGATTTTTTCCACCTGCGCGGAGTCCTCCGCCTCCACGGCCACAAAGCCCTCCGCGATCACGGTGCCGAGAAAAAGTGCGACCTGAGTCTGCTCGCCGGAAGGTTTCGCGACGCCCTTCATCGGGCGCAGTACATCTGCCCAGCGGATTTTGGAATTCAGCTTGTCGAGCACGCCGAAAATCTCACTCGGCACCGGCACGATCACATCGCCGATCACCCGCGACTGCTGCGGCAGCTTGCTCACGTCAATCTTGGCGGGAGGCGCGGCCTGCAGCGTCAGTGAGGCGAGAAGGAGCGCGGGCAGGAGAGTCAGTTTCATCGGGTCAGGCATTCGTCCACGGAGAGTGGGGGACAAGCAAAACGCATAGGTGCATCCTGCGGCAAGCCATCTTTTCGCCAGTGCCATCTTTTCGCCAGCCGCGCATGGCCTGCGGTCCCGCGGGGGAAATCCGATGCGGAAAGCGCCTCAGAGCGAGTCCGGAAAGTCCTTCCCGTGGGTCATCCTGAGCGAGTGAAACGAGTCGAAGGATCCCGTGGAGTGCCTCCGTCGCTCGTGAACCGAACGGGATTCATCGAGTCGCTCAGGCTCCCTCAGAATGACCGCGCGTTGGAGTGGAAGACTTTCCGGATGCGCTCTCAGAGATTCTCCCGGCGGCCTGCACGGTCGAGGCCGTCGCACTGTGAAAACGCACATTTTTCCGCGACACGAAAAAAAGCCCTTGCACGCCGGCTGCCATTCCCCTTAGTTTCCCATTCGCGAAAACGCGGGCGTAGCTCAGTTGGTAGAGCATCTCGTTGCCA
Organism: Chthoniobacterales bacterium; assembly: GCA_038238025.1. Lineage (GTDB taxonomy): Bacteria > Verrucomicrobiota > Verrucomicrobiia > Chthoniobacterales > Chthoniobacteraceae > SXWH01. The sequence continues at coordinate 19,463 of JBBRYC010000060.1, forward strand.
ACGAGAATGTCGAGAGTTCGAATCTCTTCGCCCGCTCTCCTTTTTCTCACAGGAATCCCCCGGCAAGGGATGTGGCGCATGTGAGAGGGGAGTGAAAATGGTGCGAGCATCTGTGCGGCCGGCGCTGCGTTCATCGTTCGACTTTCTCTGTAGAAAAGATGCCCGCGCATCGCACAATTCCGCACGCGAAGGACGCGAAGTTTCCGGAAAAGTTCCCTTTGCGACCTTCGCCTCCTTTGCGTGAGGCCATCCTGACGATGGTTTCTACAGAGCACGTTCGATTTTGGAAATGGGCGTTGGGCGTTGAGCCCCGCGCAGTGGATCAGTCGCGATGCGAATCGGCGTCCCGATTTCTGATGCGCGTTCGGGGCAACGCCCACCGCCGGACATCCATGGAACGAACACACCCCCGAGTTTTCCGTTGCCCATTCATCCCGCACCACGGCTATGTTTCCACATGCCCAACAGCGCCGCATCGAGGCTCGTCCTCTCCGCTTACTCCGAATCCGTCGTCGCGGATGCGGCGCGCTCGATCCTCGATGAAGTCGGCGGGCACGTGAGTTGCGCGTTCGTCTTCTGCTCATCGGACTACCGCGAGCAGCTCGGCGATTTCCTCGAAGTCCTGCAGGTGAACGGCCACATCCCGCTCATCGTCGGCAGCAGCGGCGGCGGGCTCGTGGGCACCGCTGCGGAGGCCGAGTCCGCGCGCGGCTTTTCCGTGCTCGCGCTGAACCTTCCCGACACGCAGCTCATGCCGTTTTCATTCTCCGGGGCAAATGCGTCCGCGTGGGACGATGCGGACGCGTTGCGCAAAGCCGTGGGCGGCGAGAACGCGGACGCATGGCTGCTGCTCGCGGATCCGAGTGCGGTCCCCGCCGAGCAATGGCTCGCGACGTGGGAGCGCGCGTTTCCCGGCGCACCGTGCATCGGCGGACTCGCGAGCGGCGGGCGCGCACTCGAGGACATGTTCGTCATCTGCGACCGCGAACTCCGCGATGGCGGCGTGGCCCTCGGCTTCCGCGGTGGCGTGAAAATCCACACACTCGTGAGCCAGGGCTGCCGTCCCATCGGCGAAGCGCTGCCAGTCACCGGCGTGGAGGAAAATGTGATCCAGACCCTCGGCTCGCGACCGGCGTGGCGCATCCTCGACGACGCATTCCAGTCGCTCACGAATGCCGAGAAGGCCGTCGCGAAGGGCAACCTCTTCGCCGGTCTCGCGATGACGGAATACCGCGAGGAATTCCACCGCGGCGATTTTCTCATCCGCAACATCCTCGGCGCGGATCAGGAAAGCGGCGCCGTCGCCGTCGCCGCATTTCCGCGCGTCGGCCAGACGGTGCAGTACCAGCTCCGCGACGCCGCCGCCGCGGACGAGGATCTCACGCACCTCGCCGGCGCGATGCACACGCGCGGAGTACAGCCGTTCGCCTCGCTGCTTTTTTCATGCGGCGGACGCGGGCGCGGCCTTTTCGGAGCGCCGAATCACGACGCAGGTGTGCTTGCGGAGACCTTCGGCAAGCACCCAAGCGCGGGCTTTTTCTGCAACGGCGAGATCGGGCCCGTCGGCGGAAAAAATTTCGTGCATGGCTACACGGCGAGCGCGGCGCTGTTTGCCTGAGCGTGCGTACCGCAAAATCTTTTGTGATGGGACTGCAATGTTTTCAAACGCGGAGACGCAGAGACGCGGAGAAGATGGGAGGAAGTTTGCGAAATCTCCGTTGCATAAACCTCTGCGTCTCTGCGTCTCTGCGTTTCAATTCCGAGTTTCTGCACTCACCCTGACGCTCGCATGGCCTCCGACATTCCCGCTGACAATCCCGAGATTTTCCAAATCCGCACGCACGCCGCGGGCCCGCAGGGCGCGCTGCCGCTCACCGCGGAAATGCTCGGCGGCGCACCGAGCGGCGACCTCTTCGGCCTCACGCAAAATGTCGGCATGGGCTGGGACGCCGCGACCGCCGCAGGGCCGCAGTTCCTCGTGCTCAGCACGCAGGGCGGCCTGCGTTCGCCCGATGGAAAGCCCGTCGCGCTCGGCTATCACACCGGGCATTGGGAAATCGCTTTGCAAGTCGAGGCCGCCGCGCGCGAACTTCGCAAACTCGGCTGCGTACCCTTCGCCGGTGCGGTGAGCGATCCGTGCGACGGGCGCACGCAGGGCACGCACGGCATGTTCGACTCGCTGCCGTATCGCAATGACGCGGCCATCGTCATGCGCCGCCTCATCCGCTCTCTGCCGCTGCGCCGCGGCGTGATCGGAGTGGCGACGTGCGACAAGGGACTTCCCGCGATGATGATGGCGCTCGCCGGAATGCGCGACCTGCCCGGCGTGATCGTCCCCGGCGGTGTCACGCTCCCGCCGACGCGCGGCGAGGACGCGGGAAAAATTCAGACCATCGGCGCGCGCTTCTCGCACGGCCTGCTCTCGCTGCAGGAAGCCGCCGAACTCGGCTGCCGCGCGTGCGCCTCGCCCGGCGGCGGCTGCCAGTTCCTCGGCACCGCGGCGACTTCGCAAGTGATCGCCGAAGCACTCGGCCTCGCGCTCCCGCACTCCGCACTCGCGCCGAGCGGACAGCCCGTGTGGCTCGACATCGCGACACGCTCCGCGCAGGCCGTCGTGGATTTGAACGCACGCGGACTCCGCGGCCGCGACATCCTCACAGACGGATCAATCCGCAACGCCATCGTCGTCCACGCAGCCATCGGCGGCTCGACAAACTTGCTGCTCCACATCCCCGCCATCGCGCACGCCGCCGGGCTTTCGCGTCCGAAAGTGGACGACTGGATCGCCGCGAACCGCGCCACGCCTCGCCTCGTGGACGCGCTGCCGAATGGCCCCGTCGGCCACCCGACCGTGCGCGTCTTCCTCGCCGGTGGCACGCCCGAGGTGATGCTCCACCTCCGCGCACTCGGCCTGCTCGACTGCTCCGTGCTCACCGCCACGGGCCGCACGCTCGGCGAAAATCTCGACGCGTGGGAGACAAGCGAGCGCCGCGCAAAATTCCGTGCGCTGCTCCGCGAACTTGACGGCATTGATCCCGACGACGTGATCCTCCCGCCAGCGCGTGCGAAGGAACGCGGTCTCACCGGCACGATGATTTTCCCCGTCGGCAATCTCGCGCCCGAGGGCAGCGTCGTGAAGGCGACCTCGATCGATCCTTCCGTCGTCGGCGCTGATTCTGTCTATCGGCACGAGGGCGGCGCGCGCGTTTTTCCGAGCGAAGCGTCAGCCATCGCGGCGATCCGTGGCTGCGTGATCCAGAGCGGTGACGTGCTCGTGATCGCGGGCATCGGCCCGATGGGCACGGGCATGGAGGAGACGTATCAGGTCACAAGCGCACTGAAGCATTTGCCGTTCGGCAAGCACGTCGCGCTGCTCACGGATGCGCGCTTCAGCGGCGTGAGCACCGGCGCGTGCATCGGCCACATTGGCCCCGAGGCGCTCGCCGGCGGCCCTATCGGAAAACTCCGCGACGGCGACCGCATCCGCATCGTGATCGATCGCAGCGCGATGACCAGCAGCGTGAATTTCATCGGCGAAAATGATCGCACATTTTCTCCAGAGGAAGGCGCGCGCATCCTCGCCTCCCGCCCGCGACGCGAGGACCTCGCACCGCACGCCGCGCTGCCCGACGACACGCGCCTGTGGGCCGAGCTCCAGTCGCTCAGCGGCGGCGCATGGGCCGGCTGCGTGTACGATACGGAAAAAATCCTCGCGAAACTGCGCGCAAAGTAGGCGGGGTTTCCAACCTCGCGCGGCAGGATGGGCGGAGGCGGCGGGATGGCACGGAGCGCTCCCCGTCCGCCTCGCTGCGCCCGCCCGCGCGAGGTTGGAAAACCTCGCCTGCGTTGCCGCTACCGCAGCACGATCCGCGACAGTTCCGAGAGCGCCTCGGTGAGACCTTCGCCCGTCGCCGCCACGGTCGCAAAGCGCGGGGCGCCGACGCGGTTCAGCACCTCGTCGAGGTATTCGAGCGGCGCGGCATTTGGCAGATCGCGCTTGTTGTAGAGAAACACGATCGGCACCTGCGAGAGGCCCGGTACGGCTCCGATCTGGCGCAGCGCCTCGATGTTTTCCTCCATCCGCTCGCCCTGCGAATCCGCGACGAAGAACACGCCGTCGAGCTCGCTCATCACGCGCGCGACGATCGCAGGGTCCGCGATTTTTCCCGCGACGGTGATCGCCCTGCACCGCGCGCGGTAGTCGGAGATCGGCACGAGATCGGGAGGCGTGAATTCGAAGCTCACGATCTGATCCTCGCCGACTGCGCGCATGGTGAGTTCCCCGCGCATCTCGGGCGGCAGCCCCGCGTGCAGGCGCCAAAGCATCTGCGTTTTTCCCGCGCCCGGTGCGCCCGCGACTCCGAATCGGAGCAGCACTTCCTTGGCGTTGTAGTCAATGGTCGGCACGGGATTGGGACAGCTAGCGTGCGGGCGCGGTGCCTGCGAGCAATTCGGCCACGCGTGCGAGGCGCTCGCGCACGCCGGGGACAAATCCCCCCGCCGCGATGACCGCCGCGATGCTGGCTTCGCCGTGGAGAAAAATCGCAATGTCCGATTCGCCGCGATGCAGTGTGTCCATCGTCGCGCCGCCGGTCCGCGCAAGATCGGCCGAGGCCGCGCGCGCTTCCTCCGCGCTCACGCCGTGTGAAAAATCCCCCGCCGTCGCGCTGCCCGCGCTGCCGGAAATCACGCACGCGCGCACGCCTGGCAGCGCCGCTGCGTGCGCCGCGACTCCCGAGAGATCGAGCGCCTCGCCCGTCATGAAGAGATTTTGCAGGCCCGCGAAATCCGGCGTGGTGCGCGGCGCGAGCGAGATGCCGCCGTCAGTCACGGACGGGAGCACCGACGGCCCGAGAACCACCGGCACCGGCGCGGCGGTCGCGGCCAGCGCGATGCGCGGCGCGCGAAACTGTCCCGCGGGGGCGAGAGCGCCTGCCGATTCCGCAGCCGTCACTCCTCCGAGCACCACCGCGCGCAGCGTGGTCGAGATCGCGACATCCTTCGGTGGACGCAGCTCGCGCGGCTGCTCCGGCTGCTCCGTGGCCCCCACGGAAACCGGCGGCGGCGCGTCCGGCATGACAGGCGGCGGCAGCTTCACCGCCGCCGCGGGAATTTCCTGCGCGGGCGCTTGCAGCGGTGCGACGGCCGCGGGTCCGGCAGGTTTCTGCTCAGTGGGTGCCGCCGCATCACCCGTGCGGATTTGTTGGAGCAATTTCTGAATCGGCAGGCGTGCCTCCGGCGCCTCTGAGTTTCCCTGCTCCCAGCGGAAAACATCGGGCGCAAGAGATGCCAGACTCGCGAGGGAGACCTGCCCCTTTCCGCGAGCGAGCCCCGGCGCGACATCCGCCGCAGGGATCCGCAGTGTACGGTGGACATCATGATTTCCCGGCCGCACGAATTGCCCCGGCAGATGGCTCAGGATTTCGCCGAGCGAAAGTGAAAACTCTGACGGCATCCCGTGCGCCGTCCTCACGCCCGCGGCGACCGCGACCGCGCCGACTCCGCGCACCTCGCCGGCGGCGGGAGTCGCGTCGTGTTCCGGCGCAGGCGCGTGTTCACCGGGAGGCGAATTCTTGTGCCGGAAAAGTTGAGCAAGCAAACCCATCGCCCGGACTTTTGCCTGCAAAGCGGCACGGATGTAAAGACGCTGTGCAGTGCTGACGCGTCAAAAATTGCGGGGCAGACCTCTTGGGTGAACGGCCGCTGCGCGGGGCTCAACATCTAACATTTAACGTCAAACTCTTAACTTCTAAAATCAGCCAAGCCCGCCGTCGGATTGTGCGCCGTTAGGAGTTATACCATTTTGCATAAATAACCGGACAGAAAGCGGGACGGCGTGTCTCGGGTAGCGTGGGCGTCTCGCCTGCCGTGTCCTGCATCCTGCGGGACACATCCGAACATCGCTGGCGGGCTGAATGCCTGTGGTTCTCCGCCGGGTTCTGCGCAGGATGCGCAGCACGGCAGGCGGGACGCCCACCCTACCCAATGCACGCCAGCCTGCTTCTTCGCGCATCAGTCATTTTATTTCCGAAAGATGGTATTAAATGTTGGACGTTGAGCCCGCCGCAGGCGTCTCCCTTCAAGCCCCCACGTTCGGCTCCTCGCGCCGATACTTCATCTTAATGCGCAAGCCATGAGCCGCTCCGCGCACGGATGCCGGCTTCAGCCGTGCCGGCAATGTCCGCCCCGCCACCTCACGAATGCCGCATGATCAGCGTCCTGATCTCCGTCATCTCCTCCATCGCGTACCGCAAGCCCTCGCGTCCGAAGCCGCTCTCCTTCACGCCGCCGTACGGCATGTTTTCCACGCGCCATGTCGGCACCTGGTTGATGAGCACGCCGCCGACTTCGAGCGTCTCAAATGCGCGCAGTGCGCGGCCGATGTCGCGCGTGAAGACGCCGGCCTGCAGGCCGAACCGGCTGTCGTTCACGAGGCGCAGCGCGTCGTCGAAATCGGCGTAGCGATGCAGCGTGACGACCGGCGCAAAAAGTTCCGAGGTGCATGCCTCGTGCGAGAGCGGCACGTCCTCGAGAACTGTCGCCTCCAGGCACTGCCCGCGCGCCTCGCCGCCGAGCACGATGCGGCCTCCCGCGGCGACGGCGCTGGCGAGAAGTGTGCGCGTCTTCGCGAGCGCCTCCGCTGTGATCATCGGCCCGACGACGGTGGCGCGGTCGCTCGGATCGCCCGTCTTCACCTTCTCGCGAATGTGCGCGAGGAGCAGCGTGTTGAAGTCTGCGCAGATTCTTTCCTGCACAAAAATCCGCTGCACGCTGATGCACGACTGGCCCGCGTTTCCAAATCCGCCCGCGGCGATCATCGGCACTGCGGCGGCGATGTCCGCATCGTCGTGGACGATCACGCCCGCGTTCCCGCCGAGTTCCAGGCACACTCGCTTTTTTCCCGCGAGTTCCTTCAGCCGCCAGCCCACGTCCGGGCCGCCGGTGAAGCTCAGCATCGCCACGCGCGCGTCCGTCACGAGACGCGCGGCGTCTTCGTTTGTGCAGACGACGAAATTCATCTGTCCCGCTGGCACGCCCGCGCTGGCGAGCACCTCGGCGAGCAGCAGCGCGGTGAGCGGCGTCTTCGCCGCAGGTTTCACGACCATCGTGTTGCCCGTCGCGATGCACGGTGCGACTTTGTGCGCGACGAGATTCAGCGGGAAATTGAACGGCGTGATCGCGCTGATCACGCCGATGGGAAACCGCCGCGTGAATCCCGTGTGCCCCGCGCCTGCGGGCATCGCGTCGAGCGCGAGCACCTCGCCTGCGCCGCTCCAGCGCCGAGCCTCCTCGGCGGCGGTGGCAAATGTGCAGACTGCGCGCGCGACCTCCGCCTCGGCGAGGGTGATCGGCTTTCCGCTCTCAGCGGTGATCATCTGCGCGAACTCACCGCGCCTCGCCTCGATAGCCTGTGCGATGCGCAGGAGCAGCGCGGCGCGCTCGTGCGCGGGCACGCTGCGGGTCGCTGGAAATGCGGCGCGCGCCGCGGCAATCGCGGAGTCGAGCGTGTGCCCGTCGCCGAGCGACACGCGCGCGATTTCCGCGCCGGTGAACGGATTCCGCACCGGCAGCGTCGCTGTGGTTTCGATCCATTTTCCGCCGATGAACAGTCGCGTTTGCATGGCCTATTTTTCAAAGACATCGCGCTTTTCCACGAAGATCTTCAGTCCCTCCTTCGAGAAATTGTCCATCAGCGCATCCGGCGCGAGCGCCTCGGGCATCATCACGCCGCGCTCGGGAATCGCGCCCTCGATGATGAGCCGCGCGGCGAGCGCAGGCGGGATGCCGGTTTGAATCACGGTGAGCGAGTAGCCGTGGCGCTCGTACGTCTCGTGGTGGCTGTCCATCGTGTAGATGAAGTACTCGACGCGCTTGCCGTCCTTCATGCCGAGCACCTCGGTGCCCACGCACGAGTAGCCGTCTGCCGTCGCGCCGAGCGTGGCGGGCTTCGGAAGGTTCGCGCACGCGACGCGCACGGGGCTCACCTCGACGCCGTCCACCTTCACTTTTTTCCACGAGTCGAGATCGAGCAGCGCGAGGCTTTTTGCGAGCGAGACGACCTTGTCGCTGAGCGTGTATTTGAAGACGGAATAGCGGACGCCTTTCTCGACGAACGGTTTGTGCAGCCCGAGCGACACACCCTCCTCGTGCGCGACGGCGTACGTTTTCATAAGCCCGAGCGGCGGCGGGAAACGATGCCATTCGACTTCCGTCTCCAGCGGCTTGCCGGACATCACGCGCGCATCCTTCACGAAATACGGCACCGCGCCGAGTTCCTCAAAAAGTGTCTCCGGCGAGAACAGCACGGCGAAGCGGTAGCCCTTCACGTCGGCATTGTCCGCGTCGAGGATGCGGATGCTCTCGGCGGTGTCGAGACGATCCATCGCCCAGCGTGCGAAGACATTCACCGCGCCGGGATCGCAGCCCATGCACAGCACGCCGAGCAGGTTTTTTTCGCGGAAGCGCGTGTCGAATTTTTCGATCTCCGCCTCGTAGCTGTTCTTCGTCGGCCGCTTCACGCCGGGCGGCGAATAGATGTCCGCCGCCATGTCGAGGTAGTGCGACCCGGCCTGTGCGCACGCTTCGAGGACGCTGTGGTTCACCTGCCACGTCGCGCAGTTCAGCGTCACCGAGATTTTGTGCTCCTGCAAAAATGCCGCGAGCTTCGCCGTGTCCATCGCGTTGATCTGCACGACCTCGAAGCGGCTCTTCTTTGTGCGCTCGTGCAGTCGCTGCGCGTAGATCGTGTCCACGTCGCCCAGGAAGATGCGCTCGAACGCCGGATAGCCGTGCAGCTTCTGCCCGATGACAGAGCCCACCCCGCCCATTCCGATGACAAGTGCATTGGCCATGGCAGATAATTGCGGAAGCGGTGCGCGGTGGCAAGCCGGGTGCCACGATGCCTGCGCGCGGCGCCGCCGCAACTCCGGGGTTGCAAGGCGAAGACGACTGAGGGCACTTCGTCCGCTCCATTGTCGCCCCCGAAAACACTCTCATCCCTGAACGGGCCGGTCGCGCCGGAGTTTTTGCGCGATGAACGGCTCCACGATTTCTTTGCCGGGACGGCCGGGATTTGCACCGGCAAGGCGGCACTGCGCTGCGGCGAGGTCACGTGGACGTACGGCGAGTTGCGCGATCATGCCGCGCGGTTCGCACGCTATCTGCGCGGGCGCGGTGTCGGACGCGGGACGCCGGTGCTCATCTGGATGCCGCGCGGGCTGGAGATGTACGCCGCTTTTCTCGGCATCCTCGAAGCCGGCGGCTGCTACGTGCCGCTCGATCCGGATTTCCCTCCGGACCGCGTTGCGTTCGTCGCGGGCGACGCGAAGGCGAGCGCGATTGTGACGCTGCGGGAGATGGGCGAGCGGCTCGACACCACTTGTCCGCTGATCTGTTTCGACGACGACGGCGGGGAAATCGCCGCGCATTCGCCGCTGCCGATCACACGCGAGGAGTCGGGTGTGACGGCGGACGATCCGGCCTACATCATCTACACATCCGGCTCGACGGGCCGTCCGAAGGGCGTGGCAATTTCACACCGGTCCATCTGCCATTTCGTCCGCAGCGAAGGCAGCATCCTCGGCATCACCGCAGACGACATTGTGTTCCAGGGCTTCTCGCTTTCGTTCGACATGTCGCTGGAGGAAATCTGGCCGGCGTTCGCAGCAGGCGCGACGCTGCTGATCGGGACGCGCGAGCTGATGCACGCCGCCGGGGAACTCGCGACGGTGCTCGCGCACGAAGGGGTGACGGTGTGGAGCTGCGTGCCGACGCTGCTATCGCTGCAGGAGGCGGAAGTGCCGACGCTGCGGCTGCTGAATCTTGGCGGCGAGGCGTGTCCGCCGGATCTCGTGCGTCGCTGGTCGCGACCGGGCCGGCGCATTCTCAATACCTACGGCCCGACCGAGACCAGCATCACGGCGACGTGGGCGGAGGTGACGCCGGATCGGCCCGTCACCATCGGCCATCCGCTGCCAAATTATTCGGTGCACATTCTCGACGAGACGCTCACGCCGGTGCCAGCCGGGATGGAGGGTGAACTTTGCATCGCGGGCCAGGGACTGGCGATCGGGTATGTCGGTCGCGATGATCTGACGCGGGAAAAGTTCATCGAGCACGCGACGCTGGGCCGCTTGTATCGCGCGGGCGATCTCGCGCGGCTGAACGACGAGGGTGAGATCGAATTTCTTGGGCGCGCTGACACGCAGGTGAAGATCCGCGGCTTCCGCGTCGAGCTCGCGGAGATCGAGGCGGTGCTGATGGAGGTCGCCGACGCGCGTCAGGCCACCGCGGGCTTGTGGCGCGATGCGACGGGCAACGAGACGCTGGTCGCGTGGGTCGTGTTGCGCAATGCCGGCAAGCTGGACGAGACCGCGGTGCGCGCGCAATTGCGGGCGCGGCTGCCGAACTACATGGTCCCGGCCATCATCGAGGTGATCGAGCGGATGCCCGTGCTGCCGAACGGAAAAACGGATCGCAAGAGCCTGCCGCCGCCGACCCACGCGGGCCCGGTCACCGACAGGCCGCTGACGCCGCCGGCAACCGAGACGGAGCGGCGCTTGCACGTGGTTTGGAGCGAGCTGTTCACGCCGGTGCCGGTGTCGGCCGAGGACGATTTTTTTCTCGAACTCGGCGGCCACTCGCTGCGGGCGGCGGCGCTCGTGTCGCGGCTGCGGCGCGAGCCGGCATTCCAGCGCGTCTCGATGCTCGATGTGTACCAGCATCCGACGATCCGGAAAATGGCGGCGCATTTGGATGCGACGGCACCGGTGGCGGAACGGGACGAGCAGGAGCCGTTCGCCGCGATCCCGCGCTGGAAGCATGTCTTGTGCGGCCTGGCGCAGGCGGCATCCCTGCCGGTGATTTACGTTTTCTTCTCGCTGCAGTTGCTGATTCCGTACCTCACGTACGCGTGGCTGACGAACTACGGCTACACCCGCGTGACATCGGTGGCCGTGGCGCTGGGCCTGTTTCTCGCGATGATCCCGCTGATGCTCGGCGTGGCGATCGTCGTGAAGTGGATCGTCCTGGGGCGCGAGAAACCCGGGCGATATCCGCTGTGGGGCTGGTATTATTTCCGCTGGTGGTTCGTGCAACGGATGCTGGGAATCATTCCCACGCACTACCTGGGCGGCACGCCGCTGCTGCCGGTGTACTTTCGGCTGCTCGGCGCGAAGATCGGAGCAAATGTGTACCTCGGCACATCCGCGCTCGAGGGCATCGGGCTGATCGAGATCGGCGCGGATGCCAGTCTCGGCACCGGAGCGGTGATCGGCTGCGCCAATGTGGAGCGGGGCTGGTTGAAACTGAAAGCGATCCGCATCGGCGCCGGCTGCGTGGTCGGCAGCGGATCGGTCGTGGGGCCTGGCGCGACGATGGCTGAGCGCGCGCAACTCGGTGAGCTGTCCTTGCTGCCGGGCGGCGCGACGATCCCGACGAAGGAAATCTGGAACGGTTCACCGGCGGCGAAGACGGGAGTCGTGACGACGCCCGCGCCCGTGCGTCCGCCGCTCGCGCGACGACTCGGGTTTGGGCTGGCGTTTGCCGCGCTGCTGTTTGTGTTCCCCGTGTTCTCCATCGCGCCGATTTTTCCCGGCATGGTGCTGATGAGTGAGATCGATCAGGCGACCGAGGGTTACAAGTTCCTGTGGCTCGCGCCGCTGCTGGCTTTGATGTTTGTGATCTTCACGTGCCTGGAGATCGCGTTGGTAAAATGGCTGCTGCTCGGACGCCTCAAGCCGGGAAGTCGCTCCGTGTGGAGCGGCTTCTACATCCGGTGGTGGCTCGTGAACCAACTGCTGGACCTGAGCCTCGATGTGGTCAAACCGCTGTACGCGACGCTGTTTTTGCCGCCATGGTACCGCCTGCTCGGCGTGAAGGTCGGCAAGCGCGCGGAGATCTCGACGGCTTCCGCGATCAGCCCGGACCTGCTGAGCCTCGGCGAGGAAAGTTTCATCGCGGATGCCGTCATGCTCGGCGCACCGCGCGTGGCCGACGGCGAAATCTCGCTCGAGGAAACGAGCGTCGGACGGCGCGCGTTCGTCGGCAACAGCGCCTTCCTGCCTTCGGGCACGCGGGTCGGCGACGAAGTATTGATCGGATGCCTCTCGGTGCCGCCGACGGCACCGGCAGACGCATTGCAAGCAAACAGCTCGTGGTTCGGCACGCCCGCCGTATTTCTGCCGACGCGCCAGCGCGCACAGCAGTTCGACGAAGGGAGCACCTTCCGCCCGCGCAAGCGGCTCATCGTGCAACGCTACGCGATCGAATTTGTGAAGGTCATCCTCCCGCTGACGGTGATCGTGGCGATTAATTCGCTGCTGATCTCGATGGTGCTCGGGGCGAAATCCGGCGCGGATCCGAGGAGCGAGCCGGTGCGTTCGACGCGGACGGGAGTGTCCCCGCCGGTGCAACGCGTCGCACCGGCCCGACCCGAGAAGCCAGGACGCAAGCCTCCCCGCAAACGGCGTCGCAAAAAGATCCAGCAGCAGAAGGCCGCGGCACTTGCCAAGCTGACCGCGCCCACGGCCACCGAGGAAAATCCCGAAGGTCCGGCACCAGAAAAATCGCATCCTGACTGGAAGGACATGGAGTCGCTCCTCGAAGCGGCGCTGATGTTCCCCTTTGCCTACATGGGCCTGGCCCTGAGCGCCGGGCTGTTTGTCGTGCTGCTGAAGTGGTCGCTGATCGGACGCTATCGGTCACTCGAAAAGCCGCTCTGGAATCACTACGTCTGGCGCAGCGAACTGGTGACCTCGACCTACGAGGAACTCGCCGTGCCCTACCTCGCGGAACATCTCAAGGGCACGCCATTCCTGCCATGGTACTGGCGGTTGCTCGGCGCGAGTTTCGGCCGGCGAGTATATGCCGACACGACAGACATCACCGAGTTTGACGTGGTGAGCGTGGGCGACGACGCCTCGCTGAACAATGAATGCGGTCTGCAGACACATTTGTTCGAGGATCGTGTGATGAAGATTTCCACCGTGGACATCGGCCCGCGTTGCGCTGTCGGCGGGCTCGCGATCACGCTGTATGATTCGCGGATGGAAGCGGACTCCTCGCTCGACGACCTGTCCATGCTCATGAAAGGCGAAACCCTTCCCGCAGGCACAGCATGGCGAGGCAGCCCCGCGCGCCGCGCGCCGCACGACCACTCCTGACCTCGCGTCTGGTGTCGGGGAGGACTGCACCGCGCGTCGCGGAACTGTCACGCCTTTCTCCTACCCGGCGGAAAATTTTCCCGGTAAGGCACGCGCCCACCGCATGACATCCGGAATCTCATCACCGAAACGCAAGCCGAACGGCATGCGTGTGTCCGACCGTCTCGCGCAGGCGGGGCGGCAGGCTCCGGCGGAAATCCTGAAGGTGATGGATACGGCGGAAGATGGACTTTCGCAGGAGACGGCGGAGGCGCGCTTCGCGGAGTTCGGCGCCAATGCGGTCGCGGAGGAAAAGGGACGCAGCGCGATGCTGCGCCTGCTGAAGACGCTCGTGAATCCGCTCGTGATTTTGCTCGCGGTGCTCTCCGGCGTTTCGTTTGCCACGGGCGACTGGCGTGGCGGGACGGTGATGGCGCTCATGGTGATCCTCGGCGTCTCGCTGCGCTTTATTCAGGAGGCAAAGGCGGACGCTGCCGCTGCGAAACTGAAGGCGATGATCAGCGTGACGGCGACCGTCGTGCGCGCTGGTCGTGAGATCGAAATCCGGCTCGGCGAACTTGTGCCGGGCGATGTGATCAAGCTCGCAGCGGGCGACATGGTTCCGGCGGATGTGCGGCTGCTTTCGTCGAAGGATCTTTTCGTCACGCAGTCCGCGCTCACCGGCGAGTCGCTCCCCTCGGAAAAGCACGCGCCCGCCGAGACGCGCGCGGACATTTCGCCGATCGAATTCAACAACGTGTGCTTCCTCGGCACGAGCGTGGAGAGCGGCACGGCGCGTGCGGTCGTCGTGGAGACGGGCGCACGCACTTACTTCGGCACGATGGCCGCGAACCTCAGCACGGCGCCGGTCGAGACGAGCTTTGACAAGGGCATCCACAAGTTTACGTGGCTGATGATCCGCTTCATGCTCGTGATGGTGCCGCTCGTGTTCGTCATCAACGGCCTCACGAAGCACAACTGGCACGAGGCGTTTTTCTTCTCCGTCGCCGTCGCCGTCGGCCTCACGCCGGAGATGCTGCCGATGATTGTCTCTGTGTGCCTTTCCAAGGGCGCGATCGCGATGTCGAAGCACAAGGTCATCGTGAAGCGGCTGAACGCGATTCAGAATTTCGGCGCGATGGACGTGCTCTGCACGGACAAGACGGGCACGCTCACGATGGACCGCGTCATCCTCGAAAAGTACTGCAACGTGCTGCAGAACGACGACGAGAAGGTGCTGCTCGATGCGTATCTGCTCAGCTATTTTCAGACGGGGCTGCGCAATGTCCTCGACCGCGCCGTGCTCGCCCACCGCGACGCGCACACGAAGCTCGCGCTCGACGAGTACCTGAAGGTGGACGAGATCCCCTTCGATTTCGTGCGGCGCATGATGTCGGTCTGCGTCGAGACGCTGAACCACGACCGGCTCTTCCTCACGAAGGGCGCGCCCGAGGCAGTCTTCGCGCAGTGCTCGCACTTCGAGCTGGACGGCGAGATTTTCCCGATGGAGCCGATCCTCGTCGGCGATCTCATCGAGCAATACCGCGAGCTGAGCGCCGACGGATTCCGCGTGCTCGCCATCGCGTACAAGCATGTGGATCGCCGTCCTGCCTACACGAAGGCCGACGAGTGCGATCTGATTCTGCGCGGCTATCTCGCATTCCTCGATCCGCCGAAGGACTCCGCGGCCACCGCCATCGCCGCGCTGCAAGGCCACGGCGTGCGCGTGAAAGTGCTCACCGGCGACAACGATCTCGTCACGCGCAAGGTCTGCCGAGAGGTCGGCATCCCCGCGGAGAAAATTTTACTCGGCACGAAAGTCGAGACGATGAGCGACGCCGACCTGCGCCTCGCCGTCGAGGATCACGACGTCTTCGCGCGCCTCGCGCCGGCGCACAAGGAGCGCATCATCCAGACGCTGCGTGGCAATGGCCATGTCGTCGGCTACCTCGGCGACGGCATCAATGACGCGCCCGCGCTGCGCGCCTCCGACGTCGGCATCTCGGTGGATACCGCCGTGGACATCGCGAAGGAATCCGCCGATGTGATCCTTTTGGAAAACAGCCTCACCGTGCTCGACGAAGGCGTCATCGAGGGCCGCAAGGTTTTCGTGAACATCCTCAAATACGTCCGCATGGGCGCGAGCTCGAATTTCGGCAACATGTTCAGCGTGCTCGGCGCGAGCGCGTTTCTGCCCTTCGTGCCGATGACGCCGATCCAGATCCTCACCACCACGCTGCTCTACGATTTTTCGCAGGTGCCGATCCCCACCGACACCGTCGGCCCCGACCAGACCGCGAAGCCGTGCCCGTGGCACATCGGCGAACTCACGCGCTTCATCCTCTTCATCGGCCCGATCAGTTCCATCTTCGACTACACGACGTATTTCGTGATGCTCTACGTGTTCAACTGCTGGGATCCGGCAAAGGCGTCGCTCTTCCAGACCGGGTGGTTCGTCGAGTCGCTGATGACGCAGACGCTCATCATCCACGTCATCCGCACAAAACGGATACCCTTCGTGCAAGGCCGCGCAAGCTGGCAGCTCACGATGACGACGCTGCTCATCATGGCCTTCGGCGCGTGGCTCCCGTACTCGCCGCTCGCGCCATTCCTCGGTTTCACGCCGCTGCCGGGTTTGTACTGGCCGATCATTTTCGCCACGCTGCTCTGCTACATGACGCTCACGCAGGTCGTGAAAATGTGGCTGATTAAAAAGCGGTGGCTCTGAGTGGGAGAGCCCGGATGCGGGATGGCGTGCATCGGGTAGGGTGGGCGTCCCGCCCGCCGTGCCGAGCGTACCGCTCTGCACCCGGCGAACGTCTATCGTCGTGGTCACGCACGAAGACGTCCGAGTGTATTCCGCGGGACGCGGAAAACAGCGGGCGGGACGCCCACCCTACCCGATGCATGCCGCATCTGCTCCGTTCACATTCCTGATGTGAAACGGTTTGATTTTATTTTCCTGGCGGCTTCGCGTTCTTCGGATTTGGCTTTCCATTCGGCGCGTCGGGTGTGCCGCAGCCTTTTTTCGCCTGCGGCTTCACTTCACCGGCGAGGATGAGGAACGATCGCACGTCGCCCTGCACCTTCGTCATCACGAGATTCCATCCGTCGCGGAGATCGTGCGGCGTCGGGTCGGTGAACTGCTGCTTTTCCCTCTGCGGTCCAGCGGAGATCGCGGCGAAGTGATAGCCCGCCGCATGGTCGGCGTGGTTGCTCACGGGCCGGATCTCGGGCTGATATTTTGCCACAACCACCCCGATCAATCCGTGGAAGCGGGGCTCGCTGATCGCATTCGCGGGCGCGACGGCTCCGGCGATCGCGATGCCGTATTGCTGTGCAATGTCGCGCGTCGTGCGGTCGAGCAATTCCGTGGGCACGCTGCCCTCGATGCGTCCGAGCCGCTTCATCGTCGCGGGATCCTGCTGGCGGGGGAACGGCACCGCATCCGCGCCCTGCTCGGGGTAGTAGAGCTGCTGGCCTTTGAATTTCCCGAAGTTCAGCGTCGTGACATCGGGCACGAAGAGCACATTTGGATCGCGATAGCCGGTGGTGCCCTGGAGCAGTCCGGCGAAGCGCGCTTCCATCACGATGTCCTGCTGCGCGCCGCATTCCGTCTCGGCGAATTTCAGATCGCCCGTGATGTCCACGCGCCGC
The DNA here is from genome assembly GCA_038238025.1 of Chthoniobacterales bacterium. GTDB lineage: Bacteria > Verrucomicrobiota > Verrucomicrobiia > Chthoniobacterales > Chthoniobacteraceae > SXWH01. The sequence goes on from JBBRYC010000060.1 coordinate 36,262, forward strand.
CCTCGCTGGAACGGCGTGGGAATCACGATGCTGCGCGCATTGCTGTAAAAGCCGCCTTCGATGATGTGATGCCCCGCCTCGGGAATCGCGATGCCGGTGTTCCATCCCTCGACGCGCAAATTCTGATAGCGGATGTGCTGCTCGCCCTCGTTCGTGCCCGTGCCCGCGACGAGGCTGCCGTTCTCAAATTTCGGATCGTCAATCGGTTTCAGCTTGTTCGTGCGCCCGAGGTGGTGGAACGCGGCGTTCGCGATGTTCACCTTCGGCGAGTGCATGAGCATCACATGCCCCGTGCGTTCGGGATCGCGCGTGTTCTCCGAGTCAAAAACCACGTTGCGCGTGAGGTTCGCGGCGTAGGTGGCAAGCTCGGGCCGCGACGGAGAATGGCCGTGTGCCGCGGGCGCGATGGTGACCTCCGTTCCGTTCACGCCGGTGAACGCGAGCTCCTCGTCCTCGGCGCGCAGCGCGCGGACGCTCGGCAGCAGGATGTGATCGCCCTTGCGCCAGTTCACCGGGCGTTGCGCGAGCGCGAACCTTGTCGCGCCCTCGACCGCAGGCTGCGCGAGCGGAAGGAACGGCGTGCCCGGCGCGCCCGCGATCGTCACCGCGCCGTGCGAGATCAATCCCCGCGTCATCCGCTTTGGATCCCATCCCGTGTCAATCGCACCGCGATCAATGAACGTGATGCGTGCCGTTTTCTCCGCCGCGATTGGTTGCGCGAGCGTCCCGATTTGCAATTCGCCGCCCGCCGTCACGATGATCGTATCCACGAGCGGCGCGGTGTCGCGGTCCGATGCGAAGGTGAAGCGCCCATCAACGCGCACCGCGCGCCTTTCCAAGTCCGCGCATCCGACCACGCACCGTTCGCGAACGCCCTGTTCGTGATGTCGCTGTCCTTCACGAGCGCGAGCATCGCCATGTGCTCGGCGAGCATCGTGGGATTGTCCGCGTGCGGCGTCGCCGCGTGTGCGTGTTGCGCATGATCTGGTGCAGCCGCGGGACACACGGAGGCGGTGTATGCAGGGATGGCGGCGAGAAGCACGGGACGCCGCGCGAGTGAGCGGGACATTTTCATGGCGGAGGAGGGGATGCGCGCCGCGACGGTGCGGGAGCGTTTGCCCGAGATCACGCGATGTCAAGGGGCCGGGCGGTGGAATGGACGACGGCGTTATGTGACGGAATGGCGCGCTCCATGTGTGCCAAGTGCGTCAGAAACGGTGCCGCCGGAGCGTTTTCAGGAATCGCTAAAACGTAACAAGTAAATAGCAGACAATGGTTTAACGAAACACTCGTGCCGTGGCCCGCCCCCTGCAGAAGGGCGGGCGACGAATTGCAGCAACGCAACCTCTTTCAACCACTCACAGCAACCCACTCACTTTATGGCAAAAATCCTCGGCATTGACCTCGGCACCACGAACTCCTGCATGTCCGTCATGGAAGGCGGCGAGCCGGTGGTCCTCGAAAACTCCGAAGGCGCGCGCACCACTCCTTCGGTTGTTGCCTTCAGCAAGACGGGCGAGCGGCTCGTCGGGCAGGCTGCGAAGCGGCAGGCGGTGACTAATGCGACGAACACGGTGTTCTCCGTGAAGCGTTTCATGGGGCGCAAGTTTGACGAAGTGCAGGACGAGCTGAAGCGCGTGCCTTACAAGGTCGTGAAGGCGGCGAATGGCGACGCGCACATCCAGGTCGTCGTGAACGGCGAGACTAAGACGTTTTCGCCGCCGGAGATTAGCGCGATGATCCTCGCGAAGCTGAAGTCCGATGCGGAGGCTAAGCTCGGCGAGACGATCACTCAGGCGGTCGTCACGGTGCCGGCATATTTCAATGACTCGCAGCGTCAGGCAACGAAGGACGCGGGTAAGATCGCGGGTCTCGAAGTCCTCCGCATCATTAACGAGCCGACGGCGGCATCGCTGGCTTACGGCCTTGATAAGAAGAAGGACGAAAAGATCGCAGTCTATGACTTAGGTGGCGGCACGTTCGATATTAGTGTTCTCGAAATCGGTGACGGCGTCTTCGAGGTGAAGGCGACCAATGGCGACACGCACCTCGGCGGCGACGACTGGGATCATGCGCTGATGGATTGGATTCTCGCGGAGTTCAAGACTGACAGCGGCCTTGACCTGACCAAGCAGCCCGATGCCATCCAGCGCATCAAGGAGGAGGCGGAGAAGGCGAAGATTGCACTTAGCTCCGCGCAGGAATACGAAATCAATCTGCCCTTCATCACCGCGGACCAGAGCGGGCCGAAGCACATCCAGAAGAAGCTCACGCGCTCGAAACTCGAACAGCTCACGGACAGCCTCTTCCAGCGCACGCTCGCTCCCACGCGCGCCTGCATGAAGGACGCGGGCCTTTCGGAAAAGGATATCAACGAACTCGTGCTCGTCGGCGGCATGACGCGCATGCCGAAGGTCGTTGAGACCGCGCGCGCCATCATCGGCAAGGAGCCGCACAAGGGCGTGAACCCGGACGAAGTCGTCGCCATCGGCGCAGCCATCCAGGGCGGCGTGCTGAAGGGTGACGTGAAAGACGTGCTCCTGCTCGATGTCGCACCGCTGACATTAGCCATCGAGACCGCAGGCGGCGTCGCCACCTCGATGATTGCGCGCAACACGACCATCCCCACGCGCAAATCGCAGACCTTCTCGACCTATAGCGACAGCCAGCCCGGCGTCGAAATCGTCGTACTCCAGGGCGAGCGTCCGATGTCGAAGGACAACAAGAAGCTCGGCACCTTCCACCTCGACGGCATCCCGCCGGCGCCTCGTGGCACGCCTCAGATCGAAGTCACGTTCGACATTGATGCGAACGGCATCCTGCACGTCAGCGCGAAGGATCTCGGCACCGGCAAGGAGCAGAAAATCTCCATTACCGGCAGCAGCGGTCTCTCGAAGGAAGAGGTCGAGAAAATGCAGCGCGACGCGGAGTCGCATGCGGAGGAGGACAAGAAGGTCAAGGAATCCGCCGAAGTCCGCAACAACGCCGATAACCTTGCCTATCAATGCGAGAAGCAGCTTAAAGAACTCGGCGAGAAAATCCCGGGTAACGTGAAGGCGGAAATCGAGACTAAGATCGCGACCGTCCGCGAGACACTGAAGGGCAGCGACACCGAAGCTATCAAAACCGCTTACACCGACCTTCAGAATAAGTTCCAAGCCGCGAGCGAGGAACTTTATAAGAACGCCGCCGCGTCCGGAGCCGGAGCGCAGCCGGAAGGTGCGAGCCAGGCCGGAGCCGCCGAAGGTGCCGCGAAGAAGCCCGACGGTGACGTCGTGGACGCGGAGTTCGAAGTGGTGGACGAGAATAAAAAGAAGTAACTCTCCGCCGCAGTGCGGGCCTCGTGCTCTAACTGCCGCGTCTTGGTCCTCATGAAACGCCGCCTCACCCTTGCCATCGGCTGCCTTGCTTTTGCAGTCCCGGATTTTTCTACCAATTTACCGAACCTAAGCCGCAATGCCGGCTTGGGTTCGTTAAAAACCCACAAGCAACAACAAACCAACAACACAAACATCATGGCAAAAGTCA
>JBBRYC010000061.1:0-39476 GCA_038238025.1 Chthoniobacterales bacterium
CGCATCTTCCTCGACAACATCCCGAACGTGCAAAGCTCGTGGGTGACACAGGGCCCGCGCATCGGGCAGATCGCGCTGCGCTACGGTGCGAATGACTTTGGCAGTGTGATGATGGAGGAGAATGTGGTGTCGAGCGCGGGCACGTCGTTCCGGCTGAACACGGCGCAGATCGAGCGGCTGATCGGCGAAGCGGGATTCGAGGCGCGGCGGAGGGATAACTGGTACCGGCTGCTGAGCTGAACTTCCTGCTCAGCGCGTGTGCTGGAAGTAATACCATTTCGCAGAAACAAGCGGACTCTTCGGCGCAAGTGGTCCGCTCGTAGGCGCGGGCGGAAGCCCGCGTCACGCGCTCTCCCAAGCGCGCCTACGATCCGCGGCCGACTGTCCGGCTAATTTTGCCAGATCGCAGAAGAAGATAAACGCGGAGACGCGGAGACGCAGAGGGAAGCAGGCAAAAGGTTTCCCGCAGATCGTCCCTGTTTCTCTCCGCGCCTCTGCGTCTCCGCGTCTCCGCGTTTCAACACAATGATCTTCCCCAGCGGACGTGCTTTCCGAATGCGCTAGATCGTCTCCGTCAGCGCGAGCCAGGTGTGCTCGCCGAATTGTGCGCGTGCTTTTTCCGAGAGCGCGGGGCCGAGGGATTTTTCGCGGAGCACGGCGAACATCGTGCTGCCGCTGCCGGACATGAGTGCGGCGGCGGCTTCGGGCTGTTCGAGCAGCCAGCGTTTCATCTCGGCAAGCTGGATGAATTTCCCGAACACGGGACGTTCGAGATCATTTGCAAGCGTGATGTCGCCGAGCAACTGCGGAGCGTACGGCACGCCGGGGATCTCGATCGAGTCGCGCCAGCGCTGGTAGGCCCACGGCGTCGGCACGCCGAAGGGCGGCTTGATCAGCAGCAGCGGGACCGATTGCGGGAGCGCGGAGGGCTCGACGATTTCGCCGCGCCCGCGGCACCACGCGGCGCTGCGCGCGAGGAAGAATGGGATGTCGCTGCCGATGCTTGCGGCGATGCGGGAAAGTTCCGCGAGCGGGAGGTGTGTCTGAAAAATTTCGTCCAGCGCGAGCAATGCCGCCGCTGCGTCCGAGCTGCCGCCGCCGAGTCCCGCGCCGTGCGGCGTTTCCTTTTTCAAAAAAATACGGACGTGCAGATCGATGCCCGCGGTCGCGGCGAACGCCGAGGCGGCGCGCACGACGAGGTTCGTGCCGTCCGCGGGCAGCGTGGCGTCGTTGCACGAAAATTCGATCCCGCCGCTGCCGCGCCGCTCGATTTCGAGCGTGTCGCGGATCGCGATCGGCGCCATGAGCGACTCGATCTCGTGGAAGCCGTCGTCGCGCCGTCGCAGCACGCGGAGCGAGAGGTTGATCTTTGCAGGCGCGGAGAACTGCATCACGGGTTTCCGCGCGCGCGGCGTTTCAGCAGGGAGGAAAATTCCGAATTCCCGGCGAGCACCTTGCCCGTCTTCCCGTCCGGGCCGACGAGCTGCCGTCCTCGGTTCGCCCATTCGAAGATGCCGCCCTCGAGCACCTGCACGCGGGCGTAGCCGCGCTTGGTGAGGCTGTCTGCGACGGGATACGCGTCGGTTCCGATGGCGTCGTAGATCACGAGCGAGTCGTCCGTATTTGCCGGGATGCCGAGCGATGCGGGCGTGTCGTCGCGATCCATGCGTTTCGCGCCGGGCAGGTGGCTGTATGCGTATTCGGCGGCTGGGCGCACGTCTATGAGCACCGGCTTGGGGCCGCTCGGTCTGCCGAGCCATGCCGCCAGTCCGTCGGTATCGATCCGGTTGATCGAGGGATAGCGCTTGCGCAGTTCGTCCTTCGTCCGCTCCCAGCGCCACGGCAGGTATGCGAGCCAGAGCGCGATGCCGATCGCGATGAGCAGGATCACCACCATGATCCCGAACGGAGTGAACCGCCGCCCAGCGCCGCCCGTCTTCATCGGCTACGACTTCAGCGGGACATTGCGCTTCTTCGGGGCGGACTTGTCCTCGACGAGATACGAGACGGAGCCGTCGGGCTTCACGCGCATGCCGACCTCCTTGTTGCCATCCGTGACGATGGCGTGGGAAAAGCGCACGATCCACGAGGTCTTGCCGCCCATGAGCGCGTCTGGTGCGAGTTCGATGGAAGTGATGTGCGGCGCGTTCCTTCCGTGCGTCGCGAGGTAATCGGTCGCGACCTTGGCGACGTGAAGCGCGTCAATTCGCGGCGCATTTTCCGCGTGCGCAGCCGGAAAAATGGCGAGCACGCCGAGTGCGATGGCGGCGCACACTGCGATGCGGCGGAGAAAAATTGCGGTGATCATAGTCCGAGTGATTTTCTGATTTCAGGAATGGTGCCGGCGCTGCCGAGGAGCTTGTTCCGGCCGGCGATGAACTTGCAGTATTCGTTTTGGAAGATGATGCCCGGCGGGCGGAAGTCGAAGTCGCCGGGCTTGTCGCGGAAATATTCGCGATGCACGCGCGTCCACACGAGGCGTCCGTCGGTGTCAATGTTCACCTTCGTCACGCCGAGCTTCGCAGCGGGAAGGTATTCGTTTTCATTCACGCCGCACGCGCTCGGATCGAGCTTGCCGCCGGCGGCGTTGATGCGCGCGACTTCCTCCTTCGGCACGGACGATGAGCCGTGCATGACGATCGGCACGGGCGGCAGGCCCGCTGCTTTGATGATGTCGCGGATTTTTTCGATCACGTCGAAGTGCAGCGACTGCTGACCCTTGAACTTGTAAGCGCCGTGGCTCGTGCCGAAGGCCGCTGCGAGCGAGTCGCAGCCGGTCTTCTGGATGAACTCCAGCGCTTCGTCGGGGTTCGTCAGGCACGCATTTCCCTCGTCCACCACGATGTGCTCTTCCACACCGCCGAGCATGCCGAGTTCCGCCTCGACGCTGATGCCCTTCGCGTGCGCGCGGTCGCAGACGCGTTTGGTGATCTCGATATTTTTCTCCAACGGGTCGTGCGACGCATCAATCATCACCGAGCTGTAAAAGCCCGAGTCAATGCAGTCATAGCACGTCTCCTCGTCGCCGTGATCCAGATGCACGGCGAAGATCGCATCGGGGAAAATCTCACTCGCCGCGCGGATGATCGCCTCGAGCATCCGCTTCTCGGTGTATTTGCGCGCGCCCTTTGAAATCTGGATGATGAACGGTGCCTGGCTCTCGACGCAGCCGCGGAAGAGCCCCATCGTTTGCTCAGCGTTGTTGATGTTGTATGCCCCGATGGCGAATTTGCCGTAGGCGACCTTGTATAGCTGCGCGGTGGTGACGATCATGAACTGCAAGTGGAACGGCATCCCGCCCGTTCCCGCAAGCGAAGATTGAAACCTCCGCGGCCGGTGCCGCGTCTGTGTCCGAGTCATGCGTACTCCATTTTTCTCCCGAAGCCTCCGCCGCGGGCAAAAATCGAACCTCGCTTTTTTTCGTGCATGGCGGGGCGTGCGCGGCATAAGAACCGCTCCCCGCGGACGACCTCCGCACTTAGTTTTACCAAACAAAGAATCCATACAGCCATGAAACGCCGCCCACTCCACACACTGCTTGCGCTCGCGCTCGCCACATCGTTTGTCGCCTGCGACAAGAAACCCGAACAGTCCGCCAAGCCGCCCGCCGAGCCTGACAAGTCCACTGCTGGCGCGCCGGCAAAGCCCGCGGAACCCGCGAAGGCCACCGACCCAGCGAAGCCCGCCGAGCCGCCGAAGACCACGGCGAAGGAACCCGCCGCCGCACCTGCGAACCTCTCCGCCATCAGCGCGACTTACGGCTTTGCGGCGATGCTGCCGAAGGACGTCGAGGGCTTCTCGGTGAACTACCGCATGCACGACCTCTGGGTGAAGCTCAGCGGGAGCAACTGGGCGAAGACGCTGCTGAACATGCCCGGGCTGAAGGACGACCCGAAATTCCAGCAGACGATCCAACAGTGGAATTCGCCCGAGGCGGAGAAGGGCAAAGTGATCTTCGAAGCGCTGCTCGGCAACGAGATCGTCGCCGCGGAGCCCGCGGGCTTCACAGAAAAATTCCTGCCGTGGGTGAATCTCATCGGCGAACTCCAAGGCATCCAGATGCAGCACCTGCTCATGACCGGGATGAGCGGCGGACAGCCGCCGGATCCCGCGAAGCTCTTCCGCGACGCCGCGCCGGAGATCATCCCCTCCCTCGTGAAATGCGACATCCCGCCTGTGCTCATCGCCTTCAAGGCCGTGAAATCCAAGGCGGACATTGATGGCGGCCTGGCGATGGTCACCGCTCAGCTCGGCGCAAAGCTCCCGCCCGGCGTGACGTTCGGCAATTTCAAGGTCGGGGACAAATATGACTTCCAAAACATCACCCTCGACGCGTCGAAGCTCATCGAGGCCATGCAGGAGGAAATGATCCGCGCGCAGCTCGCCCAGTTGCTCGGCGACGAGGGCAAGGCCAAGCAGGCCGTCGAGACGCTGAAGAAAAAGCGCATCGAAATCGCGTGGGGCTGGGTGGGCGACTACCTCGTCCTCTCCCTCGGCAGCGACCACTCGCACATCAAGTTCGCCGGCAGCGATGCGGACAGCGCACTCGCCATTGCCCCGGTCGCGCGCCGCGCCGCGCAGTTTGCGGACAAGAAGCCGCTCGGCTTCGGCTACGCGAGCGTGGCCATGCAGGAGAAGCTGCACGGCAAGATTGAGTTTGCCGACAAGTTCAAGAAGCTCTCCGACGAGCTCACCACGCTGCTCAAGCCAGAGCACATCGCCGCGATGCAGGCCGATGTGAGGAAATTCGAGGGCAAGGTCCAGTCGCTCTCGAGCCGGAAGTTCGATCCGTTCGTCAGCGTGGGCTGGTGGGATTCCGGCCTCCGCGGCGAAGCCTTCGGCGGCGGGCAGCAGACGCAGTTCGACACCGGCAAGCCGCTCGCGTTCGCGTCGCTCTTCACGAAGACCGTGTTCATTTTCGCCAATGGCCGCACGAACCCCGCGAACAACGGAAAGACGGCCGACCTGATCGAGGACGGCGCGGTGATACTCTGGGGCTGGTATGAAAAATTCGGCAAGACCATGGTGCCCGAGAGCGAGCGCGCAGGAGCCACGATGGTCGAGGCCATGGCCGTCCCGATGCTCAAGGACGTCTGGGCCTCTGCACGGAAGCTCTCCAAGGCGCTCGGCGACGAATCCGCATTCGTCTTCGACCTGAACGGCACCATGCCGAAGCTCCCGATGATCCCCGCCGAAATGGCAGACGGAAAAATCCCGCGCATCGCGTGGGTCGCCGAACTGAAGGACCGCGCCGGCGTGAGCGCCGCGTGGACGGGCTTCGAGAAAGTCATCAAGCAGCTCGCCGCACTCTCTCCCGAGGGCAAGCTGCCCGATCCCGTGCTCAAAAAGGACGGCGACCTGGAAATCCATTACATCGAGCTGCCGATGCCCACGGAGGACCTCCTGCCGCACATCGCCATCTCCAAGGACCGCTGGATCATCAGCACCTCGCCCAGCCTCTCGAAGGAAATCGCCTCGAAGGCGCCCGCCGCCGGCTCACCGCTCGGCGCAGAGGGCCGCATCCAGTTCCCCGCGCTCTGCGACTTTGCCGACGCGTGGGTGAAGCTCGCCGAAAAAGATCCGAACGGCCCGTTCCGCGAAGGTTCGGAAGGCGCGCAGCGCCGCGCAATCGCCGGCGATGTGATCCGACTCGTGCGCGCCATCCAGTCCATCGAATGGCGCGTCTTCGGCGAAGCCGGCGAAAACCGCGAGAGCGTCTGGCTCAAGCTCGAGGACATCAAGTAGGCTGGGTCAGTAACGCAGCACCTTCGCCAGAAAATCACGGCACTCTGCCGACTGCGGCGCATCGAAAAGGTGCGCCGCAGTTTTTTTCTCCACGATCTTCCCGTCCGCGAGAAACGCCACCGTGTCACCGACGCGGCGCGCGAATCCCATCTCGTGCGTGACGAGGATGAAGCTGCGCCCTTCGGCCTTCAGCTCCTCGATCAATTCGAGCACCTCCGCCGTCATCTCCGGATCGAGCGCAGAGGTCGGCTCGTCAAAAAGCAGCAGGCGCGGCTGCGCTGCGATCGCGCGCGCGATGGCCACGCGCTGCTTCTGCCCGCCGGAAAGTTCCGCCGGCTTCTTCATCGCGTGCGCATCGAGCGCAAAACGCCGCAGCGTGGCCATCGCTGTCTCGCGCGCCTGTTCCGGCGAATTGCCGTGAACCTTTTCCAGCGCGAGCGTGATGTTCTCCAGCGCCGTGAGATGCGGGAAAAGATTGAACGCCTGAAACACGATCCCCAGCCGCCGCCGGTGCGCGCGCAGTTTCTCCTCCGACGAATAATCCACCGTTTCGCCATCGAACGACACGCTCCCCTCTTCCGGTGCCTCCAGTCCCGCGATCGTGCGCAGCAGCGTGCTCTTCCCGCCTCCCGACGGCCCGATGAAAACGACCGCATTCGCCTCGCCGAAGTCCGCGGTGATTCCTTCGAGCACCGTCTTTCCGGCAAAGGATTTCCGCACGCCATCAAGTCGAAGTTTCATCGCGAGGGAGTCAATGTAGGGGAGATTTTCAATCTCGCGCGGCAGGATGGGCGGAGGCGGCGGGATGGCGTGGAGCAAAAATCCCCCGATCTTCGCACGCTGCTCCCCGCCGCCTCGCTGCGCTCGCCCGCGCGAGGTTGGAAACCTCGCCTGCATTGCGCAGCCGCAACTCCGCGCAAGAAGATGATGTCACGCAAAGGCGCAAAGGCGCAAAGCGAGGTGGCTTCGTGTTCGATTCCTTTGGGCCTCTGCGTCTTTGCGTGACCCTGATTTCGGATGTTTTCCACAGTCAGCTAGGCCGGATTCGCCCGGAGGATTTCCGCGATGACCTCGTCGCTCGTGCGTCCCGCGGCCTCGCCCTCGAAGTTCAAAATGATCCGGTGCCGCAGCGCCGCGTGCGCCGCCTTCGAGATGTCCGCCTTTGCCACATGGCAGCGCCCGTCGAGCAGCGCGTAGATTTTCCCCGCAAGGATCAGCGCCTGCGCGCCGCGCGGGCTCGCACCGTAGCGCACGAATTTCTTCGCGAGCGGCGACGCACCGGGATCATTCGGATGCGTGGACAGGACGAGCCGTACCGCGTGCTCCTGCACTTCGCGCACGATCGGCACCTGGCGCACCACGTCGCGCAGCACGAGCACTTCCGCCGCGTCCGTCACGACTTTTTCCACGCGCGGCACCGCCGCGCTCGTCGTGCGATCGAGGATCGTGTGCAGCTCGTCGCCGCTCGGGAATCGCACTTTCACCTTCAGCAAAAAGCGGTCGAGCTGCGCCTCGGGCAGCGGATACGTGCCTTCCATCTCCAGCGGATTCTGCGTCGCGAGCACGAGGAACGGCTGCGGCAATTCATGCTGTACGCCGCCGACCGTCACATGCGCCTCCTGCATCGCCTCGAGCAGCGCGCTCTGCGTCTTCGGCGTCGCGCGGTTGATTTCATCCGCGAGCAGCAGATTCGCAAACACCGGTCCCGCGCGGAACTGAAACGTGCGCCGCCCGTCCTCGCCCTCATGGATGATATTCGTGCCGACGATGTCCGCCGGCATGAGGTCCGGCGTGAACTGGATGCGGTGGAACTGCAAATTCACCGCCTCGCCGAGCATCCGCACGAGCATCGTTTTTCCGAGTCCCGGCACGCCCTCGAGCAGCACATGCCCGCCGGTGAAAAGCGCGACGAGCACGCTCTCGATCACATCATCCTGCCCGACGATCATCTTGCCCATCTCCTGCTGGATGCGGCGGAACGTGGTGCGGAATTGCGCGAGGCGCGGTTCGAGGGATTCGCTCATTGGTTGTGTGGAAAAAGTCGGTATCGGCGGCGTGGTCTTAATCTTATTCTTATTCTTATTCTTATTCTTACTCTGCGTCGGCCATGCCTCGAAGTTTACGAAAGGGATCAAGAATAAGATTAAGAATAAGAATAAGAGGAAAAATCATCGGCTATTGCTTCGGCCGGATCGCCTGAAAGTAACGCCTGATCAGAAAGCGCGCGCCAAGCGGGATGTTCTCCTGCGTCACCGCGTCCTCCGCGGCAAACGACGCGGTGTCGTAAAGCTCGCGATACCTCCGCGCCGCCTTCTCGTCGCCCGCAGCCGCGCTCGGGATCAGCGTGGAAAGCGACTCGCCCGTGCCGAGCTGCACGGCGTCCTGCTCCTTGCGTGCGGCGGATTTTGGCGTGGCGGATTTTTTGCCGAAAGGATCCTTCGTCGTGTCCCTGTCGCCGTCGGTGCCGGGTTTTCCAGAGGGAGAATTGATGCTGTCCTGCGAGTCCCTGCCGGGCTTCTCGCCGCTTGAAAAATTCAGCATCGCCACCTTGCCCTCGCGGTCCGCGTCACCTGCGCCCGGCTCGCCCGGCTGCGGTTCTCCGTCCTGCGCGCCGTCGCCCTGCTGCTGCTGATTCTTGAGATTCTCCAGCGCGCCAAGCAGCCGCTTCAGATCCTCATCCGTCATCTTTTTCTGCGCCTCCTGCTGCGCGCCCTTGCCGTCACGCGCCACATTTTTCCCCTGCTGCGCGAGATCATTCAGCGCCTCGGCGACTTGTTTCAGCAAATCCTGACGCCCGCCAGCGGCCTGCTGCTGGAGTTTTTCAATCTGCTTCGAGACCTCTCCGCGTTTCTCCGCGAGATGATCGAGCGCCTGCTTCAAAGTCTCGCGCACCGCCTCCGCATTCGGCGCAGCATCCTGCGCGGCGGCGGCGATTTTCTTTGCTGCGTCCGCGAGGTTGCCGCTCGCGATGTCCTTCGCCGCCTCGCGCGTCGGTTCGTGCTTCGCGAGCGCCTCGGCGAGCGCCTTCAGTTCGTCCGGCGTCGCGGCCTCGGGACGGCGCAGCTCCTTCACGAGTTCCTCCAGCATCGCAAATTCGCGCAGCGCCGCCTTGCGGGCATCCTTTCCGTCCGCCGCCTCGGCGCGCATCTGCTCCGCGCTCTGCCGCAGGCGCTCGGCGATGAGCTTCATCACCTTCTCCGAATTTTCATTCGCCAGGATGTCCGTGAGCTTCGAGAGTTTTTCGAGCTGCTTCGCCGTTTCGGAAATCGCCGCCGTCTCCTGCGCCGCGCGTGCGTCCTTGATCGCGTTCGCCTTCATCGCGCCCCACCACAGCAGCGCGAGCATCGCGACTGGCGCGGCGATCCACGGCAGCTCTCGCGGAAATCGGATCGGAAGAAGCGCCCCCAGCTTCCGTCCGCGCGCCCAGCCGGCGATCTCGTGCATTGCGAGCGTTTCCAATTCCGATGCGCGCGATTTTTCCGCCAGCCGCCGCCCGGTGACAAGCCGATCGCGCGTCGCGCCCGCCGTATCGAGCGAGCGGGCGACGCGTTCGATCCGCGGAAATTTCAGCAGCGTCACGAGCAGCGCCGCGAGTGTGCCAAAGACGAACGGCCATGTGAGCACGATCGGGATGTCCGCAAGGTTCGGGCGGAAACCACCGCGCCACCACACAGCCGCGGTGAGCACGAGCAGGATCGCAAAAAAGAAAAGCGCCGCGCGCGCCGCGCTTTGCAGCAGATCGCCGAGCGCCATCCGCCACCGCAGCGCACGGAGGATGCGGAGGATTTCATCGGCAGGCTTCATGCAGTGCGCGCACGCTAGACGAACGCCACCGCCATGCAACCGCCCCGTGCCGGCACCCCGTGCCGGCACCCCGTGCAGGCACCCCGTGGCTGCGACGCCCCCGTCGCAGGATGCGGGAGAGGCGCCCCGCCTCTGCCGCCATTCCTCGATGCACCGCAGTTTCCCGCCGGGGCGACGCGCTCCACCTGCGACGAGGGCGTCGCAGCCACCACGCTTGCCGCGCGGCCCCGGACTGTGTGATCCTTTTCCGCATGAACATCCCGGTCACCGATCTCACCCAGCGTTCCCCGCGCAGCGTGCGCGCCCGGCTCGGCGGCTACGCGCTGCTCCCACGCATGCTCGACAAATGCCGCGCGGAACTCGCCGGCACGGCGGGCTCCTTCCACTTCGCCTGCCCAAACGACCAGCGCATCCTCGGCTTTCTCGGCATGGATGGCGACGCGCTGAAGTCCGAAGTCGCGAAAGGGAAAGGCGACGGCGAAGTGCTCGCCTGGATCACCGCGAACCAGCGGAATAAACACACGCCCGCGGAAATCGAAGCGTGGAGCGTCGCGGCAGACCAGCGCGTGCCGGATGCGGAGAGCCGCGAATTTTTCGACAAGTATCTCGCCGAGTCCGGGCCGCAGCGGAAGGACATCACGCGCTGGGCGGACCTGCTCGATCTCGATGACTACGTGACCTACGGCGGCAAGGCGTGAACACTCGGGTGCCCGGCAATTTCCGGCGGCGCGCCGCGCGTTCCCCGCGGAGTTCGCCTACTTTTTGCCGATGCACCAGACCGTGCTCTGCGAGCGCGCGAACCACTGGCCGCGGATTGGGCTGAGGCTCGCGCGGAAAATCTCGTCGCTCGCGGAATCCAATTTGTTGCGCGAGATGATCTCCAGCGTCTTGCCCGGCTTCACTACGATCACCTCGCCGTTTTCCATCTGCAAATAGACGAGGCCATTCGCCACGACAGGCGACGCGGAGACCGCTGAGCCGAGGCGCTCCGAGAAATGGATCGCACCCGTCTTTGCGTCGTAGCTCGAGAGCATCCCGGAGAGGCTCGAGATGAGCACGAAGTCGCCGACCACCGCGGGCGTCGGCAGATCGCGCCCACCCACGCGCTTCGCATTCCACACCCGGTTCGTCTCGCTCACGTCGCCGCTGCCGCCGGGTTTCACCACGTAGGTGTTTCCAGGCTGGCCGCTCACCACGTAGAGCAGGCCGTGGTCGAGCACGGGAATCGGTTCGCCGCGTCCGGCGTAGCTTTTGCAAAACCACAGATCCTTCCCCGTCGTCGGGTCGTAGGCGTTCACGCCCTGCTCGCCGTTCAGGATCAGCTCACGCCGCGCACCGGCGCTGATGAGCACGGGCGTGGACCAGCCGCCCTTCGGCTTGTCCTCGCGCTTCGCCGTCCACACGGGTGCGCCGGTTTTCTTATCGAGCGCCACGAGTGACGACGCGCCCTCGGCGTCGCAATTCTGGATCACGAGATTGCCATCCATGATCGGCGACGAACCGATGCCCCACGTGCCGGGGAACCCGCCGAGATTGCGCTGCCACATCGGCTTTCCCTCCATGGAAAAGCAATGGATGCCGCCCGGCCCGAAGAACGCGACCACGCACTCGCCATCCGTCGCGCACGTCGGCGTCGCCCACGTGTTCATCTTGTGAATCTGCTCCGGCGACGCACACGCGACCTCGCGCTCCCACAGCAGTTTTCCAGTCTTGCGGTCGAGGCAATGCACCCAGCGTTTCGCGCCCTTGTCCGTCGCGCTCGTGAGGAAAAGTTTGTCGCCCCAATTCACCACGGACGACTGGCCCTCGCCCTTCAGCGTCACCTTCCACGCCACGGACGCCGCGTCCCACTTCACCGGCAACGCCGTCTCCGCCGAGCGCCCATTCCCCTCCGGCCCGCCGAACCGCGCCCAGTTTTCCTCCGCGCGGAGAGTGGTGAGCACGCCGTATGATGCGAAAATGGCGAGCGTGAGTGGCAGGGAGGATTTCATGGGAGCAGGAGGATGGGGTGAAACGTGCGGCATTCTGCATGACCCGGAACGCCGCGCTTTCCGAGGGAGAAAGTCGTGCGCTGGGTGGTGTCGAATGATCCGGCGCGCGCGCGATGGCTGTGCTTTGAACTTCCACACCGCAATTCGCTCCCCTTCGGCCAAACACATGTTACGCGTCGCTCACCGCTTGCCAGGACGAAAGCCCTTTCGCCCGAAAAATTCCGCTCAGGAAGACCGAGCTCCACAACTCACCATTGGAACGCCGCGAGATGAATCTAACCAACGACTGCTACGTAATTCTGATATCCAGCAAGTCTTCGACAGAGCGCTATTAC
Source organism: Chthoniobacterales bacterium (assembly GCA_038238025.1). Lineage (GTDB taxonomy): Bacteria > Verrucomicrobiota > Verrucomicrobiia > Chthoniobacterales > Chthoniobacteraceae > SXWH01. Next base: position 11,876 of record JBBRYC010000061.1, read on the forward strand.
CGCGACAAAACCGGCTGGCTAAAGGTCAGTGCTCGGGGGCGGAAATTTCGAGCAACCGCAGAGCAAGTCCTCAATCACGTCCTGCCGGTGTTAGCCGGCATCAAGCGAAACCTGACCGTTCAGGTTGAGCATCACGACACACCTTCTACAAATGACCGCACCGCGTAGGCGCTTGCACGCACACTCCACGGGCGCGTGGGCTAGAAAGTTCCTCCCATTCATCCTCGTTCTCTCCGCGGTCGCCAGCGCTCATGCGGCGGATGCACTGCGGATCGAGCCAGTCACACTCGCGAAGTCCGGCGCGCTTCAATGGGACGGACGGAGCAACGAGACGATTGACGCGAAGATCATCGCGTCCCCGGTTTCAATTTTGCTCTGGCATTGCTCGGACATCGTGATCTCGGCCTGCGACCTGCGATCCATCGAAGTGGTCGAATGTCAGAATGTGACGATTCGCAACTGTTGGATTCACGATTCGGCGCGCTGTGCGGTGGAGATTTCCAAATCCCGGAAGGTGCTCGTCCAGGGCTGCCGCATCGAGGATGTGGTCTCCGGCGTTTACGCAGTCGAGTCGCAGCAGGTGCAGGTGGTGGGAAATTTTGTGAGGAACGTGAAGGGGCCATTTCCCCGCGGGCAGTTGGCGCAGTTCGACAAGGTGACGGGGGCCGGCAATGGGATCCGCGGCAACTATGCGATCAACACGCGCGGGAAGAGTCATCCCGAGGATGTGATTAGCCTCTACGCGAGCTTCGGCACGGAAGAGTCGCCCATCTTGATCGAAGACAACTATCTGACCGGAGATCCGAAACTCGGCAGCCACGGCATGAGTAAGTCCGGCTCCGGGATCATGCTCGGCGACACCGGCGGGGCCTTTCTCACGTGTCGGCGGAATGTGGTCCTCTCCGCAGGGCAGGTCGGGATCGGCGTGGCTGGCGGCAGGTTTGTCCGCGTCGAGGACAACGTAATTTTTGGTCGGAAATCGGATGTGTCAAATGTGGGGCTCTACGTCTGGAACCAGAGCGGGCAGCCGAGTAATCATGTGGCGCTCATCCGCAATCGAGTCCATTGGCTGAGCCGGACGGGCGAGGAGAATTCGTGGTGGGACGGCGGAGGTGTGGCGACGCCCGAACTAACCGGGAATCACTGGGCCGACGCCACTCTGGAGGCTCTGCTCCCATCGCCCCCGAGTCGCGCTCCCATGCCGCCGCAGCCGTGGGTCGGCCCGAATGAAACGGGTGCCGCCGTGGCGCGTCTGCCGTGGAAGCCGGAATGAAGAGTCAATCGCCCCGGTGATCTTCCCTGCCGAGTGCATACTTGCTCCGAAAGGCAATGCCAGTAGGCCTCTGCTTGGAACGCTCGCCATGCCCGAACTCCCACGCTTTTACGGCATCATCATCCGGATGTTTTCCGAGCCTTCCGAGCGGCATCACGTCCCACATTTTCACGCCTACTACGGCGAGCATGTCGCCGTGTTTTCCATGTCGCCCATTGCGCTCATCACTGGCTTCATCCCGCAGCGGCAGCAGCGTCTCGTCGAGGCGTGGGCCGAGCTTCACGAGCAGGAGTTGCTCGCCGATTGGGCGCTTCTGGAGCAGGGACGCAAGCCTTCCCCAATTATGCCGTTGCAGTAGAGTAGCGCCATGAACCATCCGATTTACCGCATCACGTCCTTTGAGCACGCCGGACCGTTTTCGCTGCGCCTGCACTTCAATGACGGGCTGGCGCGCACGATTGATTTCGAGCCAATTCTCGAAGGGGAGCTTTACGGCCCGCTCCGCGACGCGGCGATGTTTGCGAAGGTCACGCTCGATCCCGAGATTCACACCGTCGTGTGGCCATGCGGCGCAGATTTTGATCCGGCTACGCTTCACGACTGGCCCGAGCACGAAGCGGCATTTCGCGCAGCGGCGGAGCGGTGGAGCCACGCGAATGCAAACACCTGACCGCTGATTTTCCGTGCCGTCCGGAAGGCGATGGTGTGCATTCGCGCACCAACCATGAAGACACTCGCCGCCGTCCTGCGTGAACGCGGGTTGCCCGCGCCTTATGCGCAGAGCAAGCCGCTCACCATCGAGGAACTCGAACTCGATCCGCCGGGGCCGGGCGAGGTGCTCGTGCAGATGGCTGCGGCGGGGCTGTGCCATTCGGATCTGTCGGTGATCAATGGCACGCGTCTGTGGCCGCTGCCGCTCGTGCTCGGGCATGAGGCGTGCGGGCACGTCCGCGAAGTGGGCGAGGGGGTGACGGATCTGCGGCCGGATGATCCCGTGGTGTTCGCATTTCTCCCGTCGTGCGGACACTGCCCGATGTGCGTGGCGGGCCGTGCGGCGCTTTGCGAACCGGGCGTCGCCGCGAACCGCGCGGGCAAGCTGCTGCGCGGCACGGTGCGATTTCAAAAGCCCGGCGAAGGGCGCGTGAATCATCATTCCGGCGTGGCGGGCTACTCGCAGTTCAGCGTCGTCGCGCGCGAGTCGGTGGTGAAAATTGACGCGGACATTCCGATGGAAACCGCCGTGCTCTTCGGCTGTGCGGTGATGACGGGCGTGGGCGCAGTCGTGAACACAGCGCGCGTGGCCGCGGGCACTTCGGTCGCGGTCTTCGGCGCTGGCGGAGTCGGCCTGAGCGCCATCATGGGCGCGAAGGCCGTGGGAGCGCATCCCATCATCGCCGTGGATCGTCTCGAATCGAAACTCGATCTCGCGAGGCAGTGCGGTGCGACCCACGCGATCAACGCTGCGACCACCGATGCGGTCGCGGCCATTCGCGACATCACACATGGCGGAGTGGAGACGGCGTTCGAGGCGGTCGGCCACGAAGACATCATCGCGCAGGCATTTGCCGCCACGCGGCGCGGCGGGCGCACGGTGGCCATCGGCCTCACGCATCCTGATCGGATGCTCACGATTCCGGCGCTCACGATCACCGCCGAGGAGCGCATTCTGATGGGCAGCTACATGGGCTCGTGCGTCCCGCAGCGCGACATCCCGCGCTTCATCGAGATGTATCGCGCCGGCCTGCTGCCGGTGGACTTGCTGCGCTCGTCCGTGATCGCGCTGGATGAAGTGAACGCGGCCTTCGACCTCCTCGATCGCGGTGAAGTCGCGCGGCAGATCATCCGGTTCTAGTTTCGCACAGCGCCGCTGATTTTCCGTGCCGAGTGCACGCAGATGGTGTGCATTCCCGGCTCTCAAAAAATGCTGACCATTTCCGCAATCTCCAAATCCTTCGGCGGGCGCCTGCTATTCCAGGAGGCTTCGCTGCAGGTGAACCGCGGCGACCGCATCGGGCTCGTGGGCGCGAATGGCGCGGGGAAGTCCACGCTGTTCTCGATCATCCTCGGCGAGGATTCGCCGGACGAGGGGCGCATCTCGATGGAGCGCGGGATCACGTTTGGCTTCCTGCAGCAGGAGAGCGCGGCGGTGGGCAATGAGACGGTGGTGGACCTCGCGACGGGCGTGACGCCGGAGATCATCAAGGCGCGGGACACGATCCGCCGCTGCGAGGCCGCAGGCGAGACGGACAGCGAGGAGTATCACGAGGCGCTCGGCGATTTTGCGGAAAACGACGGGCACGCGCTGACGGCGAAGGCGAAGCGCATTCTCGCGGGGTTGGCGTTCCGCGACCGCGATGTGGAGCGTCCGGCGTCGGCGCTGAGCGGCGGCTGGGTGATGCGCGCGCACCTCGCGCGGCTGCTCACGCAGGAGCCGGATTTGCTGCTGCTCGACGAGCCGACGAACCACCTCGATCTCGAGTCGCTCGTGTGGTTCCGCGAATACCTGCGCGGCTATCCCGGCGCGATCGTGATGATCTCGCACGACCGTGATTTTCTAAACCAGCTCGTGCGCGACATCGTGGAAATCTCGCGCTGCCGGCTGGTGCGCTACCGCGGGAATTACGATGCCTACGTCGGGGAGAAGGCGGCGCGCGATGTGCAGCACGCGGCGGCTTACGCGAATCAGCAGCGGGAGATCGAGCGGCTGCAGGATTTCGTGGACCGCTTCCGAGCAAAGGCGAGCAAGGCATCGCAGGCGCAGAGCAAGCTGAAGCAGATCGAGCGCATGGACCTCCTCGAAGCGCCGCCGGATGCGGATGCGCGCGTGAGGTTCAGCTTTCCGCAGCCGCCGCGCAGCGGGCACCGCGTGATCATGCTGAAGGATGTGGATCACGCATACGGCGAGATGGTCGTGTATCGCGGGCTGAATCTCGAGGTGGAGCGCCACCAGCGCACGGTGCTCGTGGGGCCGAACGGCGCGGGCAAGTCCACGCTGATCAAATTGCTCGCGGGCAATCTCGACGTGCAGCGCGGCGAGCGGATCGTCGGGCACAATGTGCGCGTCGGATACTTCGCGCAGCAGCGCGTGGAGCAGCTCAATTTGCGGCAGACGGTGCTGGAGGCGGCGCAGGATCTCGCGTCGCGCCCCGGTGAGCAGGTCTCGCGCACGGTGCTCGGATCGTTCCTCTTCCGCGGCGACGATGTGTTCAAGCCAGTCGCCGTTTTATCCGGCGGGGAAAAATCGCGCCTCGCGCTCGCGCGGCTGCTGCTCGATCCGCCGAACCTCATGCTCCTCGACGAGCCGACGACGCATCTCGACATCCCGAGCATTGATGCGCTCATCGGCGCGCTGGAGCAATACGAGGGCACGGTCATCTTCATCAGCCACGACGTGCATTTCATCCGCCGCGTCGCGAGCACCGTGCTGCACATCAGCGCCGGGCAGATCACGCCCTACGCGGGCGACTACCAATATTACCTCGATAAAACGCGCGCGACCTCCGCGAAGGAGGCGCTCGTCGCAGGCGAACAGCTTCAGAATTTCCAGCCCGATGCACCCGCCGCCGCAAAGCCGAAGGGGCCGGGCCTGAAGGAAATCAAGGAACGCGAGCGCGCCGCCGCCAACGAACGCAAAGCCGCCGCGCAGGCAAAACGCGACCGTGAAAAGCGTGTGGCCGAAATGGAGCAGAGCATCGCAGCAATGGAGAACCGCCAGCGCGAGCTGACGCAGATTTTGCAAAACCCGATCGTGCATCTGCCCGGCGGCACCGCGCCGCAACTTTCGCGCGAGCTGCGAGAACTCGCCAGCAAGTTGATCGTGACGAACGCCGAGTGGGAACGTGAGTTGGCGCTGCTGGAGCAAGTCTGAGGAAACAGAGCGGCGTGTATCTGGGGAGCGCACGCGCCCCGCGTGCAGTTTCCGGCGCCCCGCCGGAAACGTCGGGCGTCACCAGCGCGCCGCAATGCACCCACGCCGGAACCTTCCCGCATGGGAACGCGCAACGACTTCCGATGGCCCGCGCGAGGCGCGCGGGCCTGCACGCGAGGCGCGTGCGCTCCCCTGCCGCCTCACTCCACAAACTCCACCTCGCCCAGCTCCGGTAGGAAGCCCATCTGCGTGGCGCGGCCGAGGAACTCGCGGATCGCCGCGCGGCCGGTGTCGCCGTAGTCGAGCGTGTAGTCGTTCACGTACATGCCGATGAATTTGTCCGCGAGCACCTCGTCCATGTCGCGCGCGAGCGGCATCGCATGGGCGACTCCGGCGGCGCGGTGATCGAGGCCGTAGCGGATGCTCTCGAAAAGGATGCGGTTGATCTCCGAGCGGTCGGCGGGCGTGATGTCCTTGCGGATCACATTTCCGCCGAGCGGGAGCGGGAAGCCGGTCTCGGTCTTCCACCACGCGCCGAGATCGAGCACGAGGTCGAAGCCGTCGCGCGCATACGTGAGCTGGCCCTCGTGGATGATGAGCCCGACGTCTGCATTTCCCTCCTCGATGAAGCTAAAGATTTTGTCGAACGGCACGACGACGTGCATCGGTTCGGTGTAGAGGAAAAGTTTCAGCGCGAGGAATGCGCTCGTCATTTTCCCCGGCACGGCGATGCGCTGGTGGCCGAGCCAGTCGCGGATCGCGCCGAAGTCGCCGAGGTCCGGCAGCGCCTTGCCGCGCTTCACGATGAGCATCGGGCCGTAGCCGTCGCCCATGCTCGCGCCGCAGGGGAGCAGCGCGTATTTGTCCGCGACATGCGCGTAGGCGTGGATGCTGATGGCGGAGATGTGCAGTTCGCCGCGCGTCGCACGTTCGTTGAGAGTCTGGATGTCCTGCAGGATGTGCTCGAAGCGCCAGCGCCCCGTCGGGATTTTCCCCTCGGCGAGCGCGAAGAACATGAAGGCGTCGTCCGGATCGGGCGAGTGGCCGAGGGTGAGTGTGCTCATTGACCCAGAACTGCAACCGTTTCACCTCGCGATGGCGAGCGGGGAAAAATTGCACAAAAAACTTGTGACGAGGTATGAATGTGGTTATTGATTACCACATGACATACACACTCACACGCACGAGCATGGCCCTCGACGGAGGCACACTGCGCGCCTTAAAGGCACTCGCCGCCAAATGGGACGTGTCGAAAGCCGAGGTGATGCGCCGCGCCGTGAAGCGGGCCAAAGATGACGCGGATCGTGATGCCGCCCTGCCCAAGCCACTCGAAGCCCTCGATTGGCTGCACGATGGCGGCGGGCTCACCGTGAAAGAGGCTGCGGCTCATCGCGAGCAGGTGCGCGCGGAACGGCTCGCCAAAAAATACTGGTGGGAAGCATGACGCTCCATCTCGACACCAACCTGCTCATCGATCTCGTCACCGCCGGATCGCCGCACATCGCGGTGGTGCGGCGGTGGCTCGACGATGGGGAAAAACTCGGTGTCTCGGCGATTGCGTGGTCGGAGTTTTGCAACGGCCCGCTGAGCAAGGAGCAAAAGGACGCCATCTTCGCAGTGGTCGAACAGCGTGTGAGCGACTTCACCTGGCGGCAGGCGGAGGAGGCGTCGCGGCTGTTTCATCGCACGGGCCGGCGTCGCGGCTCGCACGCGGACTGCATGATCGCGGCAAGCGCGATGGCGCATCACGTCCCGGTGGCCACACGCAACATACGGGACTTCGAGCGCTTTGTTCCCTTCGGCCTGAAACTGCGCGCGGTGCCGACCTAGCTTTTCCACTGCGCGCCGAGCGTATCGCCGAGCCAGACGCCGAGGAGGCAGAGCACCATCGAGAGTGCGAGATTGGCGGCAGCGAGACCGGGATTGCCAGCGCGGAAAAGTTCGAGCGTCTGGAGGCTGAACGATGAAAAAGTGGTGAAGCCGCCGAGGATGCCGAGCATCACGAAGTGCTTTGTAAAATCGGACGGCCCGCCTTTTTCAAACGATGCCGCGAGACCGATGACGAAGCTGCCGAGGATGTTCACGGTGAGCGTGCCCCAGAACGGTGCGCCGGCCCTGGTGCCGATCAGCGTGCCGAGCCAGAATCGCAGAACGCTGCCGAGCGCGCCGCCGAGGGCGACTTGCAGGTAGGTCATTTGGAATCTTCCATCTTCGCTGAAGCGGCACGCAACTTTTCACTCCGAAGCATGAGCGCGGCTACGCCCAACATCGGAACGAAAAGAAAGCTCAGTTCAACGGTTTTTCGGGTGATCTGGGCTCTCATTTCGCCACTGAAACTTTCAAAAGACCGACTCTCCGGCCCCCAATGGTTCTGTCTCTCTGCAAATTCCACACGGAGCTTTTTCTCCCTCATTTCAGAGGCAGAGAGCCAAGTCTCCAATGCTGCGATCATAAATACGAAGCGGCAAAAAAAGTTGGCATTGTAGAATCTCCATTTCCTCTGACGCCACGGAACCGAATAGGTTAAAACGAATAGGACACCCGCCAAGAGAGCCTCCAGCCCGGAAATGACTGTGCCAGCGAAGATCATTTCGCCATGAGCCCGCGCGCCTTTAGCCACAGTTCGAGGCGGCCGGGAAAGTCGCCGGGAGCCTGCGTTTCATTGGCGCGCATTCCGAAGCCGTGTCCGCCGGTCGAGTAGATGTGAAGCTCGGCGGAGACCTTCGCCTTTCGCAGCGCGAGAAAGGCGAGCGTGCTGCCTTCCGCGAGCGAGCCTTTGTCGTCGTTGGCCTGCGCAAGAAAAGTCGGCGGCGTTTTTTCGCTGATGTGGATTTCCGGTTTCAGCTCGGTGAGCGAATTTTCCGCGAGGATGTGCCACGCGTAGCAGAGCATGAGGAAATCGGGGCGGCAGCTTACTTTGTCCGTATCATCCGCAGCGGGGTAGAGGCGCGACTCGTCGTTCGTCGCGGCGATGAGCGCGACCTGCCCGCCGGCGCTGAATCCGAAGAGCCCGATGCGATCCGGCTGCACGCCGAGATCGGCGGCGTGCGCGCGCACGAGGCTGAGCGCGCGTTGCGTATCCCATGCGGGGAATTCCCAGGACTTCGCGAGTTTGTTCGTCGGGCAGCGGTGCTGGAGCACGGCGGCGGCGAAACCGCGTTCGCGAAACCACAGCGCGAGGTCGGAGCCTTCGTGCTCGGAGGCGAGCACGCCGAATCCGCCGCCGGGGACGATCACCACGGCAGCGCCGTTCTTTTTCTCCGCAGTCGGGAGGTAAAATTCGAGCCGCGGCTCGCTCACATTCGTGAGGCGCGCGATGGGCAGCATGTCCGTCGGCTTCGACGGCGTGAGCGTCTCGGGGCCGGGCACGGTGAAGTCGCCGGGCGGCTTGCCGTCCCAGAGTTTCAGCACGCGATCGGGCTTTGGGATTTCGGCGTGAACGAAAGTGGAAAGCAGCGCGAGGAGGGCGAGTGCGGTTTTCATGCGGCGCGAATGGAGCGCACAACCGCACACGCGCGGCAAACTTTTCCGACGTGGCTGCGACGCCCCGTCGCAACATGTTTCCGCGACGCCTCGTCGCGAGGGTCGCCGCCGATGACATCTGCGGCGAGGCGCCGCAGCGACGTGTTGCGACGAGGCGTCGCAGCCACATGACGGTGCTTGGCAAAATTGCGCCGCTGCTTTCCCATGCGCGCATGAGCAGCACCCACCGCCGACATTTCGCGAGCGACAACTACGCCGGCTGCACGCCCGAGGCGTGGGCGGCGATGGACGAGGCGCGGCACGATCACGCGCCCGGCTACGGCGACGATGAGTGGACCGCTCGCGCGGCGGACATGATCCGCGGACTTTTCGAGACGGACTGCAGCGTGTTCTTCGTCTTCAACGGCACGGCGGCGAATTCGCTCGCGCTCGCGAGTTGCTGCCGGAGCTACCACAGCATCCTCTGCCACGAACTCGCGCATGTGGAGACGGATGAATGCGGCGCACCGGAATTTTTCAGCAACGGGACGAAGGTGCTGCTGCTGCCGGGTGAGAATGGGAAGATAGATCCCGCCTGCATCGAGCACACGGTGAGGAAGCGCACCGATCTCCATTTTCCAAAGCCGCACGCCGTCTCGATCACGCAGAGCACCGAGGTCGGCACGGCGTATTCGCCGGAGGAGATCAAGGCGATCTGGGCGAAGACGAAATCACTCGGGCTGAAGCTGCACATGGACGGCGCGCGCTTTGCGAATGCCGTCGCGACGCTCGGCTGCTCGCCGAAGGAAATCACATGGCAGGCGGGCGTGGACATCCTGTGCTTCGGCGGCACGAAGCAGGGCATGGCGATGGGCGAGGCTGTCGTGTTTTTCAACCGCGAGCTGGCGCATGAATTCGAGTGGCGCTGCAAGCAGGCCGGACAGCTCGCGAGCAAGATGCGCTTCCTCAGCGCGCCGTGGGTGGGGATGCTGCGCGACGGCGCATGGCTGAAGCACGCCGCACACGCGAACGCGATGGCCGCGCGGCTGGAAACAGCACTGCACGGAGTGCCCGGCATCCGGCAACTTTTTCCCCGTCAGGCGAACGGAGTGTTCGTCGAAGTGCCGCTGCCGGCGATCGAAAAGCTGCGCGCGCGAGGCTGGCGTTTCTACACGTTCATCGGCGCAGGTGGCTGCCGCTTCATGTGCTCGTGGGACACGACGCCGGAGGATGTGGATGCGCTCGCGGCGGACATCTGCGCGGCGCTTGGATGAGCTTTTGACAAGGCCCAATGGAGCCTTTATAGAGCCCTTATGAAAACCCTGACGATCACCGACGCGAAGAAAAACCTCGGTGCGTGGCTGAAGGCCGCCAGCCGGGGCGAGGAGATCGCGATCCTCTCGGGCGCGGACATTATCGCGCTGCGCAAAGTCGAGGTGGAAGCGGTGGACTGCAACTATGCCGCGACGGAATACGGCGCGACTCCGCAGGAACTTCAGCGCTTCGAGCGCGCGGTGGATCAGCACTTTGTCGCGCGCAGGAAAGCCGGGAAACTGATGACTCTGGAGCAAGCCGAGAAAGCCCTTGAAAAAGCCCCTGCTGATAGACGCCGCCGTCTTTGAGCGGCTGGAGTCCCTTGCCCGCACCGAGCGGGCGGATTGCCTGCTCGCGCTGCATGAACTGCGGAAGGTATTCGGCCAGCCGCACGTCCACCGCGGGATCGGAATCCGCAAGCTCCGCGCGCGGACCTTTGAGTGCCGTGCGAATCTCGCGCTGCGCTTCCTTTTCCAAAATCGCACCGACTGTCTCTGCGTCTTTGCGCTTGCCGATCACGACGAGGTGCGCCGTCTGCTGAAGACCGGGCAACTGGACTGAGCACGCCGTAGCCGTGCTTGTGAAAGCGCGGGGACTTCTTGCGGTCGGATGCCGCAAGCCATTCGCGCGATTTGCGGGGAGATCAGCCCGCGCTCTCACGAGCGCGGCTACATTCGACATCCGCCCCCGCTTGCTTCACGCTTGCACCGTGCGCGCGCTCTTTTTCCTCCTTGTCCTCACGCTCACTGCGGCTGCGCAGATTCATCCGTCGCTGCCGGAGCCGGGGACGCTCGACGGACTCGGCGTGAACATCCACTTCACGCAGCCGGAGCCGGGCGAACTGGAGATGATCCGCGCGGCGGGCTTCCGCTGGGTGCGGATGGATTTTTCGTGGCAGGGCACGGAGGCGGAGCCGGGGCGCTTCGATTTTTCAAAATACGACTCGCTCGTGGCTGCGCTGGAGAAGGCGGGGCTGCGCGCGTATTTCATCCTCGACTACGGGCATCCGAAATTCGCCGACGCGGGTGACCGGCAACCGTTCACGTCGCGCGCGGGCACGCAGGAGTTTCGCGATGCGTTTGCGAAGTGGGCCGTCGCTGCCGTCGGGCATTTCAAGGGGCGCGGCATCGTGTGGGAGCTTTGGAATGAGCCGAACATCGTGGGCTTTTGGAAACCGAAGCCGGACGTGCAGCAATACATCGCGCTCGCGAAGACCGTCGCCGCCGCGCTGGAAAAGGCCGGGTTGCGCGGCAAGTCGCGCACGTTTCCGCCCGGCACGAAGCGCGAGGCGGCAGGCGAATGTCTCGTCGGCCCGGCGACGAGCCTCGTTGACCTGCCGTTCCTCGACGCGTGCTTCGCCGCCGGGCTGCTCGAGGTGTTCGACGCCATCAGCGTGCATCCCTACCGGCAGGGCGCGCCCGAGAGCGTCGCCGAGGAATACCGCGCGCTGCGCCTGCTCATCCGCCGGCATTGCGCCACCGACGCGCTCCCGCTCGGCACCTCCGATCCGTCGCGCCCGGACCCGAAGCGCCGCATCCCGATCCTGAGCGGCGAATGGGGTTACTCGACCGCGTGGCCGTCGCTCGGCAAGGACGAGGCCGCGCGCGAGGCGACGCAGGCGAAATATCTCCCGCGCATGTTCCTCACGAACATCGCCAACGACATCCCGCTGAGCATCTGGTACGACTGGCGTGACGACGGCGACGACGCGAAGGAAGGCGAGCACCGCTTCGGCATCGTGCGCCGCAAACCGACCGGCGACGCGAAGCAGCCCTTCGAGCCGAAGCCGGGCTACACGGCGGTGAAGGTGATGACGGAGGAGCTGAAGGGGATGAAGTTCGACAAAACTTTTCGATGCTTTCCGGATGCAGATTGGCTGATGACTTCTGCCGAGGATTCATTTGCCAGACGCATCAATCCCGGATGCAAGCACGCTGAAGTTCAGCTTTGGGTCGGGAAATCCGGCCACTGTTTGCTGAGCTTTTTTTCCGGCGGGTCGAAAGCGCCAAGTGTCATTTTTCCGACCGACATTCGGCCTCGGCGATTTGTCACGCACACCGGGAAAGTTCGAGACGTGAAAGATATTCAAAATGTTCCTCCGGGCCTCGATACCTTGTCCTCTACAGTCGCGCCGGAAAAGACCGAGGAATGGCCGACATGGAGGTTCGATGTTTCCACCGGAGTCGAGTACCGCTTTTTCGACGAGGCTTTCGATTCCACTCCGAAACTCGTCGAAGGATGGAAACGGTTGCCTCTCGAACTCATTTCTACCGCTCGAACGGAATTCGCGCAGACGATCCAGTTCACGAATCTCCTCGGTCACAAATTCGCGCTTCCGGGATGGGAGAAATCCCAGGCTCTGTTTAATTGGCCGTCGAATCCCGAGTATCGTGCAAAGGCGTATGGCGAAAGCACCGTCCTGATCCCTCCCGGTGGAACGATGCAAAGGAAACATGACTGCTTTATCGGAATGGCCCCTGCACTCGGCGAAGAATTCGTTCCGCTCGAAATTCTTTACGGCCCGCAGCGGCTTCTGTTCGTTCAGACGCTACGCACGATGCCGCTCAATCCGATGTCCGCGCGGTTTGTCGGCGCGACTGGTGGAACGGAAATCCCGCTCGAAAAGAAATACACTGATCCGGCGGAGCTAGCCTACGTGAAGAAGTTGGGCATGAAGCCGAGCCGTGAACCGGTTTCACTGTTTTTCGAGGTTCGACGAACTGACTCAGGAAAATTGTCTTTCCCATTTTGTCTTGAGAATTGGAGTAACGACGTAGGATCGGGACGCTTGGATCCAGGCAGAGTCCCCGTCGAATTTGCCGGCACCGAGCACAAAAAAATCATCGAGTTTCCGATAGGGGATCCTATGTACGGGCTCGACGTGAACATGATGATGTTTGGCGATCTGACGCCGCAGTTTCTCGGGAGTTCGAGGTGGGAGTTAGAGCAAATTTTCACCATACCGGTCAGCCACGGCAACGTCTTGGCGATTCCGGATGGCGACGCCGCAGTTGCCAGCACGCAGAGTCTCGCGGATGCGCAGCCAGCGGAGGGCGCGTCCATTTCCGGCACGCCGAGCGTGCGGCTGAGCTATGAGTTTGCCGACGGGTGGAAATTTGTCCGCATCGAGCCGAAGGATGCGGCGGCGCGGAAGATCGCGGGCGAACCGCGGGCGTTCGGGATTTGGGTGCACGGCGATGGGAACGGCGGCGTGCCGTGCATCCGCATTCGCGATGCGACGGGGCAGACGCATCAGGTGCGCGGCGAGGCGATCACTTGGAAGGGCTGGCGCTACCTCATGTTTCCGCTGAAGCCTGCGCCGGACGATGGGCGGACGATGATCCCGCTCCCGGATTCCGGCGCGGAGCAGCGTGTGTCGTGGGGACACTGGGGCGGGGCGAATGACGGCGAAGTGCATGGCCCCATCGAATGGGATTCGCTCTTCCTGCTCGACGGGAACCGGCGCGCGATGAAGGGCGAGATTTACCTCTCCGCGCCGACGCTGGTGTATTGAGACTGGCCGCCATCACGCCGCTTCTTGGTAACCGTGGAGACGCGATCGGTGCGAGACACGCGAAGGAAAACGGGGGCGCGCGCTTCCAGCGTGCCCTTTTCGGCATCCTTGCCGGAAAGTTCCCCGATCCCGCGCGGCAGTGCGCATCCGAAAGCAGGCTGGCCGCCTTCGCCCTGCGTCCGGCACGGATGCCGGACGCTGGAAGCGTGCGCTCCCGTTTTCCTTCGCGTGCTCGAATGCACGGGAGACTCGCACGGCGTTTTGATTTTTTCGCCGCTGCCCGCGCAGCACTTTACCATTTCACATTTTCCGCGGGTGGGTCTAGAAAGGCCGCCTCATGGGACGACAATGGCTCCAAGCAAAACGTGATGTCGCGAATCTGCGCAAAGGCGCGGCCGTCGGCAAACTCACCAAGGAAATCGCAGTCGCTGCCAAACTTGGCGGTGCGGATCCTGACTCGAACGCGCGCCTTTTTGCCGCGGTGGAAAAAGCGCGGCGCAGCTCGGTGACGCGCGATGCGATCGAGCGGGCGATCAAGAAGGGCGCGGGCATCGGCGACGAGAAGATGATCATGGAGCACATCGTTTTCGAGGGCTACGCGCCGAACAAGGTCGCGCTGATCGTGGAGGTGCTCACGGACAACAACAACCGCACGGCGCCGGAGATTCGCCAGCTTTTCAAACGCGGGCAGCTCGGTGCGCCGGGGAGCAACAAGTTTTTGTTTGAGCACGTGGGGCTCGTGGAGGCGCACACGGCGAAGCTGGATGCGGACATCGAGGAGGCGGCGATCGAGGCGGGGGCGAATGAAGTCGAGGTGCTCACGCACGAGCAGAACGACGACATCCCGGCTGACAAAAAGGGCGCGCGGTTCATCGCGGATCGCACGGCAACTGCGGCGGTGTCGAAGTGGCTGGCGCAAAATGGCTGGTCGGTGGTGACGAGCGAGCTGGGCTATGTGCCGAAGAATTGCCCGGAGCTGAACGACGAGGACCGCGCGCAGGTGGGGGAATTTTTGCAGGAACTCGACGACCACGACGACGTGCATCGGGTGTGGGCGGCGATGAAGTGAAGGAAGTGCGCAGAAGTTCGCCTTCATTCCTGACACTGGCTGAGAGAAGAGTGATGAGTCGCGAGGATCAGGGGCCAATCACTGGTTACTATTGAGTCTCGCGCAATCGGGTCACGGCCTGAAGGGCTGCCGCTCCCCCGTGGCTGCACTTTCACTTCAACCGCTCCAGTGCGGGAAACGCAGGCTACTCCCCGTTGCGCTGCTTCACGAGGTCGAGCACCTGCCGCGTGCGATCGATGGGCGCGCGCACGGAACTGCCCGGCTGCGGCGCGGGAGCCTGCGCGGTCTGCGGCTGTACGGCGGCGGCTTCGCGCTGTGCGTCGGCGATGCGGGATTGCGGGGTTTGCTTGTCGCCATTCCGCCCGTACACGAGATAGACGATGGCCAGGACGACGATGATCGCGACGATTCTCATGCCCGCAGACAAAGCATCGCCCGCGCCATGAAACCGGCCCGCGATTCTCAAACCCCGAATGGGCACGAATGGGCACGGATGGGATTTCGATCTCACGGGCGTCACAGCATTCGTGATCATCCGTGTCCATTCGTGGTTTTTGAAAATCGAGACCGGTGCCTGCGATGAACGTCGCGCTCCTGCATTACACGGCGTCGCCGATCATCGGAGGCGTGGAGCGCGTCATGGAGGAACATGCGCGGCTTTTCGCGGAGCACGGTCATCGCGTGACGGTGCTCTGCCAGCGCGGCGGCGCGCAGGATGCGGTGCGGCTGCCGGAGGAAAATTCGACGGAAGCGCAGGCCGCTGCATTGCGTCCCGTGCTCGCGGCGCAGGATATCGTCTTCCTGCACAATGTGCTGACGATGCCATTTCATCCCGCGCTCACCGGGGCGCTGTGGCGCGTGATGGACGGGCTGCCGCGCGTGCGCTTCGTCGCGTGGGTGCATGATGTCGCGGCGTGCAATCCCGACTACGCGCCGGTGGCGCCGATCTTTGCGAAGGCGCACGGGCGCTGTGAATACGTCGCGGTGTCGCCGCTGCGTGCGCGGCAATTTGCGGAGGTCGCGGGCACGCCGGCGGATCATTGCGCGGTGATCCCAAATGGGATTGATCCCGCGCGCGTCCTTGGGCTCCCGGAAAATGTCGCGCAGCTTGCACTGCGGCACGGACTGCTCGACGGACGGATGGTGCTGCTCCACCCGACGCGGCTCGTGCGACGGAAAAATGTGGAGATGAGCATCGCGGTCGCGCGCGAGTTTGCGCAGCGAGGCACGCCCGCGACTGTGCTGGTGACAGCGGCGGACGATCCGCACAGTGCGGCGTCGCGCGCACTCGGCGATCGGCTGCGCGGCGAGTGTGCGGCGGATGGCGGTGTGATCTTCGCGGGCGATCATTTCGGTGTCGGCGATGCGGAACTCGCCGGCCTGTACCGTCTCGCGGATGCGCTGCTTTTTCCCAGCCGCAGCGAGGGCTTCGGTTTGCCGTTGATCGAGGCGGCGCTGCACCGGCTGCCGGTCTTTTGCAGCGACATCGAGCCGCTGCGCGAGCTGCTGCACGAGGGCGCGGCGCGATTTTCACCCGATGCGGATCCCGGGCACGTCGCCTCGCTCATCGGGGAAACGCTCGCCGCGTCACCCGCATTCCGTGAGCGCCGCCGCGTGCTGCGCGAGTACGCGTGGGGCGCGATTTACCGCCGGCATCTCGCGGGGCTGCTCGCGGAGCGGTGAGCTTTCGGGCAAGAACGTTGTCTTGATGCTCCAGTCCGGGCATGGGAGGTTCCAGCGCGCCCATGAAACCTGACGACACCAATCAGGAGCGGAATCTTTTCCACTTCCTGATGGAGAACATCCCGGATCGGATTTATTTCAAAGATCGGGAGAGCAGGTTCATCTGCGTGAACGCGGCGATGGCGCGTCTCTTTCACCTCAAGAGCACCGACGAGGCGGTGGGAAAAAGTGACCGCGACTTTTTCCCGCACGCGGACGCGCAGCGCATGCATGACGACGAGGAGCGCGTGGTGGGGACCGGCGAGGCGATCTACGGCAAGGTGGAGAAAAAAATCCTGCCCGACGGCAACACGGGCTGGACGCTCACGACGAAGCTGCCGCTCCGCACTCCGGCCGGCGAGGTCATCGGCACATGCGGCATGTCGCGCGACATCACGGCGCTGATGGTGGCCGAGACCGCGCTCGAGCAGGAGCGCAACCGGCTGAAGGAGGCGAACTCCGATCTCGCGCGCAGCCAGGCGCTGCTGGAGCGGAAGCTCGCCGAGTTGGAAAAAACGCACGGGGAGCTGAAGGCCGCGCAGAAGCGGCTCATCGAGGCGGAAAAGGCGCAGTCCGTCGCGCGGCTCGCGATCGGTGTGGCGCATGAGGTGAAGAACCCGCTCGCGATCCTGCGCATGGGCGTGGATTTTTTCGGCAGCCAGCCCGCGACGGACGAGACGGGCAAGGTCGTGCTGAAGGAGATGAACGACGCGGTCCGGCGCGCGGACAACATCATCAACGAGATGATGGTCTTCTCCGAATCGGGCGATCTGAAGCTCGCACCCGTGCAGGTCGCGTCGGTCATTGATGCGGCACTCGAGCCGTTCGAGCACGCGCTCGCCTCTGCGAAGATCCGCGTGGAGAAGCGCTACGCGACCGGGATGCCGTCCGCGAGGATCGACGAGGTGAAAATCCAGCGCGTCTTCTCGTGTCTGATTGACAATGCGTTTGACGCGATGCCGGAGGGCGGGACGCTCACGATCCGCCTGGGCCTCACGCACATCGCCGCGCCCGGGGCCGTCCCCGATCGCGGCAACCGCTCGCTGACGCATTCCGGCGTGCGGCGCGTCGGCGTCATCGTGGAGTTCGACGACACGGGCAGCGGAATCCAGCCGGCAAAACTCGGCTGCATCTTCGATCCGTTTTTCACGACGAAGCCGACCGGGCACGGCACAGGCCTGGGTCTCACCGTGAGCCGCAAGGTCGTGGAACTGCACGGCGGCACGCTCGACATCTCGAATCGCAGCGAAGGCGGCGTTTCCGCGAAGGTGCTGCTGAAGGTGTGATGCCGGGAGCGGCGACTTCCGGGTCGCCCCGCGCATGGCACGACGCTTGCGCCTGCGGCCCCGGCGGCGTAGCAAGGGGGCGATGACTCCCGCATCCAAGGAAGCGATTGCTGCGCTCGCTCGCGCAGACCACGGCGATCCATTTGCAATCCTCGGCATGCACGGAGGCGACGGCGATCTTGCGATCCACATTTTCCGTCCCGATGCGGCGGCAGTGGAAGTGCGCGAACTCGGCGGTGCCGCGCGCTTGTGGCACGGCGAGCGGACCGCGCAGGATGGATTTTTCGAGGTGCCGCTCGACGGCGTGCGCTCGCGGTTTGCGTACACGCTGCGCTTCACCGGGCATGACGGCACGCAGTGGGAACAGCGCGATCCGTATTCGTTCGGCGTGCTGCTCGGGGACCTCGATCTGCATCTGTTTTCCGAGGGGCACCATTGGGAGCTTTGGAAAAAGCTCGGCGCACACATCGAGACGCACGATGGCGTGAGCGGCACGGTCTTCCGCGTGTGGGCGCCGAATGCAAAGCGCGTCTCCGTCATCGGCGACTGGAATAATTGGGACGGCCGCATTCACCCGATGCGCAAGCTGATCCCGAGCGGCGTGTGGGAGCTCTTCGTCCCCGGCATCGGCGAGATGGCGCACTACAAGTTCGAGATTTTCGACATGCAGGGCCACTTGCACACGAAGACGGATCCGTTCGCATTCTTCGGCCAGCACGGGATCCAGACCGCGGGGCTCGTGTGGAAGCTCGACAAATTCCCGTGGACCGATGCGGTGTGGATGCAGAAGCGCGGACAGCGTGAACTGCATCGCGATGCCGTCTCGATCTACGAGGTGCATCCCGGCTCGTGGCGGCGGAAGGAGGGGAACGCATTCCTGACCTGGCACGAACTCGCCGAGCAGCTCGTGGATTACGTCGCGGACATGGGCTACACGCACATCGAGCTGATGGGCGTGGCGGAGCATCCGTTCGAGGGATCGTGGGGCTACCAGATCACCGGCTATTTCGCGCCGACGAGCCGCTATGGGAATCCCGACGACTTCCGCCATTTCGTGAACCGCTGCCACGAGCGCGGCATCGGCGTGATCCTCGACTGGGTGCCGGGGCATTTCCCGAAGGACGCGCACGGCCTCGCGCGTTTCGACGGCACCGCGCTCTACGAGCACGCCGACCCGCGGCAGGGCGAGCATCAGGACTGGGGCACGCTCATCTTCAACTACGACCGCAACGAGGTGCGGAATTTTCTGATCGCGAACGCGCTGTTCTGGTTTGCGGAATACCACATTGACGGCCTGCGCGTGGATGCCGTCGCCTCGATGCTCTACCTCGACTACTCGCGCACCGAAGGCCAGTGGGTGCCGAATATTCACGGTGGCCGCGAGAATCTCGGCGCGATCCATTTCATCAAGCAGTGCAACGAAGTGTGCTACCAGCGGCATCCCGGCGTGATGAACATCGCCGAGGAGAGCACCGCGTGGCCCGGCGTGTCGCGTCCCACTTTCCTCGGCGGCCTCGGCTACGGCTTCAAATGGAACATGGGCTGGATGAACGACACGCTGTCCTACATGGCGCTCGATCCGATCTACCGCCGCTTCCATCACGGCGAGGCGACGTTCTCGCTCGTGTACGCGTTTCACGAGCACTTCATCCTCGTGCTCAGCCACGACGAGGTCGTGCACGGCAAGGGATCGATCGTGAACAAGATGCCCGGCGACGACTGGCAGAAATTTGCCAACACGCGCCTGCTCTACGCGTGGATGTACGCGCACCCCGGCAAGAAACTGCTCTTCATGGGCGGCGAATGGGGGCAGCGCGACGAGTGGAGTCACGAGCGCAGCCTCGACTGGCACCTGCTCGGCGACACGAAACACAGCGGCCTGCGCGAACTCGTGCGGCACCTGAACTACCTCTACAAAAACGAGCCGGCGCTTTTTGATCAGGACGACACGTGGGAAAGCTTCGACTGGATCGAGCTGCACGACGCGGACAACTGCGTGCTCGCATTCATGCGCCGCGCGCGCCACGGCACGGTGATCATCTTCGTGCTGAATGCCACGCCCGTCTTGCGCCACGGCTACCGCATCGGCGTGCCCGCGCCCGGCTTCTGGCAGGAAATCCTGAACACCGACAGCGAGGCGTACGGCGGCAGCAACGCGGGAAACCTCGGCGGCGTGCATTCCGAATCCGTGCCGTGGGGTGGCCGGCAGCAGTCCGTCACCCTCACGCTCCCGCCGCTCGCGGTGATCGGGCTGAAGCTCTCGTAGCCGCCGACGGAAGGAGGCGGGCACGCAAAGTAGTCATGCGCTTTAGCGCGTGAGGGCGTGCAGTCATGCACGAGAGCCCGGCGTCCTGTGGATCACGCGACGAAGGTGGAGTGAGGCGAGCTAAAGCTCTGGACTACTTTTGCCTTTTCTTTTTCGCACCGGTTCGATCCGCAGCAATCGCACTCACGACCGAGATCACATTCCCGTCGCAAAACCGCGTGTGCAGCTCGCTGCCGGATTTCGCAGCGGCGGCGGAGCGCAGGACCGCCCCATCCGCCGCAGTCGTGATCGTGTATCCGCGGGCGATCGTCTGCTCCGGCGAGAGCAGACGCAGCATGTCGGCGATTCGCGCGAGCCTGTCCTTTTCGCGACGGAGCCGCTGCTGAAAACGATCCGTCAGCGCCTCCGCGACGCTCCCGATTTTCTGCCGGTGCAGTGCCAGAACCTGATCAGGCCGGTGCTGGCGCACACGCGAGCCGAGCGCATCGAGCCGCTGCCGCATCGTGTCGAGCTGCGATGCGAGCGAACGCCGGAGCGCTTGATCCGCAAGATCCAGCCGCTGGCTCGCTTCCCCGATGCGGCGCGCAGGCTCGCGGAAGAGCGCGCTGCGCAGCAGGCCCGCGAGATGCACGCGCGAGGTCTCGATGGCGGCGGTGACTCGGCGGTGCAAAAATGCGGCGCGCTCGCCGAGCATCCGCAGCAGCTCGGCGGTGTCCGGTACGATCAGTTCGGCAGCCGCGCTCGGAGTCGGCGCGCGCAGGTCGGCGACGAAGTCGGCGATCGTAAAATCAATCTCGTGCCCGACCGCCGAGAGCACCGGCAGCGCGGATGCCGCGATGGCGCGGGCAAGCGACTCGTCATTGAATTCCCACAGGTCCTCGATGCTTCCGCCGCCGCGCGCGAGCACGATCACATCCACCGGCGCGATGCCTCGTGAGGCGAGTTGGTTCAGATCATCGAGTGCCCGCGCGATTTCCGCCGACGCACCTTCGCCCTGCACGCGCGCCGGGCTCACGATCACGCGCAGCCACGGCGCGCGGCGTGTGAGGACATTCAGCATGTCGCTCAGCGCCGCGCCGGTCGGTGAAGTGACGATGCCCACCGCGCGCGGAAACTGCGGCAGCTCGCGTTTGCGCTCCGCGTCGAACAATCCCTCCGCGGCGAGCTTGCGCTTCAGCGCCTCGAATTTCGCCTGCAACAGCCCCGCGCCCGCCGCATGCACGAGGCTCACATTGAGCTGATACTGGCCGCGCGCCTCGTACACGGTGAGCTTTCCTTTCGCCTGCACGAGCATCCCGTCCTGCAGCGGCACCGTCTTGCGCCACGCGCCGCCGCGCGCGAAGAGCACGCACGAGAGCTGCGCGCCCGCATCCTTCAGCGTGAAGTATTGATGCCCGCTCGCCTGCTGCCGGAAGTTCGACACCTCACCCTCGATCCACACTTCGTCGAACGCGCTTTCGATCACGCCGCGCACCGCCTTCGTCACCTCGCTCACGCTGAAGATGCGCGGCTTCTGCGGAGTCGGATCCGGCGAGCCAAAAAGATCGGCCTGCGACATGGGTTACTTTTCGCCGCGGTAAGCGCGCGCGAGTAGCGTGATCGGGTGCGCGATCTCGATGTCCACGCCCTTTGCGCGCACGCCCGCTTCGAGCTGCACGCTGCAGCCGGGGTTGCCGTTTGCGACGCACTTCGCGCCGGTCTTCGCGATGTTCGCCATTTTTCGGTCAAGCAGTTTTGCGGACATCTCCGGCTGCGTGATATTGTAAACGCCCGCGCTGCCGCAGCACCACGAGGACTCGGGCAGCTCGACGAGCTTCAGGCCGGGGATCATTTTCAAAAGCTCGCGCGGCTGCTTCGTGATCTTCTGTCCGTGGCAAAGGTGGCAGCTCTCGTGGTACGTCACCGTCTGCTCCGCGCCGCCGCCTGCCGGTTTCATGATGCCGATGGCCATGAGAAATTCATGCACGTCCTTCACCTTCGCGGTCCACTTCGCGGCGCGTGCGGCGTAGCGCGGGTCGTCGTGCAGCAGGTGATCGTAGTGCTTCAGGTGCGAGCCGCAGCCGCCGGCATTCGTGATGATGGCGTCGAGATCGTCGAGCGAACCCGCGCTGCGTTCCATCGCATCAATGTTCCGCCGCGCCATGTCGCGCGCGGTGTCCACCTCGCCATTGTGCCCGTGCAGTGAGCCGCAGCAGTGCTGCATGCGCGGTGTGACGACCTCGCAGCCGTTTGCGAGCAGCACGTCCACGGTGTCGCGGTTCACGCTCGAATACGTGAGATCCTGCACGCAGCCGGTGAGCATGCCCACGCGCTTGCGTGCGGCTGTCGTCGGCGTTTCGATTTCGCAGATCAGCGCGTCGGAAAAATCGCGCTCCACGCGCGGCGTGAGCGGTTCGAGTTCGCGGAGATTTTTCGGCAGCAGCCGCAGCAGGCCGAGCTTTCGCACGAGCGCCTCCATTCCGCTCGCCTGATAAATCCGAAGCACGCGTCCGATGAGACGCAGCAGCCACGGGCGCGTAAAGACTCCGCGCAGCATCACGCTCCGGATCCAGTTGCGCTTTTCCGTGTTCAGGATGCCCGCGCGCTCGATGTCCGCGCGCGCCTCCTCAAACATCCGCGTGTAGTCCACGCCCGCCGGGCACGCCGTCTCGCACGCGAGGCAGCCGAGGCAGAAATACATCTCGTCGCCAAACGCCTCGGTGAGATCGAGCCGCCCCTCCGCCACATTCCGCATGAGCTGGATGCGCCCGCGCGGGCTGTTCTTTTCCAGCTTCGTCGCGTCGTAAGTCGGGCACGTCGGCAGGCACAGCCCACAATGAATGCACTGCGTGAGCACGCTGAAATCGAGTTCCTTCAAATAAAACGGCTTCGCGCCGGGCGAGGGCGGGAGCGGGGTTTCCGTGGCGTGTGGGTGCATGAAAGTGGCGTGCAAATTTCGCTCTCTGCGCGCAGCGGCTCAGTCGAAAATCTTCCCGGGATTCAAAATGCCGAGCGGGTCGAAAGACTTCTTAAGCAGCTTCATCAGATCAAAGCTCGCGTTGCCGATGGCTTTTCGCAGGAACGGCTTCTTCGCGAGGCCGACGCCGTGCTCGCCGGTGATCGTGCCGCCGAGGCTCACGGCGAAGTCGAAGATTTCCTGCATCGCGAGTTCGACGCGCGTCATCTCGGCCTCGTTCTTTTCGTCGGTGAGGAATGTCGGGTGCAGGTTGCCGTCGCCCATGTGGCCGAAGGTGCCGATCTTCAGATTGTGCCGCGTGCCGACTTCCTGAATGTAGCGGATCATTTTCGAGAGTTCGCTGCGCGGGACGGTCGCGTCTTCCAAAATGGTCGTCGGTGACATGCGCGCGAGGGCGCTGAATGCGGAGCGGCGCGCGCTCGCGAGACGGACGGACTCCTCGGCGGTTTGCGCGACTTGCACGCTCGTGGCACCACAGCGTTTTGCGATCTCCACCATCTGCGCGGCCTGATCCTCGACGGCGGCGGGATGGCCGTCGGTTTCCATGAGCAGGATCGCCTCGGCATCGAGCGGCAGGCCGATCTTTGCAAAGTCCTCGACACATTTGATCGTGATCTTGTCGAGGAACTCGAGCGTGCAGGGGATGATCTTCGCTGCGATGATCGCGGAGACGGTGTCGCTCGCGCTGTCCATGCGCGCGTAGGTGGCGAGCATCGTCTTTTTCGCGGCGGGCTTCGGCACGAGCTTGAGCAAGACTTTCGTGATGATGCCGAGCGTGCCTTCGCTGCCGATGAAGATGTCTTTCATCGAATAACCCGCGACGTCCTTCACGCATTTGTTGCCGAGCCACACGACGGTGCCGTCGGCGAGGACGACTTCCATGCCCATCACGTAGTCGCGCGTGACGCCGTATTTCAGCCCGCGCAGGCCGCCGCTGTTTTCGGCGACGTTGCCGCCGATGGTGGAAATTTTCATCGAGCCCGGATCGGGCGGATACAAAAGGCCGACGCTGTCTGCGAGGTCGGTGATTTTCTGAGTGATGACGCCGGACTCGACGAGGATCGTGAGGTTTTTTTCGTCGAGTTCGATCACGCGATCCATCTGCACGGTGCAAAGGACGATGCAGCCCATCGAAGGCACACTGCCGCCGCTGAGCCCCGTGCCGCTGCCGCGGCCGACGATGGCGATGCGATTTGCCGCTGCGTATTTTACGATGCCGACGATTTCTTCCGTCGTCTTCACCATCACGACGACCGCGGGCACGCCGCTGATGGCCGCGGTGCCGTCGTAGCCGTACGCGAGAAGGTGCTCGCGCGAATGGAGCACGCGCGCGGGATCGAGCAGGGCGGTCAGGTCGGCGACGAGATTCGGCATGGCAGGGGAGTTCGTAAACCGCATCGGCGTGCGAGCGCAAACCGGAACGTCGGCGGCTTCGCGCGCCGCGGCTTGCCAGCGGGCGGGCGTTGCGGCATCGAAGCGGCGATGAGCGAAAGCCGACGCATCGAAGTGAATCTCGGGCCGCGCAGTTACCCTGTCGTGATCGGCACGGGGCTGCTCGGCGGGCTCGGCGCGACGTTGCGCGCTGAGGGGCTGCGGCAGGCGGGTGCGTTTGTGATTACGGAGGCGAATGTCGGTGGGCGCTATTTTGAAAATGTGCGCGCGTCGCTGGAGGTTGCGGGCTTTGCGAAGATCGTGCGGCACGACATCACGGCGGGTGAGGCGGGGAAAAACTGGGACGAATTTTCGAGGGCATGCGGCGCGCTGCTCGAGGCGTTTCCCGAAGCGGCGACTGCGCCGCTGGTGTTGCTGCTCGGCGGCGGAGTCGTCGGCGACCTCGGCGGATTTGCGGCGGCGGTGTTCCGGCGCGGCGTGCCGTTTGTGCAGATTCCGACGACGCTGCTTTCCGCCGTGGACTCGAGCGTGGGCGGCAAGGTCGCGGTGAATTTCGGCGGGGTGAAGAACATCATGGGCGCATTCAGCCAGCCGCGGCTCGTCGTGTGCGATCTCGACGCGCTGCGCACGCTCGGTGCTCGCGAGATCCGCAGCGGCATGGCCGAGGTGATCAAGTACGGCGCGGTGTGCTCGCACGCACTTTTCGAGCAGCTCGAAGCGGGCGCGCTGGAGAAGATGCTCGCGCTCGATCCGGCGACGCTGACGGACATCGTCGCGCAATGCGTGCGGCTGAAGGCGGACGTGGTGGAGCAGGACGAACTCGACAAGCTCGGCATCCGCAATGTGCTGAACTTCGGCCACACGATCGGCCACGCGCTCGAACTTTCCGCCGACTACGCACTCACGCACGGCGAGGCGATCTCGATCGGAATGGCCGCTGCGACTCGCATGGCGGTGACGCTCGGCACGATCGGTGGTGATTTTCAAAAGCGCCTCACCTCGCTGCTCGAACGCGCTGGACTGCCGCTCACGCACAAAGATGCGCCGGGGCTTTTCGACCGCATCGTGCGCGCGCTCCAGCTCGACAAGAAATTCCGCGACGGGAAAAACCTTTTCGTCCTGCCGACCGGCATCGGCTCGTGGGCGCCGCGCGAGAATGTGGACTGGGCGCTCGTGCATGACAGCGTGCGCAGTGTGCTCGTCTGACCCGGACCTCTTTCCGGCATCGCATCCCGCAACTATTTCGGCGCAGGCGCGGGCTGGCGGAGGTCGTCGCGGAATTTTTGGAAGTCGGGGGTCTTGCCGTCGAGGCGGATGGCTTCCTCGATGGCGGCGAGGGCGCCGGGGAGATTGCCGGATTCGCGGCGGGCGCGGGCGATGAGAAAGTACGTCTTTGCGGAGTCGGGTTCGATCCTCAGTGCGGCGGCGAGGAAAATTTCCGCGTCGCCCCACTGTTTTTCCTCGATGGCGATGATGCCCTTGTTCCGCAGCGCGCCCTCGTGCGGGCGACTGGTCTGGATGGTGAGGCGGAGGGCCTCGTCGTAGCAGGTTTTTGCGCGGGCGAGGTCGTGCCGGTGGAACCACACGTTGCCGAGTGCAAAGGTGATCTCGGCATTGCTGGAGACGTAGGCGAAGGCGGTTTCGAGGTTCCGCTGCGCGTTGGCGAGGTAGGCGTTGCTCGCGGCGATGAGGAGGGCGGACTGCCGTTCGTCCTTCGCGTCGCTCGCATGTTTCGCGTGGGCGAGGGCGGAGTCAGCGCCGTCGGTGGCGCGGATGCCGGCTTTGTAAAAATCGAGCGACCACAGGCCGATGTCGGCCTGCGGCACGGAGACGAACCACGCGCAGCCAAGCGTGAGCGCGGTTTGCAGGCCGACTTTGTCCCATGCGCGGGCGACGATGTTTTCCCAGAGCAGCCAGAGCCCGGCGACGGCGAGGAGCAGGAGGCCGGGGGCGGCAGCGAGGCGGTAGCGTTCCGTGATGAAGACGGGCATGAGCGCGGCCATGTGCAGGAGCACTGCGCCCGCGACCCATCGGCTACGCGGCCACCTGCGCCAGCAGAGGAGGAGGCCGGGGAGCCCGAGGGCGGCGGCAAAGCCGAACCGGAGTCCGGGCGGGGTGGCGTGTTCGTCGCGGAGGAGCTTCAGGATGCTGAGGTCGTCGTATTGGAAGGCATTCCAGAAATTCTCAAACTTGCGCCAAAGTAGTCTCATCCATGCGACTGGATGCTCGCTGATGAAGGCGCTGCCCTTCTTTTTCCAAAAGGCGGAGGCTTCGGAACGTTTCAAGGGGCGTCCGAGTTCTTTCTCAGGGATAGTGAGCGAGTCCTTGAGCAGTCCTTCCTGCGAGGCGCGGAGGCCTTTTGGGATGGAGGTGTAGCCGTTCGAGTCGGCGTGGTTGCCGAGGTAGAAATTGAGGCCGTCATGCGCGGAGAGGAGCACGCGATCCTTGGCGATGAAGTAATTGTGAATCCACACCGGCGAGCAGCCGGCATAGACGCCAGCCATGAGGATCGCAACGGATCCGAGGACGGGGAGGATCCTGGCTTTCAGCAATTTGCCGCGCGCCACGGTGAGCGCGATGGCGAGCACGACGAGCGGCAGCAACATGAGAATGGTGGCGACCAGCATCGCCACAAAGCCCGCGAGCAAGCCCACCCAGAGCCACGGACGCCACCACGAGGACGCGCCTTTTCCATGGATGCACACAAGCCAGTAAGTCGTCCCCCAGAAGGCGCATACGACCCACGCCGTGGGCATGAGGATCGAGGAAAAAACCTGCGCCGGCGTGAAGAGCGCCCACGCCGTCGCCGCCAGCACGCCAACCGCGGTGCCGCGTCGCTTTTCCTCCGGGGAATCGCCGCCGAAGACGCGGCGTCCCAGCAGGAAAATCCACATCGCCGTGAAGGCGTGCAGGACGGCCTGAAGCTGCGCGATCAGATACGGCGAAAATGTGTGGTCGTAGCCGCCCGTCACCTTGTAGATGCCCGCGAGCACATAGGCGTAGCCGGGAAGGCCGTAGAACGCCTTTCCATCCGTGAACTGGCCGCCGAGAATGCGGCGTGCCCAGTCATTGTAGAATTTCATGTCGTCGCCATCTGGCAAAAAATGCCGCGAATCCGCGATGAAGTTCAGAATGAGGAACTGCACCAGAAATGCCCCAAGCCAGACGAGCAGCGGGAGCGGAATCCGCGAAATCAGCGGGCGTTTGCCATTCGTGGCGGGGAGCGAAGGTGTGGTTTTTATGGTGGCTTCGAAGTTTGGCGGGCCGTTGGCATCCGCACTGCTATGAGTTCATCTTGTCCACATCGCTAACTGCGGCGCGGACGAAACACAAACAAACACAAACAGAAATCATAATCCCATGCTTCGCAAACTGAACACCAAACACGCGGGCTTCACGCTCGTGGAAATCATGATCGTCGTCGCGATCATCGCACTGCTGGCGGCCATCGCCGTCCCGAACTTCCTCCGCTCGCGCAA
>JBBRYC010000062.1:0-38072 GCA_038238025.1 Chthoniobacterales bacterium
GCCTGCGCCCCGTCCCCGCGATCGCCCTGAGCGGCTACGGCATGGAGGATGATCTGCGCCAGACGAAAGACGCCGGCTTCTTCGCCCACCTCGTGAAACCCGTGAACCTCGACCAGCTCCGGCAGTTGCTCGCCCGGATCACGGTGACGAGGGAGTAGCCTCGGTCGCACTCGCGCCAGCCGTTTGTCTCGCGGACTCCGCGCGCCATTCAGCCCGATCTTTTTCCGGACACGGATAGACACATCCACCCCTCGGCGGCGCGGCGATGTTTAAGTGTCATGAAAAAACACAACCGCAACCACAGCGAAAGCGACGAACCCACGGACAACCACAACGATGCCGGAGACAATGAACCGACGCACGCGCAGATCTCAGCGCTCGCCTACCACATCTACGAAGATGAGGGCTGCATCCCCGGCAGCGACGAGGCGAACTGGCGCGAAGCCGAACGCGCCCTGCGCCAGCAGATCGAAGACGGCACGCCGCTCTTCAGCAACCACGGTGCGGGCCGCGATGGTGCGGGCCGCGACGGCTCCCGGCCCCGTCTCGCAATGACCACGCGATGACAGATTCGGCGCGTCGTTCGTGGTTCGCTTTGGGAAAAGGTCACGCGGCGGTCGGTGGCGTTGACGGTGATGGGGGAGGCTGAGGACCGAGGCTGACGTGGATGGTGTGAGGCTGCTGGTCATCGCGCAACGGGATGGCGGTGGCAGACACGATCGCGCCGTCCAATTCCACGCGGGCGACGCCGCGGCAGACGTGCGCGGGGTTTTCAATCGCGATGTCGTACCATGTGCTCTTGTGCCGGTAGCGCATGGTGAAGCCGGGCCACTCCCGGGGGATAACCGGCTCGATGGTCAGCGTGTCGCCGCGGAGTTTGAAGCCGAGGACTTCCTCCAGCCATACGCGATAGATCCAGCCGGCGGCACCGGTGTACCACGTCCAGCCGCCGCGACCGACGTTGTCCTTCAGCGCATAGACGTCGGCGGCGACGACGTAGGGTTCGACCTTGTAGCGTGCGGATTCCTTCTCATCGCGGGAGTGTTCGATCGGGTTCAGCATCCGGAGGAGGGACACGGCTTTGTCGCCCTCGCCCTGGCGCGCAAAGGCGAGCGCGACCCACGCGGAGGCGTGAGTGTATTGGCCGCCGTTTTCGCGCACGCCGGGCGGGTAGCCCTTGATGTAACCGACGTCCTGCGGTGATTTGTCGAAGGGCGGCGTGAAGAGCAGGATCATCCGCCCGGCTTTGCGGACGAGATTTTCTTCGAGCGAACGGAGTGCGGTTTTCACGCGGTCAGGATCGCCGTTGCCCGCGATGGCGGCCCAGGATTGCGGGAGGGAATCAATGCGCGCTTCCTCGCATTGCGCGGAGCCGAGCGGGCTGCCGTCGTCGAAATATCCGCGGCGATACCACGCGCCATCCCACGCTTCGGCATCAATCGTTTTCGCAAGGCTCGCGGCGCGGACGTGGCATTCGGCGGCTTCGGCAGCGCCGTCGCGCAGTGCGAGCAATTCCGCGAAGTCGCGCAGCACGCAAATCTGGAACCACGCGAGCCACACACTCTCGCCCTTGCCCGCGATGCCCACGCGGTTCATCCCGTCGTTCCAATCGCCGCCGCCGATGAGCGGCAGGCCGTGCGGACCGGCGGTCGTCGCGCGGGTGATGGCGCGACGGCAATGTTCGAGCAGCGACGCGCGCGTCGCCGAGATGGCGGGGACGGAGAAGCTCTCGTGTTCATTTTCGCCGAGCGGATTTCCTTCGAGGAAAGGCACGACTTCGTCGAGAATCGCGGCGTCGCCGGTGGTGCGGACGTAATGCGCGACGACGAAGGGCAGCCAGAGCAGATCGTCCGTCATGCGTGTGCGCACGCCCGCGCCGGTCTCGGGATGCCACCAGTGCTGCACGTCGCCCTCGATGAATTGCCGCGCGGTCGCGCGCAGGATGTGTTCGCGTGCGAGGTGCGGCGCGGCATGCACGAGCGACATCACATCCTGGAGCTGATCGCGGAATCCGAATGCGCCGCCCGATTGGTAAAAGGCCGAGCGTCCCCAGATGCGGCAGCTCAGCGTCTGGTAGAGCAGCCAGCGATTGAGCAGAAGATCGGCGGAGGACTCGGGAGTCTTCACCTGGATCGTGCCGAGGAGATCGTCCCACCAGCGTTGCGTCCCGCGGAGCACCGCCTCGACATTTGCCGGATTGCGGAAGCGCTGGACGATGGCGCGCGCCTCGGATTCATCGGCGGCCTGTCCGAGCAGGAAGGTCACTTCGATCATCTGCCCCGGCTCGATCTCCACGATGGTCTGCACGGCCGCGCACGGGTCAAGTCCTGCGCTCGTGCCGCCGACGAGACGCTCGTGTTCCATCGCGATGGGATTGCGCATCGAGTGGTTGCGTCCGATGAAAGCGGCGCGGTCGCCGGTGTACGAATTGGGTCCGGGACTCGACGTGGCGAACGTGACGCGGTTGCAGAATTCCGGCTCGTAGGCGTTGCGCGCAAAGAGGCTGCGGCTTTGCAAATCCCACTTCGTCACGACGTGCATCCGCGTTTCCTCCGGATCGCTGCCGAGCACGAGCGCGGCGTAGGAAGTGATGGTGAGCTTGCGGCGATGCGACGAGAGGTTGCGCAGCCGGAGCCGCTGCACGCGCACGGGGAGTCCGCCTGCGGAATCCACGGGCACAAAGGTGAGCAACTCCTGCTCGATGGCGTGGCTGTTGTGCTCGCAGATCGAGTATCCCTGGCCGTGCCGCGTGCGGTAGGCATCCTTCTCGCGGATCGGCTGCGGCGTGGGCGTCCAGAAGACGCCGAGATCGTCATCGCGAATATAGATCGCGCAACCGGGCGGATCGGAAACGGGATCGTTCGACCACGGCGTGAGGCGATGGCTCTGGCTGTTGCCGTACCATGTGAAGCCCGAGCCGGATTCCGAGACGAGCGTGCCGAAGGTCGGATTCGCCATCACATTCACCCACGGCGCGGGCGTCTGGGTGCCGGGGCCGAGGTAGATGGCGTATTCCTTGCCGTCCTTCGTGAAGCCACCGAGGCCGTTGAAATAATCGAGTTCCAGGAACGGCAGCGGCCGCGACAATTCCTCGCGGTAGGGCTTCCCCGGCGCACGCGGCACCGGCTGCGGACCGAGCGGCACCGGCGCGGCCAATTGCTGCCGCAGCGTGCCGCGCGCGGCGACGAGCACGGCGCGCGCGGCGGCCATGATCACGATCAGCTCGTCCTTGGAAACCTTCTTCGCCGAACGCAGGAAAACGCCGCCGGGCTGATCGACGCCGGTGATTTGCGCGTGGGCTTCCGCGAGCCGGCGCAGTTGCGCGGTGAGCGGTTCCTCGTAGCTTTCCGCCTCCTCGCTGATCAGCACGAGATCCACCTTCAGCCCGCGCAGATGCCAGAACGTGTGTGCCGTCAGCACCTCGCGCACGAGGGCAATGTCGCGGTCATGGCCGATCGTCACGGCGACGATCGGCAGGTCGCCCGAGATGCCCTGCGCCCAGAGCGCGCGCTGGCCGGCCGTGCCGCGCCCGAGGCGTGCCGGCGGTGGCCGCAATCGTGCCTGCGGGAAAAGCACGTGCGCGGCGAGCTGCTGGAAAAGCTGCACGTCGCCGGGACGGATTCGGTGCCGACGCATCTCGAGCTGCGAGCGCGTCCACGCGGTCTCGAAGGCGCGCGTGGAAATGCGGAATTCCGAGTAGCGCTCGATCAGTCCCATCACCGCCGCGCGCGACTCGGCGACCATGGTGACGATCGAGAACTGGAAGCGTTGATTCGGCGCGATCGTCACGTGCCGGCGCAGACTGAAAATCGGATCGAGGACCGAGCCCGCCGTGTTGGAAAGTGCGCGCCCGATGGCTTCCGGATTTTCCAACGTGCGACCGCGACCGAGGAAACGCGCGCGGTCGGTCTCAAACTGCGGCGGCTCGCCGGATGGCGTCTCGATGACCATGAGGTGCGCCGCCCAGACAGGCTGATCGTGCGGAGAACGCGGGCGGCGTCGCGCGATGAGCGCCTGGCTTTGCGGATGCCATTCCGTCTCGATGAAGAGCTTGTTGAACGCGGGATGCGCGCGGTCGGCCTTGTGAGGGGCGAGTGCAAGTTCGGCGTAGCTCGTCAGCTCGAGCCGGCACGGATGACGCGAGACATTCACCAGCGTCACGCGCCGCACCTCGGCGTCATCTTCCGCGGACACGGTGATCTCGGTGAACGTATCGCACGGTCCGCTGCGACGCCGGAAGTCGGCCTTGTCCGGCGCGAAGCTCCATGTGTAGCGCAGCTCGGGCGAACGCACGGGCTGATGCGTGACGCTCCACAGCGTCCCGGCATCCATGTCGCGGATGTAACAGGACGCACCCGGCGCATCGCACGTCGTGTCGGCACGCCAGCGCGTGATGTCGAGATCGCGCCAGCGGAGATAGCCTCCGCCGGAATTCGTCACCATCACCGAGCAGTTGCCGTTTGAGAGCAACTGCGTCCTCGGAGCCACGGTATCCGGCAGGTGAGCGGGAGCCGCAGTCGCGCCGGTGATCGGATTCACGCGCGGTGTCGGCCGCTCTTCATGCGTCTCGCCCGTGGCCGGCGAGATCGCCGTCGGCACATGCTCGTGCAGCAGCACCTCACTGGCGCGGATGCGCGGATCGGAATGGAACCGCCTCCTCATCACATCGCCGTGCAGCACATTGTCAAATGCCAGCAGCGACATGCCCTGATGATGCACCATGTAGCAATGGACGACGATGCCCGCTTCGCCGCCGGGTTCGCTCTGCCGTGCATAATCAATCGCCTCGCAGTATCCGTAGTCGCCGACCACGCCCGCGCCTCCGAGCGCGGCGAGCCGCCGGAGATTCGCGACCGCGGCGACCGGATCCACGCCGAGCGCGAGTGCGGACGCGTACGGCGCGACGACCAGATCGCGCTCCTGCCCGCGCTTCAATGCCAGCGCCGGAATTCCGAACGCGCGATATTGATAGACGTGATGCCGGTCCACCGCGCTGAAGGCCGATTCCGAAATCCCCCAAGGCACGCCGCGCTCCTTGCCGTAGGCAATCTGGCAATGCACCGCATCGCGGCATGCGCGATCGAGCAGCGAGTTTTCATGCGTGCGGGTGAAAAGGATCGGCATGAGATACTCGAACATCGTGCCGCTCCACGACATGAGCGGACGCCGTCCATTCGCCGATCCAAATGGGCGGCCCAGCGCCCACCAATGCTCCAGCGGCACTTCGCCACGCGCGATGGCGAGGAGGCTCGTGAGTCGCGCCTCGCTGGCGAGCAGATCGTAGAATGACGTGTCGAGCCGCCGCTCGCCCACCTGGTATCCGATGGCGAAGACGCGACGCTTTTCGTCGTAGAGGAATCGCAGTCCCATTCCACGCTCCAACTCCTGAATGCGGCTGAGGACGTCCTCCATCAGCGCGAGCTGCTGCACGGCGTTTTCGCGCGAGCGGGCGACTTCCTCCGCAAGTTTGTCGAGCCACACGCGCACGGGCTCGGGCACATTCCGTTCGTCGCGTCCGAGCTGCAAGGCGAGCAGCGCCGAAAGACGCGGGATGTGGCTCGTCGCCATGTTTTGCAGCGAGAAGACCGCGGCCAGCACCTCGCGCCTCCATTCATGCACGGATTCGCCGAGTGACATGAGCTGCGGCGGCGAGGCCGCGAGGATTTCCACGGGCCGCAGATATTTGTCGATGACCTCGTTCCATGCCCCGACCTGCTTTTCGATCTGCTCCGCCCAGTACCTCCGCGGGTCCGCGCCGTCCGCCGGCACTGATTGCACGAGCGCTTTTGCGGGGCGCAGCGCGGAGCGAATCCGCGAAATCACATCCTCCAAATCCATCGGTGCGGCCACCGTGAGCTTGTCCAGCGCGAGCAGCGCCTGCTGATATGCCGGCTCGTTCGCCGGGGCGGGAATCTGCCGCAGCACGTCGAGTGTATCGGCCAGGCCCCGGAGTGCGGCGGCATCGAGCACGGGCCGCGTGAGCATTTCGCGCAGGCCCGCGTCGAGCACCCACAGGCTCGCGAGGAGATTGCCACTGTCCACCGTCGAGACGTAGCGCGGCCGGAGCGGTTCGAGTGTGCCGATGTCGTACCAGTTGAGCAGGTGCCCCTCGAAAAGTTCGAGCTTCGCGATCGTCTCGAGCGTCGCGAGATTGCGCGCAGCCACGTCGTCGAAGGTGATGTACCCGAAGTCGCTCGCCGCGACTGTCGAGAGCATCCACAGCCCGATATTCGTCGGCGAAGTGCGGAGGAATATCTCGCGGGGAGGCCCGATATTCGTCGGAGAAGTCCGCATGAAAATTTCCTGCGTGGGTGTTTCCTGGACATTGTCGGGCGGCAGCCAGTGCGTCTGCGGCCCGACGAAATCATCGAAGTATCGCCACGTCCGCCTCGCCGTGCCGCGCAGCATCCGGCGATCGGCGGCGGTGAGTGTCCCGCCGCGGATGCTGATGGCGGGAAGATTCAGAAAAATCAGCGCCGCCGGGAAGAGCATCCACAAAAACAGGAAAGGCCACGCCGCCGTCGCGGCACCGTGGAACCACGTGGCGGCGAACAGGACCACCGCTGCCGCGGGAATCCAGAGCCTCTCCCGGATGAACTGCCGTTCCTGATTTTTCGCGCGCCGGTGCGCATCCTGCGCGGTCTCCCATTCGAGCAGCAGTCGCCGCGATCGCAGGCGGCGGTACGCGAAACGCGTGATCGCGCCGACTGCCATTCCCGCGTAATCCACGAGGAAGATCGCGCCGAGAATCGAGCGCAGCAGGCAGTCCCGCGGCTCCCGCCAGAACCGCGTCCCCGGCAGCGGCGGACGCAGCACGAGCGCGAGCAGCGCACTGAACACCGGCCACAGCAAAAGCCCCGCGACGATCGCACTCCACAGCGCTGGCACGGGCGAAAAGAGCCAGCCGATGACGAGCAGCGCGACGTTCGCCACCGGCACCACACTGCGGCGCAGATTGTCGAAGATCTTCCAACGGCTGAATGCGGAAAGCGGGCTGGGATACTTGCCTCCGTCACCGGCGGGAACACGCGGCTTCAGCCAGTCCATGATCTGCCAGTCACCGCGAATCCACCGGTGTTGCCGATTCCACCACGAGATGTAGCTGCTCGGAAAGACGTCGAGCAGCTCGATGTCGCTCGCCAGTCCGACGCGCGCGTGGACACCTTCGATCAAGTCGTGACTCAGCAAATGCGCCTCGGGGAAGCGGCCCGACAGCACCCGATGAAATGCGCGCAGATCGTAGATGCCCTTGCCGTGATAGCTGCCCTCGCCGGTGAGATCCTGGTAAACGTCGGAGACCGCGTGGGTGTACGGATCGATCCCGCGCGGGTCCGCGCAGATGCGCGAAAACCACGTCGCCCGCGCACTCGGCAGCGTGGCGCTCACGCCCGGCTGAATGATCGTGTAACCGCGCAACACCGTGCGGCCATCGGGCGAGAGTTGCGCGTGATTGAGCGGGTGCGCGAGCGTCTCGATCATCCGGCGAGCCGTGTCGCGCAGGAGCTGCGTATCGGCATCGAGCGTGATGACAAAGCGGATTCCCTCAAGCTGCGCGCGATCACCCGTGCGCAGCATTTCGTCCAGCTCCGGCGCGGATTCGCCCATGAGAAAGCGGTTGAGCTGCTCGAGCTTTCCGCGTTTGCGCTCCCATCCCATCCAGCGCTGCTCGCTCTCGCTCCATTCACGCTGGCGATGAAAAAGGAAGAACCGTCCCGCGCCGTGCCGCTGGTTCAGATCCTCGATGCCGCGCAGGATGATCTCCAGGTATTCCGCATCCTCCGGCATGTGCTGCCGTGGCGCGTCGGCGAAATCGCTGAGCAGCGCGAATCGCAGATTTGGGTCCGTATTTCCGAGGAAGCGAATCTCGAGACGATCCAGTTCGTTGCGGATCGCCTCCGGCATCGTGAGCATCATCGGCACCACGACCAGCGTGCGGCAATCATCCGGGATGCCGTCGCTTTTGAACGACATCTTCGGCAGCGCGTGCGGCGGAAGGAGACGCGTGACCAGGTAGTTCACGATCTGCGCGGCCAGCTCGCTCGCGGGAAGCACGAGGAGGAAGCCGAGCAACACCAACATCGCCACGCCAGCCCCGGATGCCGCGGTGAAGGCGAGCGGCGCGGCCACCAGTGCCGCGGTGACGGCGGCGAGACTGCCAAAATAAAACCCCGCGGCGTGGCGGCGCAGCCAGCGGCGCGAGCGTTCCCAGAGTGGCACGCGGCAACCGGTTTGCGATTCGAGTGCTCCTCGGCCGTCATCAATGAGGTAGTAGCCGACGTGCTGCGCGACCCCCTCCGCCGCCGCTCCCGCGCGCGCCAGGGCGTGACCGACGACTTCCAATTCGGAAACCTTCGACCATCTCGCGATCTTCTCGATGGCATCACGGTAAAGATTGCGAGTCTCGAAATCAACGCGCGGAAAAACCCCGGCGGGATCTTTCGCGAACTCCGCATCCACGCAACTGACCGCCTCGAAAAGCTCGTGCCATTCGATCTGCGCGAGGCGGCGGCAGCTCGTGATGATATTCGCCAGCGAAGTCTGCTGCACCACCTGACGCCGGTGCTCCTGCTGCACGACCTCGATCATCGGCGACCCGAGGAAACGATCGAGCCAGACACTCACCATCGGCAACGCCGCCTCTTCGTCGTAGAGATGCGCGACCAGCTCGCTGGCAAAGTGCGCGGTCGGTTGCGGATTCAGGCGGACGAGCTCCGCCATCAGTTCGACCAGCCGCTCGGGACTGCGCCGCGCGCCGGTGATGAGGCGGTTCGCCCAGAAATCCGCATCCTCGCTCTCGCGCTGGAGCCGCTCGACCTGGAGCGCGAGCGTGCGCGCACATTCCACCAGCCGCAGCCGGAGCATCAGCGGCACCGCCCAGAGTTCGCCGATATCCAGCGGCGACACCGACTGGAACGCGATGAGGAAATTCCGGATCGTCTCGACATCCAGCGCGCCATCGCTCTCCGCCACGATTTCCGTCGCGATGCGATACACGCGCGGCAACCCCGCCTGCGGGCCACCCGCGACCACCGGCAGTTGTTCGTAAAACTTTTTCGGAAGGCTCTGCCGGATCTCGGTGATCTGCGCCTGGATCAGGTACGCGTTGTCGAGAAGCCACTCTGCGGAAAGCGCGAAGGCGTGATGCACTTCCGCCGACATGGACAGGCTTGCATCCGTCCATTTCAGAATCCGTGCGGTCTCCCGCAACCGGACCAGCAGGGAACGGGCGCGCGATTTTCTGTCGGTCGCGACCGAGAGAGAGTGCGCGAGCAGCGCAGCCTTGTCCGCAAGGCGCTGGCTCGATGGAGCCTCGTTCCGCAGCAATGCCGTCTCCGGTTCGAAATCGAACGCTGACGGGGAGTGAAAGGCAAATGTCACCGGCGCCTCGCCTTCCCCGGCGCGCAGGCTCGCCACCACGCGCGCAGTGTCCCCGGCCCGCACCTCGGCGATCACCACGGTCTCGCCGGGCACGATCCACCGCTGGAACCTCGCAATTTGCGCAGCATCCACCCGCGCATCCAGCCATCGGAAATATATCCAGCCCGCCAGCGCGCCCGCCAGCGCACAGCCCGCCAGCGCGATCACGAAAATGGAACCTGGGGCTCGCAGCGGCAGAAGCGCGAGAACCCCGATCAACAATCCGATCACCGCCGACGCGAGCGCCCCTCGCACCGCAGAGATGCCGTGCTCTTCCACGCGCACCTCGCCGGTGCCTGCGCAATGCACTGCCGCCGACCTGCGGAATCCATCGCGCCTGAGGTTTTTCAGGACGAGCGCTCCCGCTTCACTGCTTTGAAAAAAGCCGACCACCGTCGCGCGCCCTGCATGACCGCGTGTGAATTTCATACAGTGTTTTCGGTCGGTGCTTCAGTCATAGGCTGGCCCGACCAAGGTCTCAGTTCACAGGAACCTGTGCAATCCCCACCTCGGCATACCGTCGCAAAGTTCCGGATGAGGATGCGCTACTTCCACCGTTCGGTCTTTCGTGACCGGCTCGGCTACGAGAATAGGTGACGCACCTTCTTCGTGCCATCGCGGAAAAAACGACCCAGCCGCACACCGCCGGTTTGCAACCCGTCCCGCACCGCTTCCGCGCCTTCGCCAGCGAGCGCGCCGGCCTTGCGCAGTGCGGGACCCGTCACCTCGCGAACACGACGCTCGATGTCCTCGAGCATCTGCGCGACACGATGTTTCGGCTCCGGGCGCAGCGCGCGGACGAGCAGCCCGATCGCCAGACCTGTGCCGACTGCGATGAGCATCGCCGTGCCGGGATTTTGGCGGATGCGCTGCCCGACGTCGGCACAGCATTTTTCTGCGGCATTGTTCGTGGGTTCTGTGATTGGATC
This sequence comes from Chthoniobacterales bacterium, assembly GCA_038238025.1. GTDB lineage: Bacteria > Verrucomicrobiota > Verrucomicrobiia > Chthoniobacterales > Chthoniobacteraceae > SXWH01. Next base: position 10,347 of record JBBRYC010000062.1, read on the forward strand.
ATTCATGGTGGTCGGTGGGTGGTTTGTTGGTTCGGCAGAATTCGCAGGCTTTCATCAGCCCAAGAAACAGCAGCGCGGGCCGGAGGCAGGAGAAGACGATGGTCACGAGCATCGAGGCAATCATGCGCAGCGGCAGCAGATTCAGGAGAAAGCCGGCACCGAAGCCGGATACGACGGCCTTCGCCGGTTCACGCCGCGCAAAATCATCGGCGCGCTGCATGATGCTCTCGATCGGGGGAAGCGGAGTTTTGGTTTTTTTCGCCATGGCAAACAGCGTATCGCGGCGCGGCGTGCGGCTGCGTGTATCGAATGCGTGCCGGCGCAGTGCATCCGGATCGCGCAGCCATTTTTTCACGAAAAAATCCAAAATCGGCTGGCGATTCATACGACCGGCAGGCGACCATTCCGCGAACTCGGAAGCATGAAACACTTCTCCATCGGCAGCCACTGGGACGCAATCAAAGGCCAGCTCAAGGAACGCTACAGCCAGCTCACCGATCACGATCTCGCCTACGTCGAAGGCAAGGGCGAAGAGCTGCTCGCCCACCTCCGCGGGAAGCTGCACATGTCCGCGAAGCATCTCGATGAGGTGCTCGCGGAACTTCATGACGAGGCAGGCGGAAAGCTGGAACAGCTCAAAACGAAGGTCGGCGAAATTGCGCACGACGCCCGGGAAAAGGCGGGCGAACTGACGGATGCATTCAAGGTGAAGGCCGCGGCCCTCGGCGAGGAAGTGAAGGCGCAGGCGGCCGCCGCCTACGACAATGTCCGCCAGCGCACGCGCACGCTCTTGGAAGAAGGCGGCGAATACGTCCGCCAGAACCCGCGCCACTCGCTCCTCGCCGCGCTCTGTGCAGGATTTGTGGCAGGGCTGTTGATCCGGCGGTAATTCTCGCCGCGCAAAAATTCATACACGCAAGGCGGCGCTGTGCTGCGAACAGGGATACTATGAAGACCAAACTAACCGTCCGCGCCCTCGCCGTCACAGCCATCCTCGCCACTTCCGCCTGCACGACGGTCGTTGAAGAAAAGAGGCCCACCACCACCTCAACTACGACCACGGAGCAGACCATCTCCCGCCACCCCGTGCGTGATTCGACCACGACGGAGACGACCAGGACTGAAACTCGCTAACCGCACGCACCTGGCCCCAAAAACCGCCAGACACTATTTCCCTCATGAAACCAAACCGCAATCCCGGCACATCCATCGAAACAAGACCCGCTTTCCGAGTCTGTGGCTCAAGGAACCGCAGCGTCTTCCGTTCCCTCGCACTCTCGGCAAGTCTTGTTTGTCTGGTGCCAATTTCACTGTCGGCGAAAAACAAGGGTGACGAACAGGATAAGCAGGATAAGCAGGATAAGCACGAAAAGGAGAAAGGCAAAGGTGGCAATCAGAAGCACGGAAAGGGCTCTCCGAATCAGCCAGGCTTCGCGCCTGCAACGAACTATGTTCAGCCGCCATTGGTTCGGAGTCGCAATCGGGGCGGCTCCGTTCCACAGATCGCGAATCCGCTGCAATTCGCACAACCGCAAGGAACCCGGGAGAATCGCTACGGAGGCCAGTGGTTCCCAGGCAGCACGCATTCCGACTGGGACCGTGGCGGCGATCACTACTGGGGGAACCGTCATTACCGCTGGTACGATGGCGGTTGGCTGATCATTTCCACCGGTAATAACCAGGGATATGAACGGGGATATGAACGGGGATACGTCACGCAGCGTTCAGTCGCCAGAAGCGTACAGCACAAACTGGCCGATCAAGGTTATTACAATGGCCCCATCGACGGGGACATCGGCGCGGGCAGCAGGCGGGCGATCATCAATTATCAGGACAACAATGGCCTGAGAGCCACCGGAAGGATTGATGACAGGCTGCTGGTGTCACTCGGATTGGAATAAGCACCTTCACCTAAGAAATTCAATGGGAAACAGGAAGGCTAACGTTTCTGCACCGTGTCTGTGAACATCGCCTTCTGAGGAATCCTCACGCCATGCGACCAGCGCACCTTCCAAACGCCCGAAGCACCCGGCGCACGCTGGTTCGACTGATCGCGGCCCTTCTCGGACTGGCGGCAGTTTCACCTCTCGGAGCGCAGACGAAATCCAAGAAGAAGCCGATTGCTGACGAAAGAGCGGTGCCAAAGAAACCGGTGCGTTCCACTGTGCCCTCGGTGAAAACCGACAAGCCTGCCGTGGCGCCGGAAGTCCCGCCGCCCGCAAAACCGGAGGCAGCGGCGAATGCCGCGATTGCGTCATCCGACATCCTTGAGTTTCGCACGCAGCCCGCGGGCGTGCGAACGCTCATCGAGTCCGGCCTCGATCTCGCGCGGAAAAATCTCACTTACACATTCGGCTCCGCCGATCCGGCGAATGGCGGCATGGATTGCTCCGGGTTCATCTATTACGTGCTCAGGCAGCACGGGCTGACGCAGGTGCCGCGCGATTCGAGCGGGCTCTACCTATGGGCGCGCAAGGCGCATGGCTTCCGTGCAGTCATCAGCCGCAAGCCGGACAGCATAGAGATGGATGAACTTCTCCCAGGTGACCTGCTATTCTGGATCGGCACCTATGCGACTGATCACGATCCACCGGTCACGCACACGATGCTTTATCTCGGCACGGAAAAGGCAACCGGTGCGAAAATCATGATCGGATCCAGCGATGGACGGACTTATCGTGGCCAAAAGCGAAATGGAGTGAGTGTGTTCGACTTTACAATGCCCCGCACGCCAGCCACCGGGGATCAGCGCGCCACTTTTATCGGCTATGCCCGCATCCCCGGCCTGCGCGATTGACCCGCTATGAACCGCTTTCAGGACGCCTTTCACAATTTCGCCCACAGAACATCCGTGGCCGTCGGCTCGCCGTGGGCCTCGGTGCTCGCGATGCTCACCATCATCGTCTGGGCGGCGACCGGGCCGCTCTTCGGCTTCTCGGACACGTGGCAGTTAGTCATCAACACGAGCACGACCATCGTGACTTTCCTCATGGTGTTCCTCATCCAGAATACGCAGAACCGCGACGCCAAGGTCATGCACCTGAAGCTCGACGAGCTGATCCGAGCGGTGAAAGAGGCGCGCAACAATCTCATTGATTTGGAGGATATGTCGGAGGAGGAACTCGGGAACCTCGAGAGGGAATTCCGAAAGCTGCGGGAGGAAAAGCCGGGCACTGCTGCGCAAGTCTAGCTCTTGTTCGCCGCTGCCGTGTCTATTTCTGCCGGCGAGTGTCGGCGGGCTTTTCAGCGGTTGGCAGCGATCGTATCCGCTCCCCGCTTTCCCGAAGAAACACAGAGCCACTCTGCGGCTGTGCTGCGATTCCATCGGTATGCACAACGAACCGCCAATTACCCGCGAACGCATGATCGAACTCCTCAACGAGGATCTCGCCCGGGAGTTCCAGGCGGTCATCGCCTATACGGTTTACAGTCAGACCCTCAAGGGCGCGGCATTCTCAGACATCGCGCGGGAACTCGCGGTCCACGCGAGCGAGGAACTCAGCCACGCCATGCAAATCGCGAAGCAGGTGGACTATTTCAACGGCACTCCTGTGACGATTCCCTGTGAAGTGAAGATGTCCGACAAGGCGGAGGACATGCTCCGCTTTGACTTGGAAAACGAACGTCAGACGATCCTCCATTACCGTGAGCGAATCCGGCAGGCGGAGGCGATGGGCGAGTATGGTTTGAGCGAAGTGTTGCGCAAGATCATCGCGCAGGAGCAGGAGCACCTCACGGATCTGGCGGGCGCCTTGGGAATTGACAACCCGACGATCGAAAGTTGAAGTGACAAGCGACAAAGATGTTTACGTCGCATTCGGGCGGGAACATCCCATCGTCATTCATTGGCAAAAACCGAGAGCGGACGCCTAGCTTCTTACCTCATTCTAACACCCGTGAATTCCAATAACCCGTCACGAACAGGAGGGCAGGCATCCTCGGACGAGGATTTAGGCGATTCCGTGGCGCGCGATGAAGGCGGGACACGGAAGATGAATCAAAATGTGGATGTGTCCGGCCCCGACACGCGGGTCGAGCAGGCCGAGGCGCGGGCGGAACAGGCGGAGGTGCGAACGGAGCAAGCCAAGATGCGGACCGAACAGGCGGAGACGCGGACCGAACAGGCGGAGACGAGGACGGAACAGGCCAAGACGCGGACAGAGCAGGCAGAGACGAGGACCGAGCAGGCGGAGACGCGGTTGGAGCAGGTGGAGGTGCGGACAGAGGAGGCGATTCGCGCCTCAGAACTCAGTTATCGGCGGTTATTCGAAACGGCGAGGGTAGGCATCCTGATTCTGGAAGCCGACACGGGGCGAATCAGCGATGTGAACCCTTTCCTGATCGAGATGCTGGGCTTTTCCCACAGCGAGCTGGTCGGCAAACCCATCTGGGAACTCGGCCCGTTCAGGGACATCGTGCCCAACAAGGACAAGTTCGACCAATTGCACGATCAGGGGCATGTCCTTTCTGAATACCTGCCGCTGGAAACGCGGGATGGTCGTAAGATTGACGTGGAGTTTGTCACGCACATCTATCAGGCCGGTGAGCGTGACGTGATGCAGTGTAACGTGCGCGACGTCACGGAGCGCAAACGGGTGCAGGACCAAATCCGCGTTCTAAACGTGGAACTGGAGCAACGCGTCGCCGAACGCACGGCGGAACTGCAAGCCGCGAACGAGGAACTGGAGGCGTTCAGCTATTCCGTCTCCCACGATTTGCACGCGCCGCTGCGGCATGTCATGGGCTTTGTGGAACTGCTGCAAAGGGATGCCGGGCCATCACTTTCCGAAAAGTGCCTCGAATATCTGACAAGCATTTCCCAGTCGGCGAAACGGATGAGGAAACTGATTGACGATCTGCTGGCTTTCTCGCGCATTGGGAAATCGGAGATGCAAAAGGTGGAGGTCAATCTCGATCAGTTGTTCCAGGAGACGGCGGGCGATTTTCAGGCGAAGACGAAGGATCGAAACATCGTCTGGAAGATCCACCCTCTGCCGGCGGTGCGGGCCGACCGTGCGCTCTTGCGCCTGGCGGTGGTCAATCTGATCTCCAATGCAGTGAAGTTCACCGGCACTCGCACGGAGGCAAAAATCGAAATCGGTTGCGCGCCCGGCGGTGACGGCGAAACGGTGATCTTCATTCGCGACAACGGAGTGGGTTTCCACCCGAGTCTCGCCCCGAAACTGTTCTCCGCGTTTGCACGGCTGCATAGTCAGGAAGAGTTCGAGGGCACGGGCATCGGCTTGACGATCGTCCAGCGCATCATCCACCGGCACGGTGGCCGGGCTTGGGCGGAAGGCACGAGCAACGCCGGCGCAACATTTTACTTTTCAATCCCGAAGCAAGACGAAGGCGGTGGGGCGGCCTTGGCAAATCCCGATTCTTCGCCGCCCGCAAAGTAGCGCAGGTGCGCTGAGCAGGGACCGGACTCCTCCGCGAAGGGCAAACCCTAAGTTACCATTGTCGGCGCGGCCATCATCTCCATGCAACGATTCACCTGCGAGTGCGGCAATGTGCTTTTCTTCGGCAGCTCACGGTGCCTGAAGTGCAGCAGCGAGGTCGGCTACGATCCGCAGGGCGGCGCGATGGTGCGGCTGCAGCCCGGCAGCACGATGAAGCGCTGCGACAACGGCGTGAAATACCGCGTGTGCAACTGGGCGCTGCCGGCGAACTCCCGCGACGTGCTGTGCATTTCCTGCCGGATGAACCAGACGATCCCGGATCTTGGCACAGAGCGAAACCGGATGCTGTGGGGACGCATGGAGATGGCGAAGCGGCGGTTCATATATTCGCTGCTGCGCTTGGGCATCGCGCTGCCCTCGAAAGCTGAAAACGCCCGGACAGGACTGGCGTTTGAAATCATCAGCACGCTTTCGAATCCGACGGTGACCATCGGTCATCTCAACGGTGTCATCACGGTGAATCTCGAGGAAGCCGATGACACCTACCGCCAGATTCACCGCCAGCAACTCGGCGAAAGCAGCCGCACGCTGCTCGGCCATTTCCGCCATGAGAGTGCGCACTATTTCTGGCAGCGCTGCCTGTCGGATCTGGTGTGGGAGGATCCGCTGCGGGTGGCGTTTCGCGAGCGCTTCGGCGATGAATGGCAGGATTACTCCGCGGCTCTGGGCGCGCATTACCAGCGCGGTGCGCCCGCCGGGTGGGAGCAGAATTTCATCACCGCCTACGCCTCATCCCATCCGTGGGAGGACTGGGCGGAGACGTGGGCGCACTACTTGCAAATCACGGACGGCCTTGAGACCTGCGAGAGTCTGGGCATCCGCGTGCAGTCCATCGCCCTGCCGCTCGTGACGCTGCCCGTGGAAGCGGGATTCCTGCCGACGGTCCTGTTCTCGACCGTCGCCGACGACGGCGATTTTCTCGCCTGGCTGCAACGCTGGATGTGCATGTCCACCGTATTAAACGAGATATCCCATAGCCTCGGGGAATCGGCGCTGTATCCCTTCGTGATCTCCGTGCGAGTCTCGCAAAAATTACGGCTGGCGCATCATTTTGCGAAGGTCTGGGCGCAGGGGAGTGGAAAGGCCGCGGTTGCCCGATGACGCGGGAAGACCGCCTTTGCCGACGACATCCGTCGCACGGATGCTGTCCTTCAGTGCATGCGGCGGTACGAGCGACGGGAGCCCACGACGACGCGGCCCGACCGCAGGAGGTCGGCGACGGCGAGAGTAGCTTCGCGGCTGTTGTGGCTGCAGGACGAGACGGCGACGATCAGATCCCCGAGAGTGAATTGTGACCGCGCGGCGGTCTTCATTGGCTTGTTCATACCATCACTATCATCGTTTTGCGTGCCAACCCCGCCCGTCCCTGTTGAGTGCCGTGGCATGAGGAAAAAATGTCGCAAAAGACAACAGTTGCGTTCGTAATTTCGACACACGCGATCGGCCCTCGCCGCGCGATATTCGGTGCATGACAGCCCTGCGCATTGCCGTCGCCACCCCCCGTGAATTCGGGTGCGTGCGCCAATTTATTTGTCGTGCGGGCTACGGCTCGTAATCTCCCATCGTGTCCGTTCCTCCCAAAACTCACCTCGCGCTGCTGAAGAAATTTTTCGTCTTCGCGAAAGCGTTCTTCAACGGCGCCGCGAAACGCACCGCGCGCCTGTGGCTGATCGCGTTGCTCGGGCTGTGCATCGCCGGCATCGTCGTGAGTGTCATTCTGAGCTATGCCATGCGCGATTTTGTCACGTCGCTGGAGCATCGGGATCGCGCCGGATGGATCCGCGGCATTTGGAAAGTCATCGCCGTCGGCTGCCTCTCCGTCCCCGTCGGCGCCCTCTACGGCTACTCGCGGGATCGGCTCTCGCTGGCGTGGCGCCGATGGCTGACCCAGATCCTCATCAAGCGATATTTTTTCAATCGCGCGTACTACCGCATTCGCGCCTCCGAGTCCGTGGACAACCCCGACCAGCGCATCGCCGAAGACGCGAAACTCTTCACCACCGGCGTGCTGGGCTTCTTCCTCATCATCGTAAACTCCGTCCTCACCCTCGTCGCCTTTCTCGGCGTGCTGTGGGCCGTCTCGGGGCGTCTCGTCGGCGTCCTTTTCATCTATGCCGCGGTCGGCACTGCCGTCTCCATGCTCTTCGGCAAGCGTCTCGTCGGCCTTTATTTCAACCAGTATCAAAGGGAGGCCACGTTCCGCTACAGCCTCGTCCGCGTCCGCGACGCCGCCGAGTCCATCGCCTTCTTTCGCGGTGAAAAGCGCGAGCATCGCGATCTGATCGACCGCCTCAACGGGGTGCTGGAAAACTCCCTCTGGATCATCGGCTGGACGCGGAATCTCAACTTCTTCGCCAACGGCTACAACTACCTCGCTCTGCTCATCCCGGCCCTCATCGTCGGCCCCATGTTCATGCGCGGTGCGGTGGAATTCGGCGTGATCACGCAGGCCGAGGGCGCCTTCGCTGCGGTGCTCGGCGCAGTGTCGATCATCATCGCGCAAATCGAGAACCTCAGTTCATTCACCGCCGGCATCCGCCGCCTTGGCGACCTCTGGGACAACCTCGACGAGTTCGATGCCGAGGACGCCCGTGAGACCGAGGAGGCGAAAGCCGCGGTGAACGAAGAGGCGCGGCAACTCAAGCTCGACGACGTCACCGTACAAACGCCCCACGGCGACAAAATCCTGTCGCAACACCTCAGCCTCCTGCTTCCGCGGCGCGGCAGCCTGCTCATCATGGGCGAGAGCGGCTCAGGCAAGAGTTCACTCCTCCGCACCATTGCCGGCCTCTGGACTCCCGGCGGCGGCGCGATCGATCGCCCCGCACATAAGCACCTTATTTTCCTCCCGCAAAAACCCTACATGGTTCCGGGCAATCTCCGCGCCCAGCTCATGTATCCGCTCGACGAAAAGGACGCGCAGGACGACGCCATTGCCGCCGTCGTCGAGCAGGTGAACCTGCACGACATCTTCGCCCGCGTCGGCGGCGACCTCGGCAAAGTGGTGGATTGGACGAATGTCCTTTCCCTCGGGGAACAGCAGCGCGTCGCCTTCGCGCGGCTCATCCTGAAAAAGCCGGCCATCGCCTTTCTCGACGAGTCCACCAGCGCACTCGACGAGGAAAACGAGCGCTTCCTCTACGAAAAACTGCGTGCTTCCGGCATCGCATTCGTGAGCGTCGGCCACCGCTCCACGCTGAAGGAATTTCACGACACCCTTCTTCTCCTGAAAGCCGACGGCACCAGCGAAATGGCTCAATTGCCCAAGACCGCTGCGGTTTGAATCGCTACCGCGATGCCATGAGGGCATCGGGCAGTCTTGCCCGCATGCCAGATCGCCAGCCGGGACGGATCGCCCGACCGTACGGAACCTCCTGCGGGAGGTAGATCGCGGGGAAATAAACACGACCGATCTTTGACATCGGCGCGATTCAGAGTGAACAGGCGTATCGCCAAAAAGCACCCACACCCAACACGACTTTCGCAAGCACCAGAAACACCACCGCTTGTCAGACCAAATTCCAAATAACGGCACGACCTGCCGGGCCCAAATTCCCATGCAAAAAGACCCCGTCGCAATCATCGGAATCGGCTGCCGGTTTCCCGGAGGAATCAACAATCCGGAGGCGCTTTGGAAACTGATGGCCGAGGGCCGCGAGGCCGTGGGCGACGTGCCGCCGGATCGGTGGAATGTGGAGCGCTATTACGATCCCGAGCCGGGGTTGGCCGGGAAGTCTGTCGCGAAGCGCGGAGGGTTCGTCGAGGGCATCGAACAGTTTGATCCGCAGTTTTTCGGCATCTCGCCGCGCGAGGCGCCGTATGTTGATCCGCAGCAACGACTGCTGCTCGAGACCGCGTGGGAGGCGATCGAAGATGCAGGCATCGTGCTCGATTTTGAAAAGGGCACCGACATTGGCGTATTCGTCGGCATTTCTCACAACGACTATCAGATCATCCAGGGCACGCCTTTCGACTCCGCGGGGATTTCCGCGCATTCGCCGACCGGCACCGCGCACAGCATCGCCGCGAATCGCATTTCCTACTGCCTGAACCTGCGCGGCCCGAGCATCGCGATGGACACCGCATGCTCTTCCGCGCTCACCGCCGTTCACGCGGCGTGCGAGCACATTCGCGCGGGCCGTGGCGACACGGCGCTGGCCGGAGGTGTGACGGTGATGATCACGCCCGGAGGCTTCATCGGCTTTTCGCAGGCCTCGATGCTGTCGCCGGACGGCAAATGCAAGGCGTTCGACGCCTCGGCCAACGGTTTCGTCCGCGGCGAAGGCGCGGGCATGGTGCTGCTCAAGCGCCTCTCGCAAGCGATCGCCGATGGCGATCCGATCCACGGCATCATCACGGGCACGGCGACGAATCAGGACGGTCACACGAACGGCATCTCTCTCCCGAGCACCGAGGCGCAAGCCCGGCTCGTCCGCGATGCGTGCGCCGATGCGGGCGTCGCGCCGTCGCAGATCGGTTTTGTGGAAGCGCACGGCACCGGCACCGCAGTCGGCGATCCGATCGAGGCCCACGCGCTCGCGGAAGCTTTGTGCGCCGACCGCGCGGCTGATGCCCCGCTGACCATCGGCTCGGTGAAAACGAACCTCGGCCACTTGGAAACCGCCGCGGGTATCGCCGGCCTCGTGAAGGCCGTGCTCGTGCTCAGGCACCGGCAGATCCCGGCGAACCTCCATTTCGAAACGCCGAATCCGCACATTGATTTCGAGACACTGAAACTGCGCGTGAACACCACGCTGGAGGCATTTCCCGAGACAGCCGGCCCGCGCATGGTGGGCGTCAATTCGTTCGGCTTCGGTGGTGCGAATGCGCACATCATCATCGAGGAAGCGCCGCAACATGCGCACCGCGACCATTCTGAAACTCCGACCGGGCGCGCATGGCCGATCATGCTGTCCGCCCGCTCGGAAGAAGCGCTCCGCACATCCGCATTGCAGCTCGCGAAGTGGCTCGATGATCGCGCGCATGCGAATGGCGATGCCCCGCTGCTGCCCGATCTCGTTTACTCCCTCGGTGCGCGTCGCAATCACCATCCTTATCGCCTCACCGTCGTCACCAGTTCGATGGCCGGGCTGGTGCAGGAACTCGACGGCTTCGGCGTGAAGCAGGAGAGCCCGCGCGTCCGCACCGCCTTCTCCCCGCGCCCCGAGCATGCGCCGCGCGTCGCCTTCGTGATGAGCGGCCAAGGCCCGCAATGGTGGGGCATGGGTCGCGAGCTGATGCGCCACGAACCGGTCTTCCGCGAGACGATGGAACGCTGCGCCGCCGCGATGAAGCCGTGGGCAAAATTTTCGCTCCTCGATGAACTCGCGCGCAGCGAAGAGACCTCGCAGATGCATCGCACCGAGATCGCGCAGCCTTCGATCTTTGCCATGCAGGTCTCGCTCGCGGCGCTTTGGAAATCGTGGGGCATCGAGCCCGTCGCAGTGGCCGGCCACAGTGTCGGGGAAATCGCCGCGGCGTGTGTCGCCGGTGTGTTCAGCATCGAGGAAGGCGCACGCGTCATCGTGCTGCGATCGCGTTTCATGGATGGCTGCGCGCGCGGCGAAGGCACCATGCTCGCAGTCGGTCTCGGCGAAGGGGAAGCGCGTGCGCTGATCGCGCGCCACGACCGCACCGTCACGATCGCGGCATTCAACGGCCCGCGTTCGCTGACCCTGGCCGGAGCGAAAATTTCGCTCGAGGCCATGCTCGCCGAACTGGAGCCGCAGGGCGTCTTCGCGCGGCTCGTCCGCGTGGATCATCCGTTCCATCATCCGCTCATGGTGCCCGCTTCTGAGGAACTCGAGGAAGCGATTGCCGATCTGCAGCCGCAGGCCGACACGATCCCATTTTTTAGCACAGTCACCGGGGCGCGATGCCCGGGTGAAATATGCAGCGCCGTACACTGGGGACGCGGCGTGCGGCAGCCCGTGCAGTTTGCATCCGCGGTGAATGCGCTCGCGGATTTCGGCGTGGACGTGTGGCTGGAAATCGGCGCGCATCCCGCGCTCGTGCATTCGATTCAGGAATGCCTCGCGAGCCGCAGCGGCAAGATGCCCGTGCTCCCGACCATGCGTCGCGAGCGCGAGCACGAGTCGCTGCTCGAAACCGCGATGGATCTGCATTGTGCTGGCGTGGCGCTGGATTTCGCGGCGATGACTCCCTCCCGCCGCCTGCTCGCGCTGCCCGCCTATGCGTGGGACAAGAGCCGCTGGTGGAGCGAAGCGAACGACTGGCGCGAAGGCCGTCTTGCATCGGGTGGCCGCGGCCTGCTCGACGTGCGCCTGCCTCGCGCGACGCCGACTTGGACCGCGCGCCTCGATGGCCGGCACATGGCGTTCCTCAAAGATCACAAGGTGGAAAACCACGTCATCTTCCCGGCCGCCGCGTTCGTGGAACTGGTCTTGGAAGCCGGAGTGCAGCTCTTCGAAGGCCGCCCGTTCGTCATCGAGGACTTCGAAATCCGCAAGCCACTCATCCTGCCCGAGCCTGCATCGGGAGTACACATCGAGGTTTCCTACGACTCGAATGAGCGCACGTTTGCGATCCAGAGCCGCTTTGAAAATGGCGTAGCTTGGTCGCTTCACGTCGTCGGTTCGATGCGCGGAGAGCGCACGGAGTCGCCCTTCGCCGCGACGACGTGGGAAAGCGCGGCCACACCTGGCACGCAGCCGATCGAAGTCGGGGGATTCTACCGCTACATGGCCGACCTCGGCCTTCGCTACGGTGAGGAATTTCGCGCGGTCCGCGAGCTTTCCGCAGCAGCCGGCGAATCGCAGGGGCGCGTCGCGCTCTCGGAGGAATCCGCGAAGCGCGCGGCCGAGTATCCGCTGCACCCCGTGCTGCTCGATGGCGCGCTGCACGTCCTCTCCGCAGGCCGTTCGACGGTCGAGACGCGCGGCTCGGGGATGAAGCTGCCGGTCCGCTTCGGACGCATCCTTTTCCTCCGCACTCCGGGCGCCTCGGCGCGCGTGCGCGCGAGCGTCTTGCAGTGCAACGACGAATTCTTCGAAGGCCGTCTCGGCCTCTACGACGAAGCCGGCCAGCCGTGCGTCCTCGTGGATGGCTTCCGCGCGATCAGCGTCGCGGGCATCCGCCGTCCCGGCGCATCGGGCGGCACCCGCGACGTGCTTTACCATGTGGATTGGGAACGCACGCCGTCGTCCGCCGCGACACTGCGTCCGCCGCTGCCGCTCGCGCAATTGCACACCGCCGCGGCGCAGACGCTGGAACAAGTCATCGCCACGCGCGGTCGCAGCGAACTGCAAGCCTCCATGGCCGCTGGCGACGATCTCGCCGCGGTGCAACTTGCGCACGGTCTGAGCGAAATGGGCGTGACCGCTGGCGAAAAATTCACCGCTGATTCCCTCCACGTCGCCGCAGCGATGGTGCCGGTCTTCGAGCGACTGATGGCGAGCCTCGCGAAGCGGGGCCTGCTGAAGAAGGACGCAAAAGGTTTCCAAGCGACGCCAGCATTTACGAGCGCCGCGGATTCCGCGCAGGAGACGCTGCGATCCTTCGTTGCGCAGCACTCCGGGCATCTCCCCGAGGGTCTGCTCTGCGCGGGAAATTGCGCGGAACTCGGCCCGATTCTCCGCGGCGAAAAGGATGCCGTGCAGGTGCTCTTCAGCGGTGCGGGGGCGGAGTTGCTCGATCAATTTTACGGCGACGGACTCTACACGAGCCACTGGATGGCCGCGATCGGTGCCACGCTGCGGGAGGCCGCGCGCCATCTCCCCGAAGGACGCGGCCTGCGCATTCTCGAAATCGGCGGAGGCACCGCGGGCCTCGCCGCACACGTGCTGCCGCTGCTCGAACGCGGCCTGCATTCCTACACGTTCACCGATGTCTCCGCGGGCTTCTTCCCCGGCGCGATGCAAAAGCTGGCCGCCTTCCCGGAAGTCGAGTGCAAGATTTTCGATCTAGAAAAGCCGGGCACCGGACAGGATCTCGCCACGGGCTCGTTCGACTTCATCATCGGCACAAATGTGCTGCACGCGGTGAGCGACATCCGCGTGACGCTCGCGCATCTGCACGAACTCCTCGCACCGGGCGGCAGCCTCATTTTCATGGACACCGCGACGCCGCAATTGTGGACCGAGACGGTGTTCGGTCTCACGAGCGGCTGGTGGCGCTTCACCGATCGCGACCTGCGTCCGCACCAGCCGCTGCTGGAGCGCGCACAGTGGGAGCGTGTGTTGAAGGAATCGGGCTTCAGCGAGACGGCATCACTGCCGGGGCTGATCGGCCCGACCGGAGGCGAAGGCCAGATGGGCCTGCTTGCGCGTAAGGCGTGGCAGAAGACGTTTGCCGCTCCCGCACTGTCCGCAGCGCCGACGGAAAAATCATGGCTCATTTTCGCTGACGCATCCGGGCTCGGTGAGAAGATCGCAACGCAACTGCGCGCGGCCGGAGCGCGGGTTCACATCGCGTGGGCGGGGAAAAAATTCATCGCGACGGACGCCGAGACATTCACTTTGCGCCCGGAAGCGCCCGAGGATTGGAAGCAACTCCTCCAAGCCTGCGCGACCGAAACGCCTCTCGAACGGATCATCTATCTGTGGAGTCTCGACGCCCCCGTGGAAATTGCCAACGGCGACATGCTCATGGGCACCGACGCCCTGCTGCATCTCAGCCAGGCGCTCGACGCGACGAACCCCGGCGGGAAATTGCGCATAGACGCCATCACGCGCGGCGCCCAGCCAGCGGGCCGCGAGACGACCGCGACCGCGGTGGCGCAAGCGCCCGGCGTCGGCCTCTTCCGCGTCATCCTCAACGAATACTCGAACCTCTCCTGCCGCGGCATCGATCTGCCGCCGCTTGCCGAGGAGCGGGGCCGCCTCGGCCCCAGCGTTGACTCGGGGCGAGGCGCCCCGGCTCCTTGCGATGCGACGTTGCTCTGGAGCGAACTCGCGCGTCAGGACGCCGAGCGCGAAATCGCCTTCCGCGGCGAAGCGCGCTACGCGCAGCGCCTCTCGCGCGGGCGTCCGTCCGTGCAGCAGACGCTCGATCCCTCGGTGCCGCTGCGACTCGAATCCCGCGAGCGCGGCCACCTCGATACGCTGCGTTTCGCGCCCTTCGTCCTGCCGCCGTGCGGACAAGGAGAAGTGCTGATCGATGTGCGCGCGGCGGGCATGAATTTCCGCGATGTTCTGAAGGCGCTCGCGCTCTATCCCGGCGAAGCGCCCGACGCGCGCATCTTCGGCGACGAAGTCGGCGGCATCGTTCGGGCGGTCGGCGAAGGCGTGACTCACATCGCGCCGGGCGATCGCGTCTTCGGCCTCGCGGTCTTCGGACTCTCGACTCAGACGCTGGCGCGCGGCGGCGACATCCGGCGCATTCCGGGCAAGCTGTCCTTCGAGGAAGCAGCCACGCTGCCGGTGGTCTTCATGACTTCGTGGCACGCGCTCAAAAACGTCGCGCGACTGCGCAAAGGCGAGCGCATCCTCGTCCACGCGGGCGCGGGAGGCGTCGGCATGGCGGCGATCCAGATCGCACATCACCTCGGCGCGGAAGTCATCGCGAGCGCTGGCAACGCCACCAAGCGCGCGCTGCTCAAGACGCTCGGCGTGAAGCATGTCATTGATTCGCGTCGCGGTGATTTTGCCGAAGCCGTCATGGAACTCACCGACCGCCGTGGCGTGGACGTCGTCCTCAACGCACTCGCCGGCGAAGCGATCCCGATGGGTCTCTCGTGCCTCGCGGAGGGTGGCCGTTTCATCGAGATCGGCAAACGCGACATCTACCAAAATTCGCGCATCCCGCTCTGGCCGCTGCGGCGCAACGCGTCATTCCACGTCATCGCGATGGACGCCATCTTCGCCGGCGACGAATCGCTCACTCGCGAGATGCTCGGCGAACTTTCCGACCTCGTCGAGAAAGGCGCGCTCACACCGCTGACGTTCCGCTCCTTCCCCGCGTGCCGCATTGACGCCGCGTTCCGCCTCATGGCGAGCGGCAAGCACATCGGCAAAGTCGTGGTCTCGTTCCCGGAACCGTTCGTGCCGCGCCGCGGCGAGGCACTGCCGTCTCCGTTCTCGATCAAGCCGGACGGCTGCTATCTCATCACCGGCGCATTTGGCGGATTCGGAAAAGTGCTGGCCGAGTGGCTGGTGAAATGCGGCGCGCGGCACCTCGTGCTGAGCAGTCGCAGCGGCGCGGCGACACCGGAAGCGGAAGCCTTCGTGCAAAGCCTGCGTGGTCGCGATATCGGCGTGCGCGTCGTCAAAGCTGATGCTGGATCCGAAAAAGACATCGCAAGCATGCTCGCTGAAATCCGCGCCGGCGATCAACCGCTGCGCGGTCTCTTCCATCTCGCGATGGTCATTGATGACGCCCCGCTCGCCGCGCTGAACCGCGAGCGCATGCGCACCGTGATGGCCCCGAAAGCGTACGGCGCATGGCTGCTGCACAAAGGCACGCGCGATCTCCCGCTCGACTGCTTCGTGATGTTCTCATCCATCTCCAGCATTTTCGGAAATCCCGCGCAGGGAAATTACGGCGCGGCGAATGCCTTCCTCGACTCGCTCGCGCATCATCGCCACGCGCTCGGCCTGCCGGCGCTCACAATGAATTGGGGCGTGCTCGGCGGCGAAGGTTACGTCGCGCGCAATGAACGCGTCGCCGAATTCCTCGCGCGGCAGGGCACCACGGCAATCTCGCCGGGCGAAGTGACGGCGATCCTCGAATCGTCGCTCGTCGCCGGCAACACGCAGGTCGCAGCCATCCGCGTGGATTGGGCGAAGTGGCAGCAGTTCTTCCGCGCCATGCAGGAAAATCCGCTGCTCGAACGCATCCTCTCGTCCGTCGAAGCCACGGAAGGCGGCGGCGTGACGAGCGACTGGCGAAACAAAATCGAGTCCGCATCGCCCGAGGAGCGCGAGCCGATCATCGCGGCCGCCGTGCGCGAAGTCGTCGGCTCCGTGTTGCGTGTGAAGCCCGGCAGTCTGCGCGACGATCAGCCGCTGACGGACCTCGGATTGGATTCGCTGATGGGCGTCGAAATTGAAAACTCCCTCGAAGCCGCGACCGGCGTGGCTTTGCCTCCGGCCAGCCTCATGCGTGCGCGCACCATCGGCCAGATCGCGACTTTGATCGCCGGACACATGGGCGGCAAGACCACCGCTGCTGCTCCGGCGGCTGCTCCCGCTGAAATCGCGGTGACCGAGGAGATCGATCTCGATGCACTGTCCGATGAAGATATCGAGAGTCTGCTCGGCACCGGTAACGCTGGAAAGCCGGACACCGATCTGCAACGAGCCGGGCGCTGACCGACCTGAAATCATGTCCTCAGACAACCGCGCACTTTTGAAGCAACGCCTGGAGAGCGGGCAACTTCGTCTGCAACCGCTGACGTTTCCGCAGCGCGAGCTGTGGGAAACTTCGCCGGTGCCGGTCGCCGACATGGCGAACCACATCTGCTGTCTCATCGAAGTGCGCGGCAAGCTGACGCACGGCGATGCCACCGGCGCGCTGCAGCAAGTCGTCGAGCGGCAGGAGGCGCTGCGTGTCTCGTTTCTGCCGGGGAAGGAGCGGCCGTTGCAGGCCATCCGCGCGGAGAGTCCCGCGAATTTCCGCTTCCGCGAATTGTCGCCATCGCAATGCGGTCCGGAGGCAATCGGGGAGATTGCGCGCGAGATTTGCAGCGTGCCATTCGACCTGGTGCAGGGGCCGCTCTATCGCGTCGAACTGCTGCGCCGCACGGCGGATGACCACGTGCTCGTCCTCGCGATTCACCACGCGATCGCCGATGGATGGAGCCTCGGCGTCTTCATGCAGGAACTTTGCGTCGCCTACCTCCAGCGATTACGCGGGCTCACGGAGCCGCTGCCTCCCGTGGCCCTCAGCTACTCCGCGTGGGGCGCCGCTGAGCGGGCGTTCTGGCAGCCGGCGGAGTTGGAGCCGCGCGCAGCATTTTGGAAATCACACCTCGCGGGCTGTCAGCGAATGTGGAGTTCGTTCGAGGGGCCGGAATCCGCGTCTGGCGCGCATCAGCGGATTGTTTCCCACTTTCCCGCCGAACTCGCGAATGCCGCGCGTGAAATCGCGCGCCGCAGTGGTGCGACACTTTTCAGCACGTTGCTCGCCGCATTTCAGATCGCGATGTCGCGCTGGACCCGCGCGGAAGACATCCTCGTCGGAACGCCCGTGGCAAACCGCGCGACGCAGGCTGTGAAGGAAACGATGGGTTCCTTCGCGGGGATCGTGCCGTTGCGCGGACGCGTCGATCCCGAGCGTTCGTTCCCTGCGACCGTGCGCGCGGTGCATCAGGTCAGCATGGATTGCTTCGCGAATGCGATGCCATTTGCGGAACTCGCGCGCGCGCTCGGCGATCCGGGTGCGCCGGGACACAACCCGATCTTCGAGGTGCGCTTTGCGCTGCAAAATCATCCCATGCCCGACATCGCGCTGCCGGGACTCTCGGCGAAACTGCGGATGGGATCCACGGGCACCGCGCGTTTTCACCTCGCGTGCGAGATCACGGAGGACGGCGGGCAGCTCGAAGTCGTGTGGCTTTTCCGGCCGAAACTTTTTGCGCAGGCGGAGGTGGAGGAACTCGGGCGCATCTTCCAAAATGTCCTGACACGCGCATGCCGCACGTCCGAAGTCCGGGTAGCTTCGCTCACTCACTGACGGCAATGAACTCAACAACCCCCGCAGCCGAAAGTTCCGCCGAAGCGCACGAGCCGCACTGGTTTCATCGCGCGGCTTTTCCCGTGGTCAATGTGCTGTTCTACGTCTCACAGGTGTCGCTGGGCTTCGCGGTGTATCGTGGCAATTACTGGCTCGCCGTCCCGCTCGCGCTGATCACCAGCCACCTCATGCACGGGATGCTGATCGGCTTTCACGAGGCGACTCACGGGATGCTGCGAAAGCACCGGCTGCTCAATGAAATTGACGGCGTGATCATCGGCATCCTGAGCCTGATGAGCTTCAGCCTCTACCGAGCCGCGCACCAGTTGCACCACGCCCATCTGGCGTCCGAGCGCGACGAGGAACTCTGGCCGTTCGTGCATCCGCGCGTGTCGCGAAGGGCGCGTGTCCTCGCCGCGGTTCTGGAACTCACGGTGGGGATGCTGTTCACGCCGTTCCTTTTTCTGCGCGCGTTTCTCCGCAAGGACTCGCCGATCCGAAACAAAAGACTGCGCCGCCGCATCTGGATGGAGTTCGCGATGATGGCGATCACTTGGGCCGCGATTTTCACGGTGATCGCAGCCTTCGGTCTGTGGAAATATTTCCTCTGGCTGCATCTCATCCCCGGCTGGCTCGCCGCGAACATGCAAAGCCTGCGCAAATACGTGGAGCACGTCGGCCTCACCGGTTCGACCGTGAACAGCTCGACTCGCAGCATCGTCGCGGAGGGATGGTTCGCAAAGTTCGTCACCTTCACGCTGCTCCACGAGCCCTATCACGGCGTGCATCACTGGCGCAGCGGCCTCCCGCATCCCGAGCTGCCGCAGCACGCCTCCGTCCTTGATGCCAGCGTACCGGAGGACCGCCCGCCGTTCCGCAACTATCGCTCCGCGTTGCGCGATCTCTTCATCCATCTGCCCGACCCGCGCGTCGGTGCGCAGTGGCGCGGCGTGAAGCGAACCACGCGGCAGGAAACCGCGGCACAACGAGTGAACTGATGCCACCCCTGAATGCCATTGCGAGCGCTCCGGAGCGCGTGTTCGAGGCTGTTGCTCTGAAAAAGGAATACGACGGCGGAACGGTGAAAGCGCTGCGAGGGATTGATTTTCACATCGAGCAGGGCGAGTTCGTCGCGATCGTCGGCCAGAGCGGCTCGGGGAAATCCACGCTGCTCCAGATGCTCGGCGCGCTGGATCTTCCGAGCGCGGGCACGCTCATGTTTCGCGGCACTTCGCTTGCGGACCGCGCGGACCTCGCGGCGTTTCGCGCCCTCGAGGTCGGGTTCATTTTTCAGGCGTTCCATCTGCTTCCGACATTCACCGCGATCGAGAATGTGCAGATGCCGATGTTTGAGACGAAGCGCTCCGTCTCCGAGCGGAAGAATCGGGCGATGGAACTCCTCACGGCGGTCGGGCTCGAAGATCGGCTGCACCATTTTCCCTCCAAGCTCTCCGGCGGCGAACGTCAGCGCGTCGCCATCGCGCGCAGTCTCGCGAATGGTCCGTCCGTGCTGCTCGCCGACGAGCCGACCGGAAATCTCGACAGCGAAAATGCGGAACTGATTCTCGATCTGATCGTTCGTCTTCGTCGCGAGCAGAACATCACGCTCATCCTCGTCACGCACGACATGGGCATCGCCCGCAAGGCTGCCCGGGTCATCACGATGAAGGACGGGCGAATCGTCTCCGACGGTCTCAACGAAACATCGCAGCCCCACTGACATGCCACTTACCCTGCTCAGGCCCATGGATGCGGTGGTCGCGCTCTACGCGGAGGGCTCCCACGAAATGTCCGAGGCGCTCATCGCGAGTCTGAGTCGCGCCATCTTCGGCACAGGGCACGTCGCGTCGGCGGGCAGGCTCCAGCGGCTGATGGCGAGGATATGCTATCAGGTTCTGAAATGGACCACATCCAGCCGGGCATCCGATCATAAAGACCGTGATCTAGGTGCTTTCAAGAATCGGCTTCTCGAGCGGTCAGGCCATCCGTACGCGCGGGCTTTACTGGACTCATCGCGCCGGGAAACCGAGTCATTGGTCGAGGGCGGCGATCCCATGAACGGCCCGTACATGATGCTCTCGCCCGAGATCCTGAAGGCCAGCAACATCTGGGATCGGATTTTCCTGCATTCCGTGCAGGGCAAGGATGTGCAGCTCCGATTTGTCTGGGAGACGCGGGCCACGTATGAAGCGGCGAGGAGCCGCTTGGAAAATGGCGGCTCAGTGCGAATGAAAACCGTGGCTGGTGGCACTGGCCTGAGCATGATCGTGGCGTATGATCGGCTGATTCAGGACGGCTACGATCCCGCGCGCATCACCGTGAGAATCACCGACCGGGACCAATCCAATGTGGACAAGGCCGCCCGCTTGCTAGCCAAGCTGACATCACACCGGGGCAGGACGACCAGCGAGGAATCCGATGGCGGAATCTCCGTCGGAAGGGAGGACATTTTTGGCGATGGGCCGGGGACAGGCGCGAGCACCGGGGCGAAGTATGATGTCGTCACCGCCGTGGGCATTCTGGAGTATTTTCAAGGCTTCACCTCTCACACCACGGAGCACACCCTCGGCATCGAGCAACCGGAGGAGGCATCCACCGCGCGATGCGTGGCAGCGAGGCTTGACAAAATGACCACGGATTCCGCGGCGCTGATCGTCAACACCACCCGCCTCCACTCGAGCACGCGGATTCTGGAATTGTTCGGCAAGAGGTTCGACTATCGGAATCGCGAAAACCTGCTGGCCCTGATGGCGACCGCAAATTTCTGCAATCCGAAGCTGATAGGCTCCGGGCACATCTATGACATCGAGGTCTATGAAAAAGGTCCAGTCTAGAGCGGTTCACCAAAAAGCGTGGCCGTTTTTCAAGGAGCAGGGGCGCCCTCGCCCCAAGTTGCCCTTCGGGGCGAGGGCGCCCCTGCTCCTCGTGCCAGCAGCAAACCCACGCACCACGATCTTCAAATGACCTTCTTTACCGTTGTAGTTCGCGGACTCATGCGGCGGCCTGTCCGCACTGGGCTAACCCTTGTCGGGATCTCGATTGGTATCGCTGCGGTCGTTGCGTTGGTCGGGATGGCTTCGGGCTATGAAAAGGGCATCGGCAAGCAGTTGGACGTGATCGGCATTGATGTCGTGGTCAGCAACATGAGCGGCGGGATTATGCCGAAGGTTTACGATGCCTCGCTCCAGGATCGGATCGCAAAGCTCCCGCACGTCGCTGACACCACCGCCGTGCTCATGCAGATGCTGAGCATCGAAGACGCACCGATGATGATGGTGTCGGGGCGGCAGTGGGGCGGATTCGCGTGGGAGAAGCTCAAGCTGATCGAAGGCCGGATGCCGCGTGATGGCAGCGAGCGCGCGGTGGTCCTCGGCCGTCTCGCGGCAGAGGTGCTGAAAAAAAAGATCGGCGACAAGGTGATGGTTGAGGCCGATGAGTTGCCCGTGGTTGGCATCGTGGATGGACAGGCTTTGGTGGAGAACGGTGCCATCATCCTTTCGCTCCCGGTCCTGCAGGCAGTCACCGGGAACGAGGGCAAGGTGAACTTCATAGACATCCGCCTGACTCCAAAGAGCACTAAGGACGAGGTGGCTCGGCTCTGCGATTCGGTGAAGGAAATCTTCCCCGCCGGCCGCGAGATGGTGGCGAGTGAAGTGGTGGGCACGAGCCAGGGATTTCGCATCGCGCGGGCGATGAGCTGGAGCACTTCGATCCTCGCGATCGTCGTCGGCGTGCTCGGCGTGATGAATACGATGATGATGACCGTCTTCGAGCGAACCCAGGAGATCTGCGTGCTGCTCGCGATCGGCTGGAAGCGCAGCCGCATCGTCCGGATGGTCCTGTGGGAATCTGCGCTCCTCGGATTTCTCGGCGGACTGTGTGGCGTGGCCATCGGCGTGGTCGGCGTAAAGCTGCTCACCACGCTGCCATCCATCCGCGGAATGCTCGAGCCGGACCTGAACCCGCGCCTGCTCGGAACTGCCGTCGGCATTGCGATTGTCGTTGGCGTCGTCAGCGGACTCTATCCCGCGTGGCGGAGTTCCCGACTTACACCCAGCCATGCACTGCACGGGTGACGAATCTCCAGCGCACACCACTCCACTCTTATGAAACAACTCCACTTCGCTGCCGCCATGAGTCTCGCACTCGCTCTTTTTTCGTCCGCGGCGGAGCCCGCAGCGCCGATGCCTGCGGGCGAACTGGCTGCGCGACTCAGCACACTTCGCCAGAACGGCGCGTCATATGTGCGCGTGAAAATGGACATCAACGGCGCGAAGAAGGAAGCGCTGCAGCTTCAGATCAAGGAGCGCCGTTCGAAGAACGCGACCGATGTCGTGTATCAGGTGCTGTGGCCGAAGGAGCGGAAAGGCGAATCCGTGCTGCTTCGGAAGAGCGGAGCCCGCGCCGCCAGCGGTTCGATTTTCATTCCTCCGAATACGCTGCGCGCGATCGACGATCTCAAAGCGCCTTTGCTCGGCAGCGACCTTTCGTACGAGGACATCGTCGAGGATTTCTTCGCGTGGGAGCGGCAGGCAATCGTCGGCACCGAGGCAGTGGGCGGCGTGAACTGCCAACTCCTCGAATCGAAACCGGGCAAGGGCGAACGCTCGAGCTACGGCAGCGTAAAAAGTTGGATCGACACGCGGCGCATGGTCCCGCTCCGCGTCGAGAAATACTCTGGCTCCGGGCAATTGATCCGCCGCATTGATACCACGCGCGTGGTGTCGGATGCTGGCCATCACATTCCCGCGAATCTCACGGTGAGCGGCGCGCGGCAGGGATCATCCACGGAACTCGACGGCACTCGCATCAAGCACGACGTGGGTTTGACCGACCGCGATTTTACCACGGACGGCATCAAGGAAGTCGTCACGCCGCGCGGGTCACAGGATTAGCCATGTGCGGCATCGCTGGCGTGATCGATTTGGTCGGTGAGCGGACGGTGCCGGATGACGTCGTGCGCCGGATGGCCCGTGCCATCGTGCATCGTGGGCCGGACGAGGAGGGCTTCCATTTCGGACCGGGCATCGCGCTCGCGTCGCGCCGGCTGAGCATCGTTGGGCTGGCTGACGGCCAACAGCCGGTCACCAATGAGGACCGGAACATCCACGTTGTCTTCAATGGCGAGCTATTCGATCATTTGGACAGGCGGCGGGAACTGGAGGCGCGCGGCCATCGTCTGGTGAAGCATTGCGATACGGAGATCATCCCGCACCTTTGGGAGGATCATCGCGAGAGCATGTTCGAGCGACTGCGCGGGCAGTTTGCCATCGCGCTGTGGGACGAGCGCACGCGGCAGTTGACGCTCGGACGGGATCGCTTCGGCATCTGCCCGATCTACTGGACGCGGCAGGGCGACTGGCTGCTTTTCGCTTCGGAAATCAAGGCGCTGCTCGCCTCGGGAATGGTGCCGGCGAAACCGGACCGTCGCGGGATCGATCACATCTTCACATTCGCCGCCATGCCGGGGCCGCGGACTTGTTTCGAAGGCATCCAGCTTCTGCCTCCCGGCCATTTTTTGCAAATCACGCCTGGCAACGAACGCGGCGAGTCGCCCGTGATCAGCGAACGCGCTTACTGGGAGATGAATTTTCCGGATCGTGGCGATGAGGATCCGGGAGTTGATCAGAAGCGTCTGGTGGATGACTTCGAACAAGTGCTGCTGCAAGCGGTCGAGGAACGGCTGCGCGCCGATGTGCCGGTAGGTGCCTACTTATCAGGTGGCGTGGACTCGAGCATGATCGTGGCGATGGCGTGCCGAATCAAAGGTCCGGCGATCAACACTTATACGATTCGTGTGGATTCCCCCGAGCTCGACGAACTCAGCGCGGCCAATCTCACCGCAAAACACGTCGGCACCAATCCGCCGATCGTGCAGGAGTTCAGCAAGAGTGACGCCGTTGAGACTTATCCGCACCTGATCCGCGCAGCCGAGGCGCCGGTGGTTGATACCTCGTGCGCGGCCATGCTTCTGCTGGCTCAGCAGGTCCATGGCAACGGGCAAAAAGTCGTCCTCACGGGAGAAGGCTCGGACGAATGGCTGGTGGGTTATCCCTGGTATAAGTTGGAAAAGCTCATCAACTATCTCGATGTGCTGCCCGGTGTGCGGCTCAGCGAGTTCGCGCGCCGCGGCTATCTTCGTCTCCACGGCGTGCCGCAGTATCCCCGCGCATTCAGGCAGAACGTCGAAGACTCCGTCGGTGGTCCGAATGCATGGATTGATGCCTACGGTCTGCTCACGCTTTCCAAGCTCCGCTTTTACTCCGAGCAGATGCATGAAGTCCGCGCGCAGTCAGACCCGTGGGCCGAACTGCAATTCCCGCTGGAGCGCGCAAAGCGCTGGCATCCGCTGAATCGCGGAATCTGGGTCGCGGGCCGCGTCACGCTTGCCGGGATGCTGCTTCAGGCAAAAGGCGACCGCGTCGCGATGCACTCCTCAGTCGAGGTGCGGTATCCGTTTCTCGATGAGGAAGTCTTCGATTTCCTCGCACGCATTCACCCCCGCTGGAAGCTGCGCGGATTCCGCGACAAACACCTCCTGCGCCTGCTCGCCGAGCGATGGGTGCCAAAGAGCATCGCACGCCGGCAGAAGGTCATCTTCCGCGCGCCGCTGGACAGTTTCCACATGGACCCCGAGCCCGCGTATGTCGCGCAGCTCCTGAGCGAGGAATCATTGCGCCGCACCGGCTATTTCGATGTCGCCGCAGTGCATCAGTGGCGGAAGGCATTCCGGAAAATGCGCCCCGGCTCCATGCCGCGCCTGTCAGTCGAGATGGGCCTCGCCGCCGTCGTGGCGACGCAGCTCTGGCATCACCTCTATATCGACTCAAACCTCGCCGAGCTGCCTTAGCTGGTCGGCAGCGGCCTGCTTAGTGAAGCTTCTTCAGCAGCTCACGCCCACTCGCCTTCGTCTCGGGATCGTCCTTTTCCGTATCCGGAAGCGCAAGTCCCCTACTGATGGATTTCCGCGCGTCGTCATCGCGGCCCATCTGCTTGTAAGTACGTCCGAGCTCGATGTGGTGCATGAGCCGGGTCGGCTTGAGCAGGATCGCCTTTTCAAAGCACCTCACCGCGTCCGCGTAGGTCGCCGCCGGCAGATTTCCATAGGCAACTTTCGCCAGCGTGCGCTTGAGACCGCTGACATCCGCGACCGCCAGATACCAGCGACCCAGAACCTGCCACGCCAAATCATTCGAGGGATCCAGTGCGATCGACTTGTCCACAGCGGCTTTGATGAGAGGCGAGTTGGCAAACTGATCCTTGCTGCTGAGAAAAGGCGTCATTTTCCCGTAGCTGATGGCCACCGCGAGGTGAGCCTCCGGATCATTCGGTGCAAGTGTTGCAGCGCGCTGCGAAAAGAAAACGGCCACGGTGCCAAGCTGGACTTTTTCCAACCGGTTCGTCGCATCACTCATCAGATGCCGGTACTGCTGCGCAATGCGCACCAGCAGCCGCGGATTTTTCGGGTCCAGCTTTTCCGCCGGAAGAAAACACTTCAGCGCTTCGGCGCTCTGGAATCTGGCACTGAAGGCATCGCCTTTCTGGATCAATTCCGCCGCCGACTCCGCAGCGCTTCCGGCGTTCGCGAAAAGGAGCATACCGGCTGCCGACAGCACATGGAGGAGAAAGATGGGGCGCATGGTTTGACGAGGTTCGGACAGGCAGGTTCTCTCAGATTCGCAACTGACCCGACCGATGGCCTCATCGGGTGCGAAATATTTTCCCACGCACTTCCCTTTTCACCGCAATTTCCACGAACCGGCCCGCATTGAGCAGTTCCGCCTCGCTCCGCGGCACGCCGACCAATTGCAGGCTCGTGACCGGAAAAGCCGCATGACGCAGCGGAATCGGCACTGCGAGTGCGGGATTCCCGGCGAAGTTCACCGGCGACGTATTTTGGAGTTTGAGCATTTGCAATTCCGCGAGGCCAATGCTCGGACCGGGCCGGATGACTGGCGGCGTGGACTGGAGTGTCGGAAGCGCGATGAAATCCACTTTTCTGAAAACCTCCCGCAGGGTCTTCTGCCACTCGCCCTGTCTGGCGAGCGACTTCTTGTAACTCCCGGGATAGGCAATCCGGCCGACGACAAGGACCGCTTTGGTCTGGGCGCTGACGCCCGGTTCGGAAAAGAGTTTCCGGTCGCTGATCCACGCACCCGCCGCGGCGATCGTGTCGGCATCCGTCTTGGCCTCCTCCCACTTGGCCCTGAATGCCTCATCCAACGGGACAACTTGGAACCCTGCCTTGGCAAGGGCACGGTTGACCGCCTTGTCTATTTTCGGATCGGTGCCTTTGAGTGTGAGGCGACCGATGCGAATGTTCGCCGCTGATGGTTTGGCAGCGGTGGCCCCTGCATACCGTCCGGCGAATCCGCTCTGCAAAAGATCCATGCCTTGCACGGTGCGGGCGATATCCTTCCCCATCGGGTCGATCGTATCGAGGTGCTTCAACTCGACCGGAAAAGCGCCGGCAAGCGGAACCAGACCATAAGTCGTCTTCAAGCCGACGACTCCGCAGCACGCGGCTGGGATGCGGACCGATCCCGCGGTATCGGTCCCGAACGCAACATCGGCCAGTCCGTTGGCCACAGCCACAGCCGAACCGGACGAGGACCCGCCCGGCATCAGTTTCCGGCGACGATTGAACGGGTTCTCCGGCGTTCCGAAGTATGCATTGAATCCGGAAGGCGCGACCGCAAGTTCGCTCAGGTTGGTTTTTCCAACGATCTGAACATTGCGCTGCCGCGCGATCGCCAGGCACGCAGCGTCCCTTTTCGCAGGAGCGCTGTTCTTTGCCAGATACTCGGAGCCGGCCGTGGTGACCACGCCCCTCATGTCAATATTGTCCTTGATCGCGAGCCTCAGCCGCCCGCTGTTTTCCCCAGGCGGCCAGTGAGTGATGAAGGCGTTCTTTGCAGGATCGGACGGGGTGGAGCGGCTCAGCAGCGAACAACTGCTAAGGAGGCTCGCAGACACCAGCAGGGCCGGAACCCAAGCACAGATACCGTCGCCCAGCCTTTTCATGATTGCCACAGCGTCAGCGCCAGTTTAGCCGCCCGCTCCCGTACCGTTTCTTCGGTGACCTCGTCTGTGCAGGCGGCGTTGTCAGTCAGGATACTTTTCATCGGTAGATTCGCATTTATTGGCACTGGGAAATCGAGCCGGGGGAGCATTTTGCGCGTATAGGTTTGATGGTTTTTCTCCTTGCGACCCGATGAGAGGGGCCAAGAGACACATTTTGCGCCAATCCCGCAAACCCATATTTGTACCATTCCCGGCATTCCTCCGTAGCTCTTCGGAGTCAGGGCTTCACCTTCACTGGCGGCACGCAGAAAATCACCCGACGGAGCATCCGCACAAAAAAGTGCCCGGCCACCGACCGATTGGCCAGTGACCGGGCTGTTCCCCCCAGAACGCGTTCAGATTCCCACACCCTTCGCCGGATGCAAGCAGAGAATGTGAAATCTTTCACAAGCCCCGCGGGCACTCAGATCACAGATTTGCGGTCGGTCCAGCACGGCCGGGCCGATGAACGATTTCACCGAAACCGCGTCCTATTTCGCGCCCGACAGTTCCCGGACCCGGATGTTGCGAAACTGCACCAGCGACGCACCCCATTCGCCGTCCTTCC
>JBBRYC010000063.1:0-37254 GCA_038238025.1 Chthoniobacterales bacterium
TCTCCGCTGGCTTTGGTGCGTTCCCCGTAGGGTGAGTAGTCGTAGCGGCCACGAAGGGCTCCGCTGCCATCCACCAATTCACGCACGCTCCCAAGGTGATCCGTGGTGTAGTAGAGGCGTATTACATCATTTTCCGAAAAGCCGGGGTCGTGATCGTGAATTTCCTGAGAGCGCGGCGCAGGACTGAACAGGAAGGGATCCCGAAGACGGTGCGTGGCTGGCGGGAGTAGGCACATCGGGGGCATTGTGTCCGGGCAATGCGGGGTCGGCAAGCATCTGCTTTTGTCGGGAACACACTCGCGAATTACGCAGGCCAATTTCGAGCCAGCAACGCAGTTCGAAGCTGTTCCAATTCCTTGCCGAGTGCTTCCAGACGGAGGGTGAAGTTTGCGAGATTGCTGTCCGTGAGTGTTTGAATTCCGTCGTTGGCGGGCGCTCTCCCAGTTCGTTCAGTGGAAGGCTCGGAAAGCTTGCCGGCAGGGTGAAACCGGCGATGGGCTTCGATGAGTTCCGCGATGCAGACATGCGTGTAGATGGCCGTGGTTTCGAGCTTCACATGACCGAGCATCGACTGGATGTGGCGGATGTCGCAGCCGTTGCGGAGGAGCCCGGTGGCGAAGGCGTGGCGCAGCGCGTGGCAGCCACCGGTCTTGCTGGGCAAGGCGCGGCGAATGAGCCAGGAGACATGATTCCCGAATATGGCTGGTTTCAGCCGGTGACCGTCTGCATCGAGAAACATCGCAGAACTACTCAACTCCGAAGTGAGCTTCGGGCGCGCCTTGGCAATGTATTTCCTGACCCAGCGCAAAGCCCGCTCGCCGATGGGAACCATGCGATCGCGCGCGCCTTTGCCGAGGTCAATCCGCAGGGTTTGCCCGTCCACGTCGAGATGGGCGAGATCGAGCCTGCACAGTTCACATCGGCGGATGCCAGTGGAATACAGCAACTCCAGAATGGCACGATCACGCAGCCCGAGCGGTTTTCTGATGTTTGGAAAATGAATGAGGGCTTCGACCTCCGTGGCGGACAGCAGGTTTCTGGGCAACCGATGGCCGTTGCGTGGCAACTGCAAACCAGCGGCCGGATCCGGCAGCAAGATGCCTTCGTCCGCGAGGTAGCAGAAAAATTGGGCAATGGCGATCTGTCGCTGAGTCTGGGTGCCTACCGCGAGCGGCTGACCGTTGGATTTGCAGTGGCCGCAAAGAGCGTTCTGATAGCCGCAAACGACAGCGGTGGTGATTTCCGCTGCTTCGCTGATGCCCAGCGTGAGACAGTGGCGGAGAAAGTATTCCAGCATCACACGGCGGGAAGCCACGGTGAGGTGGGAATACTGTCGCCTCTGCAATGACGAAAGGTATTGGAAGATGAGATTGGCGAGAGTGGAGGAATCGGAGCGGATTACAGAGGTTTGCATCTCGAACCGGGACATCGGTTGAGGGCGTTCTGCCAGCAAGATGAAGCAACCGATGGCAATATCGAGTCGGCACACGTGCGACAACGTCGCTTCTCAACAGAGAAGACACGACTACAAATACCCAACACCAAAGCGTTCGGAGTTCACCCGCCGTGTTTCCGGATTTCAAGTTCCGGGTCATAGCCGATGAACACGACGATTTTCGCCCGTGACTTCGGCGGGATCGCTGTGCGATTGTGTTCCCACCTTTCCACTGTCTGGTAGCAGACGCCCAATGCCTGAGCCACTTGCACATTCGTCAAGTCCGTGTCCACGCGCTTCTTTCGCAAGTGTTCACCAATCGTCTTCGGCTGTTCCGGCACCTTCCTCCATATCCTCCGATACGGTGATGAAACCGGAATCTCCGCCACAATCGTCCTCTCACAAATACCCAACAGGGCGCACGTCGGCTGCTTCCGCCGCCGCCTTTCCGCCCACCACGCAGCCGCCGCGCCATGCACGCCCGTGGCTGAGCTTGGGTTCGTTAGCCGCTCTTCCCATTTCTCCCTGACTCATTCCAATCCATGCGCCAGCTTGCCCAGTTACTTGCCATTGTTATTCTTCCGGTCGTCGTCAGTGCTGCGCCGGCTTTCGATCCGCCGGAGAAACCGGTCTTCAAGCGCGACAAGGTCGGCAATCCCGATACGCGCTTCATGACACGCCATCAGAGCTATGTCGCCATCGCGGCGAAGGGCGGCGTGGATTTGCTGCTGATGGGCGATTTCCTCACGGATGACTTTCGTGGGAACAACAAGAACGGCGTGACGGCGATTTACGAGCGTGCCTTTGGCCAGTATCGCCCGGCAAATTTCGGGCAAGGGGGCGACTACACTCAGCATGTGCTCTGGAGGTTGCAGAATGGGGAACTCGACGGCATCACGCCGAGGGTGATGATGCTGATGATCGGCGGCACGAACGGCTCGAACGGCGAACCGGGCGAGCGCATCGCTGAGGGAGTCAAGGCGATCATCGCGTGCGTGAGGCAAAAGTCCCCGGGCACGAAGATTCTGCTGCTCTCCGTGCTGCCGTGGGATGCGAACGCCGGTTCGCGGCGCGACCGGCATGTGGCGGTGAACCAGCACCTTCCCGCACTGGATGATGGCGGCAAGACGGTGAAGTATGTGGACATCAGCGGGAAGTTCCTCTCACCGGATGGGACGATCCCGAAGGACCTCATGCCAGATGGCGCGCACCTTTCCGACAAAGGCTACCAGATGTGGGCCGATGCCGTGGAAGCTGCGCTGAGGGCATTGATGCAGTCGCCGTGATAGCGGCAGTGCTCGCGTCACTAATGCTCTCTTGCCAGCCCGCTAAACTGAACCGCGGCTAACCGTGCGCTGCAGCTCCGGCTGTCGCTGAGTGTGGGTTCGTTGCTGCGGACTCGCGCCTAGCCCTTGCTTTTCGGCACAACGCTGAGGCCGCCGTTGTTTTCGAGGACGGCCATGTGGACTTCGTTGATGCTGCAGCAGCCGGCCTGACGCAGGGCGGCGTCGAGCTCGTGGTGGGTGAGCTTGGCGCGCTTCATGACGGCGGGGTAGAGGATGCCATTGTGGATGAGGATGTCGGGGCGGCCCTCGATGATGGCCTCGAGCTTCTTGCTGCGGTAGGTGGCCATGCCGATGAGATAGTTCAGGAGGACGAGGGTGACGGCGGAGATGAGGCCGCCGCCGACGGAATTGTCGCCGCCGTTCATGGCGTTCTGCACGGCGTTCGAGAGCACGAGGAGGAGGACGAGGTCGAACGGCGCAAGCTGGCCGACCTGCCGCTTGCCGGTGATGCGGATGAGGATGAGCAGGAAGGCATACACGATGACGCCGCGGATGATGAATTCCCACCACGGGAGGCTGAGCGCCCACATGCCGGTCGGGGCGGCGGCGGACGGGACGGCATCGGCGAGGAAGGGGAGGACGGAAAGGGCGAGGTGGCACATGGGAGGAAGATCGCGCGCCGCTGCTCCGCAAGGCGAGGCAAACATCATGAGAAGACGCTCATCCGCACGCGACCGACGTGAGAAGCCGGATGCCGCTTGCACCGCATTTTTTTCCCCGCTGCGCGGTTGCAAGGCGCGCGTCGCTTTGCTGTCATCCGGATCCCGCAAACTCAAACACCACCTCACTCTCATGGCAAAGAAAACTCTCAACATCGGTCTCGTCGGCTACGGATTCATGGGGCGCACGCACGCGCACGCCTACCATAATGCCGCGCAATTTTTCGATCTCCCGCTCACTCCCGTGCTCAAGGCCGTGTGCGGACGCGACGGCGCAAAGGCAAAGGCATTTGCCGACAACTGGGGCGCGACGATCGTGGAGACAGACTGGAAGAAGCTGATCGCGAACAAGGACATTGATGCGATCGACATCGTGACGCCGAACGATTCGCACGCGGAAATCGCGATCGCCGCGGCCAAGGCGGGCAAGATGGTGCTGTGCGAAAAGCCGCTGTCGCTCGACGGCAAGCAGGGGCTCGAAATGGTGAAGGTGATCGAGAAGTCGAAGGTGCCGAACACGGTGTGGTACAACTACCGCCGCGTCCCGGCCGTCACGCTCGCGAAGCAGATCATTGACTCCGGCAAGCTCGGGAAAATTTTCCACTACCGCGCGAATTTCCTCCAGGACTGGACGATCTCCGCCGACCTCCCGCAGGGCGGCGCAGGCCTGTGGCGCCTCGACGCAAAAGCCGCGGGCAGCGGTGTGACGGGCGATCTGCTCGCGCACTGCATTGACACGGCAATCTGGCTCAATGGCCCGCTGACGGACGTGACCGCGATGACCGAGACTTTCATCAAGAAGCGCACGCACACGCTGACCGGCAAGGTGCAGGAGGTGAAGATTGACGACGCCTGCACATTCATGGGCCACTTCGCGAATGGCTCGCTCGCGCTCTTCGAGAGCACGCGCTACGCACGCGGCCACAAGGCGCTCTACACACTCGAGATCAACGGCGAGAACGGCAGTATCCGCTGGGATCTGCACGACCTGCACCGGCTGCAATATTTCGACTACCGCGACGAAGGCATCGTGCGCGGCTGGCGCAGCATCCATGTGACCGACAGCGATCATCCCTTCATGAAAAACTGGTGGGTGCCCGGCCTGCAGATCGGCTACGCGGAGACGTTCACGCATCAGGTCGCCGACTTCATCCGCGCCGTCGGCGAGGGCAAACCGTGCCATCCGACTTTCCGCGATGCGCTCGAGACGCAATACGTCTGCGATGCCGTCCTCGCTTCCGCGAAGAGCGGCAAGTGGGTGAAGTGCAAGCACGCCTGAGCCGGCGCGCATTTTTCAGCGAAGTCCCGCCTACGGCACGCCGGCGAAAATCCACGCGGTGGTCGAGTGAATCCCGCCCGTGTTGGGGTCACCGTTATCCATCGTACTGTCTATGTGCGTGATTTGGTCCGGGGCGAAGCCCGGATTATAGACTCCAACGATTCCGGTGAAGCCCCAGAATCCGCCCAATCCAAAATTCCACCAAACCCAATAGCCGCCCGTCGGCGAAACTCCAGTCCATGTGCTTATCTTCGGCATGTAGCTGGCCATTCCCGTCGGAATCACACTGAACGCGCCGGCATTCGCCGGGAGCGTTCCCTTTTCCGCCGCATAGATCTGGAAGGCTTCGCCGGTCACGCGCAACTCGTTCATCAGCGCATCCGCCTGCGAGCGCTTGCGGGCTCTTTGATACGAGGGAACGGCGAGCGCCGCGAGCAAGGCGATGACCGCCACGGTGATCATCAGCTCGACCATGGTGTAGCCGTTCCGCCGCTTGCGGAAAAGGGAAAGTCTAGAGGGCATTGGGAAGGTTTTGTTCAAGGTAGCGCAGGGCAGGCTCGACCCGCTGCGCGAGTTCCTTTTCGCGCGCCAGATCCCGCCCGAGATCCTGGAGGACCGGCTTGGCCGACGACTTCTGCGTGAGCGCCAGCGCGCCGATCGCAGCCCGGCGGTAGTGCGGCAGTGTGCGGGTTTCGCGCGCCCATCGCGGCATCATCACCATCGCGACTTCCGGGTAGTACCGCGCGATCCCATACAGCGCGTAGTGCCGGGTGCTCGGATCCCCGGCGAGCAGCTCATGCCGCCAGTAGGCCCACTCCGCCTCGGTGCTGATGCCGTAGTATTGCTTCGCGATGTCGTGCGCCTTCAGATCAATCATCGCCTCGATCTTGAGCTGCGGATCCTGCGACATGGCCGCGGAATCCACGCCGATGTCCCGCAGGAGCTGGAGCGCCGTGATGATCTGGCGCGTCTCCACTTTGAAAGCTTCACCCGCCGGCTGCGCGCCCGCCTTTGGCCTCGGGAATTGCGCGAACAAATCCAGCGGCGCATCCTCCAGAATCGCGAGCACCGCAGTCTGCACCACGCCCACCGGAATCTCGGGATGCAAATCGAGATGCTTCATCAGCGGCTCAAGTTTCGGCTGCGTTTTCGTGGTATCCCGGAAAGTCCCGCGGCCTTCCTGCTTCTCGGAACTGAGCACGGCCACCACGAGTTTCTGCTCCAGCGTGCCGCCCGGCTCCACCGTCGCATCCACGGGCTTCAGCAGCACCATCCCGGACCTGTCGTCCTCGAAAATCGCGCCGGCGGAATACCTGAGCGCGTACGGCTGCGCGCCCTTGTTTGCGACCTTCACCTGGAGTGCATTCGCACCTGTCCGTTCAAATGTGATCTCCGTACCGGCACCGGGCTTTGCCACTGTCGGTGAGACGCGTTTGACGCTGGGCTCGGCGGTCTTCTTGCCCCCGTCCTTGCCAGCATCGGCGAGAGCCTTGAGCATGTCCGCCGGCATCACGGCTTCCACGGATGCAGGCCGCGGTGCCACCGGGGTACGGAATTGAGAATAGAGGCCCACCCCGGCTGCGACAGCCAGCACCGATGCCGTGAGGATTTTCTGTTTCTGCGTGAGCATGGGTTCGGGAAAGCGGATTGCGTGCCCGGCGCTCGATTTTCCATAAGCATAGAAACGGGAATGGAAGACAGACGAATGGGGACTGGCGAATGCGGTTGAGGGAGTTGTGTTGAAACGCGTTGTCACCTTCCAGATGCGTGCGCATGCGATTCAATCCTCTGTTCTTCATTCGTTTGTCCCCATTCGTCGGTCAGCCATTGCCGGATTTAGGATAAGGATTGGAAATCGGAATCAACAATTTCGGCACGCATCCGCACCACCTTGCTCTTGTGCCGCACCGCGCAAATCGCGACGTTTGCCCGCAGCCATGAGCCACGACACACCCGCGCGCCTCTCCCACGCCGACCTCCTCCAGCTCAAGCGCTGGAACACGCCGACGATCTACAACGGCTGGGAGCAAATCACGAAACGCGACGCCGCCGCGGATGCTTTCAACATCGAGGAAGTGCGCGACTTCATGCCGCAGATGGGGCCGATGGCCGGCTACGCGATCACCGTCGTTTTTGAGCCCAGCAAGAAGTTGCACCGCGACGCGAATCCGAGCGCGTGGGCCGAGTACCGCGCCTACGTCGCCAGTGTGCCGGGGCCGAAGATCGTCGTCGTGCAGGATCTCGACAAGCCGCGCACCATCGGCGCGTTTTGGGGCGAGGTGAACAGCAACATCCACCGCGCGCTCGGCTGCGTCGGCACGATCACCGACGGCGCAATCCGCGACCTCGACGAAATGACGAACGCCGGCTTCAAGGCGCTCGCGCGGAGGCTGTGCGTCGGCCACGCGCACTCGCACCCCGTTCGCTGGAGCTGCGACGTCGAGGTCTTCGGACGCAAGGTCTCGCCCGGCGATCTCATCCACGCAGACAAGCACGGCTTCCTCGTCATCCCGCCCGAGGATCAGCCCGCACTGCTCGGAGCCGCGCGCTTCATGGATGCCAACGAGTGCCGAACGATCATCCCCGCCGCACGGGACACAAGCGGCCGCACCACGGCGGAAATCCTGGACGCGATCAACGCCGCCGCCGCGCAGTTCGGGAAAAATGCGAAGGCAAAGTTTCAGCGCGGCGGGGAGTGGTGAAGCCGTGATCCCTCACACCATGGATCTCCACCGCGCGCTGGCAAAGCAGCCGATTTTGAAGTTAGGAGTTAGACGTTAAATGTTAGAAGTTGAACCGTCCGCACGCGCTTTTCCGAGGGCGTGGAAGTGCTCGGACCTTCTGAGCCGTGATCGCTTCAACGTCTAACACTTAACTCCTAACTCCTAACTCCTAACACCTAACTTCTAACTCCTAACTCCTAACTCCTAACTCCTAACTTCTAACTCCTAACTCCTAACTCCTAACTTCTAACTCCTAACTTCTAACTTCTAACTTCTAACTCCTAACACATAACTTTTAACTTATAACTCCTAACACCTAAAGCCACCTCCATGAAACCAGCCCTGCTCTTCCTCGCCCTGCTCACCGCCACCACCTTGGCCGCCGAGCCCTTCATCGAGAAGCTCGACCTCTTCACCGTCGGCGACGATCCCGCGTACAAAGTGTACCACATCCCCGGCATCGTCGTGACCGCGAAGGGCTCCGTGCTCGCATGGTGCGAGGCGCGCAAACGGGCCGCGGGAGCCAGTGATTGGGACGACATCCGCATCCTCGTGCGCCGCTCGACCGACGACGGCAAAACGTGGAGCGCGCCGAAAATTCTCACCCAAGTCGAAGGCGCGATCGAAAAGAATCCCTTCTCGCTGCGCGTGAAAAACGTGGATCCGAAGGACGTGACCTACAACAACCCCGTGCTCATCGCCGACCGCGACGGTACGGTCCACGGGCTCTTCTGCATCGAATACATGCGGTGCTTCTACACGCGCAGCACGGATGACGGCGTGACGTGGAGCAAGCCCGCCGAAATCACAAAGACCTTCGACGCGTTCCAAAAAAGCTACGCGTGGAAAGTCCTCGCGACCGGCCCCGACCACAGCATCCAGCTTCGCACCGGGCGGCTCGTCGTCCCCGTGTGGCTCTCGACCGGCACGGGCGGCAACGCGCACCGCCCGTCCGTCACCGCCACGATCTACAGCGACGACTCCGGCAAGACCTGGCACGCCGGTGACATCGCCGTGCCCTGCACCGACGAATGGATCAACCCGAACGAAACCGTCGCCATCGAACTCGCCGACGGCAGCGTGATGCTGAACGTGCGCAGCGAATCGAAAGCACACCGCCGCATCGTCACGACCAGCAAGGACGGCGCGACCGGCTGGAGCACACCGAAGTTCGACGACGCACTGCTCGAGCCGATCTGCATGGGCGGCATCGTGCGCTTCAGCACGAGAGGCGGCGGCAAAGGAAATAATGGGCGCGACAAAAGCCGCATCCTTTTTTCCAACCCGCACAACCTCGATCGCGCAGACGGGAAAGCCGAGCCCGGCAAAAGTCGTGATCGCAAAAACGTCTCCGTGAAACTCAGCTACGACGGGGCGCAGACGTGGCCCGTGAACAAGGCCATCGAGCCCGGCCCGAGCATGTACAGCGACATCGCCGTGACGCACGCCGGCACGATCCTTTGCTTCTACGGACGCAGCGGAAATAACGCTGGCCTGAGTTTTTTCGCCGGTGGCCGCCTCACCCTCGCGCGCTTCAATCTCGAATGGCTCAGCGACGGCAAAGACTCGCCGCAGCGGTGACCAAAGCAGTTCCGGCCTCTTGCCCGAACGGCCCGCCGCACCGGGCTGAAACCCCGGACTGCATTCGATCGAGATTCCGATTGCGGAGCCGGACAGCCGAGCTAGTGTCGCGGCCCTCTTTTGCAACGGCGCGTTCGTCTAGAGGCCTAGGACACAGCCCTCTCAAGGCTGGTACACGGGTTCGAATCCCGTACGCGCTACCATTCCTGCGGTTCCCGGAAAATCGCACGGCGTGGACCGAAGGAATCACGGCCTGCGCTTCTGCAAATCGGGCTCTGATTCACCGCGCTGCGGCTGCGGCTGCTGGTGATCCATGAAAAGCGGAATGCGTGTCGCGAGATTTTCATCCCATTCGATCTGCCTTGATGCCGCCTCAATAATCCAAGCCCCGAGCTTCGGCACTCGTTCGTCCAGGCTATTTTGCGCGTTCAAATTTGAACGTCGGCTTGCTCATCTTGGATGCGTAAAAGATGTCGCCCTTCGCATCCCATGCGTAATTCGGGCCGACGCGCGCGGTGGTGAATCCCGCGGGCAGCGGCGCGGTGGGCTGCCACGTTTTTCCGGCGTCCTTCGTTTCGACAAAGCCGCCTTTTCCAACGACGACGAAATGCTCCGCGGTTCTGAAGATGGGGCCGTGCGTCGCATCCACGGGTGCGAGCGCGCTCCACGTCGCGCCCTTGTCGCGCGAGACGAGCACGGTCTTGCCGGTCGGCCAGAATGCTGCGCCGTCGAAAACCACGGGCACTGCGGCGGACGGTTTTTCATCGGAGACTTTCGCCCACGTCGCGCCCGCGTCGGTGCTGCGGAAAATGCCGGGCTCCTTCGCCTTCGTGGCGACAAACGTGGCGCGATCCAGCACGCCGCAGCCGCTGAATCCCTTTTCGAGATCTATCCAAGTCGCGCCGCCGTCCTCGCTCGTGGTGAGCATGCCGCCGCTCTCGTGACGGATGGCGAGCAGACGCCTGCCTGTGTCCCCCCAGTCCACCGCGCCGAAATCGAGGTGCGAGACTTTGAATTTCGCCCACGTTGCGCCGCCGTCCGCCGTCATTGCGCTGCTGCCGTAGATCATGAAACACGCGAGCCGTTTCCCCGCCGGGTCGGCCTGCAATGCCCAGCCCGTCTCGCAGCGTCCGCCGATGGCCTTGTCGTCGCATCGCGCGAAAGTCGCGCCGTGATCCGCGCTGCGCCACAGTCCGAGATCGCTCACGACCATGAACACATCGCCGCCCGCGCGATCCACGGTGACACCCGCCGTCGGTCCGCCGTAGCCGGGCTTCAGCGGCGCGGTGACCGGGTCGGAAATGTTGATCCATTCGCCGGCAAATGCGGCAGTGGTGATGAGTGCGAGTGTGGTGATGAGTGTCTTCATGGTTTGCCGATGCAGTAGAGGGTTTTGTCGCCGCGAATGTAGATGCGTCCGTCGCTCACCGCGGCGCTGGCGCGGTTGTCCTCGCCGATTTCGTTCGTGGCGAGGATCTCGAGTTTGTCGCCGGCCTTGAGCACGTAGCTTTTCCCCGCGCTGGCGAGATAGATGCGGCCATCCGCAGTCGCGATCGGGCTCGCCCATGTCGAGACACCCGTGAGTCGCTCGGAAAATGCGAGCGTGCCATCGGCAACACGGATCACTTTCAAAATCTCGGGCGAGTGCATGCGCCACACGAGCCCGCTGGCGATGACGGGCGACGAGATGCCCTCGGGGATGTTCGGATACGTCCAGCGCAAGTGCGTCGCGGTGACATCGCCCATGCCGCTCGGGTCCACGCACACGGCTTTGCCGCCGCGCCCGCTGTCGGAGAAAATCACTTTGCCATCGAAGGCCGGCGACGCTGCATCGCCCGGCGCGGCGCAGCGCCACAGCGGTTTCCCACTCGCGGGATCGAGCCCTTCCAGCGCGCGGCTCGCGGCGACAAACATCTGCGGCTTGCCCGCGACATTCGCGATGACCGGCGTGCTGTGCGAGAAGCCCGTCTCAGAGCGCATGGCTTCCCATCTGACTTCGCCGCTCGCCTTGTCGAATGCGACGATGCTCGAAGTCTTCCCGGTCTGATCGCAGTCGAGGATGACCGTGTCGCCGAACAAAACCGGACTCGATCCGAGCGCCACGTCGAACGCGAATTTTTCAAGCGCGCGCCGCCACACCATCTTGCCGTCGAAGTCCAGCGCTGCGATCACCGCCGAGCCGAAGACGACGAACACGCGCTTGCCGTCGCTGCACGGAGTCGGCGCGCAGTAGCCGCCGCGCAGGTCTTTCAAAATGAGCGGCCCCGGAGTCACGGGCGCGTCCCACAGCAGACGCCCGTCAGCTTTCGCGAAGCAGAGGACGTGATGCCCGAGCGGCTCGTTCTGCGCACACGTCACGAAAACACGATCACCCACGACGATGGGCGACGAGTAGGCGCGGTCGCTCTTCGGCAGCGCCGCGCGCCAGACGATGTTCTCGCCGGTCTTTGCATTCCACGTGAGTGGCAGATCGCGCTCTTCGCTCGTGCCGATTCCATTCGGCCCGCGGAACTGCGGCCAGTCCGCACCATGCGCGGCGAGCGCGAGCAGGATGGGCATCGCGAGGATCGAAATGACGGGGGAGATCATAAAGTGCGGCGCATCTCCCGAGTCGGAAAATTGCTTTCCGATCAGCGAGGGATGACTGCGCCTTTTGAACGTCTTCTCCTCCAGCACCGAAGATTGCGAGCCGCAAAAGTCAGGGCTGTCGCGCGAAAATCGCTGTTGTCCGGTGGTGGCGTGCATCGCCCGGGTGGAGCACGCGACTCGCGTGCTGTTTTCGGCGACCCGCCGAAAACATCCGACGGTGCAACGAAGCAGACTGCGTGCGCAGATTTGAGACGATTTATACAGTCCGATTGCGGGAAAGAAAAATGCCGCAAGGCGTGGTGGAGCGCGTCGCTCCACGCGCGCTTCTTCCGCGGCCCGGGAAACGCGCGCGGATCGAAGCGCGAACATGGGACTCACGAACGTCGAGTGTCTGCGGCCAGTGGCCGCAGACGGCACGCGAGTCGCGTGCTCCACCCGGGAGGCGGCGCGGCAAGAACGAGTCTAAGCCCGCGATGCCGCTCAAGGTAATCACACGCGACAGCTTCCGAGTGAAAAACGGCCGCGCGCGACGGGCCATTTCAAGCTCCGGAAATGCACCCCAATCAACGCCCCACGACATGATACTCCCCCTCAGCCTCAAACGAAATCGCATTGCCCTGCACGTCGCTCGGCGAATGCGCTGCACAGATTTTTACGCGGCACTCGCGCTCATCGCCGCAGCGCAAATGTCGAGCGCCGAGCCGTGGTGGGAACAGCAGGCGGGACAGGTGAAAAGTGTGACCGGCTGGCTCGCGACGGATGTGGCGGGCAAGCCGATGAAACTCGAAATGCAGACGACGGATGGCGCGACGGCATTCGTCGCGGGCGCGCGTCCGATCAAGCTCACAACTCCGGCGAAGATCGCGGCGAACACGGAGGTGACGATTCATTTCACGATGAACCCGGTGGGGAAAATCGGGGCGAGCCTGAAGGCGATCATCGGCGAGGATGGCGCACCGGGATTGCCGGTCAGCGTCTCGGCGGCGGGTGGGAGCGACCTCGTGTCTGTGAATGCGGCGGGCGTGGCAACGGGCTACCAGACTCGCGGGAGCTACAAGCGAAGTCTCACTTGGCCGGAAGATGTGCGGAAGATGATCGAGGCGGAGATGGCTTCGCTGCCGGGCGTGGCGGAGCGGCGGTTCTCGATCCGGTATGTGCTGCGGCGGGATCGGTTTGAGATTTGGTTCAACGACATCCTGCTGAATGCGCGGGAGGTTCCGCCGGTGGCGGCTGTGCCCGTTGCGGCTCCGGCTGCGACGACAGGCAAGCCCGCGCAAAAAGTTCCGCCGCCGGTTTCCATCGGCGGGCCGCTGGCACTCACGCTGTCGGCGAATGTCGAACTGCTTTCCGTCGAGACGCGGGCGCTTGCGGTGGAGCCGCAGATTTTCGAGCCGGTGCGGATTGACAGCGCGCTGAACGCCGAGCGGATCAACGGGACTTCGGTCGAAAGCGGATCGCTGCCGAAGGCGGGTGAGCCGGCGATGGTGCAGGGCGTGCCGTTTGTTTTTCCGCGGCGCGATGCACGCGGGAATGATCATGTGGATGTCGGCATGAGCTGGCTGCAGAATGGAAATCTCACCGGAGATTTTTCGCCGAACCACGATCCGCTCGGGGGCCGCTGGATGGGGCCATTGCTGGAGAATCCGACACGCATCCGGTTCCAAGTTCCGAAGGGCCGGTATCGCGCGCTACATCTCATCGCGGCGTGCGACAGCGAGCGCGACAGCACGCCGGTGGTCACGGTGCAGTTCTTCCGGCCTGCCGCCGGTGCGCCGGAAAATTTCGCGGCGCGCGTGCCTTTGCTCACGGCGAGATCGAGCGACGCCATCCCGCTGCCGGTGCAGCTCAACAACGGAAGTTCCGCGCGGCTCTGGCGCGTGACGGTGCCAATCGAGCCTGGTGCGCTCGCGGCGTTCGACGATCTCGATGTGTGCGCGTTCGAGATCACGAAGGAGGTTCAGCTTTACCGCGCGTATCCCGATCCCACGCAATACAGCGCGCACGCGGGCGGGCTGCCGAGCGCGGCGCACATTTACGCGATGACGCTGGAGCGTCCGGGCGTGATGATGGATTTGCAGCCGGACGCGCTCGGGCACCTGTGGGCTGCGCCGGTGAAGCCGTCCTACACGGTGAGATTGCGCAACCTCGGCGGGAAGGCGCATCCGGTGAAACTCGAGATGGTGACGATCAGCCACGATGGCACGAGCAGGCTCACGCAGGAAAAGACCGTGTTCGTTCCAGTCGCGGGCGCGACGGCAAAGTTTGATCTCAAGCCGGAACGCTTCGGCTACCACGACGTGATTTTGACGATGAAGGACGGTGACGCGACGTGGACCGAGCGGCGCTCGCTCGGCTGGCTGCAGACGGACACCCGCGCGCGCGGCGACTGGCAGGCAGCGCGCGGCCCGACGTTTGGATTCTGGGACTGGGCGGGCGGCCACGTCACTCCAGAGCACGCGGTGCATCTTGAGCTGATGAGCAAGCTCGGCGCGGAGTGGGTGAACGGTTCCTTTTCCAAGACCGATGAGGAAGGGCGTGCAGCAGCGGAGAAGTTCGGCGTGTCGTCGCTCGTGCAGGGCGCGCACAGTCATTTCTACACGGGGGAAGTCCGCAAGATGCTGGATGACCCGGCGAAGGCGCGCGAATTCCTGCTGGAGAATTTCCGCAAGCACGACGTGAAGCCGAGCGCGATCGAGAAGCCGGACAACCTCTCCTTTTTCGCAGAGCCGCAACTCGGGCAAATCACCACGGGGATTCCGCCGGACTATTACGGGCAGGACTACACGCTCACCGAATCCGAGGAGGCGCGCTACCAGAGCACGGAGCGCGCGTTCGTCCTCGGCGCGCGGGTGGCGAAGGAATTCTGGCCGGGGATCAAGTGCCAGTTCCCCTACGGCGACCCGCTCTATCCGGTCTATTTTTTGCGCCGCAGCAAGGAGGTGCGCGAGCTGATGGACGGGATCAATGTGGACATCCCGATGTTTGATCGGCTGGCGGAGAATCAGATCCACCAGGTCTCGGTCCACCGCTGCTACATCATGGCGGAGGAGTTGAAAAAAGCGGGCATGAAAAATCCGAACCTCGCGATGGTCGAGGGCCCGTGCCTCCCGACGCGGCCCGGCGCGCTGACGATGAACGAGCAGGCGGACAACTGGGTGCGCGTCTCGCTGATTCTCTACGGCTACGGGATCAATCAGCAGATCGGCGGCTGGGGCATCGAGTGCGCGGGCTACTGGGGCGAGCAGCACTACGGCGGCGGCGTGTATAATCGGCTTCCCTTTGTGACGCCGAAGCCCTCGGCCTGCGCGCTCGCGACGATGACGCGCCACATCAATCGCAAGAACTTCACTAAGTGGCTGCCGACCGGAAGCCTCTCGGCCTACGCCCTGCAATTCCAGCACTACAAATCCGGCGACCTCACGCATGTCTTCTGGACGGTGCGCGGCAAGCGGCCCGTCACGCTCACGGTACCGAAGGACGGAAAGATCACGCTCTTCGACTCGATGGACAACGCGACGGTGCTGCCGGAAAAGGACGGGCACGTCACATTCACGATCAGCACATCGCCGTGCTACATCGAAGGTCTCACCGGCGACGCGGCGATCACGCTCGGCGAGCCGGAGCACGCCGATTCGCAGCCCGGCCCGACAGCGGTGCGGCTCGCAAATCCCGGCGACGGCCAGTGGAAACTCTCGAACGCCGAGGACGCGACCTACGCGAACAACAACCCGCTGCAAATCGCGCGCTTCCCCGGCGTGATGTCAGTCGCGAAATCCCCCGCGCCTGATGCGCAAGGCGGGCACGCGCTCGCGGTGCATCTCGACAAGCAGCCGAAGGATCAAAAGCTGATGCCCTTCTACACCACGCTCGTTCCGCCGAAGCCGATCCTGATCGCAGGCAAGGCGAGTCACCTCGGCATGTGGGTGAAAGGCGCGAGCGATTGGGGTCGCGTCATTTACAGCGTGCGCGACGCCGAGGGTGAGCGCTGGACGAGCATCGGCACTTTCAGCGACTGGAACTGCGACGATCCGCAGAGCCGCAGCTTTTTCAATTTCGACGGCTGGCGGTATCTGCGCTTCGAGTTGCCGTCGAACGCGCCCTACGATCGCTACCGCGAGAACGGCTCGACGTGGTGGGGGCATTTTGGAAAAGGCAACGGTCAGGTGGACCTGCCGCTCTCGCTGGAAAAAATCATCGTCGAGCGCCGCACGCACGCGATGTATGTGAACGACCCGCAGCCCACGCGCGCGGATGACGTGCTGCTCGGCGACCTGCTTGCCGAATACGCGCGACCCGAGGACAAGTCCGACGAGGTCCTGCGCCTCGACAAACTGCGGATGCCCGTGCCCGCGGGCATTCCCGATCTCGGCAATCCGATCCGGGACATGCTCGCATCCGGCACCGGCGCACCAGTACCGGTGGATCGCATTACCATCCCGGAACAGGACGCCGACGGCACGCGCTGCTTCGTGCATTTCAAGCCCGTCGAGGGCGCAAAAAGCTACGACGTATGGGCGAGCCCGTACGCCGACGGCGGCGGCGCGCTGCAACTCGGCAAGGCGTGGACGGAACCAGGAAAACAAATCACCGGCTTGCGCGCGGACACGGACTTTTTTCTCTTCCTCGTTTACACGGACAAGGACGGCAAGCCATCGAAGCCGTCGGCAGGATTCAAAATCCGGCTGAAGGATATTTTTGGGATGAAGTGATGATGAGAGTGCGAGCGGAGGATGGCAGCTTCACACCCCATGGTTGGTCATCCCGCACATCTGGCTGCGCGTGGCCTCTGAAAATCCGCCGCTGACCAACTCGGACAAACGCGCGCTGAGGACGCGGGCACTCTTTCCAAGTTCCCCACTTGACTATTCATCCGCACCGGCTGAATTCCATCTACACAAAGTGCATGCAGTTTACAAAATCAGCATCCCGCCGCTGGCGGCCCTCCAGTTTTT
The DNA here is from genome assembly GCA_038238025.1 of Chthoniobacterales bacterium. Lineage (GTDB taxonomy): Bacteria > Verrucomicrobiota > Verrucomicrobiia > Chthoniobacterales > Chthoniobacteraceae > SXWH01. Next base: position 16,565 of record JBBRYC010000063.1, read on the forward strand.
CGCTGCGCCTCCGCACCACGCTTCCGGCTGACGCCGAAGCTGCACCGGCGAAACCCACGCTCGTCGAGCGAGCCTACGAGGCCATCATTGAGCGCATCCTCGATGGCCGTTTTTCCGAAGGCACCGCGCTGAGCGAAGTGGCAGTGGCCGGGGATCTAAACATGAGCCGCACGCCCGTGCATGACGCGCTCCGGCTGCTGGCCATTGACGGTTTCGTGACCCAGGAGCGCAACCGCCGCGCGCGCGTCGCGAGCTTCTCCGCGGACGATTTGTTCGAGGTCTTCGAGCTTCGCAAACTCCTCGAAGGCCACGCCGCCGAACTCGCCGCCGGCCGCATGGACAGCCGCCAGCTCGTGCCGCTGCGCGCCACGGCGGATTCGCTGCACGACGGGCTGAGAGCCCGCGACTGGAACCGGCGGTGGACCGATTTCGATACCGCGTTTCACCACGCCATTGCCGAGGCCAGCGGCAATTCCCGCCTCTGCGCGGACATCCTCCGCTACCAACTGCTGCACCGTGGCATCAACCGCTTCACCACGGACCCCAAGTCGCTGCGCCGCGCGCTGGCCGAGCACGAATCCATTCTCGACGCCCTCGAAGCCCGCGACCGCGGAGCCGCCCGCGAGAGAATGGTCGGGCACATCGCGGCGTGGCAGAAATTCTTCAGCGAGCGCTTCCGCGAGGCGAAAACCCGGGACGCAAAAACGAAGCGCGCGGCATGAGGCAGGCGATTCCCGAGCTGCAATCGTTCACCGCATCATCTGGATGGCGGGAGCGTGCGTTTCTTCTCCGCTTCATTTTTCTGACCTCCGCCTCCGCTCTCGCCGCGGCTGCGCCAAAGCCCGTTCCGCCGATGGGCCATCGGGATTTCTATCCTTCCAGCGAGCGGCCCGTCGGCTTGCGCGGCGATGGGACCGGGGCGTGGCCGGGGGCGACGCCCGTGGCGGAGTGGAACGCGGCCACGGGCAAAAATATCGCGTGGAAAACGCCGATGCCGGGACCGAGTTTCTCCCAGCCGATTGTCGTGGGCGACAAAGTCTTCACGGTGGCGGATCCGAACTGGCTCATCTGCCTCAGCGCGAGCGATGGGAAAATTCTCTGGCAAAAAGCCGTGGACCACACCGCCGCCATGCCTCCGGAAAAGGCGGCGAAGGCCCGCGAGGAGATCGCGTTTTGGGATGATCAGTTCATGCAGTATTCGATCTGGCTGGACCTCAAGCAGGGCTACAAGCCGAAGCTTTCCCAGACGCAGATCGACCGCGCGCTGAAGGCCGCCGATGAGCACGGCTATGCGGTCAACGGACCGGGGCAGGCGAACTTCAGCATGATGACCCTCGGCAAGCATTCCGAGCGCGACCCGTTGTGGGATCGCCTCTGGAAGGATCAGACCGAATACAGCCTCCATTACTTCGGCCATTGGGAAGGCATCATGACGCACACGTTTCCGACGCCGGTGAGTGATGGCGAACATGTCTTCGTCAACATGTCGAACGATCAGGTCGCGTGCTACGATCTCGAAGGCAATTGCAAGTGGCTCGTCTGGGATCGCCCGGCGCAGGCCGCGCCCGCGAAAAGTGAGCACGTCCGCTACGCGCTCTCGCCGCGCCTCGTCGGCGACAGGCTCATCGTGACGGCCTGCGGCGAGATGCGCGCCTACGACAAGCGCACCGGCAAAAAACTCTGGGGTGTATTTCACAAAAAGGACTTCGGCTCGTCTTGGTCGAAAGTGAGTTCGCCCGTCCCGATGCGGCTGTCTCTCGATGGCAAGCCGTTCGATATTTTGCTCAGCCCCGGCTCGGGCATCTACCGCCTGAGCGATGGCAAACTCGTCGGCTCCCTGCCGGACCTGATGGGCTACGAAGGCTCGACCGCGATCACCGACGGCGAGATTTACGTGCGCCGCGACGCGCCCGACGGCGGCGGCAGCAAACGCGTCGCAGGGCGATTCGAGGCGCTCAGTGCGGACAAGGTGGAATTCAAGGAACTCTGGCGAAAGTTCGCCGGAGGGAAATCGCACAACGCCACCGACGTGCTGCACGATGGCTGGATTTTTTCACCGGCCAGCGGCGTGCGGGTCGAACTGCGCACGGGCGACGCCGAGGAGCTGCCGCTCATGAAGAGTCAAACCATCAGCCCTTCGCTCGGCGGCAAAGTCCTGGTGAGCCTGAGCGGAGGCGACTACGAACGCTATGGTCGCACGGAAAAGCACGCCGGCGTGATGAAGGCGACCGTCATCTCGCTCGATGATCCGACAAAGGCGACGACGCTCGACGCGGCGTTCGTGGATTCCCGCTACACAGAGGACGAGGCGTTCCGCCTGCGCTGGCGCTGGCGCGGCAATGGCAATCCGATGTCGAACAGCTCGCCCGTGTTTCAGGCGAACCGGATGTTCTTCCGCACCGTCGGCTATCTGTGGTGCATCGGTGATCCGAAGGCTCCGTGGCCCACGTCTCGTACCGCGCGCGTCAACGCACCCGGACATCCATGAGCACGCTTCTGCCCGCGTTCCGCAAATGAAATCAATGCCCCTCCACCGCTTCCTCGCCGTTCTCGCTCTGCTGTTGTCGCTTTCGCCAACGCGCGCGGCGGATGATTTTCCGCCGGGCTGGCTGCCAGTTTCCCGTCTCGATGCGGAGCCCGCGTGGAGCGCAGTGAGGGAGGACAAGGAACACATCCGCCTGCATCTGCCGCATGGCGACAAACCCGTGCGCGGCGTCTTCGTCTGCTTCGTTTTTCACAGCGGCGACCCGCGCGAATTGGCGGATCTTTGGAACTTCGCTCTGGTGACGGTGCCGTGGCCTTTCGAATACGATCTCGGCTATAACGACAAACGCAACGGGCGCCATCTGCTCGGACATCCCGCGCAGAACATGGGGCTGCTGCTGCGCTATCTCGATGTTGCGGCAAAGGACACGCGACACCCGGAACTCGCCGCCGTGCCACTCGTGGGATGGCTGGGGCAAAATGGATCGCACCTTTGCGCCGACCTTTTCCAGCGCGCGCCCGGGCGTGTCCTCGCGTGGAGCGATTCCTTTCCCAATCGGCTCCGGCAATTTCCCGATCTCACCCGCGGCGTCCCCTTCGCCTTCGCGTGGGAAATTCCCAAGAACGACATCCGCGCCGGCGTGCGCACTCCCAATAATGACGGCGCTGCGCCCGCCGACTTGAGCTGCCGCGCCACGACCTACGGCTTCGATCACGGCATCTATTCGAAGTTCAATTTCTTCATGGCGTATCTCGACCGCTGCATCGCCGTCCGCCTGCCCGCCGAAATGCCGCCGCCCGGTCAGCCCGTGAAACTCAAACCGGTCGTGCGCGAGCAAGGCTGGGCCGGTGACTTCGATCCCGTGAGCGGATGGAACCCCATCGCGCCCGCCGGCGACGCGACGCTGAAGGACGCAAAATATCCGGTGTGGTTCCCCGACGAATACGCCGCGTGGTCGTGGCGATCCTATCACTCCGCGTGCGTGGACGTGGAAATCACCGGGCCGAAATTCACGTATCAGAAACGCGACGGGAAATGGGGCGGCCCGGATTGCGGCCTCGGCTACGGCGGGGCGCTCGCCGCGAAGGACACGCACACATTTTCCGCGAAGGTCACTGGCGATTATGCGGCGATCGAGTTTCACGACGGCAATCACATCGTCGGCGAAGCGAAGGCCGCGCCGTGGAGCGTCGAGGGCGTGAAACTCGCGCCCGGCCTGCGCGTGCTCTTCGCCGTGGGCGTGAAGGCCGACGGCACCCGCGCCGCCAGCCGCCCGGCATTCGTCATCGTCAAATGAAACCCGCAACCGCTCTCATCGCCGTCGTCTTCCTCTTTTCTCTGGCTCCGGCGATCGCCGCGACTCCGGCGGAGACCGCTTCGGTGCAGCAATTTCTCGGCGAGTTTTGCACGAAGTGTCACGGCAAGGAGAAGCAGAAGGGCGACATCCGCCTCGATGACCTCACGAGCGACATGGCGAATGAAGCCTCGCGCTGGGCGGTGGTGCGCGACCAGATCCGCGATGGCGAGATGCCGCCGAAGAAGGAGAAGCAGCCGACCGCGGCGCAGAAGCTGGCGCTGACAAAATGGATCAGCATTCAGATGGGCAGCATCGCGGGACGGAAGCCGAGCCTCGGCAATCTCGTCCCGCACGAACTGCTCTTCGGACCGGCGCAGGCAGGGGCCGCCGCGAAGCCGCCGGAGCCGCGGCTGTGGCGGCTCGGCCCGGATGAATACATGAGCTGGGTCCGGGATCTCGGGCGCGGCAAAGTGAATGGGATCGTGCAGCCGTTCACGGCGAGTCCCGAGCGTGGAATCAAGGACTTTGCCGCTCTCGCATTCGTTGATGGGCCGGGCACGGGGATCCTCATCCGCAACGCCAACGCCGTCGTGGAAAAACAGGCCGCGCACGAAATCGTGGACGGCAAAGTGAAGAGCAAGAATGACGCGGTGCGCGAGTTTACCGACCTCATGGACCCGGCGCTGACGCCGTCGCGCGAGCAGCTTGAGAAGGCCGTCGCCAGGCAGTTTCAGATGGCCATCGCGCGGAAGCCGGAGGCCGGGGAAACCGCGCGGTTCGTGGCGCTGTATGAAAAGTGCGCGAAGGACGGCGACCGGCAGGGCGCGGTGAAGACGATGCTCGCGGCGGTGCTCTTGCGGAGCGACGCGGTCTTTCGCAGTGAACTCGGCGGCCCCGGCGGGATGCTCACGCCACGCGAAGCCGCGTCCGCCATTTCCTCGGCCCTCATGCACCGTCGCGAGAACCACCTTTTCGAGGCGGCGGAGAAAGGCGAACTCGCCACGCGGGAACAAGTCGCCGGGCACATCCGGCGCATTCTCGACGATCCGAAAATCGAGAAGCCGAAGGTGCTGGGGTTCTTCCGCGAGTATTTCGGATACGACAGCGCGACGGATGTTTTCAAAGACAAGCCGGCGGACAAGATCAAGCACACCCCGCACGTCCTGGTGAGCGACACCGACCGGCTCGTGTCGCATATCCTCCAGGCCGACCAAAATGTCTTCCGGGAGCTGCTCACGACGCGGCTCTCCTTTGTGAATTACAGCACGAAGGTGGATAAGACGAAGCCGGGGCGCCCGAGCATCGGTGTCCGCAGTGACGTCGTGAATCCGCCGGACAAAAACGCGAAGAGGGCGCCGGAATGGCTTTTCGGACCGGAGGCGGTTTACGGATTCCAGGAATGGCCTGCGGAGCAGCCTGCGCAGTTGCCCGAAGGCACGCGCATCGGCGTCCTCATGCAGCCGAGCTGGCTCGTGGCGTGGAGCGAAAATTTCAACAACGACATCGTGCGTCGTGGACGTTTCATCCGCGAGCGTCTGCTCGGCGGCACGGTGCCCGACCTGCCCATCGGCGTCGCGGCGATGGTGCCGGACGAGACGCACGGGACGCTGCGCGACCGCGTCGGCAGTGTGACCAAGGCGGAAGCGTGCTGGAAATGTCATCGGCACATGGACGATCTCGCGCTGCCGTTCGAGCAGTTCGACCACTACGGACGACTGACCGCCCTCGAGCAAATCCTCGATCCCGCGGCCACCGAAGCGAACGTGGACCAGAAAGGCAAACCGCTCGGAAAAGTCTTCCGCGGCGTACCGGTCGTCACCAGCGGCCTCATCGCAGGAACGGGCGACCCGAAGCTCGATGGCCCGGTGAAAGACGCCCGCGAACTTATCACGCGCATCGCAAATTCCGACCGCGCGCGACAGGTCTTCATCCGCCACGTCTTCCGCTACTACCTCGGTCGCAACGAATCGCTCGCCGACGCCGCAACGCTGCAAGCCGCAGACAAGGCGTATGTAGGGAGCGGAGGGAGTTTCAAGGCACTGCTCGTGTCGTTGCTCACTTCCGACTCGTTCCTCCACCGGGCAAAATCCACCACCACCGCGCAACTGCAGAACCGATGATTTTTTCACACCTCGCCCCATGAAAACGAACCCGCTCCAATTCAATTCCCACCTCACCCGTCGCGACGCCATCAAGGGCCTCACCCTCGGCGCAGGCGCGACGCTGCTCGCGCCCTTCCTCGCACAACTCGCCGCGCACGCCGCCGGCAGCGACAAGGCGGTGCGCCGCCGCTTTGTCATCGTGATGCAGAGCAATGGCCTGCGCCCGGGCTTCCTCGCGCCGGTCGGCCACAACTGGAAGCACGACGGCCGCAACGGCAGCGTCCAGCGCGACGCATTCGAGTTGCCGCTGCGCGACCAAAAACTTCCCCCCGCGCTCGAACCGCTCACGCCATTTGCGGACCGCCTCGCGCTCATCAGCGGTCTCTCGGGACGTGTGGCCTTGAGCGACCATTCCGGCAATCACGGCGCGCTCGGCTGTTTCAGTGCGAGGAAAATCATGGGCCAGACGATTGACGCCGCGCTGGCCGACGCACTGCCCGCCGTTTTTCCGCATGTGCTGCTCGGCGTCGGCACCGACGGCAGCGAAACGATGAACTACGCCCACTCCGCCATCGAGCCGAACAAACCGTTGCCCGCAATCTGTTCGCCCGACCTCGCGTTCCGCTCACTCTTTGGCAGCGTGGATGGCGGGAGCAGCAGGGCGCAATTCGATCGCCAGACGAATCTCCTCGATTTCATGGCCGACGACATCAAGCGCGCCCGCACCGCGCTCGCCGCCGAGGAGCGCGTGAAGCTCGACCGCTACGTGGAATCCTTCGAGACGCTCCACCAGCGGCAGGGACAAATCGCCGCCATGCAGGCCACCCTCAGGCAGCACGTGCCGCAGCTCGGTGAGAAGCGCGAGACGACCGTGTCCAGCCTGGTGCTCGAAGCGCAATTCGAGATCGCCGCCGCGGCGCTCGTCGCCGGCCTCACCAATGTCGTCACGCTCACCTCCGGGAGCGGTGGCCAGCAATTCGGCAAATACCCCGAACTCGGCGCCGTGGATTTGCACGGCCTCGGTCACGGCGGCGTCATCCCCGGCCGGACGAACGAGGAAAGTTTCATCCTGCTCCACCAGTTGCACACCCGGCTCATCGCCGAACTCGCCCGCAAGCTCGCCGCCTTCCCCGAGGGCAACGGCACGATGCTCGACCACACCGCCATCCTCTTCCTCAGCGATTCCGGCGACGGGCATCACCCCATGCTGTGGAACTGGCCGATGGTGCTCCTCGGCAACCTCGGCGGACGCCTCAAGACCGGAGGTCGCTACCTCGAAATGCCCGGCTACGGCCAGCCCAAGCACCAGACCATCGGCAGCCTCTACAACACGCTGCTCCACGCCGCCGGCAAACCGCGCGCGAAGTTCGGCATGGACGACGTGGGGCTGAAGGACATCAAGCAAGGCCTGCCGCTGCCCGAGCTGCTCGCGTGATTCCGCCGCGAAGCGCCACGGCCACACACCGCCGGTGACTTTCGTCCAGCGTATGAGACGAGTCTAAGAACCCGTCGGATGCCGGAATGTCCGATACGCACGATTGCAGCGCTCGGGTCCGTTCGTGACTGACACAGAGGCCGCATCCGCTCGATACAAAGAGACACGATGGCAACCCCCACCAACGACATTTCCCCGCAGTCCGCACCATCGCCCGATCTTCTGCGCGAGATGAAGCGGCTCGTGCGGAGCAATACGCGGCGGTGGAAATTTCTCATCTTGCTCGAAATGATCGCGGTGCTTGTGGCCGTGCCGCTCGCGTATCTGTGGGCGGTGTTCTCGCTCGACATCCTCGTGCATCTGCCGCGGTGGGGACGTGTCGCGACGAGCGGCGTATTCATCGCGGTGCTCGTGGTGCTCGGACGCTGGATTTTTCGGCGGTGGAAAGATGTGCGGCTCACGGAGGATCAGGTCGCGCTGGCCATCGAGCGGCAGAGCCCCGGCACGAGCAACCGGCTCATCAACAGTCTGCAAATTTCCCGCGCGGGCGGCGGTGAGCACGAGACGGCGGTGCTGCGGGAAAATCATGCGTCGCTGAAAACCATCACGCTCCGGCAGGCGGCGAAGATGCGTCCGGCGCTCGTGCGTCTCGCGTTCGCCGCGGTGGTCGTCGGCATCGGCGCGTGCTTCTACACTTTCAAGCGGGACCACTTTGCGAATGCGGCGTCGCGGCTCTTCCAGCCGTTCGCGCAGATCGCGCCGATCTATCGCACGACGCTCGATGTCGAGCCGGGCGACGCGGTCGCGGCGCCGGGCGGCACGGTGAGCATCCGCGTGCGCATCCACGGCGAGCGTCCGGCGCGGCTCGCGTTGCAGCAGTTTATCGGGGACAAGCGCAGCATCGAGCAGTTGCCGGTGCCCGCGGGTGCGGAGACGGTCGAATACACGTTTCGCAACTTGCAGCGCTCGCTCACCTACACGGTCACGGGCGGCGACTACACGACGCCGACTTTCAACATTGATGTGCCGCTGCCGCCGCAGGTGAATCTCGTGCGCGCGACGCTGACGCTGCCGGAATACACGCGCCTCGCGCCGCAAAAGATCGAGGCGCACGGCGGCGACATCGAGGCGCTGCGCGGGACGCGCGCGGCGGTGACGTTTGTGCTCGACCAACCGGCGGATTCGGCAGTGCTGCTGCTGGATGCGGTGGCAAAAAATACAAATGGCAAAGTGCAAATCTTCGATGCTGCGGCGGAGACGCGCACGGTGGCGCTCACGCGGATCAGCGCGACGGAGTTTGGCGGCGAGATCGTTTTCGACGGCACGCCCGCGTATCAGGTGCGCGTGCAGCGCGGGAAGCAGGCACCGGGGCCGAGCGTGAAATACGGATTGCGTGCGCTGCCCGATCAGCCGCCGCAACTTTCGCTCACAGGACTCGAACGGCAGACCGAAGCGCAACTCGGCGCGGAGTTGCCGGTGAAAATTTCGGCGACGGACGACTATGGCATCGCGGAGATCGGAATCTTCGCGCGCAAGATTGCGCTCGGGGGAAAACCGTTCGCAGACGACGAGGGCTGGCAGCCCGTCGCGAGCTGGCCGCAGGCGAATCCTGTGCGTGAATTCAAACGCGACCATGCGCTGACGATCAACGCACTCGGCGCGATCGAGGGCGAGAAGGTCGAGGTGGCTTTGCGCGCACGCGATGCGGATCCGGCGAAGGGTACGACCTGGACTTCGGGCGAATTTTTCACGCTGATCATCGGCGGTGAGGGCACGATGTTTCAGGTGCTCTACGAACAAATTTTGCAGTCGGAGGCGGACGTCAAACGCATCATCGCGCAGGAGCAGGAGGCGGTGCCGCGCCTCGCGGAATGGATGCAGAAACTCGATGTCGCGTCGGGCCTGCGCTGGGACGATCCGAAAAATCTCGATGCGCTCGCAGCCGCGATGCGCGAGCAGGCGAAGACGCAGGAGCAGCTCCGCCAGAGCGCAGGCGCGGCGGCGCGGAACCTCGTGAGCGCAGCGGGCAACCTGCGATTTTCACTCGGGATGCTTGCGGACACCGAGATGATGCGCGCCGTCCGCGTGATCGAAGCGGTCGCGGCGAAGGACGAGCCGCAGGCCAAGCGCGCCGCGCTCGGCGAAGCGCGGCTCACGCAGGAGCGCACGATTCGCAGCCTCACCGACATCCTCGAACAATACGTGCAGTTCCGGCAGAACTGGGAGCTGACGAACATGACGCCGTTCGTGAAAATGCTCGCGGATCGTCAGGCGACGATGCGCGACGGGTCCGCGGCGAATGCGACGAAATCCGCGCAGCCGCTCGTCGCAAAGGCGGCGGGGCAGCGTCAGGCAAAAATGCTCGCGCTCTCCGGTCTCGCGCAGGTCGCGCTTGCGGGCGTGGGCGAGCGTGTGACGCCCGTGGACGAACTGCTCGGGCAGGCATTCAGCACGGCGTCGAAGTCATTCGATGCGAGCGGCGTGAAGTCCGCGATGCAGCAGGCTTCGTCGGACATCGCGAATGGAAACTGGACGGCGGCAGCAGGCGCGCAGACGAAAGCTGCGGTCGCACTTTTGGAAATCCACGCAGCGCTGAAGAAGGCGAATGCCGACGCGATCGCGCGCGCGATGAAGGACGCAGAGCAGAAGGCTTCCACGCTCGCGGCGCAAAAGGAGCTTGGAAAATTGATGGCGGGCTCGGGCGTGGCGACGGAAAAATTCCGGCAGGAACTCGAGAACATCAGCCAGGTCGTGGAGATGCGCGAGACGGAAGCGGCCAAGAAGAAGGGCGCCAATCCCGACGGAAACAAGGAGGCCATGCCGCCCGTGTCGGCCGAACTCGCGGCAGCGATGAAGACGGTCGAGAGCGCTGCGCGCACGGATGTTTCCGTGCTCACGCTCGGGACGCGCGCGGAGGCGACGAAGAAACTTTCGCCGAACGACGGCTTGCGACCGAACGAAATGATCGCGCCGCTCGTGCCGGACAAGATTGATGACCTCGTGGGCAAGTTGCTCGACGAGGCGGACGAAATGGCCGAGCAGTTCGATTCGCTCACGGTGAACTCGGGCCTGATTTCCGCCGACCCCGGCGAGGTCGGCAAGCTCGCGGGCCGCATGAATTCCAGCGGCGCGACCTCGACCACTGGCAACAAGAAACCGCCGACGGCAAACGTCGGCGGCATGTCGGCGACCGGGCGGCAGGGCGCGCGTTCGTATGGCAAGGTCGCGGGCAGCGAATCGCCGAACATGCGCGGGCGCGACAAGGTGCAGGAGGGGCAATTTGAAGCGCCCGACCAAGCCGGCTTGCTCAAGGAAAAGAAGACCGACGACATGCAGCCGGACACTTCCACCGGCATCGGCGGCAAGCGCGTGGACGCGGAGAAGACGAAATTCAGCACGTCCGACAAGGGCGAGTGGAACGACAAGATGGCCGACCGGATGCAGAAGCCGCAGGCGGTGAACACCATCGTCGAACGTCAGGGCAAGCCGCTCGACCCGAAGGTCGCCGCACTGCTGCGTGACATGAACGGCGACCAGAAGCAGCTCATCGAGCGTGCGAATGCGCTGCGGAAGGAATTGAAAAATCTCTTCCTGCCGACAGATCACCTCGACGAACTCGTCGCGCAAATGACGCAGAATCTCGACAAGCTGCGCGAGAACCCGACCGCGGAGGTGTTCCGCACGCAGCAGGAATTGCTCGACCGCTTGCGCAGCGAGGCGCGCGTGTTCAATCGCGCGCAGACGGGATTCATCCCGAGCCTGCCGCGCGAGCAGAAGGTGCGCGGGCGCATCCTCGACGAACCGGCCGGCCCGGCGATTCCGGGATATGAGAATGCGGTGAAGGAATACTATCGCAGGCTCGCCGCGCCGTGAGCCAAAGCGCCGTGAGCGCCGCGAGCCAAAGCGCCGCGACCTTCGTCTCGCCTGAAAGCGGCGATCAGAGCAGCAAGACGATGCGATGGCCCGAGGCGAACGATTGTTCGATGCCGGGCCACGCGGATTCAAAACGCGCGAGCAATGTTGCGGTGCGGCAGTTGCCGAGACGCACCCAGAGAAGGCGTCCCGTGTCGCCGTCCCGATTTGCGAGATGGAAGAAGTCTTCGTCCTTTGAAACGACGATGCGGCCTTCGGCAGTCGCGCGACTCCAGATGTCCGTGTCGGGTGTGGTTTCCAGAGCGATGTCGAGAACGTGGACTGCATCCGCACTGCGAGCCGCAAGCCATCGCGCGAGCGCGGCCGGAAGCTGGTTGTCCACGATGAATTTCACGCGCCCGCGAGGACGACATGATCGGCCTGTCGTGCGGAATAAAGCAGCGCAGCCTGAATGTCCTCCGGCTCAAGGAAGGAGTAGTCGCGGAGAATTTCCTCATGCGACGCGCCGGCAGCGAGAAGTTCGAGCAAATCCATCACGCGAAAGCGCGTGCCACGGATGCAGGGGCGTCCTCCACATTTGCCGGGTTCGACGGTGATGCGTTCAAGCGGTTTCATGCGGCAATCCTACTGCGCAGCGATGGCTTTGCCAGCAGCGTTTGCATCTGAGTCGCGCGAAGGGCGAAACCGACCGAGATGCGGGCTAATTTCGAGCGGCACTTTGGGTTGGCACCGCACCCCTTTCATGTCGCCTCCATCAATCCACGAAACGATGCCCCGCACTGGCCAAGTTCGACGCGAACACCGGATGCCCTGATGAACCGCTTGGTCGTCCTTTCTGCCGTCTTGATTCTTGCGATTGCCGCGCGCGCGGAAAATCTGCCGCGCGAGTTCACGATCACGCCGAACGCGATCACAGAGCCGCCCGCATTTCTCTCGAAGGTCGTCGTGCCGGATGCGACCTGCGCGGCGGTGAGCGATGCGCTTTCGCTGCTCGTCGTCGGGCGCGCGGGGAAGGATGAGAAGCATCTGGCGGTCTTTCATCTCGATGCAGAAGGACGTGCGAGCGCCGAGCCGACTTGGATCACTTTGCCGAAACCGGAAACGCTGGCGGCGAATTTCAACTATCCGCTCGGGCTGCTTTTTCATCCGAAGCTGCCGCTGCTCTACGTGTGGCAGGATGTGAACGGGCCGCCTGCGGAGAAGCAGGGAAAGCATCCGGAATTTGCAAACCATCTGGAATTTGATCACCTCGCGATCTACGCGATCAAGGACGGCGCGCTGGAGCTGTTGCACACGGGGACGCGAGGTGAGGGATTTTACTGCGGAGTGGGCGGCGGCACCGTCGGGCTGGACTTTGACGCGAAGCATCTCTTCGTGCCGAACGCGACGGGCGATACGCCGAGGACGGGCAGCGTCGGCGTGTTTGCGCTGGATGAGGACGGGCTGCCCACCGATGCGCCGGACGAGACACCGGGGAAAAAGCCCAAGGCGGCGACTTTGAAGGCGAGGGTCGGCAAGGATGTGAACGGAAAATACAATCGCCTCGCGGCTCTGCCGAAAAGCCGGCTCATCAACAGCTATCTGCCGACCGGCATGGGCTGGTTCGCCGCGCGCGAAGCGCTGGTGATGGGCGGCTTCTCGGGCTGCCTCGTGAATGACGTTCACGACGGCGGCGCGCGGCAGGCGTGGTTTCACATCCCCGGCGATCTTACTGGGCCGTGCGCGATCGCGGGACACCCGACTGCGCCCGCGCTCTACATCTGCCTGCAGGATCACAATCACTTCTACCAGATCGCGCAGACGGACGGGTATCCGTCGCTGCTGCCGCAGGTCGCGACGGTGACGGGCGCGCACATGACGGGCATCCCGGTGGTGGTGGCGAAGCAATCGTGCATCGCGATCGGCGACACGAAGTCGCTGCACCTGCTCGGCCTCGATGCGAATGGCGCGCTGAATGGAAAAGACGAGCGGCTGAAGCTGGAGTGCGGGATCGCGAAGGGACTCGCGTATTCCGAGAAACACGGGCGGCTCTACGTCGCGGTGAACAAGAACGACTGAGCGATGCGTTTCCTTTTCATGAAATCAAAAGTGATCGCGCTGTGCGTGGCGCTGCTCGCATTCGGCGCGTCGCCGCTCATCGCGCGCACGATCATCATCAAGGCGGATGCGCTGGATTCCTTCGCCGCGCTGTCCGAGACGAACGTGCGCAACGGCTGGGCGACCTACAACTACGACAACACGCGCTACATCAATTCTTCGTCCGGCGGCGGACCGGCCACGAGCTACCTGCTGCGTTACTCGCTCGATCAGATTCCGAAGGGCATGCGCATCACGCGCGCGGAGTGGACCATCGCGCATAATGTCGCCAGCACAAAAGTGAACGTGTGGCGCGTGCTCGCCGACTGGGGGATCGGCGCGTGTTTTCAATACCGCACGACTTATCCGAAGCAGCAGGAGTGGTCCGTCGCCGGCGCGCGCGGGAAGTCCACGGATCGCGCGACGAATCCGACGGCGTCGGGACAATTTGTGAACGGGCAGCTCCTCACGGTGAACGTCACGCAGGATGTCGAGATGTGGTACACCGGCGCTGCGCCGAATCGCGGATGGCTGATCACGTTCGACGGCTTCGCGCTGCTGCATTCGCCGACGCACGGCGGACATCGGCATAAGTGGCAGCTTACGGTGACGTATGAGCCGGAATAGGAATGACGAAATCCGAATGACGAGTGACGAGATGAATTCGCGGCGCAAATTTTTTGACGGGTGGCTGATCAGCACGAGGCGCGGCTTCGTTCTGAGTGCGCGCTGGCTCGCAGTGCTGCTTTCGTCATTCGTCATTCCCCATTCGTCATTGCACGCCGCACCCGTGCACCTGAAAGCGCCCGCGCCCTCCCCTGCTCCACCACCGCCCGCGTGGGTGCCCGGTTATCGCGTGCGCTTTCCGCTGCGCGTGCTCGTGGATTTTGCGACGGAGAAGCAACCCACCGAGTCGGTCATCGCGCGACTGCCGACGGCGGGCTGGCTGCGCGCGGATGGTGCGGACGTCTGCGTGCAGGCGCAGGATGGCTCGCTGATTCCCGTCGCGATCCTCTCGCACAATCCGCGCGGCGACACGCTCATCCAATTCAAGCGCCGCGCGAACGAGCCGATGTATTGGGCCTACGCGGGGAACCCGGCGGCACCGGCAGCAAGCGGGCCGATCATTCAAGAGGGCATCTCGGCGGAGTTTCGTGATTGGGCGGGTGACTCCCTGGCAAGCTGGGCGGATGTCGTCGCGGGGCTGAAGAAGAGCACGGCGGTCACGGCGAATTCATTCGTGGACATGATCGCGCAGAATGTGAACCCCGCGCGTCCCGACACGCCGCACAATTTCGCCGCGTCGTATCGCGGCTTCCTGCGCATCGAGGAGACGGGCACTTACAAATTCTTCCTCGGCGCCGAGCACGCGGCGTTTCTGTTCATCGATGGCAACCGCGTCTGGGAGCAGAAGGGCGCGCATTCTTTCGCCGTCACGATCCCCGCGAGCGCGTGGGCGGAGGTGGAACTCACCGAGGGCGTGCATCCGTTTGAGATTCATCACGTCTGCGGAGCGAACGCGGCGAGGGCGAACTGCGCCTTCTATTGGAAGGCCGACAATGCGAAGCGAAAGCTGGCTAGCACATATGTGCCGCCGGACAGTTTCCCGCGCGCCGCGCTCGCCGAGGCGACGGGCATCGAGGGCGCGAATGGCGCGGCTACGGCGACTTTCGTGTGGGGCGTGGAGGACACGCTAAGCACGCCGGGGATCAACCTTCACCTCGCGCGCTTCGAGGCGCAGGGTGGCATCAAGGACGCTGCGCAAATCAAGTGGGACTTCGGCGACGGCAACCACGGGACCGGCGCGTCGCCGACGCATGTCTATTTCAAATCCGGCGAATACATCGTGACGATGAACGCGGGCGGCGGACTGCCGCCGATCACGCAGCGCGTTTACATGTGGACCGCCCCCGCGCCGACGAGCCCGTATTCGCTCGCGAAGACGGTGGAGCTTCTCACGGCGAGCGAGTGGAGCAAGTGGGACACGCAGCGGATCAATTCGCTGTTCGATTTCCTCACCGTCTCCGAACAGCCAAACCGCTGGCCGCTCGTGGAAAAAATCGGGCGTCACCTGCTCGCGCTGCCCGATGTGGATTTGAAGCGCCGCGTGGTTTTGCAGACGACGATCATGGAGGCGCTCGCCGAGCAGGGACGCGGCACGGAGGCGATGCAACTTATGGACGAGGCGCTGAAGGCGGCAGGCAAAGTGCCGTCGCTGCAAGTGCTCGCGCTGCTCAAGGGCGCGGACATTCAGTGGAATCACCGTAAGGAATACGCGGACGCCGCGACCCTCTACGAACGGATCATCAACCAGCATCGCGGGCTGAACATCCCCGCAGTGCGCGAGGCGGCGATTCACTGGGGCGATCTCTACACGCAGGCGGGCGACATGGTGCAGGCCGCCGAGCGCTACCGTCTCGCGAAGACACTCGGCGGCGAACGCTTCGCCGCGACGGGACAGAGCGAGGCCATCCAGCGCGGCGCGCAGCTTCGCATCGCGGAGCAGAAACTCCGCAGCGGCGACGTGCGCGGCACGCGGCTGCTGCTGGAGCGCATGGAACTCGATTTCCCCGAGCAGAAACTCGAAGGCATGTATCGTTTTCTCCGCGCCGAGACGGATCGTTTTGCCGGCCGCTACGAGGACGCGATGAAGCACTACGAGGTGCTGCTGAAACTGCGCCAGTGGGCCGGATTCCGCGACCGCGCGATCCACGGCCTCGCGGATTGTTACTACCGGCGGGAGGACTTTGCGGCCTCGCTCGGATGGTTTGAAAAACTGCGCGAATCGTTCCCGGAATATTTTGACCAGCAAAAGCTCGGCACCGTTTTTGCGCTCGTGAAAGTGAAGGCGGCGAGTGCCGACGCTGCGAAAAAATCCGGCGCAACACTCGCAAACGAAACCTTCCGCAGCTTCGCGACGGGCTTCGAGCCGGACGAGCCACAGCCTTCCAGCACCGTGGTGAAAATCTCGATCGAACCGATGCTCGGCATGGCCGGCCCGCACGTCGGCTACATCAAAAACGGCAGCGGTTTCACCTTCGCCAAAGAACTCAAAAACCTGCCAGCAGGCGGCACATGCTGGGTGGAATTCTGGTATCGCGAGCAGATGTGCAGCCGCGAAGTCAGCGCGTGGAACTACGCCACTGTGACGATGTGGCCGGGCGCGGATGGCGTGAGCAAGACTGCCTCGGACACCTCGACGATTCACCTCCAGCGCACCTATGGCCAGTGGCGGAAAATGGCGACGCGCCTCCGCGTGCCACAGGCGCAGGACGGCACGGTGAAGATCGCGATCGTGAATGCGTATGGCACGCTGCGGATTGACGGCCTGAAAATTCTGCCCGTGAGCGACCGTCAGAGCGACACGCTGCGCAGCTTCATCGAGGCACCGGAGGTCGAATGATGCAATCAGTCGCCACGATCCGTCCTATTGTTTGCGCAAGATGCCAACAGCCGGACGGCGTGTCTCGGGTAGCGCGGGCGTCCCGCCTGCCGTGTTCCGCGTCCCGCGGAATACATACGGACATCGAGCGGCATTCATTCACACACAGACGTTCGCCGGGTGCTGCGCGAGACGCGCAGCACGGCAGGCGGGACGCCCGCGCTACCCGAACCCCGCCGTTCGGCTTTATCATGTGTCTGGATTGACCTGACAGATCATATGCGAACGAATTCAACCAACCATTCCCTGTGGATCGTGCTCGCTGTTGCATGTGTGTCTCTTGTCGGCTCGGTCACGGCGAAGGAGATCCACTCAAACGGTCTCGGTGGTGGGCGATGGAGCGACGTGGCGACTTGGCGCGGCGGGGCGGTTCCGGGTGCCGAGGATGAAGCCGTGATCGCCGCGCGTGATATCGTACTCTTTGATCGCGACGATGCGGACAAGCCGACGTGCAAATCGCTCATCCTCGATCCGAATTCCAACTTCGCGTTCCAGAGCGGCCTCGGAAAACGCACGCTCACCGTCAACGGCCAGATCGAAGTCCACGGCAGCCTGAAGATGCACGCGCAGGCCGCGACCGATGACATGGCGATCCAGCTTTGCTCGACGGCAGCGGCAGAGCGCACGATCAAACTGGAGCGCGGCGGTGCGCTGCTCGTCGCGGGAAAGCCCGCGCTGGCGGAGGGCAAACGCAATGTGCGCATCAGCATCACCGCGCCGAAGGAGGGGAAGATCATCCCTGCCGGCGAACTCACCGCGGGCAGCCGCACGATGATTGATCTGCAGAATGCGCAGATTGATCACGTTGCCGTCTCCGTGACGGGCATTGACAACACCGGCGCGAAGCCGAACGAGCGCTGCAATTTCACCGGCAATCTCTTCAGCGGGCACTCGCGGCTCGCCGTGTCCAGTTGCGACACGCCGATGATCGCGCGGAATACATTCGACGCACGCACGGTGCCGCTCGTGCGCCCGGCGGGGCTGCAAGTCGCAGGCTGTCCGCTCTGCGAAATCCGCGAGAACCGCGTGCTCGGCCCCTATGCCATCGGCATCAACATCAGTTCCAGCGAGGGGAGCACGACCGGGAACTATGTGGAGAATTGCCCGCAGGGCATCGTCTGCCACACCGGCCCGGCGATGCTGAAGGGCAACACCATCCGCAACTGCAAGACCGGGCTGAGCCTGCGCACCATCACCGGCAGCGCGGAGGATACGCTCATTGATGGCTGTGAACTTCCGGTTTCGACAGCGGCGGCGAAGGCGCAACTCACGAGCATGACCATCATCAATCCGCCGGCGACCGCGCTGATGGAGATGACCACGAGTTCCGTGAGCCTGCTCAACTGCAACGTGCGACCCGAGCAGATCAAATCCACACGCGACCGCACGCTGCCGCGCAATGTGAACCACACGGATCCTGTCGTGGAGGCGCTGGAGTTTTTCGTCGTGCAGCTCAAAGGCGACGTGCCGCGCGGTGCGAAGGTGCAGCTCGTTACCACGAAGCCCACCACGCCGCTCGCGCCCGGCGCGCAGGATCCGAATGTGCGCAACTCGCCCGCCGCCGTGCGCGCCGATGGCACCACGCCGCTGCCCGCGACGCTCGTGCCATTGATCGTGAAAACGTGGGCGATGGACGATGAAGGCAAGGCCACCCCGAGCCCGGAATACATGCTGAACGTCCTCGCGCCCGCGACCGAACCCGGCGTTGCGCCAAAGATTTTGAAGTCAGTCCAGTTGAAGCCCGACGCGACCTGGTTCCGTGCGAAGCCCAACGACCCGATGCCAACACTGGAGGTTCGCCTGCCATGAATGCGGTTTGGCGTTCCGCCTTCAGCCGGGGCGTGTTCACAAAATGTGAAGCTCTGATGCGCTGGCATTCGTAGCGGGTTCCACGGGCTGGCACGCCGCACGAGGCCTTGCTGGGTGCGTTTGCAGTGTGAAGCAGTGCGATTCAATCGTCGTCACTACATTTGTGGTTGATGCATCACTACGAGTGTAGTATTTCCCGCACCAATCATGCAACCGCCTGACATTTCCGAGTCCGAATGGGTCGTGATGGAGGCGCTCTGGGAGGGCTTTCCACAGACTGCGTCCGAAGTGACCAAAACTCTGCGACCCAGTATGAACTGGGCGGAGAACACCGTCCGCACGCTGCTCACACGGCTGGTCGAGAAGGGCGCGCTGAAGACGGGCGAGAACGGCAGCGGCACGCGTGTCTTCTCGCCTGCGGTGAAGCGCGCGGCGTGTGTGGGCGCGGAGAGCGAGTCTTTCATGCAGCGGGTTTTTCGCGGGGCTTCGAAGCCGCTGCTCGTCCACTTCGCGCAGAATGCGCAGCTCACGCCGGCAGAGGTGCGCGAGTTGAAAAAGATGCTCGATCAATCACTCAAGAACCAATCCTGAACCCTCCACGACAACCTTATGAACACCCTCGATTCCTTCGTCCCATGGCTCCTGTCCGCGAGCTTGCGCGCATCCGTGCTCGCACTCGCGGTGCTGAAGCTGCAAAACTCTGTGTCGCACTCCGCGCTTGGCCTCGCCTTCGTCGGCATCTTCGAGCGCGCCGGGATGCGCTCGCGCATTCGCGCCATCGCCACTCATCGCCGCACACATCCCGCGTGGGGCCTGGCTGCGGCATTGATGATCGCCGCGCTCACGCTGGTGGGCGCGACGCGTGCGCAAGAGGTCAAAGCCGAGCAGCCGAAAGAGGCTCCGGCACTGGAGAGCATTGACCAGAAGAACAAGGCCGGAGGAGGCGCGTTCGTGTCATTCAAAGACGGCACGCTGACGCTCAAAGGCAAGTCTGGCGGATTGGTCTGGCATGACATTCCCGCGAGCACGGCGGTCGTTCTTTGGAACGATGCCGCGAATGCGCACCAGCCGTCTGGCACCGTGGAGAGCCTCAACAAAGTGGAGCGAGGGACATGGGTCGGCGTCCCCGCGATGGAAAATGGACGCCGCGAGAAAATTTATGTCGGCGGGAAAAATGGCAGCGTCACCGGCACCTTCGTGTCTTACAAAGACGACCAGATGCTGCTGCTTGGAAAAGATCTTACTCCGAACAGCTTTACGAAAAAATACGGCAACCAGCTTAAGTTCAAAAAGTTTGCCGAGGATCTCCCGGTGTTCGAAAGCATCGATGGCGGTGACTATGTGCGTGCGGGCACGCCCTCCACAGCTTTGCCGAAGATCAAGGAAGGGACGCTGGTCACCGTTCACTACGGGGCGGGCGATGGAAACTTCACGCGCATCGAGATCGGCGTGAAGAAAGGGCCGCCCTCGGACAAGGCATCGGAGAACACGGCCGCTCCGGACAAGGTCCGCCAGAATGACAAGGGCGGATACGGAAAGTTCGGCTCATTCAAGGACGGCACGCTGACGCTCAAGGGCAACTACGGCGGACTGGTTTGGAAAAACTTTCCGGAGACCACAAAGGTCGTTGCTTGGGACGACGCCGCGAAAGCGTATCAGCCGTCCGGCAATGTCGAAGTCTTGAGCAAGGTCGAAGCAGGAACTTGGATCACCGTTACCGATGACAAGGCACTTATCCGCATCGGTGCGAAGAAGGGCCAGACCACGGGCACCTTCGTATCTTACAAAGACGAGCGGCTGCTGATGCTGGGCAAAGACCTCGGGCCGAGCTTCACCAAGAAGTATGGGAACCAGCTTCACTTCCACAAATTTGCCGAGGGCGTCCCCGTTTATGAAAGCATTGATGGCGGCGACTTCGCATTGATCGGCATCGCGGAGAAGATCCTGCCGACCGTCAAGGAAGGCACTGTCCTCACGGTTCACGGCGCGGGCGACGACAACATCACGCGCATCGAGATCGGCGTGCCGGCGAAGAAATAGCTAACCATCCACTATCCTATGAAATCAATCATTCGTAACATCGCTCTCACCTGCGGTCTTGTCCTAGGCTTGGCTGTCATGGCCGGGACTCCTGCGAGAGCTCAGTCGCCAGCCGCGGCCCCAACCGACCA
>JBBRYC010000064.1:0-37157 GCA_038238025.1 Chthoniobacterales bacterium
ACGCCGCTCTACTTTGCCGAACGCCTCACGCAGCAACTCGGCGGCGCGAAGATTTACCTCAAGCGCGAGGACCTGCTCCACACCGGGGCGCACAAAATCAACAACGCCCTCGGGCAAATCCTCCTCGCGCGGCGCATGGGCAAGAAGCGCATTATCGCCGAAACCGGCGCGGGGCAGCACGGCGTCGCCACGGCCACCGTGTGCGCGCGGTTCGGATTCGAGTGCGTCATTTACATGGGCGAGGTGGACATGGCGCGGCAGTCGCTGAACGTCGCGCGCATGAATTTCCTCGGTGCGCGCGTCGTGCCCGTCACCGCCGGCCAGCGCACGCTGAAGGAGGCCGTGAACGAGGCCATGCGCGACTGGGTGGCGAACGTGCGCACCACGCATTACATCCTCGGCAGCGCGCTCGGCTCGCATCCGTTCCCGATGATCGTGCGCGATTTCCACCGCGTCATCGGCGAGGAGGCGCGGCGGCAGATTTTGGAAAAGGAAGAACGCCTGCCCGACCTGCTCATCGCGTGTGTCGGCGGCGGCAGCAATGCCATCGGGCTCTTCTTCCCATTTTTGAAAGATGCCTCGGTAAAAATGCTCGGCGTCGAGGCTGGCGGACGCGGCTTCGCGAGCGGCACCACTTGCCTGCGCGATGGCGAACACGCCGCGCGATTCCAAGGCGGCAAACTCGGCGTGCTGCAAGGCACGAAGACATGGCTGCTCGCCGACGACGACGGCCAGATCCAGCTCACGCACAGCGTCAGCGCCGGGCTCGACTACGCCGCCGTCGGCCCCGAGCACGCCTACCTGAACGAGCAGCGCCGCATTGACTACGACTTCGCGACCGACGACGAGGCGCTCGATGCGTTCAGCAAGCTGAGCCTCTGGGAAGGCATCATCCCCGCGCTCGAAAGCGCGCACGGCATCGCCGGAGTGATCCAGCGCGCCCCGAAGATGCGCCCCGATCAGCTCATCATCGCGAACCTCAGCGGCCGGGGCGACAAGGACGTCGCGCAAGCCGCAGAGTTTTTACTCGCGGGGAAAAAGCCGTAGCCGCGCTTGTGAAAGTGCGGGCTGTTCGTCCGCCGCTTAAAATTCATCCCGATGAAAATCCGCACGCTCTACCTCGATACCTCCGTCATCGGCGGCGGCTTCGACGACGAGTGGAAGGATGCGACGCTGGAATTGTTCCGCCTCGCCTCTGGCGGTTCCTACCGGCTGGTCACTTCAGTGGTGACGCGGCGAGAAGTGCAGGACGCACCGCCACGGGTGCAGCAGCAATTTGCAGAACTCTTCACCGATTCCGCGCGAGTCCACCTGCTGAGTGACGAGGCGGAATCACTCGCGCAGGCATACGTCGCCGCCGGGGTGGTGACTGCGAAATACACGGATGACGCCCGGCACGTCGCCATCGCCACCGTGCAGAACGTCTTGGTGATTGTGAGCTGGAACTTCCACCACTTGGCAAACCTGCGACGCGAAGCGGGCTTCAACGCCGTGAACCTCTTGCAGGGCTACCCGCAAGTCCGTATCCTCTCCCCACTCGAGTTGATCCATGAAAACGAAGAAGAAGACATTTGATACAGTCCTCGAATCGCGCCGCTGGAAAGAATCCGTGGCCCGCCGCACCGCAGGGATGAGCCGGTCGGAAGTGCTCGACTTTTTCAACAGCGCCGAAACCGCATCCCTGCAGCCGCATGACACGGCAAATGAAACGTGCATCGTGCGCGAGGAACCGACGAAACCGTGAGGACTGCCCGCGATGGCAAAGTTCAAATGGTTCCCCCACCTCATCCCTTTCCCGCGCTCGAAAGCGCGCACGGCATCGCCGGAGTCATCAAGCGCGCCCCGAAGATGCGCCCCGACCAGCTCATCATCGCGAACCTCAGCGGCCGCGGCGACAAGGACGTCGCCCAAGCCGCGGAGTTTTTGCTCGCGGGGAAGAAGCCGTAGCCGCGCTTGTGAAAGCGCGGGCTATTTATTCGGAAAAGGGATCTCCTCCGTCAGTCGTTGAAGGAATTACTTTGAGCCGCTCCCATCTCGCGCTACGCTTCCCGCCATCATGAAACCCGGCATCCTTGAAATCCCCGCGTCCGTCCTCGGGTCCGTGGAGACACTGGACGAACTTCAGGACTGGCTCACCGCGCAACACCCCGACATCATGGCCGAGTTGCACCAAGCCCGGCAGGAAGATCTCGCCGGTGAGTTCAAAGCTTGGAAACCGCGCCACGTCCCGTGCCCTACCGAGTCGAAATAGGCTCGGGAGCAGACGCGCAACTGGCCAAGCTCGACTCCGTCATCGGCGCGAGTGTCGAACGCAAGATTCTCTGGCTGGCGGAAAACGCTGCCGTCGTGGTGCATCGGAGGCTGGTCGGAATGCCGGACGATCTCGCCGGACTTTGCAAACTGCGGCTGGGCGACTGGCGCATCCTCTACTGGGTCTATCACCCTCAGACTGTCATCCGCATCTATCGCATCCAACACCGCTCCGAAGTCTATCGTGATTTTTAATCGGCAATATGAAAGACGCTCATTTCGCAACCATTTTCAATCTTCGCACGCACGGCGTCGCCGGAGTGATCCAGCGCGCCCCGAAGATGCGCCCCGACCAGCTCATCATCGCCAACCTCAGCGGCCGCGGCGACAAGGACGTCGCGCAAGCCGCGGAGTTTCTGCTCGGGGGGAAGAAGCCTTGAATGACGGTGTATCACTCTGTTCCCATTCCTTTTCATAATCTTTCTCTATGCCCACCTGCATCTATTCAAAGACCACTTTTGTTACCGCCACGAAAGAACACATTCTTCAAAATCACTTTGGGGCACGATGGGCATCCCCGAATATCGTTTGTGACGAGGTACAAGCGGAATTTGGCAAATCAATCGATTCCGCATTGGAAGAGGCGTTTCGCCCCCTTCGTATGCTCGTTGGATCAGATAGCGGAAGGGGAGATGAAGCTCCTGGATTGCGCAAATTGAAGGCTAGCAGTGGAGAAATCGTCGATCTCAAAGCGGGGGGCCAACCCGTAATTGCTGAACCACAGGTCTCCGTTGTCAAGAATCCCGAAGGAACCGAGCGGATCAAAATGGAGTTGGGAAATGAAAAGCAGCTTGAGTGGGCATTGCATAAACTTCGCACGCAATACCCCGGACTGAAAATTGACGAGCAGGCAATCCGTGACCGGATTAAGAACGGTGAGTTTGAGAAAGAGGAAACATACCTCCAAGGACCTGTAACCCTTCCAATGAAATTTGGAGGGGGCGACTATTTTCGCGCGCTTCTTAAGTCGTGTTTCAATCTATTGGGAGCAATAAATCCAGACGTGGCACTCAGACCGGAATTTGATGCCGTGAGAGAATATATTCTGAGGGGCAATGGTGACGCTTCAAATTTCTTACGCTGGATTGTGGCCCCCCCTCAAACGGCCACACCAACTCTTGGCGATTTCGGTCATTTTATAGGAATCGTTTCGAGGGATGGTGCTGTTGACGCAATCGTAGTGCTTTATGGAGCCTTCGCGCATTCGATCCGCTTATCCGATTCATATGCTGGTCCAGCAATTCGAGAGGGATACGCGGTTGATCCTTTGCGTGAAATGAACCCCGCCGAAAACCGTAAAGTGGATTTTATCGAATCATCAATACCAAATTTTGAAGCGCAGTCGAAGCTGCCGACTCAGGAAGTTTGGGGGCCAACCAGTGCTATGGTGAGAACTGTCGTTGATCGTTTCCTTGAGAGAGCGCGTAGTGCTGAAGTCAGACGCATAGTCGAAAAGGAACTCCTGCCGGACGACGGCCAACCCATTCCGAAAGAGATGCTCGACAAGGTAACCAACGCGATAGCGAAATTTGCCGTGAGGGGAATGCCCCATCAATAGGGAAACGGAACGAAGGACGCGCTGAATACCCGCAGCGACCCGCCGCTTGAGCTTTCCACGGTGAGCGTGCTACTTTCCCCGCCATGAGCGTTCTCGAACTGAAGCAGGAACTGTCGCGCATGAACAAACGCGACCGGCAGGAATTGCATGCGTATCTGATCCGCCTGAAACACGAGACGCCGGAATGGAAAAAGGCCGCGGCCAAACGCGTGACGGAAATGACAAAGGGACGGGTGGTGACGACCGCCGAACTCAACGCGCGCATCAGCGCCCGGTGAGAGGCGGGAATACCGCGCGGTTTATTCCGAGTCGGCTGCGAAGTTCATCCTGGCCCTGCCAAAACGCAGGCAGAGAAAGCTGGTGGATACCTGCACGAAGCTGGCGCGGCATCCCTTCATCACTTCCGACTACGTGGTGAAGGATGCCAGCGGGCGTGAGATCGAGCACCTGATGCTGGACGGCTTTGTCATCGCGTATTGGGTGGATGTGCCCGTCTGGCTGGTGATGATTGTGGAACTGGACGACGTGGAATAGGCGGGACTTTCACCCGGACCTTCATCGCTTTTGCTCGCGGGGAAGAAGCCGTAGGGAAAAGGAAGCGCCCAGATCAGTTTTGAAACCGATCCAGTTGCCTCACCGTGCGACGTTGGAGGATTTCATTGCACCGATCAGCTTCCCGCCGGAGCGACGTTTGTCGGCGGTCGTCACGATGAGCATCGGGTCGCGGCCCACTTTGAATGCTGTCCCGCTGTATCGGGAGGGGTCGAAAGAAGGGAGTTTCTCCGCGGTGAAAATTTCGCCGGTCTTGCAATTCACAAAGACAGGCGGCCACGACTCGATCTCGCCCGCGCCGACCCGCATGCGGAAGGGATTCGCCACCGTCAGCGTGTGTGGCTGCCATCCGGGGATCTCGAGGCGGACGGTGTGCGGGCCGGGCTTCGGGAGATTCGCGATGACTGGAATGCTTCCGTGCGCGTGGCCGTCCACGAAAAGCCGTGAGCCTTTTTCCACAGGCCGGGCGCGTTCACGACGTGTCCGGGGAATCGGAACAACCCCGCCGAGGTAGTTCATGTCGCTGGCCTCCAAATTGGCCTCAACGGGATTGCTCCCACCACGTCCCAAAACAATAAGAGTCTGCACACCCAGCTCCCCGACTGCCACCCCCCCTCTGCGCGAGAGCAGCGGTTCACTCGTGCAGCCGCCGAAAAAGGCGGGCAGTGCAATTGCTGCAAGGATTGTGAGCGCAAAGAGGGAACGCGGGTTCATGCACGAGTGAGTTACCAGAGGCGGCGGCAAGAGCGTAAATCAAAATATGCGCGTGCCAGTTCAGAGCTTCACTTTCAACCCGGCAGCCTTGGCGAGTTTCCTCTGCCGGGTATCGAAGGAGAGAAAGGTTTTCGCACCGCATTCGAGGGCGAGCGCGACATGGAGAACATCAATCGTCCGCTGGCCTTCCGTCGCCGCGTGCTTTTCGCTGATTTCATCGGCGTGGCGTGTCAGCGGATCGCGGGCTTACGCAGGTGCGAGCGCCTTGAGGATGGCTGCGGCCTCGTCGGCGGTGAACGGTGTGTTCCTGCGGAGTTTGCTGGCAAGCGTGTGGTTGTTGAGTCCTGCGCGGCGCGCAAGCTTCGACAAGTTCAGGAACGGCACGAAGCGCTGGATTTCCTCGCGGGCCATGTCCGGCTCGGGGACGGGATCACCGTGGCGATTGGCGGAACCCAGCCAGAGCTTCATGGCGATGGCGATTTCGCGGACGGCCTTCTGCGGAGTGCCGCCGACGGCGACGCAGCCGCGCAGCGCGGGCACTTCGGCGACGTAGCCCCCGTCATCGTCGGACCAGTAGAGGCGGATCAGGTAGCGGTGGGTCGGATCTTTCATTTTAGGAGTTCTCTGAGTTGGCGGATGTAGGCGGGCTTCACGTCCTTGCCGTGATGGGCGAGGACCATCTTGCGGCCATCGGCGTGGCGATAGACGCGGTGGCTTCCTTCGCCGCCGTCGCGGAGAAAACCTGCCGTGAGCAGCAGCATCTCCGCGTCTGCGAATGTGAAGCCCCTGTCCTGGGTGCCGCTCATCAGCTTCGCGCGGAGTTTTGCTCGCTTGCTCATTAGCTACAACGATGCACGAATTTTCGTGCATCGGCAAGGACAAATGCGGTGCCAGCCTCGATTGCGTCGCCATCGCCCACGAGCACGAGAGGTGGTTACGGCTTCACTTTCAACCCGGCAGCCTTGGCGAGTTTCCTCTGCCGGGTATCGAAGGAGAGAAAGGTTTTCGCACCGCATTCGAGGGCCAGCGCGACATGGAGAAGGTCAATCGTCCGCTGGCCTTCCGTCGCCGCGTGCTTTTCGCTGAGTTCATCGGCGCGGCGAAACGCATCCGTCCAGGCGACGGGGGTGTGGAGGAGCAGACCGTCGCGCAAGTCTTCCTCGATTTGCCGGAAGGCCAGCCGGCAATCGGCGGCAGTCATCTCACCGTTTGCCGTGGCGTTGCGCAGGGCATTTCGCACTTCCACGCGATGCAATGGCGTGAAAGAGAGCGTGAGCGCGGCTTTCGCCATGAACGCATTGGCGGCAGCGTGGTTCGTGTCCGCGCGATGCAGCGACACGAGGAACGAGGAATCCGCGTAAGCATCGGCTTCCATGCGCTCAATCCCTCAGCCTCGACCAAAGCGCATCGGTTTCCTCTTTCGACATTCCGCGCCCGAGGGGCTTCCGTTTGGCGAGCCGGGCGGCCCAATCCACTTTGCGCGGCTTCGCAACCTTGGCGGGCGCGAGCGTGGCGAAGGCCGCACCGTTGCGGGTGATGGCCACCTCCTCGCCGTGTTCGATCCACCTCGCCACGTCGGCAAAGTTGTTGCGCAAGTCGCGCACGGTCGCGGTTTTCATGGTGATACAAACGTGTATCACGCCGGGGCAGAGGTCAACACCGTTTGGGAACAACGCAACAGGTTGATTGTTCAGATTGGAGTCACTTTTTTGAAAGTCGGTGCTCCCGCCGAGACGACAGCGGATGCAGTGCTTCGGAGCGGCGCGGGCATTGACATCCAAAAGACGGAGGGGGCACGCTTCCAATCATGACAATCTCGAACCCCCGCAGTCGTTTTTTGTCGAGCAGTGGACGCCGATTTTTTCGGCTGACCTGGATGGCAGCGGTGGCTGCGAGCGGCATGTCGGTCCACGGCGGGGATTGGCCGCAGTGGAATGGGGCGAATCGCGACGGGCATTCGGACGAGAAGGGGCTTCTCAAAGTGTGGCCGGCGGGCGGGCCGAAGATGCTCTGGAGCTTCAAGGACGCTGGCGTGGGTCTCAGTGCGCCGGCCGTGGTCGGCGGGAAGGTCTTCGCGCTGGGTGCGCGGAAGGGCGACGAGTGTGTCATCGCGCTCGACGAAATGGGCAGGGAAATCTGGGCGGCGAAGATTGCACCGCCATTCGACTTTGAGGGCAACGAGTGGAGCCTGGGGCCGAACTCGACTCCCGCGGTGGACGGCGAACTGCTTTTCGCGCTCGGGAGTCAGGGGGTGATCGTCTGCGTCGAGATCGCGAGCGGCAGGGAGCGGTGGCGCAAAAATCTCCCGGCTGAACTCGGCGCGGAGGTGAATCCCATCGGCGGCGGAAAGGGCGGCTGGGGCTTTTCGTGGTCGCCGCTGGTGGATGGCGAGAAGGTGATCATCACACCCGGCGGACCGAACGGCCTGGTGGCTGCGCTCGACAAGAAGACTGGCGCGTTGCTCTGGCAGACGAAGGATGTGGCCGGGCAATGCACCTACTCATCGCCCATCGTGGCCGAGGTGGGCGGCGTGCGGCAGTATGTCGTCCTGAAGCAGAGCGGGGCCGTCGGCATCGAGGCGAAGAGCGGCAAATTGCTGTGGACTTACCGGAGCGCGAGAGCATGGCCCGACATCGCGGCGGTGACGCCGATTTTCCACGACGGCCAAGTCTTCATCACCGCATGGAAAGGAGGCTGCGACCTGTTCAAGATCGAGCGGAAAGGCGACGCCTTCGACGCCGTGCAGGGGTACGCGAAGAACACGATCGGCAACGCACACGGCGGAGTCGTCCTGCTCGACGGAAAAATTTACGGCTCGCACGATCTGCGTTCGTGGCGGTGCCTGGATTTCAAGACGGGCGAGCAGATCTGGGAGGACCAGAAGACAGTCGGCGTCGGCGCGGTGACGGTCGCCGATGGGCGGATGTATGTGCTGAGCCAAAACACGGACAAGGTCTCGCTCGCCGAGATGACTGCGGCCGGAGTGAAAGTCACCGGGGAATTCACGCTGCCAGCGGTGTCGAAGCTGCGCCGGAGCAGCACCAAGGCGTGGTCGCACCCGGTGGTGTCCGGTGGCAGACTGTACATCCGCGAGCAGGAGATGATTTTCTGCTATTCGATCAAATAGCGCGTTCCGGCTGGCGAGTGCCAGGACGTGCGGTGAGAGTTGCTTGCCGGATTCCTGACGGATTGCTTCGGAGCGCTCGTCCGATTTCGGCCACGCGATGAGTCGCTCCCTTTGCTCTGCCGAAAAACCGGTTGCCATTCGCGGATCTCCCCCTAGAGTCCCCGCCCCTTTCTCCTGATGATCTTCCGACCGCCAACCGAGCTGAAAATTTTCAGCGGCTCCGCGCACAATCAGCTTGCGCAGCGCATCGCGGACTATTGCAAAATCCCGCTCGGCAACGCGACAGTCGCGTCTTTCCCCGATGGCGAGACGATGGTGAAGATCAACGAGAACATCCGCGGACGCGATGTGTTCATCGTGCAGCCGACCTGCCCGCCGACGAACCAGAACCTGATGGAACTGCTCATCATGGTGGACGCCGCCCGGCGCGCGAGCGCGTCACGCATCACGGCGGTCATCCCATTTTTCGGTTACGCGCGGCAGGATCGGAAGGATCAGCCTCGTGTGCCCATCACGGCAAAGCTCGTCGCGAATCTTCTCACGGCAGCGGGCGTGAACCGCGTGCTCACCGTGGATCTCCACGCGCAGCAGGTCGCGGGATTTTTCGACATCCCCGTGGATCACCTCTTCGCAGCGCCGGTGATCCTCCAATATCTCAAATCGAAAAACCTGAATGACCCTGTGGTCGTCTCGCCGGATGTCGGCGGCTTGAAAATGGCGAACGCCTACGCGCAGGCGCTCAACACGAGCCTCGCGATCGTGGCGAAGCGCCGCAAGAGCCCGACGGAAGTCTCCGCGACCACCCTCATCGGCGAGGTCGAGGGACGCTCGGTGATCCTCGTGGACGACCTCACCGAAACCGCTGGCACGCTCACCGCAGCAGCGAGGTTGCTGAAGGACCATGGCGCGAAGGAAATCATGGCGTGCGTGAGCCATGCAGTGCTCAGTGACCTCGGTCACCAGCGCCTGAAGGAATCCGAAATCACCGAACTCGTCTGCACGAACAGCGTGCCGGTGCGCGAGTGCGACGGCATCAAGATCACTTCTCTCTGCATCGCGTCGCTCCTCGGCGAAGGCATCGCCCGCATCTACGGCGACGAGTCTGTCTCCTCACTTTTCCAAATCCCCAGCACGTAACCAAACCACAAAACCAAACCACAGCAGTAGCTGCACACAGCAATGGCCAAAGCAATCCAACTCAAAGCGCAGCCCCGTTCGGGCGCTGGCACCGTCGAAGCAAAAAAGGCACGCAATGCCGGTCTCGTCCCCGCAGTCATCTACGGACGCCACCTCGACAAACCGCAGAACCTCCAACTCGACGCGCGCGAACTCAAGGCCGCGCTCGGCAAGACCACCGGCGAACACGTCCTCGTGGACCTCGAAATCGTCGGCGGCGGCAAGACTCTCGCACTCATCCAGGACGTCCAGCATCACGCGCTGAAGCGCCACATCATGCACCTGGATTTCCACGCGCTCCACGCGGACGAAAAGATGCACACCACCGTCCCGGTCGTCATCTTCGGCGAGGCGAGCGGCGTGAAAAATCTCGGCGGCATTCTCGAACAGCTCCTTCGCTCGATCCAGGTCGAGTGCTTGCCCAAGGATCTCCCCGATTCCATCGTCATTGACGTCACCCCTCTGGAAATCGGCGACGCAGTCCACATCAAGGATCTCCCTCTTCCCGCCGGAGTCACCGCGCTCGGCAATCCTGAGACCAGCGTCCTGCACATCACCGCGCCGACCGTCGAGGAAGTCGCAGCCCCCGCCGCCGAAGGCGCCGCTGCGAAGGAGCCCGAAGTCATCAAGGAAAAGAAGCCCGAGGCCGGCGCAGAAGCCGCCGCAGGCGACAAGGGCAAGGACGCGAAACCCGCGAAGAAGTAATTTTTTCGGCACGGATGAATGGCTCCCGACGGACCCACATTCCGACTGCTCGTCGGCCTGGGAAACCCTGGCCGGGAGTATTCGGGCACCCGTCACAACGTCGGCTTCATGGTCCTCGACCGTCTCGCCGCAGCGATGGGCGCTGCATTCCGGGCTGACAAAAAATGGCAAGCCGACACCGCCAGCAATGGCGGTGTCTGGCTCCTGAAACCGCAGACCTACATGAACCTCAGCGGCGAAAGCGTGGGCTCACTTGTTCGATTTTACCAAATCGAACCCGCCCGCGTGCTCGTCGTGCTCGACGACATGGCGCTCCCGCTGGGACGCCTGCGCATCCGGGAACGCGGGAGCCACGGCGGCCACAACGGCCTCCGCAGCATCCTCGAACATCTCGGCACGCAGGATGTCCCGCGGCTGCGCGTCGGCATCGGCTCATCGGAGCCGGGTGCCGCTGTCGGCCATGTCCTCGGCAGATTTGCCGTGGACGAGCGGGCGCTCGTCGAGCAATCTCTTGACCGCGCCGTCGAGGCCGTCCGGTTTGCGCAGGAAAACGACCTGCCATCCGCAATGAACAAATTCAACACCAACACACCGACAACACCACTATGAAACACCGTTACGAAGGACTCCTCATTCTCAATCTCAAGGGCAAGGAAGACAGCGCGCAGAAAGTCATCGAGCGTCTCGAAAAAGACTTCGCCACCGAAGGCGCCAAAGTCGAATCCGTCCAGAAGATGGATCAGCGCCACTTCAGCTACGTGAAAGGCGATCTCGACAGCGGCTACTTTGTGAACTTCGTCTTCAGCGCCGAACCCGCTGAACTCGACCGCATCAAGGCCCGCTGCACGCTCGACGGCGAAGTGTACCGCCAACAGTACGCCCGCCTCGCCGCGAAGCAGAAGGCCGCAGCCTGAGGATCAGCGCGGGCCGCAAAGCCCGCGCCCCGTTTTTTCCCGCCGCCAAAACGACCGACTCCCCGCGCACATGCCAAACCTGAACAAAGTCATGCTCATGGGAAACCTCACGAGGGATCCCGAGATCAAGTACACGCCCAAGGGCACCGCGATCGCCAATTTCGGCATCGCCATCAACCGCGTCTTCACGCCCGAGGGCGGCGAGAAGCGCGAGGAGGTCACGTTCATTGACCTCGAGGCATTCGGCCGCACCGCGGAAGTCATCGGCGAGTATTTCAAAAAGGGAAAACCGATTTTCATCGAGGGCCGACTGAAGCTCGACCAGTGGGACGACAAGACGACCGGGAAAAAAATGAGCAAGCTGCGCGTGGTCGTGGAGAGCTTCGAATTCCTCGGCAGCCGCGAAGGCGGTGCCGGTGGCGGTGGTGAGGAAGGCGGCGGGTCCTCGCAGTCCGCCCCGGCCCGCAGCAGCGCGCCACCACAGCGCCGCCCGCCCGCGAGCCCGCCCGCGAGCCCGCCGCGCCCGCCCGCCGATCCCGACCTCGACGTGCAGGCGGACGACGTGCCGTTCTAGCCGCGAAGCAAATCAACACTTCACATCCCGTCGGATTCATCAGCATCCGGCGGGATGTTGCGTTTAAGGCCGTCAGCCGCAAACGCACCGCGCGATAATCTCATCCTCATGCAAACATTCTCCCTCGGCACCAGCACGCTCACCTCCACGCGCCTCGCGTACGGCTGCTGGCGGCTCGCCGGCAGCGAGGGCGGACCGCGCCGCGACGATTCCGATGGCATGACCGCCGTGCGCGCCGCGTTCGATGCGGGCTACACGATCTTCGACAATGCGGACATCTACGGCCGAGGCGAGTGCGAGCGCATTTTCGGCAAAGTGATGCGCGACACGCCGGGCATGAGGCAGCGCATCGTGCTCGCGACGAAGTGCGGCATCTGCCCGCCGTGGGACGGTCGCACGCACTGCTACGATTCGTCGTCTGCCTACATCATCGAATCCCTCGAAGGCTCATTGAAACGCCTTGGCACGGACTCCGTGGATCTGCTGATGATCCACCGCCCCGACTTCCTCGGCGACCCCGCGGACATCGCCGCCGCATTCGCACAGCTCCGTGCGCAGGGAAAAGTGCGTGAGTTTGGCGTGAGCAATTTTCGCCCGTCGCAGCTCACCGCGCTGCAAAAGCACTGCCCCGTGCCGCTCATCGTGAATCAGGTCGAGGTGAGCCTCTCCGCGCTGTCGTGCCTCGGCGACGGCACGCTCGACCAGTGCCTCGCCGAGCGCATCACACCGATGGCGTGGAGCCCTCTCGCAAAGGGCGTACTGCTCGACGAACCGCGCGATGAGCGCACGCAAAAGCTGCAAGCACTGCTCGCAAAACTCGCCACGGAAAAAGGCGTGACGCCCGCCGCCATCGCACTCGCATGGCTGCTGCGGCACCCCTCGCGCATGCAGCCGATCATCGGCTCCACAAATCCCGACCGCATCCGCGAAGCCATCCGCGCCGACGCCGTCGAGCTGTCGCGCGGCGAGTGGTATTCCCTGCTCACCGCCGCACGCGGGATTGCATTGCCGTAAGCGGCACAGCACCGCCGCAGCCGCTATTTCTGCGGCACAGTGCGAAGTTCTTTCGCGAGCGCAGCCGCCTCCGCATCATCTGCGTAAATCGCCCCGGCCTTCGCAAGTTCGGCAAGCGCTTCTTCGCGTCGCTGCTGATCCGCAAGCGAACGCGCAGTCCGCACGCGGTCACGCGCGCGCTCGATCGCCGATTCGACCACCGCCCGCATCTGCTTCAGGTCACCGCGCCCCGGTTCCGACTGAAGGCCGATCTCAAGTGCGCCGAGCGCAGCCATGAGTTTCTTCGCGTCAAAATTCAGACGCGCACGCGCGAGGGCATCGCTCGCAGCATTGATGCGCCGCGTCAGTTCCGCGCGCTCCGGCAGATCCGTGTCCACCGTCTGCCGAGCCGGCGGAAGTTGCCTCCTTGCAAACGACGCGAGCGCGTCCCACATCGGTATCCCAACGGAATACGAGCCGGATTCCATGAGCGACTTGGCAAAGGCACGCGCCGACTCGATCGCATTCGTCAGCGCGTCCATCCCGTCCGCCACAGCGAGCTCGGATTTTTCCTTCAGCATGGCCGCCTTCGTCCGGATTTCCTCCGCACGCACCTGATTCGATGTGTCGCCGGGAATCAGCGGCGGATGATCGGCCACTCTCGCGTTTCCCATGAGCCTCGCCACTTCGAGCTGCGCCTTCCGATGCGCCTCGCGTAACGCAGCAGCATCAGCGGCGGCCTTGCGCAGCGTCTCGCAGTGCAGGGCAAGCTTCAGCGCCATGTCATCCACCGCGGCACCGGTCGAGGCGCGCACGAAACGCGTGCGGGCGAACTCCAGTTCACCTTGCTGCATCGCATTCAGCCCCTCGCGCACGAGCGCCCACGAATTCTTCGGCGCGGGCTCCAGCGCCTGATCCGAGCAACGCAACGCAAACGGCTTCCCGTCGCTCCCACGCGCGAGGAGGAAAACCCTCCCGCTCGCCCGATCGTATTTCACGACTTCGAAAACCTCGCCCGCTTTCCCCTGCCGGTACACGGCGTCCCTGAAATGCAGCGGCTCATCGCGCCGCAACCGCACCTCATCCTCCGACGCGAACTGCGCGAATGCCGTTGCGGTGCAGCAAAGCGCTGCCACCGAAAAAAGGATCACCTGCACCACGGACGAAGCCGCTCTGCGGAGCCCGCAATGGATCATGCGACTCCGAAGCTGCACGACGGAGCACCCGGCCGCACGCACGAAAATGGAGAGGCGTGACAATCCCACAACCACCGGCGGAAGGGGGCAGGCCGTTTTCATTGCGAATTCGCGAACAACCCGCATCGCCGTCTTTGCCCCTCAGTCCAGCCCGCCTCCTTCCGTCGGCACCTGCACAGTGCTACACCTTCAGCGCCTGGATGCGCCGCCCGACCTCCTCCGCATTCGCACGCGAATTAAACGCGCTGATGCGGAAGTAGCCCTCGCCCGCAGCGCCGAATCCCGCGCCGGGCGTGATGACGACATTCGCTTCGCCGAGCATCTTGTCGAACATCTCCCACGAGCCAAGCGAGCCGGGGCACTTCACCCAGATGTAGGGCGCATTCACCCCGCCCCAAGTCTTCCAGCCCGCGGCCTGCGCGGCATCGCGGAGGATGCGCGCATTGCCCATGTAGTGCTCGACGAGCGCGCGCACCTGCGCCCTGCCATCGGCGGAATAAAGCGCCTCGGCTGCGCGCTGGATGATGTACGCGACGCCGTTGAATTTCGTCGTCTGCCGCCGCAGCCAGAGCGGATGCAGCGGCTTCCTTTCGCCCGATGCAGTCGTGGCCATGAGCGTCTTCGGCACCACGACAAACCCACAGCGCACGCCGGTGAAACCGCCGCTCTTCGAGTAGCTGCGGA
Organism: Chthoniobacterales bacterium; assembly: GCA_038238025.1. Classification (GTDB taxonomy): domain Bacteria; phylum Verrucomicrobiota; class Verrucomicrobiia; order Chthoniobacterales; family Chthoniobacteraceae; genus SXWH01. Next base: position 14,504 of record JBBRYC010000064.1, read on the forward strand.
ATTCGATCGCGCACTCGCGCGCACCGGGAATCTCATAGATGGAATGCGACACGCCAGCCTCGCTGATGTATGCCTCGTACGCGGCATCGAAGAGGATCAGCGTTCCGTTCGCCCGCGCATACGCCACCCACGCCTCGAGTTGCGCGCGTGTCATCACCGCACCCGTCGGATTGTTCGGCGAGCAGAGGTAAACGACGTCCACCTTCTGCTTCGGCGGTGCGGGCGTGAAGCCGTTCGCCTCGTTGCCTTCGAGATACACGAGGCCCGCGTAGGCGCCGCGCGCGTCCGCGTCGCCGGTGTTGCCGGCCATCACATTCGTGTCCACATACACGGGATACACGGGGTCGGTGACGGCGATGACGTTCTTCGCGCCGAGGATGTCGAGGATGTTGCCCGAGTCGCACTTCGTGCCGTCGCTCACGATGATCTCGTCGTCCGCGATCTCGATGCCATGCGCGCGGAAATCATTTTCGGCGATCGCCTTGCGAAGCCACTCGTAGCCCTGCTCCGGCCCGTAGCCCCTGAACGTCTCGCGCACGCCCATCTCATCCACGGCCTTGTGCAGCGCCGCGCGCACCGCCTCGGGCAGCGGCTCAGTCACGTCGCCGATGCCGCAGCGGATCATGCGCTTCGCCGCATCGGGATTCGCATCGGTGAATGCCTTCACGCGCCGCGCGATTTCGGGAAAAAGGTAGCCGGCCTTGAGCTTCGAGTAGTTGTCGTTGAGGAGTGCCATGATGCGGGAGTGCTGAGTGTTTTTCGGGGCGAGTCGTGTAGTTGAGGGACGCGCGCGGGTCAACCGCTCTGGCGAACTTGGCTGCTTCCTCGTCAGAGCCTGTTATGCACTTTGGTCACGTTCCTCAGAGAAAGCCGGCTGGTTCGTCCTCGTCCTCGTCGTCCTCATTCTCGTCGCCCTTTTGCTCAACACGCGGAAAGTGGATAACACCCTCTAGAAGTTTGAAGTTGAACGTTGAATGTTTGGCGTTGAGCCCCGCACAGCGGACGCTTCGGATTCTGAACCGGTATCCTCAATCGGGAGGCGCCTTCGGCGGGATCAACGTCAAACGCTCAACGCTCAACTTCAAATTGGGACACCGCAGCGAAATCCCCGCTCGTGTTTTCCGTTTGTCCGCCAGCCGTCGCGGCGAATAGCTTGCGCCTCACATGACACCGACACCCCGATGGCCACGCCGCTAGCCGACACGGAAAAGCGCACGCGCAACGCGTGGCTCATCGTCGGCGTGCTCTGGATCGCCCTCGTGCTCGGCGTGCTCATCCGCTCATTGCTGAAGCCCGGCAGCGGCACCGTGTTCCCGATTTTTCACACCGCAGGCGGACGCTGGCTGCACGGGGAAAACCTCTATTCCGGCGGCACCGACTACCTCTACAGCCCGCTCGTCGCCGCACTGTTTTCGCCGCTGGGGATCATGCCGTTCTGGCTCGCAAACATCGTCTGGCGTCTCGGCGTCGTCGCCGCGTATCTCGCGGCGGTGCGCGCGTGGCTGCGCGGAGGCACCTCGCGGATTCCCGCAAAAAATCACCCGCTCGTCTTCCTCACTCTGCTCCCGCTTTCCATCGGCAGCATCAATAACGCGCAGGCCAATCCGCTCGTTGTCGCACTCGTGATGTTCGCGATCATCGCGACACGCTCCGCGCGCTGGGCCATGGCCGCGCTGTGCATCGGCATCATCGCGTATTTGAAAATCTACCCGCTCGCCGCCGGCCTGCTGCTCTGCGTGATCTTCCCGCAAAAATTCTCGTGGCGGCTCGTCGTCGCGCTGCTCGCACTCGCCGCGCTGTCATTCATTTTGCAAAAGCCCGCCTACGTCGCCGAGCAGTACCAGAACTGGGTCGCGACGCGGAAAGCCGACGAGCGCCACCACGACATCATGAACCGGCCGCGCGATCTGTGGACGCTGCTGGCCGCATGCGGCATCGAGCTGAATCTCCGCCTCTACTTCTTCATCCAGATCCTCGGCGGCGGACTCATCGCCGCGCTGTGCTTCCTCGGCCGTCTTAAAAAATGGGCGGACGACCGGCTGCTCACGCTCCTCTTCACGCTCGTCTGCTGCTGGATGCTGCTGCTCGGTCCCGCGACGGAATCCTCGACCTACATCCTCCTCGCGCCCGCCGTTTCGCTCGCGCTCGTCGAGGCGTTCAGCCGTCCGTTTCCGCGATGGATGCGCGCGCTCGTCACCGCAGCGGCCAGCATTCTCATCGGCGGAGCGGCGTTCATCGCATTCGCCGGGCGTCGGCGGGATTTGCCGTCCATGTCCGTGCAGCAAATCGGCACGGTGCTCTTTGTGGTCTTCGCGCTCGCGTGGGCTTTCAGGGATTCGCTCTGGCGCGATTCCGATTTGGGTGAGCCAAACGCCGAGTAAAGCGCTGCCTAGTCCGACGCCTCAGTGCGCTGCGCCCGGCGCGAAAGTTTCCTGCGCACAGCGCCGAGGACATCGCGCATCTCGCGAAGACGGAGCATCGCCGCCACCGTGCAAAATGCGCCGAGTGAAAGGGCGATGGTAAGCCCGAGCGCGCTCATCCGCATCAGCAGCCCCATCGTCGCCCAGCGGTCCAGCAGCAGCCATTTGCCACCCCAGCACACGAGCGCGAGCGCATCGCTCGCGAGGAAAATTTTTGCCAGCGACACGAGCAAACTCCGCGTTTCGAGCCGCGCGATTTCGCGCCTCATGCACCAGTAGAGCAGGGCGAAATTCGTGAGCGCCACGATGCCCGTGCTCAGCGCGAGCCCGCGATGCCCGTAGCCGAGTTTCGTGAACCACATGTTGAGCCCGAAGTTCATGCCGATCGCGAGGAAGCTGATCATCATCGGCGTCTTGCGCCTGCCGATCGCGTAGAATGCCGGCGCGAGCACCTTCATCCCGGCGTATGCCGCGAGCCCGAGCGCGTAGTACCGCAGCGCACCGGCGCTCTGCTCGATGTCGTGCCACGTCACTTTGTTGTGCTGGTAAATCACGCTCAGGATCGGCTCGGAGAGCATCCACAGCCCGACGCTCGCCGGCACCGTGAGGAAAAACACGAGCCGCATCCCGCGCGACAGACCCTCGCGAAACTCATCACGATTTCCCAGTGCCGCGCTGCGCGAAAGATACGGCAGCATGACCGTGCCGATCGCTACGCCGAACATCCCGAGCGGAAGCTGCATGAGGCGGAATGCGTTGTTCAGCCATGCGACCGCGCCGTCGTCGCAGTGTGTGGCGAAGCTCGTGTTCACCATCACATTCACCTGCACGGCGCTCGCCGCGACGACCGCGGGCGCCATCGTGCGCAGCACTTCGGCCACGCCCGAATCGCGCCAGTGAAAATCCAGCCGCGGCCGATACCCGATGCGCCGCAGCGACGGAAACTGAATCACGAGCTGCAAAAATCCGCCGATGAGCGTGCCCCACGCGAGCCCGAACAGCGCGTGCCGCCCGAAGCCATTGTCCATCCACCGCGCGATCGCGAGCCCGCCCGCGATGCTGCCGATATTGAAGAACGACGATGCCATCGCCGGCCAGCCGAAGACATTCTTCGCGTTCAGCATCCCCATGACCTGCGCGGCGAGCGACACCATGAGGATGAATGGGAACATCACGCTCGTGAGCTGCGCAGTCAGCTTCGCATCCTCGCCCGTGAAGCCGCCCGCGAGGACGCCGATGAGCTGCGGCGCGAAAATCATCCCGAGCACCGTGATGACGCCCATCACACAGAGCGTGAGCGTGCCGATGCGGTTCGCCAGACGCCACGCGCTCCCCTCGCCTTCCGTCGCGATTTTTTTCGAGAAGACCGTGATGAACGCCGTGGACAGCGCGCCCTCGGCGAAAAGATCGCGCAGCAGATTCGGCACGCGGAATGCCGTGATGAAATACTGGAGGTTCTTCGTGCCGAAGAGCGCGTTGAACAAAACTTCGCGCGCGAGGCCGAGCAAGCGCGAGCACAGCACCGCCGCGCCGACGATGGCCGTGGCCTTTCCGGTTCGCGGCGGTTTCTCAGCCATTTCCGGCGGCCTTGCGGAGACGGTCATTGATGGCGATGCCGAGCCCTTCCTCGGGCACGGACTCCGCGACGATCAGGTCCAGCCCCGCGGCATCGAGCAGGCGCAGCTTGGCAAAAAGGGAAGCCGCCGCCGCCCTCATGTCGCCATTGCGGCTGAGGATCTCGACCATGCGGAAGCCCTTCGCATCGTCATCGCTGCACCACGCGAGCAGGCCCAATTTCTTTTTTGGATCACCCACCGGACGCTCGTTGGGGCGCAGGAATTTCATCGGCGTCTTCGGCGCGTAGTGGCTCTTGAGCTGGCCCGGCGCATTCAGCACCGCGCTGCGATTTGCCACGGCGACGGACTCGGCAAATGGCCGCAGTTGCTCCGCCGTGATCGGCCCGCTGCGCAGGATCCAGAGGCTCTCCTCGCGCAGCGTGATCACTGTGGATTCCACGCCGTGCTCCGTCGGCCCGCCGTCCACGATGAGGTGAATTTTGCCACCGAGTTCCTCCATCACATGCTGCGCCGTCGTCGGACTGATTCGCCCAAAACGGTTCGCGCTCGGCGCGGCGATCGGCTGGCCGAACGCCTGGATGACCGACTGGAAAATCGGGTGCGCGCTGATCCGCACGGCGACCGTCGGAAGGCCGCCGGTCACGAGATCGGGGATCAGATCCTTCTTCGGCAGCACGAGCGTGAGGGGGCCCGGCCAGAATTTTTTCACGAGCCTGTCCACGAGCTGACGATCTTTTTTCGGGATGTCTGCGACGCCATCGAGCCAGCCCGCGTCGGGCAGATGCACGATGAGCGGATCAAATTTCGGCCTGTCCTTCACATTGAAAACACGGAGCACCGCGTCGGGATTCGTCGCCCACGCAGCGAGGCCGTACACCGTCTCCGTCGGCAGCGCGACCGGGTATCCGCCGCTCAGCAGATAGACCGCGGCCTCGACCGCGTCGTCAATCTGCGAGAGTGTGCCCGCCTGTGCGATCTGCGTCTTCATGGTCTCCGCGCAAGAGCCGCGCGTGCGGCGCGGACGGTGGCCGCCGCTTCCTCCACCGTCGCGCCGAATGCGGTAAGGTGCCCCATCTTGCGCCCCGGCTTCGCCGCTGCCTTTCCGTAAAGATGGATCTTCACATCGGGAAACGCAGCAGCAGCAGCCCAGTCTGGCTCGCCCGCGGCCCACACGTCGCCGAGCAGATTTGCCATCGCCGCGGGTCGCAGCGATTCCGTGCTGCCGAGCGGCAGGCCGCACACCGCGCGCACCTGCTGCTCAAACTGGCTCGTCACGCTCGCGTCGAAACTGAAATGCCCGCTGTTGTGCGGACGCGGCGCAAGCTCGTTCACGACGATGCCGCCGTCGTGCATCAGGAACATTTCCACCGCGAGGACGCCGGTGAGATCGAGTGCGAGCGCGATGGAGCGTGCGAGTTCCGCCGCGCGATCCGCGACCGGGGCGGGCAGGCGCGCGGGGCAGAGCGTGACGTCAAGGATGTGGTTCGCGTGCTCGTTCTCGCACACGGGCCACGTCGTCATCGAGCCATCGAGACCGCGCGCGACGATCACGGAGATCTCGCGCTCGAACGTGATGAATTTTTCCAGCACCGCGGGTTGCCCCCCGAATGGCCGCCATGCCTCGGCGAGATCATCGCCGGCCCGCAGCTTGCGCTGGCCTTTGCCGTCGTAGCCAAATGCCGCGGTCTTCACCACACCGGGCAGTCCGATTTCTGCGGCGGCACTCGCGAGTTGCGCGGCGCTCTCGATCTTCCGAAACGGTGCGACGGGGATTCCCGCGACGGCGAGAAACTCCTTTTCGCGCAGCCGGTGCTGGCAGATGTGGAGCACTTTCCCCGCTGGACGCACCGGACAGTGCGCCGCGGCCCACTCGATGGTGCGCGATGGCACGTTCTCGAATTCAAACGTGATCACCGCGACGGACTTCGCGAACTCGCGCACCTTTGCCTCATCGTCGTAGCTAGCCGTCGTTTCGAGATCGGCGACCTGCCCTGTCGGAGTGTCGCTGTCGGGCGAAAAGGTATGGACGCGGTAGCCCATGCGCCGCGCGGCGATCGCAAACATGCGCCCGAGCTGCCCGCTGCCCATCACGCCGAGTATGGCTCCTGGAAGAATCATCCCGCGGTCGCTCATGGAAGCTTCTGGGCCTTCACATCGGCAGTTTGCTTCCTGCGAAACGCGATCAGCTTTTTTCGCACGCGCTCATCGTGCAGCGCGATGATCCCCGCCGCGAGCAAGCCCGCATTTTTCGCCCCCGCCTCGCCGACCGCGAGCGAGCCGACAGGAATCCCCGCGGGCATCTGCGCGATGCTCAGCAGTGAATCGAGACCCTTCAGCGCGCGGCTCTGCACCGGCACGCCGAGCACGGGCAAATGCGTGAATGCCGCGACCATCCCCGGCAGATGCGCCGCGCCGCCCGCGCCCGCGATGATCACGTTGAGGCCGCGCCCTGCCGCGCCGACCGCATACTCCGCCATGAGCGCGGGCGTGCGGTGCGCGGAGACGATGCGCGCCTCGTGGGGAATGCCGAATCGCTCGAGCATTTCCACGGCGTGCCTCATCGTCTCCCAGTCGGACTTGCTGCCCATGATGACAGCGACAAGCGGGCCTGATTTCATGCGGCGTGAGTAAAGGCGGCGCGCGGGGTGTGTCGAGTGGTGAGTGCGGGGCGGGGCGGGAATTTCCTCTTTCAACGCCCAACGCCCAACCTCCAACGCCCAACATCCAAGGGAATATCCCGCTTCGCGAGCCATGCTTTCCTTGGGCGTTGGGCGTTGGGCGTTGGGCGTTGAAAATCCCCCTCAGGTTTTCCCCTCGTCACTTTCCTCTCCGCGCGGAATCTTCCCCTCATGTCCGACGCCGTGCAAAACCATGAACTGCCCGAGAACATCATTCTCACCGGCTTCATGGGCAGCGGGAAATCCACCGTGGGCCGGATGCTCGCGCGGCAGTTGCGCTTCCGATTTTTCGACACGGACAAGCTCGTCGAGGAACGCGCGCACATGACCATCCCCGAAATCTTCGCGCATCACGGCGAGGCCGATTTTCGCGAACGCGAAACCGCCGTGCTCAAATCCCTGCGCGGTGTCCGCCAGCACATCCTGGCGACCGGCGGCGGCATCGTGACCGTGCCGGAAAATATCCCGCTCCTGCGCTCGCTCGGCCTCGTCGTGCTGCTGAAGGCCGACCCGGATGAAATCTACCGGCGCGTGTCGCGGAACTCCGAACGCCCGCTGCTGCAGGTCGAGGACCCTCGCAAGCGCGTGCTCGATCTCATGGCCGCGCGCCAGCCGCTCTACGAGAGCGCCGCGCATTTCACCGTGGACAGCACGCGCCTGCGCCACGAGGACGTGACTGCAAAAATCGTGGACGAGGCGCACCGTTTTTTTCACTGGCCGGCAAAGGCGCGAGCCTGAGGAACGATGAACGCAACGGAACTGAAGACCGCCCTGCTCGCCGAGGCGCACGCGCTCGGCTTCGACGTATGCCGCGTCGCGAACGCGGAAAAACCGCCGCACGCCGAGGAATTCCGCGAGTGGCTCGGCGAGGAAAAGCACGGCGACATGGCATGGCTCGAACGCAACGCCGACCGCCGCACCGATCCAAATCTCGTCCTGCCCGGCGCGCGCAGCATCATCGTGCTCGGCATGAATTATTGGAACCGCGACCCCGCTCCGAATTCAAAATCCAAAATCCAAAATCCAAAATTTCCCGAAGGCCGCATCGCCCGCTACGCGTGGGGCGACGATTACCACGACATCATCGAGCCGAAGCTGTGGCAGCTCGATGCGTGGATGCAAAAGCACGGCGGCGCACAGCGGCAATATGTGGACACTGGCCCGGTGCTCGAGCGCGACTTCGCCGCGACCTCCGGCCTCGGCTGGCAGGGCAAGAGCACGATGCTCATCCATCCGAAGCTCGGCACATGGCTCTTCCTCGCGAGCATCCTCACCACGCTCGAACTCCCGCCCGACGAGCCGATGCGCGACCACTGCGGGAAATGCACGCGCTGCATCACCGCCTGCCCGACCGGCGCGATCACCGCGCCGCACGAACTCGATGCGCGCCTGTGCATTTCCTATCTCACGATCGAAAACAAAGGGCCGATCCCCGAGGCGCTGCGCCCGCTCATCGGCGACCGCATCTACGGCTGCGACGACTGCCTCGACGCGTGCCCGTGGAACCGCTTCGCACAGCAGTCGCGCGAAACGCGTTTCGCCGCGCGCGAATTTGTCACGATGCCACTGCGAGATTTCCTCGCGCTCGACGACGGCGCATTCCGCACGCTCTTCCGCGGCTCACCGATCAAGCGCATCAAGCGCGCACGCTTCCTCCGCAACGTGTGCGTCGCGCTCGGCAACATCGGCACGACCGACGATGTCCCCGCTCTCGAAATCGCAGCCGGCGATCCCGATGCGCTCATCGCCGAGCACGCGCAGTGGGCGATTCAGCAAATCAATTCGCGCAGTGCCGAGGCTACATCTCCCGCGCCCACGACGGGCGCTGTTTGAGATGGTAAAGCATCTCGCCGGCCTTTGGCACGAGCATCACTCCCTCGTCCTCGCGGTTTGCGTAGTCCTCTTTTTTGATGCTGCGCCAGTCGCGATAGCCGATGTTGATCGCCTTGCAGACTTCCTCGGAAATGCCCGTGGCGAAGGTCACGTTCACGCGACATTTCTCGACGCCGTTCTCCATTTTTCCGATGCCGCGGACGTGCGTGCTGTGCGAGATCACGCCACGCGGGAATTTTGAAAAACGGGCGGGGTCGGCGGTGAAGTATTCGAGGCAGTGGTAGCCGATCTCGTGAATGTGATGCCCGTGCGTGACGGACAGCTCGGTGATGTGCGGCGCGTAGATGATGAGTTCGCCGCCATCCGCGAGGACCGGCTCGAGCTTGTACATGCACTTTCCGCCGACCCACATGTCGTCGTACATCTTCGGCGCGCACGAGAGGATGGTGTGAAACGGGCGCTCTTTGTACGTGATGTGGACGAGGCGCGAGACTTCGCTCGCCGCATCCCACGCGCTCAGGGTGTCGCCGTAGGTGAGCGCCGCGAGCCCGCCGCCGCCCTGCGCGGGATCGCCGGGCGTCACGACCATGCAGAAGCAGCGCTTCGGCACCGTCACCAGCGTCGCGATGTAGTCCACGACTTTGCGGACGGGCGTCCACTTGTTGCCGATGATCATCGGGTTCGTCACGAGCGCGCCGAGCCAGTGGAAATAGTTCAGCGCCGTCGGGCCGCTCACGCCGGGGAAAAGGTATTTGTTCCCGCCGCTGAAGCCGATGACCTCGTGCGGGAACACCGGGCCGATGATGAACAGCAGATCGTAGTCGTAGATGCGCGCATTCACCTCGACGGGCACTTCCTCCGCGAGCATGCCGCCGGTCAGCTCACGGCTTTTCTCGACGGTAATGGTGCCGATTTTTCGCAGCGCGGCGGGGTCGTCCCATGCGTGGTTGAGGAGCTGGACGGTCGCGTATTTCGAGCGGCGCTCGTCGAGCGTGATGCCGAGTCGCTCGCAGATCGCCTCCTCGCTCATCGGCTGGTGCGTGCCGAGCGCGATCATCACATCGAGCGCCGCCGTCGCGCCGCCGATTTGATCGAAGACGCCGGCAAACATCGCATCGAGCGGACATGTGCGCGTGCTGTCGGGCACGATGAGCAGCACTTTCTTCCCGCGGAATTCATCAGGCGGGCACGCCTTCGCGATGAAGGTGCGGATCTGTTCAGGCGTGAGATTCGTGCCTTCGGGGGCGATGTGGGAGAGGGCGGTCATGGGTGAATTTTAGAATGGGACGTTGAGTCGGGACAGGAGGAACATTCAGAGGTGCAAAATCAAGAGGCGTGCAGGCGCGATTCTTACCTCTTTGTCCTGCTCGTGCTCCTGCTCTCGAAAAATTCGGCGCGAAGACGAGAGCAAGAGCACGAGCAGGACAAAGAATAAGAGCAGACAGCGACCGCTAGCGCGGCTTGCGCACGGCATCCGCGAGCGGCTTCACGAAGGCGCACACTTTCTCCACAAACTTCGGATCGCTCCCAAACTCCGCCATGCGCTTTACGATCGCGCTGCCGACAACGACGGCATCTGCCGCAGATGCGACTGCGCGCACTTGCTCCGGCGTGCCGATTCCGAAGCCGACCGCGATGGGGAGCGGAGTCGTCTTTTTGATCGCGGCGACACTTTCCGCGAGGCCGGCGACCACGTCGCTGCGCTCGCCGGTCACGCCTTCGCGCGAGACGTAGTAGATGAAGCCGCTGGCGTCGCGCGTGAGGAGTGCGATGCGCTCCTGCGGCGTCGTGGGTGCGATGAGGCGGATGCGTTTCAGCGGGCCGTGCATGCGGAGTTCGGGCGAGGCTTCGTCCTCATCCGGCGGGAGGTCGAGGAAGAGCACGCCGTCCACACCCGCAGCCTCGGCGTCGGCGAGGAAGGCGTCGAATCCGTGGCGGTACACGGGATTCATGTACGTGTAGAAAACGATCGGGATCTGGCTCTCGGTGCGGATCGCGCGCACGCACTCGATCACGCCCTTCAGCGTCGTGCCGCTCGCGAGCGCGCGCGCACTGGCGAGCTGGTTCACCACGCCGTCGGCGAGCGGGTCGCTGAAGGGCACGCCGATTTCGATGATGTCCACGCCTGCGCGCTCCAGCGCGGGGACGAGTGCGCGCGTCGCGGCGAGATGCGGATCTCCGGCGCAGATGTAGGCGATGAAGGCCGCGCGCCCCTCGGAGCGCAAGCGGGCGAAGGTGGAGTCAATGCGGTTCTCGGACATGAAAAATGGGCGCACAAGATGGCGGGGAGCACGGAGATTGACAGGAATTTTCGAGCGATGGGCGTGGACCGAGTAGGCGTGGGCGGGAGCCCACGTCGCGCTCTCCCGAGCGCGCCTACGATCCGATCCACGCCTGTGAGATCATTTCCGACCCACCACATTCGCGCAGACTTTCCGTGTGGCTGTCCGCGCCATTCACCGCTTCATTGCTGGACACACCGAATGACGAACGCGCCGACGCTGAAGATCAACGAAATCTACGAGTCCATCCAGGGCGAGAGCACCTGGGCGGGATGGCGCTGCGTCTTTGTAAGGACCACGGCTTGCGACCTGCGCTGCACTTACTGCGACACGGAGTATGCGTTTTACGAGGGGAAGAAGCGCACGCTGGATGACATCCTTGCCGAGGTGCTCGCGTTCGACTGCCCGCTCGTGGAGATCACCGGCGGCGAGCCGCTGCTGCAAAGGAACGTCCTGCCGCTGATGGCGGCGCTGTGCGACGCGGGGAAGACCGTGCTCATCGAGACGAGCGGCGCGCACGACATCTCGAAGATCGATCCGCGCGTGCATCGCATCATGGATTTGAAGACGCCGGACAGCGGAGAGTGCGCGCGCAATCTGTGGAGCAACATCGCGCATCTCGAAAAACGCGATGAAGTGAAATTCGTCATCGGCTCGCGCGAGGACTACGAGTGGTCGCGTGACCGCGTGCGCGAACACGGACTCGCGGAGCGCTGCGGGTGTGTGCTCTTCTCGCCGATCTTCAGCCGCATCGAGCCGCGGCAGATCGTAGAGTGGATGGTCGCGGACAAGGTGCCGGCGCGGTTCCAGCTCCAGATGCACAAGTTCATCTGGGATCCGAAGCTGAAGGGCGTTTGAGGCTTCGCTTCGCAATTTTGAATTCTGAATTGTGAATTGTGAATTGCGGGCAGAGTCTCCGCGCCCGTACTCCGCCGCGCTGAAATTCAGAATTCAAAACCCAAAATTCAAAATTTGAAAAAATGAAGGTCCGACTGACAAAAGATTTCCTCTTCGAGGCCGCGCAGACGCTGCCGTGCGCGCCCGAGGGGCACAAGTGCCGGCAGATGCACGGGCACAGTTTCAAGCTGGAAATTACCGTCGAGGGCGAGACCGATCCGAAGACGGGATGGTTTTACGATCACGCGGACATCTCGCGCGCGATGAAGCCGCTGCTCGCAGTGCTCGACCACGGCTACCTGAACGAAATTCCCGGCCTCGAAAATCCGACGATCGAAAACATGTGCGCGTGGTTCTGGCAGAAGCTCTCGCCGCAGCTCCCCGGCCTCGCGGAGATCGTAGTGCACGAGACGCCGAGCGCACGCTGCTCGTACCGCGGGGAGTGATGAAACACTTGGCAAGCCGCGCACGCCCGCTACTTTCCCGCCCGATGAAACGCCTCGCATTTTACGCCGCCACCGCCGCAGCCGCATTCGGCTTCGGTGCGTGCGAAAAGCATTCCGCCGAGAATCTGCCAGACCACTATCGGCACAAGGGCGGGCAGCACGCGGAGACCACGACCGGCCACGATGCCGCACCCGCGAAGAGCGAAAAGCACGCGGCGCCCGCCGGGGAGCACAAGGGCTAGCGCGGGGTTCGCGCTGATTTTCAAAATGCGATGAAGCCGGAGCCGCCATCAGGCTTCTGGCGTGGACGGGGGAAAAGTTTTGCCTGCGCATTGCGCGGCATCGTGTCGCTGCTGCGCACGCAGGTGAATGCGCGCATCCACCTGCTCGCCACGGTCGTCGTGATCGTCGCGGGAATTGTGCTGCGCATCCCGCGCGGTGAATGGGTGCCGCTCGCATTTGCCATCGGCATCGTGTGGATCGCGGAGGCTGCGAACACCGCGATCGAATTTCTCGCCGATCGGATCACGCGCGATCACGACGAGGCGATCCGCCGCGCAAAGGATGCGGCGGCAGGTGCGGTGCTGCTTGCTGCGATCACGGCGGCGATCATCGGCATCCTCGTGCTGGGCCCGCACGCATGGGCGCTCGTGCGCGGGCGTTCCGAGTGAACCGGATCATTTATTGAGGCTCGCGCAATAGGGTGCCATGGGGATTTCGGCCCGAAGGGCCGTCGGACACTAGCCGGGGGCAAGGCCCCCGGATGCTTGGAAAAAAAAACAAGCACCCCGGACGGGGTGCCGGAAACCGCTCGCTGGAAACTTGCTTTCCGGCGCCACTGCCGTGGCGTATTTCATTTTCTTTCGAGTTCCGGGGGCGTTGCCCCCGGCTAGTGTCCGTCAGCCCTTCGGGCTGTCACCCTATTGCGCGAGCCTCAATAAGAGCGAACCAGCACCGAATCCCGCTACTTTGCCGCCTGTTCGCCGTTGCCTTCGAGGAAATAGGTCACGCCTTGGAAGGTCACGGTGCGCAGGTATTGCGTCCACCGCCCGTCGCCGAGATCAGTCGCGGCCTCCATGCGGTCTTCCACGGCCTTTGCGCTCTCGAGTGTGCGCTCGCGCAATGCCTCGAAGAGCACGCGGCCATCGAGCTTCGCGAGCGGACGGATGCCCATGAGCCAGAGCACCGTGGGCGCGACATCAATGTTGCCGCTCGGCAATTCGTCCCGCCAGCCGACCCGAATGTCCGGCCCGGCGGCGACGAGCGTGTTTGTCTGATCGAACGGGCTCAGCGAGCCGTGCATTCCGAGGCCCAGCTTCTTTGCGGAATCCTGGGTGAGCGTGCCCGGCACGCCAAATTCATTTTTCTCCGCACTCCAGCGCGGCGCCACAATGACATCCGGCGCATCGGGCGAATCCACTCGCGCGGCGCTGAGCGGGAATGTGCCCTCGACCGTCCCGCGTGAAAAAATCACGCCGCTCGACGGCGCGGCCTGGAGCGTGCGCACGAGTTTTGCAGTGACGGCCGCGTCGTGGCCGATGACGTAGAGGAGCAATGTCGCGCCGGTGTTCACGATGAGGATGTCGCCCTTTCCCGGCGGCGCGGTGAATTTCCACTGCGCGCGCAGGCCTGCATTTGTGAGCAGCTTTGCGACATCCGAAGATGCCGCGATCGTGGAGAAGCCGTGGTCGGACACGACGAAGACATCCGTCTTTTCAAGCACGCCCTTTTCCTTCAGCGCAGCCAGCATGGTGCCGAGCATTTCGTCCGCGCTGCGGAGCGCGGCGAGCGCGGTCGGCGATCCGGGCGCGGTGGCGTGCTGGGAGAAATCCGGGTCGCTCATCCAGAGCACGGAATATTTCGGCACGCCGGATTTCCACAGCTCGCCGGTGAGCACGCCGGTCGTCCAGCGATCCTGCGCGGTGTTCGGAAATTTCGGGCCCTTCGGAAATTCGCCGGCGGCCTTGTTCAGTCCGCCCGCGGCAGCCGCCGGGGCGCTCTTGCCTGCGAAGACGTCCACGGATTCGCGTGCGGCCCGCGACTTGCGCGTCTCCGCGCGGTCCTGCAAAATGGCCACGGCCTTCGTCCCCGCGACGGCGGTGCGGAAGCCCGCCTGCTGCACGGTCTCGGCGACAGTCGCTCCGGCGATGTGCCGGCCGTGTGTGAGTTCGTCGCCCTTGCGCACCACTTCGAGTTCCTCGGTGGCGACACCTTTCGCCGGGTCAATCGCCGGGCGGAATTCCCGGTTGCCGATGATGCCGCTGTGCGCCGGATACAGCCCGCTCGCGAGCGTCGTGCCGTTCACTTCTGTCGTGGATGGAAACGCGGGGTGATGATTTGCAAAGAACACGCCGCGCTGCGCGAGCGCCCAGAGATTCGGCGTATTCTGCTCGCTCACGAGGTCGGGCCGCATCCCGTCCCACACCATCAGCACGACGTGCTCGGCCTTGCCTCGATCCTCGGAGAGCACATATTTCACCTCGGGCTCGTCCGCCGCGCCATTCTTCTTTTTCTCGCACGCGGCGACGGAGAACAGGACGGTGATACAGATGAAGAGCGCGGGGATTCTCATGGCAGCGTGGGCGGGGAGTGGACAGGGAATCGCGATCCGCGTCAAAGCCTGCGCGGTGCGGTTCGCAGGCACATTCAAAAAATGACAGGGGCGATCCGACGATGCCGTTGCCCGACTTCGCGATACGCGCGATCTTCCGACCCACCCGTCACTCACTCACCGGCACGGGCCGTGGCACCCCGGGCTTTCCGCGGCCCTCGCCGAATACCGACATGAGATACGCGATTTCATCCGGCACCTCCTTGGGGTCTTCGACGGTCTGTGCCACTTCCTTCTCGAGCAGCGTACGGTAGTCGCGCAAGTGGCGGAGCAGCGCCACACGCAGCGCGCCCTCGCTCATCCCGAGGCTCCCGGCGATCGCGGCGGGCTCGTGCCCGCGCAGGCCCCCGCCGCTGATGAGAACCGGGCGCAGCGCGGCAAAGAGCGCGGCCCTCCCGCGCTCCTCGCACTTTTTTTTCAACTGCTCCATGACGCGCGCCATGAGCGCATGGCCCCACTTCCGCTCGAATATCTGCTCCGGCGTGTCGTCCAGGCTGAAGCGCTCCTTTGCATAGCGCTCCTCCTCGGTGGCGGCGGAGTCTCCGTGCAGTTCCTGTGCGATCCTGCCACGTCGCGCCTCGTCGCGCTGCCAGTTGGCGATGAAGTTGCCGAGCGCGGTGCCGAGGAAGCCGCGCAGTCGTCCGCGTTTCCTGTCGATTGCCTCAAGCGCGTGGGCGTTCATCAGCCGAAGCAGGAAATCTTGCAGAGCATCCTCGGCATCATGATGCGAGAGCCCGCGACGGCGGATGAAGGCGTAGAGCGTGTAGCGGTATTGCGCGACGAGATCGTCCAGCGCACGCTTCGCCTCGCTTGGATCTCCGCTGTGCAGACGGGCCATGATCGTCCACTGCGTCTTGGGAAAATGAACGTTACGGTGATCGCTCATGGCTCAGTGTGCGCAGAAGCGCGAAAGTTTTTCAATCGCGATGCACGCCGGCGGAATGCGTCAGTCTGAGTTTCACCGTTGGGGAACCACGAATGGGCACGAAGCAGCAAAGATGATTCCGGACTTCCTTGCCCAAAACGGCTCGAGCCGTTCCGATCCCCCGGACTGCGATTTCCAGACTTCGGGGAGTCGCGTTTTGCACTTCAGCAAACCCGGTTGAGTGCCGGGGAGAAAACCACAGGCTTCCTGAAAAAACTCGGCGTCCGATCCTGCTCGGGCAGCCGCCCGCCGGCTGGACCTGCGCCGCCCCACGGCTCCGGCTTGGGAGTGAACATCACCGTGTTCGCAAATGCGGGGGCTTCCCCGGCGCCCGTGCTGGGCTTCCCATGCGCCGGGGAAGTTTTTCCGGATGCCACGTCAGCACCATCCGAATTCTCAAATCCACGCACCTGTGTGTCTCCATGCGGCGTCGCGCTGCACACCAAATATTCCGCCCGACGCACCGCCACCCTTTCCTCCATCGTCTGCGACGTCGCAGCACTTTCACCCGCGCACCCAGCCCAGTGCGCGGCGATCGCTGCCGCCAGTTCCTGCACCGGGCTGGCGTCCGGTGCGCCCCACGCACCGGACGCCTTTTCCCCCATTGCCAGACGGTTCCCCACCGTCTGCCGCACCCTTTGCACCCGCGGCAGCCCGGCACTCGCCCGGCATCCTGATTCCAAAAGCAGCCCGGACACCCACAGGCAGTACGGCGGGATGACCGGGGCTTTTTGAGAGTCGAAAGTTTGCATTCGAAATTCGGGGTTCTGTATGCGGTTACACTTCCCGCGGAGTTTCGTTACACGGATCGGCGACATTTTTTCGGGATTCGCAAAAAAAGTTCCGCCCGCTTCTGCGCGCCTCCGTGGCGCGGGAACTCCGCGGCACCCTGCGGAGCCGTGAAAATGCACCCGACCGGCCGCAGCCGGACTCATCCCAAATCCGTGACTGGAGTCCCCGCGAAACCCACGGACGGACACAACCGTTCCAAGTTCAGAGTTCGAAGTTTAGCCCCGCGCAACGGCTTCGCCATTTCAGAGGGCACATCCAGATTTGCAACGCACCTGCGGCGGGCTGAACTCGGAAGTCAGAACTTGAAACTTGGAACCCTGAACGCGGCTACGCTTTTACTTCAAACGTGCTCTGTAGAAACCATCGTCAGGATGGCCTCACGCAAAGGAGGCGAAGGTCGCAAAGGGAATTTTTCCGGAGACTTCGCGTCCTTCGCGCCCTTTGCGTGCGGAATTGTGCGATGCGCGGGCATTTTTTCCACACAGCACTTCAAACGCCCTCGATCTCACACAGGCACAGAGCGCGGCACGCCAGTCACTCCGGGGAAAATTGGAGGTTCCGCTGCATTCCCCTTGCTCTCCCGCACTGCGCCTCTGCGGAAAATGGAACTGCTTTCACCGCATCCCGCGGACGATCCGCAACGTCAGGCAGACTTCGCCTTCTCGTTCGCTCTTTCGTTCAGCTTGTGGCCGAGCATCTGCATCGTCTGCTGGAGTGCCTCCACTTTCAGCGGCTTTTTCAGCACGGTGACGGGGCCGAATTTCAAAATATTGTCCAGCATCTGGCTGTCCGGAAAGCCGGTGATGATCACAATCGGCATGTCCGGCTGGATGGACTTTGCCGCCTTGTAGATCTCGTCGCCCGTAGTGTCCGGGAGTTGGAGATCGAGGAAGCACAGCTCAAATTTCTGCTTCTGCATCGCGGCGACGGCCTCCTTGCCGGTGCCGACGACGATGCGCGAGAATCCCTGCTTTTTCAGGAAGAGCTTGAACATGGCCTGAAGGCCCGTGTCGTCATCCACCACGAGCACCGTCGGCTGGCCTTCCTCCTGATTGCGCAGGATGTCGCGGTCGAGCATGTCCTTCTTCACGCGCCAGCGCCCGCCGATCTGGATCGCGGGAAGCTGCCCGCGCTGCACGAGATAGTACACCGTCGGCAGCGGGATGCGGAGGTATTCGGCGGTTTCCTTCACCGTCATCAAATTATGCACCGCCTGTCCCTGCGGTGAATTTGATTCGTTGGCGGATGGTTGAGGCATGGCGAGACTTCTTTGGAAAGTGTAGAATTTTCAGAGAATGTCAACGCAAGTTTTTTCAAAAGGCTGGACGTTTTGCACCTGGAACAGGCACACGAACACCACAGGGCGCGCACCCGGAGGCTGAAACTGTTCCGTTGCCACCATTCCTAGATGGCGACCGTGCGATAACTGCCATAATTTTTCTGAATTTCGTTACTGCGACACCAAACCAAGCATCGCCCACCCCAACCCGGCAGTGCGGGAGCCAAATGGGATCAGCAAACCGGAGCAGCCGAACGGATCATCCTTTCGGCTGTCTGGCTCGCAGCTTCAACGCAGGCAATGGTCTCGCGATCACGGTGCAGATCCGATTCCCCCCGCCGCACGGCACAACCACAGCGCGCCAGTGCGACATGCCTGCGTCTTTTCTGAAAAAACCGCCGCCGCCGGGTCTCGAAAGCACGGCCCGGGAAAAATGGTGCGCGGTGCAGGTTTCGAACCTGCGACCCCTACCGTGTCAAGGTAGTGCTCTACCACTGAGCTAACCGCGCGGACTGCAAGGGCGCGGAATGAAACGCGAGTCACTCCCGATGGCAAGCGGAAATCCGTGCGTCCGCCAATTCCGCGCGGAAAGCCTGG
This sequence comes from Chthoniobacterales bacterium, assembly GCA_038238025.1. Lineage (GTDB taxonomy): Bacteria > Verrucomicrobiota > Verrucomicrobiia > Chthoniobacterales > Chthoniobacteraceae > SXWH01. The sequence goes on from JBBRYC010000064.1 coordinate 32,841, forward strand.
CATCCCGCGCCACGACACAACCCGCCCACGAGCGCAGGCACGGCGAAAATGCGCGGCGCAGTTTCCCGCACTTAAATCGCCTGAGCCTTCGCGGCATCCCGCGCGGCGCTGGCCTTCAGGTGCTCGATCACGTCCTTGAATTTCTCCGCATTCCGCGGATCCACGGCGACGCACGCGGCGTGCGCCTCGTGGATGACCTCGCGCGTCGCGGCCCTGTCGGCGGCGTGGTGGACGGCCTCCGGGCATTCGCCGTTGTGCGCGCTGAGGAGCAGCGCGGTGGAAAAAAGCGTGTCAATCCCGAGCCCGGCGAGCAGCTCGGCATTGCGCTCGTTGCGGTTCACCACCCAGAGATCGCCGCCAAGATCGCGCAGCCGGATGGCGAGGCTGGCGAGCGTGCCCATGAAGGTCGAATCCATCGCGGCGCAGTTTTTCAGATCCACCACAAATTTCCGCCGCCCCTCGTCCATCAGCCTGCGGGAAAACTCCTTCAGCGCCGGGCTGTTTTGAAACGACCCCCGGCCCTCCACGCGCACCCATACCTCGGGACAGCTCTCGGTATCGGCAAAAATCGTGGGATGCGTGCTCATGGGAATCTCGCGCTCATCTCATCGCATCTAATGTGCCACCGGTCAAATAAGCCGCGCAAGTCTGGTTTTCCTGCGCGTCATCAATTCCACAGGAACGACTGGTGGAGCCCCACGGCACGCCCGTCCTCGATCAGCAGCACGCGCCATGCGGTGACCTTTCCGCTCTCCAGGTACTCGTCGCCGATGACGGTAAATTTCGTCTCGTGCGCCCCCTTTGCAAACGGGAAGCGCATCTCCTTGGCCTGCACATGCGCGCCGAGGTTTTCCAAGCGGTATTCGATCCGCACGGTGATGTCCGCAGGCCGCCTCGCGCTCCACGACACATTGAAATAGTAGCCGCGCCGCTCGGCGTAATCGAGCGCCGTGATCGCGCCGTGGTTCACGCGCTGCCGCTCGAAGAGGAGCATCTGGTCGTCCGTCGGCTTGAGGTAGCGCGGGTCGTTCAGGAACTTCGTGACCTTCTCGATTTTGAAGTCATCGCTCAGCGCGAGCGGCACCACATTTGCATGTGCGATGGGAATCTGGTGCATCGGCTCCCTCGGAGTCGAGCAGGCGGAAAGTGCTGCCGCTGCGAGGAGCACGGCAAAAAGGCGAATCATGGGCGCCGAGTAAAACGGGCGCACCGTGCCGTTGCAACGCCGTAAATTCCCTCCGTAAATTCCCTCGCCCCTCGCGCGAACCCTGCTACCCGTTCCGCAGCATGAAGCAACCTCTGCTCCGCACCGCGCTTGCCGCCGCCACGCTCCTCGCCTGCACGCACACACCGGCAGCCGATGCTCCCGCGCCGGGCGGAAAAATCCACGCCGCGGCGAAGCGCGAATATGTCCGCTACGCCGGCGATGACAAGCGAGGCAAGCTCGAGACCGCGATCGTCACCCTGAAAAAAGGCGGCGTGCAGGTGGAACTCATCGGTGCAGTCCACATCGCCGACCCCGCGTACTATCAGACGCTCACCAAGCTTTTCGCCGGCTACGAGGAACTCCTCTTCGAACTCGTGGACGGTCAGAAGATGAAGGAGGATCCCGAGGACAGCCCGAAGCCCGCGGCGAAAAAGAAACCGGACGCGCCGCTGAAGCAGGGGGAATTTTCGCCCGATGAAAACAACACGCCAGCGGCGAAAGAGCGCAGCCCGGCCTTCAAGATCATCGGCATGCTGATGCACGGCCTGGAGACTTACTTCCACTTCCAGTACCAGACCGCCGGCATTGATTATCACACAAAAAACTTTGTCCACGCCGACGTGAGCATGGATGAATTCGTGCAACTCCAGGCCGACAAGGGCGAGTCATTCCTCGACCTCATGCGCAAGGCGATCGAGGCACAGCTCGAAGTCGGGACGGATCGCACTGCCGAGCCAAAGGGCAGCCAGCTCCTGCTCGCGCTGCTCGGCGATTCCAGCGGGCTGAAAGTCGCCATGGCCCGGCAGCTCGCAACCGCGGGCGATGTCGTCGCCGAGATGGAGCGGCACGACGGCGGCACCGTCATCATCACCGAGCGCAACCGCAAAGCGCTCTCCGTCCTCGACCGCGAAGTCGCCGCGGGCCGCAGGAACCTCGGCATCTTCTACGGCGCAGCGCACCTCTCCGAGATGGAAAAGGATCTGGAGAAAAAAGGATACCGCCGTATCGCCGAACGCTGGCTCACCGCGTGGGAAATCATGCCGCGCGTGGATCAAAAACGCCCCGCCGCCTCGGTGCCGCGGGAGTAGCGCCACAACTTTTCACGGTCCGGCTGCGACGGTGGAACGCGACCTCCGGGCGCATTTCCAGGCGTCAGACTCCGCCCTTCAGCCTGCGAAGCACCGTGCGAGGGAATCGTGCGCGGAGCGCCCGCTCCACCGGGCACAGGAATCGCTTTCCAAGGCGAGCCGATGACCTGCGCCCAGCCACAGACACCTCCGCACACGACGCTCTCCCAGAGCGGCGAGCAGTTCGTCGGCTGGCTGCGCGAGCTGGAGGAATGCCGCATCAGCGGCCTCGTCACCGACGAGGACTACGCCTTCCAGCGCGCCGAAAAATTCGCAATCCTCCTCCGTCCGGCACGCGCGCTACGGCTTGCATCGCTGCTCGGCGCGTCATTCGTCGGCGCACCCGCAGGCGCGCTGATCTGGTTCCTCACGCACGACCCACGCTACGCCGCGGCCATCGCGGTGATCGCCAGCGCGTGGGGCTTCATCTCGCTCGGGCGGATGCTGCGGGAGAAATTCAGCGAACTCCAGTTGCGCGGGCGGCGGGAAATTTTTGTCACGCTTCTCGAAAACGACCTGCTCACCGCCGCCGAATTCGCCGACTACGACGAACGCCTCGCGCACGGGCAGCAGGACGTCGCGTAGTTTTTCAAATCACGCGTCGGCAGCGAGACCGACAATGAGCTTGCGGCCTTTGAACCGTTTGCCGCGCAGCCCGGTGACGATCTCCTTCGCGCTGTCCTCGCGCACGTCGAACATCGTCATCGCGGGCAAAATGTGAATCGCGCCGAGCACTTCGCGCGACATGCCGGTTTCATTCAGGACAAAGCCCACGACATCCGCCGGCCGGACCATCTGCTCCGCGCCGGAATTCATCGCGAGGCGCACCATGCCCGGCTCGTGCGACTGCGCGGAAACTTCATCGCGCGAACGGAACACCGGGCGCGTGCCGCGATCCTCGACCGGCGCGCGCTGATCGCGCGGCGCGAAGCGCTCGAACTTCCCGCCCTGCGGACGCTCGCCTGCATCGCGCTTTTCAAATTTCTTTCCACCCGGGCGCGACTCGTACGCCGGATAGTCACGCTTTCCCTCGTAGCCGCGCTGCGGCGGGCCGGGACGATCCTCGGGGATCACCACCGGCTTCGGCGCGTCACCTTCGAGCATCGAGAAAAGCGCCGATGCGATGTCCGTCGGCGTGTGGCCCGCATCGAGGAGTTGATCGATCAGTACGTCGTTTTTCTTGAAGGCACCGGTCTCGAGTGTCGTGCGGACTTTCTCGAACAGCGCGTTGCTCCGCCGTTCCTCGACCTGCTCCGCGGTCGGCACGTTCTCGCGCCGGATCCGCGCCTTCGTGAATCGCATGATGTGCTGCAGCTTCCACACCTCGCGCCCGTCCGCGAATGTGATCGCGCGCCCGCTGCGGCCGGCGCGGCCCGTGCGGCCGATGCGATGCACGTAGTCTTCCGCATCGTGCGGGAGGTCATAGTTGATCACCACTTCGAGGTCATCCACGTCGAGCCCGCGCGCCGCCACATCGGTCGCCACGAGGAACTCGATTTTCTTGTCGCGCAGCTTCCGCATCACGCGCTCGCGGGCGCTCTGCGCGATGTCGCCATGCAGCTTGTCCGCCATGAATCCGCGCGCTGTCAGATGCTCGGTGAGTTCGTCCACCATCAGCTTCGTCGCGCAGAAAATGATCCCGTAGTGCAGGTCATTCAGATCAATAATCCGGCACAGCGCCTCCAGCTTCGAGCGGCGGTTCACCTCGTAATAGACCTGGTCAATGTCCGGCACCGTCAGCTTCTGATCCTCGATGCGGATGTTCACGGCGTCCTTCGTGAACTTCGCGATCATCTGCTTGATCGCTGGCGGCACCGTCGCGCTGAAGAGCACCGTCTGCCGGTCCGGTTTCGCCTTCGAGAGTATGGAAACCATGTCGTCGCGGAAACCCATGTCCAGCATCCGGTCCGCCTCGTCGAGCACGACCATGCCGATATTTGCCATCGAGAGCGACTTGCGCTCGATGTGATCCATCACGCGCCC
>JBBRYC010000065.1:0-37091 GCA_038238025.1 Chthoniobacterales bacterium
CACGATCCGGGGACGGGGCCGCAGTTCAATTACCTGCCGCCGCACATCGCGCTGGACCCGGTTTTCAGCGACCCGCTCATGATGCGCCGCCGGCAACTGCTCGACGTGCTGGAGCAAACCGAAGACCCCGCCTATGCGGACTTGGTGTTGAAAATGATCGCCGCGCTGGATTTCGAGCGCGGCTTCTACGTGCTGCAAAATTGCCGTCGCCATCTGCAAACCCTCGCCCAGTGGGAGCCCGCGCTCAGGGCATTTGTCAAAAAGCACGGCAAGCTCGCCGCAGGAGTCGCAGCGACCTTGGAGGAAGAGGCGCGGCGGGATGTCATCAAAGGCCTGCGCGGCATGGTCACCGAGCCCGAGCACCGGTTCTTCCTCGCGCTGCTGATGAACGCGTCCACGCGCGCCGACCTGCTCGCGCTGGTGGCACAGCGTTTCCCGGAGGAAGCGCCCGCAGAGATCGTCCTGCGCTGGGCGGAGGAGCTGGCAGAGATGTCGGAATACGGCATCACGATTCTCGACGCATCCTTCCCCGAGACGCTGGAAATCGCAGGCAAAGCGCAGCCCGAACTTTTCATGGCCGCGCTGAAGCACTTCATGAAAGGCGGCAGAAAACTCCTGCCTGCCATGAGTGACCTGCCCGCCGCAGCCGTGAAGGAACTGCGCGCCGCCTTCGCCGATTCGAGCCTGCGTGTGCTGGTCGTCTGAAGCGCGTCGGATTGCCAAAACCAGACGCCTGTGCCTGAGAGTCGGCATTCTCTTGAGGTCGTCGCAACAAAGCCGTTGGCCTCGAGTGAGGGCTGGACTACGGAGGGCGTGTTTCGCAGATTGAGTCCGCCGATTTATGCCCACGAAACCCGCATCGTCGAAAACTCGCAAAACTCATCCGGATAAACTCGCTCCGGAGCAAGTTGCGACACTGCACGGTCGAATGCAGCTCTTGGCCGAACGGAATCCGAGTTGGAAAATCAAATCCGACGAGTACGAGCGGCTGTACGAGTATGTGGCTGCCCAGAAAATCACCTACTTGTATGACGATGAACTGTTCGAGAAGTTCGTTTGTGTGGACTCACATCGAACAGGAAAAGAGGAAGAACTGCTCGACGCCTATCTGATTCAGGAGCAGGGCGACGAACTTCACCTGCATTTATTCCAGTTCAAATTTTCGAAAGCTTATGAGGGCGGGATTTCGACCAAAGAACTTTACAGCTTTGTGGACCGCATGCACCGCGTTTTCCTGCGCGGCGATTTGGAAGATGAGAAAACTCTGGCCGCGTACGCTGAAGTGAGGAAGGCATTTGACGAGGCGCGACACGCTAACAAGCGATTAAAATCTCGCATTCGGTGTCACTTCATTACCAACGGACAACGTTTGGCACCATCTGATCGACCGAAAGTAGACGAAATGCGCGAGGTTTATCGGTTCGACAGGCAGACCAATGGCTTCACCTTTGAGGCCTATGCAGGGATGGACATTTATGACCTATGTGAGCACGGTCGGATTCCAATTCAGGATGAGGTTTTGGAATTGAATCACGAATTCAAGGATACGTCGGTCTTACACCATCCGATTGGAGTCAACCCCAACGGTATGCCACTTAAAGCTATCGTTGGCTTTGTGAATGTAAATCAGTTGACCAGGCTGGTTGACCGTTACAGCAACAACGAGCTTTTTGAGAAAAATGTTCGGTTCTTTCTCGGAGTCGGAAAGGACGTCAACAAACGCATCATAGCTACAGTGACCAGCGACCAGAGCAGTTGGTTTGGATTCATGAACAACGGTGTCAGCATAATTGCCGACAGAGTACACCTCAATCTCCCACCAGCAGGCAAGAAGGTTCCGGTTCAGCTTGTGAACATGCAAATCATCAACGGCTGCCAGACCGTAAATGCCCTCTACCACGCCAAACATGATCCAGAACTGAGGGATAAATTTCAGGGTAACTCAAACGTGTTGGTTCGGATCTACGAGATTGACCCAGCAAACAAAGCATTCACGGACGCCCTTATTCTCGCCACAAATTCGCAAAATGCCATTCGCCCTGAGGATCAAGTGGCAAATGACCCGGTTCAGAGAGCGCTCCAGGAATTACTGAGGGGATACAACATCGGTTACGAGCGGAAGGAGGGGGAAAAGCTTTCAGCAAAGAACTTCCTGCTGGTTCTAACCAAAGAGGACGCAGCGTTGGCTTATCTAGGCGTGTTTTTGGAGTACGCATCCAAGTTGCGGAATAGCCTGAGCCGCCGCGAATTCTTTCGGCGAAATGACGACGACAGCGATTATGCAAAAGTCTTTGCGCTGCAACTCAGTGCCGATGGTGTCTTGGATTCTAGCACGGAGCCGCAGAGCCGAGAGCGAGCGTTGCAGTTCGTCGCTGCTCATGTTCTCGTCCAAAACTGCAGAGAAAAAGTTATGTCGGTTTCAGCAGCGGCCAGGAAGGGGGCATTGCGGAAAGCTGCGTTCTACTTGGCCGGGATTATTCATGCTCGCTACCAAGAGGACTTTGAGACCTCAATTAAGGCAGCGGCAGCCGAATCTCCAGCCGCCAAGATTGCGCAATCCCTTGTTGTGAAATTGCGAACTTGCGTGGATTCAGGATTTGCGCAAGCCGTGAGTATTTTTGAGAAAGAGCTGAAGGCCTTTGTCGAAAAGAACGGCAAAGACGATGATGCAGCTTTGAAGAATAGTGATTTTGCAAAAAGGGTATTTGAAGCCGCCAAATCTGCGCCCCCAGAAGCGGAATTGGATTTAGGGCTTCATTGACCCCTTGCCCCTTGCAGCGCAGGTGCCAAATCCGAGGCGCTTTACAGCCTGCCGCCCCCGTTGCCACACGTTTACCGTTTTCGTCCAGTCCAACGCTCGTCACGGCATGTTTCGGAATTTCCGCATGGCCCACGAGGCGGCGAGCATCACCATCAGTCCCGCGACGAGGGGCCACTCGCGCCAGAGGGTGCGGTATTCCGCGGTCTTCTCCTCGGTCGCGCGGAGCTTCAGCGTCGAGAGGCCGTCGTTCAGCGTGTCGAGTGTTTCGTAAAAGTGGCCGCCGCTCGCGAGGGAGATGGCCTGCAAAATCTCCACCTTCGCGGGTCGCGGCACCGTTTCGGGTGAGTACGGCTTCACGAAAAATCCGAACGGTTCGCTGGTGATCGTCTGACCCTTCACCTTTGCGGAAGCGGTGACTTTGTAGAGGCCCGGCTGCGTCGCGGAAAATGGGAATGCGTAGCCGGGGAAACTTTTTCCCGAGGGCAGCGTGACGAGCTGCGGCGCCATGCGGTACGGGATTTCGCGCTTGTCCGGCAGCGTGATCTTCGCCTCGACGCTGTCGGCCTTCGGCGCGTTTTCGCTGCCGAGGCGCGCGTGCAGTTCGATGGATTCGCCGAGGAAAAGCTGGTCGCGATCGGCGAAGAGTTCGAGGCGCATTCCGTCGGACGCCTCCTCGCGCGGGAGTAGCCACGAGATCATCTGCGTCCAGAAACGGTCGTACGGTTTTGCCTTGCCGGACTCCGGGCCGAGCTGCCAGCGCCAGAGCGAATCGGTGAGGATGGCCGTCACTTTTCCCTGACCGAAACGCTGCGTGACCACGACGGGCTGCGGGCCGTTCGGCGTGTCAGCGGTGACCAGTGTCTCCGCGGCGGGCGAGAGCGTGAAGCCGGTGAAAAGCGAGAGCACGGGCGGGATGTTTTGCCACAGCGCGGCGTCGCCCGCGAAGGCCGGATGCCCGCGCGCAGCGTCGCTGAGTTTCACGGGATATGGCGTGTCGCCCTCGATGGTTTTCACGTCGGTGCTGCGCACGGGCAGCATCTTGCCGAGTTCGGTTTCCACGAGTCCGCCGGCGGTCCAGCCCTTCGTGCCGCCGAGCAGGATGAGGCTGCCGCCGTCCTCGACAAACTTCACGAGGTTCTGCGCGCGCGCCGCGCCGAGTTCCTTTCCATCAATGTTCCCGAGCATGATGATTTTGAAATATGCGAGCTGCTGCGGCGTCATGTCGGCGGTGACATTTCCCACGGGCGTCCCGCCATGCGGAGCGCCGTCCGGCCCGGTGAAAAAAATCACCGGCGAAATCTGCCGCTCCGAGAGCAGTGCGCGGCGCAGGTATTTGTATTCCCAGCGCGGGATGCCCTCGAGGTAGAGCAGCCGGTTGCGCGCGTCCACGACCTCGACGTTCAGCACGTATTCGTTGTCCTCGGTGTGCTTTTCGCCCGGCAGCGGCGGCACGAAAACGCGGTAGCTGAAGACGCCCATCTTCGCGTGATCGAGTTCGAGCACGACCTCGCGCTCGCCGCCCTCGTCGGGAATCTGCGTCGGCGTCTCGCTGCGCATCACACCGTCCTCGAAGACCTGCACCGTCACCGGCGCGCCGCGCGTGCCCTGCCCGGAGACCTTCACTTTGAACTCCGACTTCCACCCGACCGTCACGCGCCGCGAAGTCGTCACCGCATCAATGCGCAGATCCGGATCCTGCTTCCAGCCGCCCGGCGGCTCGGGGCGCAGCGTGTAGATCGGAAAATTGCGCGCCGTGCCGGCCCAGTCGTCCAGCGCCTCGCTCGTATCCGCGCCGTCGCTGAGCAGCAGCATTCCCGCGACGTTCAGGCCCGCCGAGCGGTCGGCGATTTTCTTTAAAATGTCGCGCAGTCGCGTGGCTGTGCCGTCGGGCTTGAGCGATGCGACATTCGAGGACGGGATATTTTCGCCCAGCTCCGCTGCGAACGGAAAAATCTCGATGTCGCACTCGCCCGCGAGCGCCGCGAGCCACGGACGTTTCAGCGCCTCCTGCGCGGTGGTCCAGCGGCTCGGCACGTCGGGCGCTGGCGTGAGCGTCATGCTCTGCGAAGTGTCAATCGCGATGATGAAGCGGGGCTTGCGCAAATGCGTGAGCGCGTTCTTCAGCCCCGGCAGCAGCAGGCACCAGCCCATGCCTGCGAGCACGAGCGCATAGAGGGAAAAAATCACGCCGTTGAGCCAGCGGCGCGGAAGGAATTTCCACGCCGTGAGCGCGCCGAGCACGAGCGCAGTTGAGATCGCCGCGACGATCGCGGGGACGGGAAATGTGTGCTCGTACACGATCATGCGTGAAAGTCAGATTGATCCACAAAATCATTGGTCATCCTGAACGCAGCGTCGGCGTGGAAAGGTGGCGGGCCGACGCGGAGTGAAGGATCCCGTGGAATGGAAGAGAGACGCCCGGACGTCAGCGCGCACCCACGGGATGCTTCGACTCCGTTCCGTCCGCCACCTGCGCCCGCGAAGGAACTGCGCTCCCAATGAATTGCGTGGTGATGGCGCGCCACTCCCGGGTGGAGCACGCGACTCGCGTGCTGTTTCAGGCGACTCGCCGGAAACACCCGACGGTGCAGTGATGCAGGCTGCGTGCGCAGATTTGGAGCGCGCGCGGTGACCCGAAGCGCAAGCGCAAACACCGATCCTGCGAGTGTCTGCGGCGAGTCGCCGCAGACGGCACGCGAGTCGCGTGCTCCACCCGAAAGGCGCGCGCCGTCGCCCGGTTGACCCGCACACACAGACTCAACGCCTCGTTTGTTGGATTCCTCCGCATGACCTTCAAAATTGAAAGCCGGTTTTGCCATTCGCCTGAACAAGTGCGTGATCATACCTCGACGTGTTTCGGGGCGTGGGTTTCGACGTGGCCCGCGGCATCCACTTTCACTTTCTCCGCGCCGCCCATTTTGCCGCGCGCGAGCATGTTGGCGTAAATGAATTCGATCACCGTGAGGATGAACGCGAGCCACAGCAGATGCTCGCCGTACGTGCGGCCGATGCGGTGCTCGGCGATCAGTTCGCGAAGCATCGCGAGGTCCGTCGCGACCACTGTTTGCTTCGCACCGAGTTGTTTCGGGATTTCCTTATCGGCGACCGGAGTGAGGTCCGACTCGTCGCGCGGCAGATTCACGGCGAATGCCGGCCTGCCCTCGGGCTGCTCCGCGGTCGCCATCGGGTAGAAGCCGGGCATCGTGAGATTTTCCGCATTCAGCACCGTGCGACCGTCCACGACCGAGGAGCGCACGGACACCGGCTGTCCGTCCGGCGCGCTCAAGGTCGGTGCGCCTTTCATTTCCGGAAACCGCTCGGTGAGCGAAAGCGAATCGGTGGCCCACTCGAACGGCGCGCTCGCCCCGACGCCCGCACCGTAGTCGGCGCATTGCACCAGCAGCGGGAGAAAAAATGGCGAGAGCGGAAAATCACTCCATGTGCGATCGGCCGAGACGGCGAACATCAGCACGTGCCCGTCGCCGAACGGGCGCTCGATTAGGAATGGCTGGTTCGCGCCCATCGAGACGATCCGCTGCGCAGTCTGGTGCAATTTTCCAAATGCGAGCCGACGCCGGATCGCGAGCGCGGGAATGCCGATGCCCTCGCGCAAAGTCCGCACGAGCAAATGCTGCGGCTGATCCCATGTAAGCGTGCGATTGCGCTGCGAGAGCGGCAAATCCTCGATGGCGGTCGGCATGCCCGGCAGGCAATTCCATGCCTGATACGCCTCGGGATTTGCGCCCATGCCGGGGAAAACCACGAGCACGCCGCCTGTCTTCACGTAGCTCTCGATCGCGGCGATCGCCTGTCCGGGGAGCGGCAGCGCATTGCACAAAATCACGCACGCGTACGCTGAGAGCGGCTTGTCTGTGATCTGCTCGTGCGTCACCGACACGAGCGCATTCGCGCGGCCGAATCCCGTGCGCAGCGCGGTGCGCAGGAACAGGGTTTCGCTTTCATTTCCGACGACGAGCGAAGGCATTTGCGCCTGCACGCGGATGAGAAAATAGAACGCATTGTCAATCGGCAGATTGTCGTCCGGCGTCTGGATGCGCGCCGCGTGGACGCCGACATCGAGCGCCGGCAGCGTGAAGCTCGGTGCGGCGGCCTCGGGATCGTTCGCGGCGATCGAGCGCCGGCCGGCTTCCTTGTCATTGATGAAAAGCGAGAGCGTCGTGTCTGCCGCGGTGCCGGTGCGCAGCAGCTTCGCGGTGAGTTTCACATCCGATCCCTTGCGCACCACCGGCGGCTGAAGCTCGATCGAACTCACGCCCGCATTTTCCGGCGCAGCCACGCCGAGCAGCGAAACGAAGAACGCCGTCTTCGCGTCAACCTCCGCCTTTTCCGTCGCCAGGCTCTGCCACGGCAGCGCCTGGCTGTCCGTGATGATGTGGATCTCGCGCTCGCGCCGCGTGTCGGCTTTCAGCAGGGCGCGCATCGCCGCCGTGATCGCAGGGCCGAGCCGCGAAGTCGTCTGCCCCGGCTGCAACGCGCGCAGCCGCGCGATGCCCTCCTGTTTGTTCGAGACCGGCTCGGCCACGAGCGCCTCGGGCTGCTCGCGCGCGAGGAAAATGCAGAACCGATCCTTGTCGCTCAGCCCCTCGATGATCGCCACCGCCGACTCAACGCCCTTGTCCCACACGGTGCCGCGTTCGGTGTGGTAGCCCATGCTGTACGACGCATCGAGCACGATGGCCACATCGCGTGGCGCATCGCCGAGCCAGCCGAGTCCGCTCTTGCGGATCATCGGCATCGCAAACGCCATCCCGAGCAGCGCCATGATGAGCGTGCGCAGCAGCCACAGCAGGAAATTTTCCAGCCGCATTTTGCGCGACGAGTGTTTCTCCGCGAGCTTGAGAAAACGCAGCGTGGGAAACGGAAGATGGACCTTCTTCCGGTTCTGCATGAGGTGCAGCACGAGCGGCACCGTCGCGCCGACGCCGGCGGCGATGAGGAAAAATGGCGTGAGAAACATGGCGCTTCCTCAGCGGGAAAGACGGCGGCGCTCCTCGAGATACGCGCGCACAAACGACTCCAGCGGCTGGTCCGTCGGCACGAGCCGGTAGTCAATGTTCATGCCCGCGCACGCCTTTTTGTACTGCTCCAAAAATGCGCCGAAGACCTTGCGATATTCGTCGGCGAGGCCGCGCGGATTCACCGGCAGATGCTCGCCGGTCTCGAGGTCGTGCAGCTCGCACGGCTTTTTGAAAGTGAGATCGATCTCCGCCGGATCGAGCGTCTGAAAAACGAGCACATCATGCCGCTGTTTGCGCAGATGCGCGAGCGCCTTCACGATCGCCGCCTCGTCGCCGAGCAGATCGGAAATCACGATGACCAGCGCGCGCCGCCGGATGGTGCCGGCGATTTCGTGCAGCGTCTTCGCGATGTCCGTGCCCTCGCTCGGCGGGTGCTGTTGCACATGCTTGAGCATGTTGTTCAGATGCTGGAACGAGTTCGCCGCATCGAGGCGCACGTCCACTTTTTCCGCGTGGAGAAACAGGCCGACTGAATCGCGCGCCTTCACGATCACATAGCCGAGCGCCGCCATGAGATGACACGCGAATTCAAACTTCGTCGGCCCGTCGCCCGACGCGTAGCCCATCGAGGCGCTGCGATCCAAGGCGAAGTACACGCGCAGGTTCGTCTCATCCTCGTAGCGCTTGATGAAATACTTGTCCGTGCGCGCGAAGACGCGCCAGTCAATGTGCTTCGTCTCGTCGCCGATGCCGTAGCTTTTGTGGTCCGCAAATTCCGAACTCGGCCCGCGCAGCGGACTGCGGTGCGCACCCGCGAGATTGCCCTCGACCGTGTAGCGCGAGAGCAGCACGAGCCGCCCGAGCTTGTGCATTTCCGCGGGATTCAGGAACGCGGAAATGCCTTCCTTTTCCTCGGTCTTCGCGCGCGCTTTCGCCTTCGGCTGCGGGTCGGAGGCCATCAGGGACGCGGGAAAAGTTTCCAGTGCGTGAAGTCGCACACGACGATAATTTTCGCGCCGACAAATGCGAGATGCAGATCGCCCGTCGCCGTCCCCGCGCCCACGACCGACGTGGTTTTTCCGAGGGTGAATTTCACCGCAAGCGTGCCGCCCGGCGCGGGAATCACCTGCGTGGGCACCGCGGAAATGCGCGACGCATATGGGAGCTTTTCCGCCGACTTGAGGTCCGACAGATCGCCGAGAACCGTGCTGCGCAGCGAGTATTTCTGATCGGCAAAGCCTTGCACCTTCTCAAAGCCCTTCACTTTTTCAAAGCCGGTGAGCGCGTAATTCCACGGTTTGCCAAAGCGATCATTGAACGGCGGCTGGGGCGCTGACTTCAGTTTTGGATGCGCCGCGATCTGCTCCAGCGTCTTCGGATATGCGACCTCCTTGCGATAGTACGCTTGGAGTGCCGCCGCGACCTTCTCGCGATCCTTGCGCGTCATCCATGCGAATGCGATTCGCCGCGCGCCGTCATTCACCGGCGACGGTGGCAGCGCGAGATCCGCCTCGAACATCACAAACGCCTCGTCGCGTTTCCCCGCGCGGAGCGTGTGCCATTCCTCAATTCCGCGCACGACCGGCAGCAGGGGATCTCCTGCGTGTGCCTTGGAAAATTCCCGGCACGCCGCGATCACCGCCTCGTGATCGTCCGGCGTCGCCATGTGCTGCTTCCACAATTCCAGCACCCCATCCTCATCCGCCGCCCGCGCCGCGACGCTGCAAGTCAGCACCGCCCAGACGACGAGCAGAAATCGCGTGCGCATTCCTCGCCGGGCGCCGTTCAACGCTGGCCGCCCTCCTTCGCTGCGGCGGCGCGCTGCTGCTTCCGCTTCGCGATCTCCGTCTCCAAAAATTCGACCCAGGCCTTCGGCCCGCCCGCCGCCATGATCTTGTCGCGATTCGCCAGCAGGTCGCGGTCGCGGGCCTCGAGTTTGATGGGTCGCGGCCCTTCGGTGTAGCTGTAAAATGTCGCGCCGGGATTCACCTCGCTGAGCAGCTCCTTGCCGATCTTCGGGCTCAACCGATCCTTGTGCCGCACGATCGTCTCGCCGAGCAGGATCGCACCTTTGCCGGGATCGATTCCCGCGATCTTGCCCGTCACCGCGATGGCGTCGCCGACCTTTGTGACGGGATCGGTTTTCAGAATCGAGAGCGACACCGGCATCGTGATCGTGAAAATCACATCCGAGTAAGACGACGGCTCGAACGCCGTGATTTTGAAACCCGCACGCCCGTCCTCCGTCACCGGCTGCATCTCCATGATTTGCAGGTAGCGGAAAAGGTGCGGCCTGCCCGTCGCATCATCGAGCACCGCCTTGCGCGCCGCCGGAGTCTTCGCCTCGGACATCGCCAGTGCGAATTCGTTTCCATTTGAAGTCGCCGCCGACGCGAGGCACGTGAGCGCCAGCAGCAGTGCAGCAAAAAGAAAGGCGTGTCTCGTCATGGGAAAACCTAGTGCGTGACCGAATACATGAAAACATTCTGCCCGATCTGGATTGCGCTCACGTCATTCACCCCGCGTGCGTACGGCGACTGGCTCATCTCCCATCCGCCAGACAGCCCGAGCGGACTGTAGATCACGCCGTAGTTGCCATTGATCTGGATGCCAAACAGCACCGGCTCCGTGCGCGCCTGACCGCTTTCCTGCATGAGCGTGGGCGTCACGCCGACCGCGGTGATGTTATTTGGTTCCTTGAAAAGCGGCGATGCCACCGGGATGCGTTCCATCGGCTTGTCCGGCAGCACGGCGCGGATCATTTCGCGGAACGACTTGTCGAAACCTTTGCGCCCGCAGCACGCCTCGCCGAAAAGAAACCCGCCGTTCTCCAGGTATTTTTTCAGCGCCGCCTTTTCCTCGGCCTTCAGTTCGAACGACTCGTGGCCGGTCATGTAGATCACCGGCGCATTGAAGATCGCGGGGTCGCTGAGGCGCAGTTCCTTCAGCCCGAATTTCACCGGGATGCCCGTGCGTGCATTGAAAGTTTGCAGCATCACGGAGAGCCCCGCATGGCGCGTTTTCCACACGCCGTCGTACACGATCTGCGCGACCGACACCGTGTCCGTGTACGACTTCAGCTTGTCCACAAATTGCATCGCCTGCGCAGCGTTCTTCGCCCATGCGCGCATCGCGGAGGCGTAGGAGAGAATGTTCACGCCCAGCTTGAATGCGGAGTCCGGCTTATACGCCTGCCATTCCTCCTTCACCTCGCCCTGCCAGCCCACGGCCATACACCAGCGCGACACGAGCGCCACCACGCGGCAATTTACTTCGATCCCGTCAAACCACGGCTCATTCCCGCGATAGCCCGAAGCCCCCACGGCCTTCGTGTATTCCACGCGATCCAGATCATAGTGCGAATGGTAAATGGGGTGATCCGGCGCGAGCTTTTGCAACGGCTGCTCGGGGAAAATCTGTTTCAGCTCCGCCACCACCGAGTCGTAAAACGGCTTCGATCCGAGCCCCGTATTGTAGATGATCATGCCGCCATTCAGCAGGTATTTCCGCAGCTTCGCGCGCTCCTCCGGCGTGTAGGAAAAGTGATAGTGCCCCGAGCGGAACAGCACCGGATTCTGCTCCGGATTTTCGCTGATCTGCGCCAGCGTGCGGATGTCCATTTGGAAGTTCGCCTCCGTCTGCGACTTCATGGTCTTCAGCAGATTGTTCACGTCATTCGGCGTCGCATTCCAGTACACGTCCGCGCCGTAAAGATCCTTGCCGCTCTGCGCATTTGCGGTTTGCAAAAGTGATGCCGCAAAGAGCGCTCCCGCGAGCATTGCGAAAACTGCGCGAAAGACACGGGCCACCACCGCAAAACCACCATGCCGACTGCAATGCTGAATGGGATTCTTTCGCATGGAAAATGGTTTGCTTTGGGGGGCGTTTGAGGGAAACTCCGAGGCACTGAATTCTAGCAGCGCACCCTCGCAGAGCAAGACCTTCCAAAACCCCCACTGACTCGGAACATGAAAAATTCGGCAGCCAAGAAAGTGATGAGCACGGCGATTGCCGCCACCCTTTGCACCGGCACGCTTCTTTCAGGCGATGGCACAGGCGAGGCAGGCTTCGTCGCTCCGCCGCGCGAAATGAAGAAGCCCCCAGCGCCGCCGCGCGTCGCGTCCTCCGCCGAGACCGTCCTCGCGTGCTGCTGCTGCCCGGTCACCCCGATGTCCCGCACTGAGGCGAAGAAACCGCCGCAACCGCCCATCTTGATCACAAAGATCAAGGAGGAGGATCCCGCGAAAGGCAAGAAGTAGAGGGCCGATTGCGCCGACTCCCCTTCATGGTCGGAAGTTCCGCCGCCGCCCGCACTGTCGTCTCGGCTGGCCTTTTCCTGCTCCTCTCCGTCCTCGGCCTGCACGCTGCGGACGCTTGGCAAGTCGCCGAGGCACCGCTGCGCTACAAACTCGATCTCGGTCGCCAGCCCACGCACGCCAGCGCCGGCTATTTCGTCGCCCTCCCGGATGGCGGCATCATCCGGAGCGCCAGCCCCGCCACGACTGTCGTGACAGATGACGGAAAAGTGCTCCCCAGCTATCTGCTGTGGCATAATTCCGAGAGCGGATTCTCCATCGTCTTCGCGGGCCCGGAAACTAATGCCAAGTCAGTCTATATTTACGCGCAGGCGGGCGCAGGTGCCCGTGTCTGGAGGCCGAATACCGGCCTCACGCCCAGCGCAATCGTCAGCGTATTTCCCGGACGCGATACCATAGCCGCCGCACAAGGCCTCGCGAATCTCGGGCGCACCGAGGCTGCCGTGCATGTTGGGGAGAATTTCGGCTATGCAAAGGCCGCCTTCAGCATCGGCGGAGACCTGACTGGCCGACCTCGCCCGGCAGCTTTCTATTTGCTCTCCCATGTGGATGCGCCCGTTGCGGGCAGCTATTGGTTCGCACCCTTCGTTCATAGCGGACAGTGCGAAGTGCTGGTTGATGGCAATAAGATCAACCCCAAGGAAAAGAGCAAGCTATGGGGCGGGACAGGCGCAGCCGTGGAACTATCCAAGGGCATCCACCGCATCGAGGTAATGCAGACTGCGCCGGGCACCGGCCCTTACTCCACGAATCCCAAGGACGGCGGACTCATGTATCTCACATGGCATCCGCCGAAGGAACAAATCAAGGGTGCCGAGTCCCGGGTGCTGAAGGCTTCCGAGATAGTCCGCTCCGGTTCGTGCATCCTTACCGGCGTCGAAGCCCGCGATGGTTCCCCGGTGGCTGCCGCCACGATCAATCCCGGCCTAACCTATTGGTTCGGAGCTGAGGAGCCGCTTCTCATCTATGAATTCAGCGCGCTGACGGCAGGCCACCCGGCGGGCACGACGGTGACGTGGAATTTTTCGGAAGGTGGCGCCATCGAAGGTGCCAAGGTGAAGTGGATCGTCCCCGGCTTCCGCGAGGGCAAGGCGAGGCTAACCGTCAAGTCCGGCCAAACCGTCTCCACGTGCGTCGTCCCTTACTTCGGCTTCAGCACGCATAAGACCAGCCTCGAAAACGCCGATCATCGTGCGGCCTTTCGAGATGTGCTGGCGAATATGCTGACCGCATTTCCGCGCAACCCCGACCCGATCTCAAGCTGGGGTGATGCGTGGTGGAATAATCTCCTCCGCACGGTCGAGGGAGGCGAGGGGGCGCCGCTCCTCTCGCGCCTCTTCGGCGATCATTTCGACGCTGCCCGCAGGAAGCTTGCGCCGGCGCAGCTCTACGTCTTGGAGGATGTCTTTCTCGACGTAATTCTGCGCGATCACCCGGATGAAAACTTCAAGTGGCTGGAAAAATTTTTCGCCAGCACCACGGATATCGCACGGCAGAACGACCTGCGGTTCCGCGAGGGTGAGTTGCACATGTATTATCTGAACGATCGCAAGAAGGCGGAGAATATCTTCACCTTGCTGGCCCCCGTCCGCGGCGAACTCGGCGAGCGGGCAAAAATTCGCCTTGGCGATCTTGCATTGCTCTCCGGCGATTTGAACAAGGCCACCAGCTATTATGCCGACGTCCAGAATCGCGCGCGCACCGCGCGGAACGCGGCACCTGCACCGACCGGCGGGCTCGTGACGAAGCAACTGCTCGACGGAGGCCCCGCGCGTCCGGCCACGCCAGCGTCAAACCAGCCCCCGCCGAAGACGGCCGCCGCTGCGGATCAGAAGGGCGGCGCATTGCAGGAAGTCTCGCTCTCAGAAAATGTCCGCACGCTTACGGGAAACGGATTCCTCCTCGAAGCCCGGCAGGCGCTCCTCGCGTGGGAAAATGAATTTCCGCTGAGCAAGATTAGCGGTGATTACATCCTCCGGGAAGCGGGCATCTATATCAAAATGGATGATTGGAAGCGCGCGCAGCCGATGCTCGAAGCCTATTGCCGCGAGATAGATGCCTCCAGCTTTTTGCCGGAGGCTGCCACGATGTTGATCTACTGCGCCACTGCTTCCAAGACGACGCCAGCCGCGATTCGCGACATCATCGAAAAAGTGAAAGGGCGGCTCAAGTATCATCCTGTCGCCGCCACCCTGGATAAGTTCCTCTCCACCGCCGGCCCGGCACCAAAATAGACTGATATGATATTGCGAATCATGCTTCTGGCCGCCCTCTTTGTCAGCGCGGCACTTGCCCAAAATCCGCCTGAGCGGACGCGTCTCTACGCCAAGCTCGATCCGGCAAATGCGGGCGGATTGAAGGGCAGCATCGCCTACCCGTCGCTTCCCATTGAGCAGATCCTCGCCATTCCCGCGGAGAATGTGGAGGAAGTCTATGAAGGCACGGTTAGCGGCTCGCAGCGCAGTGAGTTTCAATTCAAGGGGCTGCCGGTCGGCAAATACGATCTCGTTGTCATCTTTGCCTCGGAATTCTACGAAGGGCTCCGACTTACCCGCGAAGCCAGCACGCTCACGCCGGAAGACCTGAAGAAGATAGATGCCTCCATTCAAAAGTCGGAGCCGTTCTTTCCGAAGAAATTCATCCACCGTGTCGAGGGCGAGACCGGTCGTGGCCAGAATGCCCGCGCGATCTGCACTTACTTCCGCGACAAGGGATCGGAACTACTCATGGAGCAATTTGAAGGCAAGTCCAACCGCCCGGATTTCCGCCGCACGTTCAAGCTGGTGATTCTGAAGGACGTCGGCCCCGGCTGGCAGATCGCCCGTGCGCGCGACCTTTACCCTGTGTGGATGAATCCCAAGGCCGCGCTGCCGGTGCATAAGTTCAGCGCTGCGATCAGCCAGTTGCGCGTCGCCGACCAGATGAAAGACCTCGGCGCGCTCTACCTATCGCGCTAAGGCAGCTTCCAAATTATCCGCATTTATCCTATGGCCGAAATCGAATTCAAAACAGGTCCCATGGCGGGGCGCCGCCTCACACTTACGGGCGAAAGTTACACGATGGGACGCAAGGCCGGTTTGGACCTTACGTTGAACGACGGCATGTGCTCCGGCGAGCACGCGGCGCTTCGTTTCTCCGATGGGGCATGGAGCGTCGTGGACCTCGGCAGTTCGAACGGCACATGGCTGAACGAGGAAAAGGTTTCCACCTGCGTGCTCTCCACCGGTGACCTCGTCCAACTCGGCAGCACCAGCTTTGTCTTCCACGCCGATGGTGCTCCTGCCGGTGGCGCACCGCCGCCGCCCGTGGCCAGTTCCGATGAGCTTGCCCTCGTCGAGAAAATGCGCGACCACGCCGATCGCATCCGGCGCGAAGTCGGCAAGGTGATCGTCGGGCAGATTGATGTCCTCGATCAGGTTCTGATGTGCATTTTGGCCAATGGACACGCCCTCCTCATCGGTCTCCCCGGCATGGCAAAGACCCTCATGGTCCGGACCATCGCGCAGGTCTTGAACTTGAAATTCAAGCGCGTCCAGTTCACGCCCGACCTCATGCCGGGCGACATCATCGGCACCGATGTCCTGGAGACGAATTCCGCCACCGGCGAGAAGGAGTTCCGGTTCATCCGAGGTCCGATTTTTTGCAACCTGCTGCTCGCCGACGAAATCAACCGAACTCCTCCCAAGACCCAGGCGGCTCTCCTCGAAGCGATGCAGGAGAAAATGGTCACCGCTGGAAATACCTCCTACACGCTCGAAGAACCGTTCTTCGTGCTCGCCACCCAAAACCCCATCGAGCAGGAAGGCACCTATCCGCTCCCCGAGGCGCAGCTCGACCGCTTCATGTTCAATATCTGGGTGGACTACCCCACTCCGGACGAGGAAGAGGAAATCCTCCGCTCCACCACGGGAGGCAAACGCATCGAGCCCCAGCCGGTCCTCACGCAGGCCGATGTCATCCAGCTTCAAGCGGTGGTCCGCAAAGTCCCCGTCTCGGATCACGTCATCAAATACGTCACGCGGCTCGTTGGCGCGACCCGCCCGCAGAATGCGGACGCGCCGCACGTCACGAAGACCTATGTGAGCACCGGTGCCGGCCCGCGCGCCGGGCAGTACTTGATCTTGGCCGCGAAGGCCATGGCGATCCTTGAAGGCCGAATCCATGTGAGCTGTGCCGACATCCGCCGCGCCGCGCCACCCGTGCTGCGCCACCGCATCCTCACAAATTTCGCCGCCGACTCCGAGGGCCTCACGCCGCTCTCCATCGTGAAGAAGCTGCTCGAAGAAGTCCCCGAGCCCGGTGCGGAAGCATACGTGGCGAAGTGATGCCTCTCGGAGCGGCGCGCGCCGACGCCGTAGCGCCGACGAGTCGTCGGCACCGGGCTCACGGCAAAGAGTGGTGCGTGGAATACTGTCCGGTGTCCAATCCGACTTTCCGGACTGCTCGCCGACAGCACCTCAGTCATGCAGGACGGCGTTCCGCGTGCAACGCGCCTTTGAACCATTGCTGCGGTACGTGCGCCATTTTGCCGACGGCTAGTCGGCGCTACGGGATTGCCTCGCGCCCGCGCATCCGGCATTCCGCTGCGCATCATGGCTGACCGCTCACTGCTCTCGACAAAATCCATCGCCCCGGCTGACCGGCTGATCTTCGCTCTCGATGTGCCGACAAAGGCGGAGGCGCTCGCGTGGATCGATCGCCTCGGCGACGCGGTGACTTTTTACAAGCTCGGCCTCGAGTTCTGCATGAGCGGGCAATATTTCGAGGTGCTCGACGAACTGAAGGCGCGCGGAAAAAAGGTGTTCGCCGATTTGAAATTTTACGACGTGCCCGCGACGGTGCGCGGCGCGGTGGCGAATCTCGCGCGCTGCGGCGCTTACTGCTGCACGCTGCACGGCGTATCGTCCATCTACGCCGGCGCGGTCCCGGTGCGCGGCGCGATGAAGCTGCTCGCCGTGACGGTGCTCACGAGTCTCGACGCGGGCGACATCGCGGAACTCGGCTGGAGCGGCACCGTCGAGGATCTCGTGTCCATGCGCGCACGCCGCGCGGTGGAGGCGGGGATTGATGGCCTCATCTGCTCCGGCCAGGAAGCGTCGCGCCTGCGCCGCGAACTCGGGCACGGGCCGCTGATCATCACGCCGGGAATCCGCGCCGCGAACGAGCGGGGAAGCGATGATCAAAAGCGCACGATGTCGCTGGAGGAGGCATTCCTCGCCGGGGCGGATCACATCGTCGTTGGCCGCCCGATCCGCAATGCGCCCGACCCGCGCGCCGCCGCGCAGGCGATGCAGCAGGAGATAGCGCGGCTCTTTGCCGCGTAGCCTTGGTGCAAGGGGTGACACGTTGCCCGTACAGCAATCACGCCGTCAGCGGCTGGCTGACGGCGTGATGCGTGGAAACTGTTTGAAATCCGCTTACGCGCGCCTGCGCCGCCGCAACGCTGCGACCCCGACGCACGCGATGCCGAAGAGCGCGGTGGCGGGCTCGGGGACGGGCTCGATGGTGAGGCTGGCCCCATCGACGAAGCCGGGATTAGCCCCCAGCGATGCACCGTTGAAAGTCACCTGGGATACGATCCAGGCCGTGTTGGTGGGGATGACACCGGTGACAGAGTTGTTTTCCCATGTTTTACCGTCACCATCGAGCGTGAGGCTGTGTGAAATGGTACTGATCTGATTGGCATTGAAGTCGGTCCCACTCAAAAAAGTGACGATTACGCCGGCACCAGCCGAGGATACCCCGACTGGGGTATTGAAAAAGGCGTTTAGGTTGACGATTGCGCCGCCGGCGCTGATGAGAGCTGCGTACGAGCTCACATCGGTGACTTGGGCGGTCTGATAGGTGCCTCCGCTGCCTGTCATGCTGAGCATGTGCGTGGTGTCGTATGGGGTGACGCCGCCGGCGCCAGTCGAAATGGTCGCCGCTTCAGCGCCCCATTTGCCCTGCTGACCGTTGAAGTCGGATAGCACGGTGATAAAGCCGCTCAGCGGAGTGTCGAAGCCGGGATCAACGATCAGGCTCGCTTGGGCCGTGGTCGCGGCACAGAAAAGTGCGAGGATGCTGGTGCAGATGTTGGGTCTCATTTGGATGAATGGTTTCGCAGGTTGTCTGTTTCTGGGTTTGGGATAGCTCAGGCTGGGAGGTTTCGCGCTGCCATCGGCGCAGCGGGAAGGGAAAGGGTGTGGTCTCAAGAAGACGATGACGAGATTGCCTGCACCCCCCAAGTGCGCAAGGTAATTATGACAATTCTTTCAGCGACTGGCCGGACAGTCACCCGAATGATGCAGGCAGCCGCGCAAAAATAACCGCGCGGCTGTCTCCACGTAGCGGAGGTTTCCAGACCTGCGCCGATTTCATTCGCAGTCACCAGCGGCGCAACTCTGGAGGGCCGAGCTACTTTTTCTGCGACTGCTCGAAGAGCGCGCGCCAGTAGTCGAGGCGTTCCTTCACGCGCTTCTCGTAGCCATTCTCAGAGGGATCGTAATAGCGCCGCCCCTCGGGCAGATACGCCTGCGGGATGTAGGCACCTTCGCCTTCGTGCGAATACTGGTAGCCGGTGTGGCCGAGGGTTTTCGCGGCGCGCTTGCTGCCGGTGCTGCGGAGATGGCGCGGTACGGCGAGCGTGACGCCATTTTTCACCTCCTCCATCGCCTTGTCTATGCCGACATACGCGCGGTTCGATTTCGGCGCGGTGGCGAGATAGACCGTCGCGTGCGCGAGCGTGATGCGCGCCTCGGGCATGCCGATGAATTCCACCGCCTGCTGCGCGGCGACCGCGAGCGGAAGCCCCTGCGGATCGGCCATGCCGATGTCCTCACTCGCGAGGATGACGAGCCGGCGCGCGATGAAGCGGATGTCCTCGCCGGCGTACAGCATTTTCGCGAGCCAGTACAGCGCGGCATCCGGGTCGCTGCCGCGCACACTTTTGATGAATGCGGAGATCGTGTCGTAGTGCCCGTCGCCGGTGGCGTCGTACACGACGGATTTTTTCTGGATGCTCTCCTCGGCGACGGACTTTGTGAAATGCACCAGGCCTTGCGCATCCGGCGGCGTGGTGAGCACGCCGACTTCGAGTGCGTTCAGCGCCTTGCGCGCATCGCCGTCCGCGATCGTGGCGAGGTGGGAAAGTGCATCATCGTCTGCGGCTGTGCGGTGTGCGCCAAGTCCGCACTCGGTGTCTGCGAGCGCGCGGCGCAGCACGGCCTCGATGTCCGCGGGAGCGAGCGGTTCAAGTTGGAAAACCTGCGAGCGCGAGACGAGTGCGCTGTTCACGTAGAAGAATGGATTCTCCGTCGTCGCACCGATGAGCCGCACAGTGCCGCGCTCGACATCCGGCAGCAGCACGTCCTGCTGCGCCTTGTTCCAGCGGTGGATCTCGTCCACGAAAAGGATCGTCTTCTGCCCTGCGTTCGCGAGGCGGTTTGCCGCAGACGCGACGACTTTCCGCAGGTCGGCAATGTTGCTCTCGACGCCGCTCAGTCGCTCGAAGCGCGACTTCGTCGCCTGCGCGATGATCTGCGCGAGCGTCGTCTTCCCCGTGCCCGGCGGGCCGAAGAGGATGATGCTCGCGATGCGGTCCGCCTCGATCGCGCGGCGCAGCAATTTCCCCGGCCCGAGGATGTGCTGCTGCCCCGCAAAATCCTCCAGCGTGCGCGGCCGCATCCGCTCCGCAAGCGGCGCTGCGGCTGCGGTCGCGTCGGTTGCCGCGGATTTGTTTTCGCTGAGATCAAAGAGGTCGGCCACGGCGGCATGATAGGACGTGCGCCGCACTTGGCAGTCATTTTCCTTCAATCAAAAATGCGACGGCGCACCCGCACTGCGGACGCCACTTTCGCTCACCGCGTGTCCACCGGATACCCCGGCTTTTCCTCATACATCCGTATGTTCGGGCTGCTGTTCCCGTCGTAATTCCGGTAGCCGGACTTCGTTTTTTTCCCGCTCGTGCAGGAGGCGACGGGCAGGCACAGGACGGCAAGAACGGCGAGGAACGTGATTTTCACAGCGCTGAAAATAGCAGGGCGTGGGAGAATTCCAAACGGCGAATTCCGCGCGAATCATTCGTTGCAAAATGATGCGCCGCTCGTAATCTTGCCGCCTCCCAAAAAATAACGGGGGCGTACTGGTTTCGACTGAAAGCTCGAGTCACAGACGGCATGCCGCGGAAGCCTGGTTGGCCGCGTTACCAATCCTGGGCAAAACACACAAAAGCCAAAACCGAAGAACTGGCCCTCGCAGCCTAAATCGCTGCGACGTTCCCGAGCCGACGCCTGCTAGGCCTCGGGGACGACGACTAGCAGGCTGGCCCTCAGGCGGAGCGACCGCGCCGGGGGGCGAGACTTCAAATCGTGGACGACCGGCCTCGCGTGGCGCGCCCGCCCGCAGCGTGAGGCTTAAATCAAAGGCACGGCTAAGCGTGTAGATGTTTGTGGTGAAAGTTTTTAGGACAGGGGTTCAACTCCCCTCGCCTCCACTTTTTGAACCCACCCTAAATCAGCATCAAAGCTCTGATTATAAGCGGTTTCCAAGAGCAGTTTGTTTTTTGCAGTTTCGGAAGTGACCCCGATTTGGCTTGTCAGCTTGTGCATATCAGTGCATACAGAGGGATGCCAAAGCCCAGAACGAAGAACGGAAAAGGCGTTCATTTCCCTCACGACTTCCAAAAAAACGGGAGGACGGGGAGAATTCAGAAATGGGCGGATGGAAAATTCGGCACGTATTTCCGGTTTGGCGGCGAACCGAAGCGCAACAGCTTCCGCACGTTTGAAGCGGCGTATGAGTTTTTGGAAAAGGAATTCTCCAAACTGGATACGGACAGGGCGAACGCGCTCTCGCTAAATCCGCTGAACAGCGATGTGCGGAGGTATTCGGAATTGGAGCATCTTTTGCGGCAGGAGGGCAGCGGGGCAACTTTGAACGAGGCGGTTGCATTTTTCTTGGCGCATCACAAGGGCAAGAAGTTTGAGCCGATGAGCGTTGGCGACTGCGCGGACAAATTCATCGTCTCGCAGCGGGGCAACAACATTTCGCCGATTCAGATTAAGACGCTCGAAAAGCACTTCCGCCGATTCCGAAAAGAATTCGAGACGCGCAAGGTTCACGAGGTTGCGGCACTGGAACTTTCCGAATGGCTCACGAGCCGCACGGACGAAAACACTGGCGAGCCGTGGAGCGTCAAGACGCGCACGAGCGTTCGCGGCTCGCTTGTGAGCTTGTCGCTTTTTGCGCGGGATACGCTCAAGGCGATTCCTGATTTCGGACAAACTGAATTCCAGAAAGTGAAGCCTCCTCGGAAGGACGAGAGGGGCGAAGTCGAAATTTACACGCCTGCGGAATTGGAGACGCTTTTGCTCGCGGCGCTGGAGCATGACATTGATTTGATACCGGCAATCGTCACGGGCGGTTTGCAGGGATTGCGCCCCGCAGAATTTCACGCGGAAGGTGCAAAGCGTCCGCCTTTGAAATGGGAGGCATTCATTTGGGACGATGGGATTTTGCACATCACCGGCCAGAAAATCCGGTCAAAGGCGAATCGGGATATTCCGTTGCACGCGGCAACTCGCGCATGGCTGGAACCGTTTCGCGGTATGACGGGTGAAGCGTGGCGGCACACGCAAGCGCACAGCAAAAAATGGATTGCACTGCGGGAAAAGGCGAAGGTCAGGAGCATTTACGACGGGCTGCGGCACAGCTACGCGAGCTATCGCATCCGTCACTTGAAAGGAAATTTGCCCGAATTGGCTCAGGAGATGGGAAATTCGCCGAGGGAAATCATCGCCAGTTACAAGCGCAACGTCACGGATGCGCAGGCCGATGCGTGGTTCGCGGTGATGCCGCCCCGTTGTTATGCTGATGAAGTCAAAGCGGCATTGGCGCTACGCGAAGCCCGCTGATTTCAACGCGTAGAGTTTCACCCACGTATCGAGGTCGGATTTCTTGTAGAGGGTCTTGCCGTCGAGCTTGTGCCCAGGGAGTTTCGGGTCTTTCTGGTAACGGTAGGCGTCGAACGTGCCTTTTGAAATGGAGAGGTATTCTGCGGCTGCTTTTGCGTCTAGCCAGCCGTCCGAGTCATACGGTTTTGCGCTGGCGCGTCCAAATAGCTCCAATAGGGCAGTTAGCTTTTGGCTCAGTTCCTCTTGCACCCGTGCCATTTTGGGAATGACATCCAGCCCTTGCAGAAGGCGGTGCATTGCATTTTCGGGTGCTGTCGTGCTCATGGGTCATCTTATATGAGTCACGATAGGAAACTCCAAATACAAACCGCACGTTCGCGAGTTTTTATTCCTGCTAATTGATATGTTTTCACCCTCTTGTGATATAGGTCTGAATCGTTTCCATGTCCTTTGTAACATGCTTTAAGATATGCTTTAAGCATATAGGCACCCCCCAGAATTTATGAAATGCCCCTGTTGCCGACTCCCAATTTCCCCGTGGGGGGTGGTCGCTTTATATCTCCAGATAACGTGAGGCACAACTGCTTATAGACATGCGAACTCTCATGCTATTCTGTCGGGGCAATCGAGGAGCAATCTAAGGGACTTCACCAGTCGTTGCCTGTCGTCTTTCACGATATGTTCAATGTAAGTCACTCGCAGGAACGGCAATTTTCCGTGGATTTCACTAAAAAGAGGCCCATTTAGAGGATTGTCTCGGAATGCTCGCTTGCTGAGACGGCCTCCGTCATAAGTGGGCTCACGATGTTTAATGTCTCGGAACCACGTCCATAGCAATGTCTGGAATGGCCTTCGCACGTTCAACCTTAAATACGAGCGGGTATCGCCCGATTCTCCGACACGCAGCGGCGCGATTGTCGTGTCCTTCCATACGGCGAATAATGTTTCCCGTGGCGCTCTCAAAGGTATCGCTTCGATAAGAATCGGCGTTTTATTGAGCAAATCGCGGGCGATGCGGATTGCTTCCGGTAAAAAGTCATTCGAAGGGTGCGCCAGTCCACGAGGTTGAAATGCTATGACGTTTCTAAGTTCTTGTGCGGTCTGAACCGGAGCGGAAATAATGGATTCGGCAGTGTTAGTTTCAATCATAGAAATTAGTTGTTTCCGTTCGGGGATTGTTCGCTCGGCGCGGGGCTTGGCGACTGGCTGCGCGGCGTGCGCTCGAATGTCACCGCTGTTTCGCCCTTAATGACAATTCGGATTCCGGCGGCGTCCATCTCCACTTTCGTCTTGCAACGGGTCGTCGTGGTTATCAGCCCTTTCTGCCGCTCCCGCACGATATGCCCGCTGCGCGCTAGTTTCGTCAGCGATTCTTTCACGCCGGTAGCGGGAATGCCGGTCAACGCGGTCAATGACTCAATGCTCCACCAGAGCTTCGCATGATTCATTTGCCTGCCGAGAAGGTAGCAGTAAACGCATACGTCACGGTAGCTTAGGCGGTTCCCCTGCAAGTCCAGCATGATTGCCAGCGGCAACTGGATATACTGACTCCGAAGGTCCTCCGTGTAATCCCTCCTCCTCACGTCGGAATTCTCCACTTCAGAAGTTGTGCGTTCGTGAGTATCTAGTGACTCTGACTGTTCTGGCATCTCAGAATAATACATTGGAAAGTGCGTTCATACGAGCTTTTTCCGTTGGTAAGTCCATAAAAGTGACAGCAAACGGTGCGGCGGGCGTAATTCAGGGCTGTTGGACAGGCGTAAATCACGTCCACAAAGTAAGATAATAAGAAAGTATTATATTACGCGAAGCGTAAGCGCCTTCGGCGCTTGTCTTGTTAATCGTATAATTTATCAGCAAGGAGAGCCGGTCGGATGTGAGCACGGGACGCGGGTGCCTCGCCTTACGATTTTCGTTCTACGGCGGGCAGGGCTGCTTTCCCGCTTTCACCTTGAAATTTCGGCTAGAGCATCAACCGCCTATGCCGAGCGCGACGTTCACAGCAAGTCGGCCTCGCCTTTGCCGCGCTGCGACTTCCGCACCTTCACCGTCGCGGCCTTTGATTCATCAGCGGCACGGGCGAGGTTGAGGGCGAGCAAGCGGGCGAGGATTTCATAGTCTATGGCGCGAGCCTGCGCATCCATCGCCGCGCTGAAGTCCTTTTCGCCCGTCGCGAGTTGCGCGAACGTCTTCGTGGCAAAGTCGAAAATCTGTCCTGCCTCCGCGCCTTTCCATGCTGCCGCGATGTCGGGCCAGCCGTAGGCGGCGGCAACGGCGGCGTCGAGTTTCGCGTGTGCGTTCGCGAGCCACGCGGGACGCTCGTTGTAAAGATTCGTGAGCGTGCGCTTGGCGAGCTTGGCGGCGCACTCCGCGTCGCGAGGTTCGGTGAGCCTGCATGAAGGCACGCCGTTAAAGCTGATTCAGAAGGAAGACCGCCTCTCGAAATTGGGGAGCTTGTGTTCGGAGTAATCCTTGCGTGACTGGTAGAAAACAAGCGCAACCAAAGCGCCGAAGAATACAGTGGAAATCACCACGACAAATTTCGTAGCTGCCTTCCTCTCCGCTTGCGCCGCTTCCTGATTCAGTTGCGCGATTTCTTGGCCGATGGAGTCGAGCAGTTTCAGAACATCACTTTGGTATTCGCAGTCCGTCATCGCTCGCACATCCTGCTCTAATTTCTGGAAAGGCGCAATGAGGCGAGCCAATTTAGGCGCGCATTTTGAAACAAGGGACAAGCGACCGAAGCCTGCGATGCGCCTCATCTGCGTTGTGTGTGCGTATTTTGCCGATGTCCATTTTTCGCTCCATTCCGAAATTGTCGCCCGCCATTGATTTACCGCACGGGCGGTTTCCTTGAAATCGAATCCAGCGAAATCGAACGGGCACTTTTTGTAGAGAGCTTCCGCCGTTACATAATTGCCAGCGGTTGCCTGTGCGTTGATTTCCTTGATTCGTGCAAGCGCTTCATCCCTGGCCGACTGCCAACTCTCGCACAGCTTGCTGGCCGACTGGAGCGACGCCACAAGCTCGCTGTATTTTGTATTCTTTCCCTCTGCGCACTCCAAAAAGTCTTGCTCGCTCATCTTGTGCGCTTCCAAGAATGCGTAGTAGTCGGACAAATCGTGATAGATTCCGTGCAGATTTTTAACGTCTTGGGAATCGAGGTCAATTCCGAGGGGTGGGCGCTCTTGCTTTATGCGTCGCGCAAATTCAGCGAAAGTGCGTGGAATGTCTCCAAGCAATTCGTGCAGCTCGCGATAAAGCGAAACAATTTCGGATTCTCGAAAAGAATGCAGTGGTCGAGCCGTGACCTTTGTGACTGAACGGACGCACTTCTCCATGAAGTGCGCCATTTCCCTCAGCAAGCGAACGCGAGAAGCGACTGCATCGCGCACAAATTGCCACGGATTATCTGCGGTGTATTCGCCTCGTGAGGCGTTAGAAATGGTTTCTCCCAAGTCTGCGCGATATTGAGTCAACGCTTGCATATCGGTGAGTTCGTCGAACACGTCCTGCTCGGTAAGAAAGTGGACCTCTGCGTGCAGGAGCGCGAAATGCGTAGTCAAAGGAATGTCGAAACGTCGCGTGGGCGTGTTCGCCGATGCACCGTCGAGAGGGAGTGCGGGGGCGGCATTCGCGAGAGCTGCGCAGCGAAGCGGAGGAAGCCCGTTGATTCTCTCGCAGAGAAGTTTTCTCATGTTGCGAATCCTCTGCGCCTTCTGCCCTTTCAGTTCCTCGTGCTGAATCTGCCAACTCAGACGTTCTTGTTCGATGCTGACCCGCTGCCGTTCCAGTTCTTCAACCCGCGCAGCGTGCTCCTGCATCCTTGCATTGTGCGCGGCTGCCTGTCGCGCCTGTGCAAGCTGCAACTCCAGACTTCTCTGCTGCTGTTCGAGCGCATCACGCCGCTGGCGGTGGGCCATGATGTTGGCCAAGTCTGAGTAGTGGTGGAGAAAGTCGCTCATGACACTTTCTGAGTATCAAAACAAATTGCTCTTGCGAAGCGTAAACCGGGATTCGTTGCCATCTAGCGTGTGTGCTCCTCAATGGAGCAAACCACGCGAAACGTCGTTGGCCGAATCATTCGGCGCGTGCGCGATTCCAAGGCGATGACTCAGCAAAGCCTTGCCTCGCGTGTGGCTCTGCTCGGCTACAATATGACCCGAGCGACGCTCGCGAAAATCGAGGCGGAGATTCGAGCGGTTTCGGACGTGGAGCTTTTCATCATCGCCAACGCGTTGCGTGTGCCGGTGGCAGACTTGTATCCGGCGGGGCTTCTGGCGACGATTCGAGAGGGCAAGGTCGTTCCATTTCACGTTCGCAAAAAAGCTCGGAAGACAAAAGCGCGAAAAAGAACCGCGCGTTGATTTGTGGGGCTAGTCGGCGAAATGTGCGGTCTGTCCGTTGCCTGTGGATACTCAGAGACTTTTGTAAATAGGCTCCCCGCCCGAAGGGCAGGCACGACGCAGCGAGCCGTGGAAGCTGCGTCGCAGCGGAGGGGGCGGTGGTGGCCGCGCGTAGCGCGGGACGGTTTGCGCGGAGGGTTGTTTTGGGGGAGGAAAACGGGCTTCGTGCTCTTGCACGATGCCCGTTGGTGGCGCGGGGCGAAAGCGCGATGCGCGGCTTTGCGCGCATGGCGCTTCGCGTGGAGGGCGGCGGGGCGGCAGGGCTCTTTTTCTCGTGCGATGTAAGAACGCTGCGCGTGAGGAATCACGACGCGCTAGACTCCGGGAGAATCCCGGCGTCGGTCGGGCTTTTTGCGCGGGGCAAAAGCACAGAGGGCGGAGTTACGTCAGGCGAGTCACCGGGATTTCCCGGTGACGGTCGGGATGGATTTTCCATTTCGCTGCTGTGGGCCGGCTCGAAACTTTTTGCAGTTGGGCCGGCTCAAAAAACTTTTCATCGGTCTGCCTCGGGCCGGCTCTGGACATTGATGGTGCTTGATGTCGCGCGCATTCTGGCGATGGCACGGGAAGTGATTCCCATCGTGCATGGCGAATCCACAACTACTCGACCCGTTCATCCAGCAACTCGGAGTCAAGACACTCGGCGCGGTCGTCGTAGTAGCCGTGGTCGCGCTTCCGCTGATTTTCTTGCGGGTGCGGTTTGAACGCTGGATTGAGCGAAAAGTGCGCGGCTGGAAAAGTGTGCGTAACGCGAAACGATACGAGGGCATGAGCGACGAACAGGTTTTGGATGCGCCGCACTGCCCGAATTGCAACGGCTCGATGATTCTGCGAACTGCGCGAAAGGGTGCAAACAAAGGCGAAAGATTTTGGGGTTGTGGCTCGTTTCCGACGTGCAGAGGAACGCGGAAGGTGTAAAGTCGGGAAGCGGAGTGGAAACACCCTGTAAATTATGCATACAAAGTGCATATAGAGGCGAAAACGCCGGTTTTACAGAGAGAGGGCGAAGCATTCAACTCCCCTCGCCTCCACTTTAAGTAATTTACTATGAGGGGTTTGAGATGTGGCAAAAATTGTCACATGCTTCTTCCGACCTCTTCTAGCGGTGAGAACCCGCTTTCGGCGGTTCACCCCTTCAAGCCCCCAGCTATGCCAGAGGTTGCTGACTAAAAAAACATGAGCTTGAATCAGGCTGTCGCGCCCATAATGAGCCGACTATGGCCAGGCGCGCAGCCGGAAAAAACGGGCCGCGGCGGACGAGGTGTCGGTCACGGATTGCAAGGTGCCATCTCCAACGCGTGCTGAACCCGGGACGAGAGTCCAGATTCCGCCCTCCAATGAATCCGCAAAATCTACGACATAGTTGCGGCCTGCCAAGGTGGGGAAAAAGAGTGAAAATGTTGTGGTGGAATCAGCCTCGCGAGCCGCCACGACTTGGCTGATTTGCGGTGGTGGATTGCCGCCTGGCGGGTTGGTATCCGGGAGGATGGGCGTCGTTGGGGCGGGCGCATTTGAAAAAGCCGACTGGCCGGCAGCATTGGCTGAGCGCAGTCGGTAGTAATAGGTTGTCTCGGGATTCAGGCCGGAATCGGTATAACTGGTCACATTGGGAGCGAGCGAGAGCGTTTGCAGGGCGGTGGAAAAATTCGCGCTGGTGCTGCGCTGGAGCGTGAAGGCCGTTTCGTTTGAGCTATTGTCCGCCCACTGCAGCGTGATGGTATCCGGTGACGGGGCAGAGGCCCATAAGCCGCCCGGTGCGGCGGGCGGCGCGCTGGTGGCGGCGATGAGCACGTAGTCAATGCGCGTCGCCTCATCGGCGGCACCGCCCTGGTCGATGGTTAGCTGTCCGTCGGTCACGATGACCGAATGTGTCTGGTTCACAAATTGTCCGGCGTTGAGGCTTTGCCCGATCCAGTAGTTCACTCCTTCGATATTAGCTGTGTAAGTGGACGGATAACTGCCGTCTCCGATTCCGACCGTCACTTCATAGGTCCCGTTCGGCACGGCTATCTGCCAGATGCCGCCGGAGCGAATCTGACAGAGCGTGGCGAGGCGCCGGTCGTTGCCATCCCGGCGGTCACGCATGTCGCCGGCGTGGCTGAAATTCCACCCATACGTCAGCCCATTTCCCCGACTGCCATAGGCTTCGCCGGTGTCGGCGAAATAACCCACAGCAGGGCTTCCCCCCGCCGGCTGAAAATTGATATTCGCTGCGAATGCTGCACCGATGATTACGGTCACAGCACTCGATATCGTCGTGGAGCCGCTGTTATCGGTTGCTTTGGCAGTAAGTGCATAAGTGCCAGCCGCCGGGTTACTCCACGCGAAGCTATACGGCGGGCTCAGACTTTCGCCCAGCTTCGTCGCGCCGCTGAAGAACTCCACTTTGCTCACGCTCCCGTCGGCATCCGAGGCGGTCGCCGCGATGGTGATGGTGCCGGGTGTGGTGAACCTCAAGTCCGTCGCCGGGCTGGTGATGCTTACCGAGGGGGCTGCGTTGGCGGGAGGGTTTTGCACCGCCGCTCTGGCGCCGACAACGGCATCCACCCATGCCTGCGGAATCTCCCCTGGCGCGTTCCAATTCACGTCTTCGCAATAGAGCCACACGAAGTCGTCGCAGCGGCGCAAGGCACGTTCGAGCGTAGTGCGCATGATCGAGGGATCCATCGGCTGGCCGGCGAACGGATAATTATAGAGGCCGAAAGAAATGCTGACCTTCAACGGCCAGACTGGACGCAGATAGTTTGAAATGAAGGGGCAGTTCTCGGTCGCCGACGCGATGTTAGTCTTGCGGTAGTCGTAGGAAACTTGGAAGTCGCCCACCGTCCGATACGCATAGACTTCGCCTCCATCGACGAACTTCGCGCGGCTGTCCAAGCCTTCGATCAGGCCCGCTGAAAACGGTCCGCGCAGCTCTTCTGTCGCCCAGTTTGTCTGGCCTCCCCGCACCTGATCCGGCGTGCCGGAGAAACTCGAATACGGCCCGTGCAAAGCCATGATGACGATTTCGGGATATTCGCCGGCGATGGCCTTCGCGATCTGTTTGCCGCGCAGGCGTGCCTGATCGCGGTACTGATCGAGCGATTTGGAGGGATCGCTGCAATCCTCCGGATAATTGAAAAGCGAAGCCTGATACGTCTCGTTGTCGAAAAATATTCCTGCGACCCCTTTCTCCTTCAGCACCCTCGCGAGCAGGCGGAAGTTTTCGACGGTGACTGACCAGTCGCCGAAAAAGTCGGTGGGCCGATCCACGTTCACGACGGCGAAGTTGTGCCGCATCCGGGTGAAGACGAGGCCATTGAGCGGCGCGAAATCGCTGGAAATCTGCGCGTAGCTGCGGGCGGTGCCGTTCATGATGGCGGATCCGGTCGCGGTGGTGATCGCCAAGCCATCGAAAGGGAGCGTTTCGATGTGGGCGAAATGGTCGCGCACATATTCAGGGCGGGTGCGGTAATCGGCTTGCTGCGCATTGATGAGCAAGGGTGCGGCGGTGCATGACGCGACCGCGGCCAGCAGCGCGAGCGGCATGATCATCAGCCACATTTTCGCGGAGTGGGACATGGCTCTCTATGAACCGGATCGCTGACGCCTGCAACGCCGAAGGGAATAGGGAAATCGCATCAAAACCATGGTCATTCTGAGGCGGAGCGGTGCCCGGCGGGCGCAGGCGGCGGGCATCGCGCAGCCGAAGAACCCCGTGTGTCCACGAGGATCGTCCGGGCAGGTTTTCCGATTTGATCATCGTCCTGCTTCACACGGGATTGCCCCGCCTTCGCCCGCGGCTGTCTCGCTGCGCTCGGCTCTTCACTCTGCGGCGGCCCGCCACTTTACCACGCCGACGCTGCGTTCAGGATGACCTCGTTTTTTGATGCGTTTGCCCTGCCGATCGGAATACCATATCTCTTTGCATCGAGTTGCCATGCTGTGCATGATTTGACACCGGGGCTGGGAGGCGCGGCACTCCTTTCTTTCCATCGGAATGCATCCTGCTAAACAGCGAACCCAGTGAAAACGATACTTCCGATGCTGCTTGGGGTTGCGATGCTTCCTGCGACAAATTTCGCGCAGGAGCTGCCCTCGAATGCACCCGGCGCAACTCCGGTCGAACCGGAGGGCTTGGACCTCGGCAGATCCCTTCTGGTTTCCGACGCGGCGCAGGGCGGCGCGACCGACGTGGCCCAATCCGCAGGCGAGCCGGTTGCGCTCACTGAGGCGGGTGACGCCAGCCGCCGGGGACGCTGGCGATTTGCGCCGCACTTCCGGGCGAAGGGCACGTACGACGACAACATTTTCATCCAGCCGAAGAACAAAATTGCGGACTACATTGGCACGCTCGAACCCGGGCTCGCACTCGGGTTTTG
Organism: Chthoniobacterales bacterium; assembly: GCA_038238025.1. Classification (GTDB taxonomy): domain Bacteria; phylum Verrucomicrobiota; class Verrucomicrobiia; order Chthoniobacterales; family Chthoniobacteraceae; genus SXWH01. The sequence goes on from JBBRYC010000065.1 coordinate 30,717, forward strand.
GGATTCCAATGAGGCACGCGAACGGTTTCTGGAGCGGCAGCGCAGCGCAGCTTTGATTGAGCACAGCGACGGCAGTTTCGTGGTGGCCGATTACACGGCGATCCTGCTCGGTTTTGCAAAGACGACGTCCCAGAACGCGCTCGACCACGACGGGAAACTGGATGCGCAGTGGCAATTCCGGAAGCTGACGCTGGGTGCCAGTCTGCATGCCGAGTCGAAGTCCGAGACGAACACGGACGTGGGCAATCGCGTGCGGCGGAAGACTGTGACGGCGGCATTCACGTCGAGCTATCAGATCAGCGACAAGACGCGGTTTGGGTTTGCCATCCATCACCGGACGAACGAACCGGAAAATTATTTGCGGACGGTGGAGTGGCGCGGCGAAGGTTCGCTTGATTACGCCATTTCACCGAGCACGCGCTTTGGCTTCGGCTTCACCGCGGGGCGGGTGCAGGTGGAAAGGAGCGCCGATCAGACTTTTCAGCGGGCGCTCGCGCGGATGGATTATTCGCTGAGCGAGAAGGTCGAAGTCGAATTTCGTGGCGGTGTCGAATTTCGGCAGTCGGGCGGACGAATTGGTGACCAGACGAACTCCGTCTTCGACCTTCGCGCTGACTGGACGCCTGCACCGGGGACGAGGATCGGGCTGGAGGCGACCCGGCATGTGGAGCCATCGTGGGAGCGCCCGGATCAGAATTACACGCTCACGGGAGTTGCGCTGAGCTTTCGGCAGGCGATCCGTGGGGGCCTGCATTTTTCGGTCGAAGGCGGATATCACGTCGCCGAATACTCGAGGACACTTCCCGGCGAAGTTCGCACGGACCGGTATTTTTTCATCCGCCCGGGCTTGCTCTACAATTTTGCCACATGGGGGAATGCAGGAGTGACCTATGAGCATCGGCGCAACGAATCGGACCGTCCATCGTCGAGCTTTCGGGACAACCAAATCAGCGTGGAGGTCGGCGTGACCTACTGATGGCATCAAAAAGGCTTTGGCATGAGCAGAATGGATCTCCAGCAAGACACAGAAATGTCGAAACAAGGTTCGACGGATCAGACGCGACGCGAATGAAAAAGTCCCTCACAGTCTTGGGGCTTGTGCTTGCCCTTTTCGGCGCGCTCGTCCGCGGCGAGTCTCCGCCGGAGGACCGGAGCGTCCCGGTCGCGCAGCCAATCAAGACTGCGCCGAGCCACATCCTCGCGCCCGATGAGCTGATCGAGATCAAGGTCTTCCAAGAACCCGATCTCACCACCTCGACGAGGATTCCGAATGATGGACGGATTAATTTTCCACTGATCGGTGACGTGGCGGTCGCAGGGAAGAGCGTGCAGCAGGCCACGCGGATGATTCAGGAACGCCTCGGCGCACGATTCCTCGTGAACCCGCAGGTGAGCATCGCAATCATCGAGCCGGCGAAGCGGCTCTTCACCGTGCTCGGGCAGGTGCAGCGACCGGGCACGTATCGGTTCCCGGACCGGCAGTCGCTGGATCTCATGCAGGTCATCGGCATCGCAGGCGGTTACACGCGGCTGGCCGATCCCGCGAAGATCACGGTGAAACGCCACGTCAGCGGGAAGGAGACGGTCTTTCGTCTCGATGGGAAGCGGCTCGCGACGGATCAAAAATCGAGCCCGTTCATGGTCGCAGACGGCGACCTCATCAGCATCGGCGAACGTCTTTTCTGAAAATGGACTCCGACAAACCCAAGCAAACGGTGCTCGCGATGCCTGCCGACCTCCGGGCTCTGTGGCATGTGCTGATCGAGAAAGTGTGGGTCATCATCGGCATCCTCGCGATTTGCACGGCGGCGGGATTTTTCTACGCGAGCCGGCTGCCGCGGATGTACGAAGCGACCGCGACCGTCCAAGTGGAGGCCGATCGCCAGGCGCTCGTGAAGGTTGAAAATCGCAAGTCCGACGAGCCGGCCAACGAGGCAATCCTCAAAACCATCGAGCAAAATCTGCGCAGCCCCGCGCTCGCCTTGCGGCTGATTCGCCACCCCGAGGTGAAGTCCGACCCCGCATTTTTCCGCGGCATCGCGCGCCCTGCATCGGATGGTCGCCTGCGTGCCGCACTCTCCGGCGAAATCACGGCCCGCGTCCGGCCTGGAACCCGGCTCGTGGACATCACCGTCGAAGACGAGAGCCCGGCGATGGCGCAGAAGCTCGCTGGACTGCTCGTCGAGGAATTCCTCCGCGCCAGTGCCGACGGGCGGGTCGCTGTCGCGCAGGGTGCGAACACCTACCTGCGGGAAGAGGCGGATCGGCTGAAGGCGCGGCTCGCGAAATCCGAAAATGCGATCCAGCAATACAAGGAACAGCACCAGGCCGTCTCGCTGGAGGACAAGCAAAACATTGTCGTCGAGCGGCTGAAGGAACTGAACGTGAAAGTCACCACGGCAAAGTCAGAACGGCTCAAGCTTGAAACGGACTACGCCCAGATCCAGACGATGGCTGGGAAGTCGCCGGATCGGCTGCTCGCGTTGACAAGCATCGCAAGTTCTCCCGCCGTCAGCGAACTGCGCCGCAAGCTGGGTGAAAAGGAAACCGAGTTCGCCGCTTTGACCCGCCGCTACAAGGCCGAGCATCCGAAATACATCCAGACATCGAGCGAATTGCAGGAATTGCGAACCTCCCTCGACGAAGCGATCCAGAACGCCGGACAGACGATGAGCGTGTCGCTCGACGCGGCCAAACTCACCGAGAGCAAGCTCGAGGAGGCGCTCCACGCGCAGGAAAATCTCGCGCTTGCCCTGAGCAAAATGGCGATCCCGTACGAGGCGCTCGAACGGGAAGTCGTCTCCGATCGCGCGCTCTACGACTCGCTGCTTGGCCGCCTGAAGGAATCCGAAATCGGGCAGGACGTTTCGCAATACTCCGTGCGGATGGTGTCGCCGCCGATGTTGCCCGAGCTTCCTTCGAAGCCGAAAAAATCCCTCATCCTCCTGATGAGCGTGGCGGCCGGTCTCGGCATCGCGCTCAGTTTCGTGCTCGGTTCGAGCTTGCTGGATACCTCGCTGAAGACTGTCGATCAGTCGGAAAAATTACTCGGCCTGCCCTTGCTCGGTGCCATCCCGACCGCGAAGAACGCCAAGCTCGAACAGACCCGCTGGATGCTGACCGAGACTCCCGACTCCGCGATTGCGGAGACCTTCCGCGCCCTGCGCACCTCGGTGCAGCTTGCCGCTCCGGACGGCGCGTTTCGCTGCGTCCTTTTCACCAGCGGCATTCCGGGGGAAGGCAAGAGTTTCTGCGCGATCAATTACGCAGTCGCCCTCGCGCAGCAGGGCTTCCGCACACTGCTGATCGACGCCGACGTGCGCCTGCCGAGCATCGCCCGTGTGTTTCTCGGCCATGACGATGCGCCGGGCTTGACCGACCTCCTGCTCCGACGCCGCGAACTCGACGAAGTCGTCCGTCTCACCGACATTGAAAACCTTTCGATCCTCCCCGCCGGGACTCGCGTGCCGAATCCGGCAGAACTCTGCGGCCAGACATCATTCTCCGAGGTGCTCCAGGCGACGAAGGCCATCTTCGATCGGATCGTGATCGATACCGCGCCCGTCCACGCCGTCAGCGAAACGCTCATCCTCGCGCCGCAAGCCGACGCCGTCTGCCTCGTCGTCCGCGCAGGAAAAACGCCGGGCCCGGTCGTAGCGCGCGCCCTCAAAAAAATCATTGAGAGCGGCGCATGCGTTCCCGGTTTCGTGCTCAACGGCGTTTCGACCCGGAACAACGGTTACTACTATCACTACCACGCGCCGGGATACGGCAAGGACGAGGTTTACGGCGCCAGTGCCGCAGCGGTGCGGCGGGCGCGAGACAAAGCATGAGCGGGCCAGCGAAATATTCGTCACCGGTGCCCGACCGCGAGCCCGGTGCGATGCGCGTCCTGATGGTCACCGGGATCTTCCCGCCCGACCGCGGCGGTCCGGCGAGCTACGTCCCGGAGATGGCCCGCGCGCTCGTGAGACTCGGCCACAAAGTCGAGGTCATCTGCCTCAGTGACACTCTTGCAAACGACGACTCGATCCATCCGTTCCCCGTCCGGCGGATTCGCCGCAGACTGTTCTGGCCGGTGCGCATCGTCCGCACAGTCTTTGAAATCTGGCGTGCTGCGCGGCGCAACGATCTCGTGTTCGTCAGTGGCCTCAGTTCCGAGTCCGCGCTCGCCGCGCTCCTTGCAGGCCGGCCCGCTGTTCACAAGATCGTCGGTGACTACGCGTGGGAGCGCGCGGTCGGCCGCAAATGGTTTTCCGGCACCATCGACGCATATCAGGTGCATCGGAAATCGCTGAAACTCGCCGCGCTCGATCTCGTGCGGACGCTTCCGCTGAAGCTCGCCCGGCGGATTTTCGTGCCCAGCAATTATCTCGGTCGCATCGTCGGCGGCTGGCGGATTGCCGCGGAAAAAATCTCCGTGATCCACAATGCGGTCGCCATTCCCGCAGCGAAGAAGCCGCTCATCGTGCTGCCGCCGTGGCGCGGCAAAACGCTCATCACGATCTGCCGGCTTGTGCCATGGAAGGGCGTGGACGCGCTCATCCGTGCGTTGCCGTCGCTGCCCGACACGCGCCTCGTCATCGCAGGCGACGGACACCTGCGCGCCGACCTCGCGGCGCTCGCCGAATCGTCCGGCGTCGCGAACCGCACCATTTTCCTCGGCGACGTTCCGCATTCGGAAATCGCCGGATGCCTCGCGCAGTCGGATGCGTTCATCCTGAATTCCACCTATGAGGGACTTCCCCACGTCGTGCTCGAAGCGATGGCCGCGGGCATCCCCGTCATCGCGACGGACGCGGGCGGAACCGGCGAGGTCGTCGAGCATGAAATCACCGGCCTGCTCATTCCGGTCGGTGATTCCGGCGCACTGCGATCCGCCGTCGAGCGGCTCTGGCGCGACTCATCGCTGTGCGGGCAACTGACCTCGAACGTGACCGAACTGCTGACGAAGAACTTCGATTTCGATGTCATGGTCCGCTCGACCGAGGCGCTGCTTTTTTCCGCGATCGGATCGCCGCACGGCGCGCAATCGCTCCCCGTGGAGGAGACGCCATGAGCGGGCTTTCGGTGCTATCGTTCGGCTTCACGCGCGGCCTATGGGATGGCGAAGGCGCGGAGGACGTGCAGCGCATGCTCGGCTACGCGCAGCAGCTCGACGAATACGTCGTGGTCACAAATTCCTACAAGCGCCACGGCCTCAAGCCGCTCGCTCTTGCTGAAAATGTCGAGGCGATCCCGACCGATGCATTCGGCCCGCTCCACAGCATGTGGAGGATGCTGCGCATCGGCGTCAGCATTCTCCGGCAGAGAAAAATCACGCTCATCCAGGCGCAGGATCCACTCGCCACCGGCTTCATCGCCGTCCTGCTTGGGAAAATTTTCCGCCTGCCCGTCAACATCTGCAGCTACGGTCCGAACGCCTACGACCCGCACTGGGTCGCGAGCCATTGGAGGCATCGCCTCCTCGCGCCCGTCTCCCGCTGGATCATGCGCCAGAGCCGCGGCATCCAAGTGGACGGCCAGCTCACCGCCAGCCGATTGATCGACGCCGGATACGGTGCGGACACGGTCGCAGTGAAACCCGTCGTCCCCGCAAACCTCGATCAGTTCCTTCGAATCGATCCCCTTCAACGGAGTTCGCGAAATTCTGCGCAGCCCGTCCGACTGCTCTACGTCGGCCGCTTTGCCGCGCAGAAAAATCTCGGGATGCTCATCGCCGTGCTCAAGCTGCTGCGCGCGCGCGGATGCGCCTTCGAGATCTCACTCGTCGGCGATGGCCCGGAACTCGCCAGCATCAAGTCTGCAATCGAGCGCGAGGGTCTGGAACCGCTCGTGAAGTTTCGCGGTCAAATGCCGCGCGACCAAATCGCCGGAGCTTTCGCGGAAGCGGACATCTTCGTGCTCACGTCGGATTACGAAGGCTACCCGCGCGTGCTCATGGAGGCGGCGGCGGCGGCATTGCCAGTCGTGACCACCGCCGTGAGCGGCGCGAATGAAGCCATCGCCGATGGTGTGTCCGGCCACATCGTCGCCATCGGTGACGCCGAAGCCGCGGCGGAAAAACTTGCGGCGCTGATCGAGTCCGCCGAGTTGCGCAACCGCATGGGACTCGCCGCCCGCGCACACATTCGCGGGCAGCTCGATCCCGCGACCAACGCGCCGCGCCAAGTGGCCATCTGGCGTCGCGTCGCCGAGCCGCGGCAACCCGCAAAGCTTCCGATGCACCTGCTGCTTTTCAATCTCGTCACCGACGCGAAGCACCCGATCCTCGGCTTCACCACGCAATGGATTCGCGCGCTCGCCTGCCGCGTCGAAACGATTGACGTCATCACGATGCGCGCGGGCGAAATTGATGTCCCGGCGAATGTCCGC
>JBBRYC010000066.1:0-36132 GCA_038238025.1 Chthoniobacterales bacterium
CACGAGCGCTACCTCGCCGTCGAACTCGCCGGACGCCGCTACGACTTCGGCCTGAAATACGGCCTCCTCACCTCGCAGCTCGCGCTCGCCCTCGAAGGGTGCGACCGGGACGAAGTGCTCCGCGGCATCGTCGAACTCCTCGCCACCGGACGGCCAGCCGTGAGGTAGCCCATGTCCACCGGCCTCACCTCACTCGTCAGCCTCATCACCTCGCCCGATGCAACGGTGCGCGACCGTTCGCTCGACGACATCTGCCGCGCGCTCTCGTTCGCGCAGCTCCTCGCGGAATGTGATTCGCTCGACGCCTTTCGCCGCGAATCGCGCAATCTCTACGAACGAGTCCGCGCGCTATTTTTCCTCGCGGCGATCCACCGATTTCACCTGCCGACGCGCCCGGAGCTGAAGCACGGCGGCACGATCCCATTTCACGGCTACGAGCATCTGCTGCAGCGGCGTTTCGAGGATGCGATCGAATTTTTCCAAGCCGAGCAAAAGGCGGGCGGCCCGTCCGACGGACTCTCCTCCGCGCTCGCGGCGTCGTATCACCGCCTCGCATTTCAGACGCTCGCGGATCAGGTGCGCCGCAGCGTGCGCACCGTGCGCGGGAACCAGTGGATGTTCCGCATGGGCCATCCGAAGGATCAGCCGCTGCGCATCCGCCCCGAGATGCTCCGCACGAACGCCGCGGGCGCGTACCCGATCCTGCGCGAACTGACGCCCGTGCGCATGGACCTCACGCACTCTGCGTGGAGCGACATTTTTTTCCTCGGCATGGACTACCCCGAGGGCGCGCGCGTGCTGAACATCTCCGTGGACCTCGGCGTGCATGGCCGCGACACGGAGACGAAGCCGCCCGTGAGCGCATGGCTGCGTGTGATTGACGAGCCCGTGCTGCGCCTCGTCTCGGTCGATCTCGGCGCGAGTGCGGACATCACATCGCTCGCGGAAGTTTTCGACTTCGCAAAAGACTACCTCGGCCTGCTCAAGGCCGCCGTGATCGCGAGCGGCGTCGTCCCGCCCGGCATCGAGGGCAGCGGCCAGTCGCTCACCGATTTGCTCGCGCAAATGCTCGGCCCCGGCCGCGGCCTCGAACTCGTCTCCAGCGTGAACGACATCCCGAAAGGCTCGCGGCTCGCCGTCTCCACGAATCTCCTCGCCGCGCTCATCTCCGCACTCATGCGCGCGACCGGCCAGGCCGAATCACTCACCGGCCCGCTGCGCGAAAGCGAGCGCCGTCTCGTGCTCGCGCGCGCGCTGCTCGGCGAATGGATCGGCGGCAGCGGCGGCGGCTGGCAGGACAGCGGCGGCGTGTGGCCGGGCATCAAATTGATCGAGGGCGTCGTCGCGACAAATGCAGACCCCGAGCACGGCATCTCGCGCGGACGGCTCATGCCGCAGCACCGCGTCTTCACGCGCGACGAAATCCCCGACAGCGCGCGGCAAGCGCTGCAGGATTCGCTCGTGCTCGTCCACGGCGGCATGGCGCAAAACGTCGGGCCGATTTTGGAAATGGTGACGGAAAAATATCTCCTGCGCTCCGCCGCCGAGTGGAGCGGACGGCAGGTGGCACTCGGCTTTCTCGACCAGATCCTCGACGCTCTCCGCACCGGCGACATCAAGCGCGTCGGAGAGATCACGACGAAGAATTTTTCCGGCCCGATCCAAAGCATCATCCCGTGGGCCTCGACCTACTACACCGAGCGGCTCATCGAGGCCGCGCGCGCGGAATTCGGCACAGACTTCTGGGGCTTCTGGATGCTCGGCGGAATGAGCGGCGGCGGTATGGGATTCATCTTCGCGCCGCACCGCAAGGCCGAGGCACAAGGCCGCATGGCCGCGATCATGAGCGCGACGAAAAAGGAACTCTCGGCGTCGCTGCCGTTCGCGATGGAGCCGGTCGTGTATGATTTCAAAATCAACGAGAATGGCACCTTCGCCGATCTTCTCGACGGCGGCACGCACGCGCCGCTGATGCCGAAAGGCTACTACCTCCTCCTCGCGCCGAAGCTGCTGCGCCAGGACCCGAAGACGCTCTCGCACACGCGGCGCATCGAACTCGATAGCTTCGCCACCGCGTGCCGCACGCAGCCCGATCTTCGCGACGTGGTGCAGGAACTTTTCCACTCGCTCATCCCGCGCGCCGCCGACGATCGCGGCAGCGGCCAGAGCCTCGACACGCTGCTCTTGGAAAACGGTTTCGACCGCGAGGCGCACGAGCAAATCCGCGCCGATCTCCGCGCCGGCCGCATCGGCCTCGCGCAAAATCGTCTGCCTGCGAATGCCGTCATCGAGGACGTCACGCCGAACGACGTGACCGACTGCGAGAGCCTTGGCGGAAAGTCCGGCGCAGCCTACGACCGCGGGCTCGACGCGCTGCGCAAAGGCGAGGCCGCCGTTGTCACGCTCGCCGCCGGTGCCGCATCGCGCTGGACGCAGGGCGCAGGCGTCGTGAAATCGCTGCATCCCTTCTGCAAACTCGCCGGACGCCACCGCACTTTCCTCGAGACGCACCTCGCAAAATCGCGCCGCATCTCGCTGCTCGCGAATCACAGCGTGCCGCACATTTTCACCACGAGCTACCTCACGCACGAGCCGATCTCCGCGATTCTCGCCGCGCGAAAAAACTACGGCTACGAAGGCCCGCTGCTGCTCAGCCGCGGACGCAGCGTCGGCCTGCGCATGATTCCCGCGGCGCGCGACCTGCGCTTCGCGTGGGAGGAAATGCCGCAGCAGGTGCTCGACGAGCAGCAGCAGAAAGTCCGCGATTCACTGCGCGCCGCGCTCATCCGCTGGGCCGAAGGCGCGGGCGAGACCGGCGACTACCGCGGCAATCTCCCGCTCCAGTGCATGCACCCCATCGGGCATTTTTACGAAATTCCAAACCTCCTGCGCAACGGCACACTCGCCGCGCTGCTCCGCGAGCGCCCTCAGCTCAAGTCGCTGATGCTGCACAACATTGACACCGCCGGCGCAAACCTCGACCCGTCGCTGCTCGGCCAGCACCTCGAAAGCGGCGCGACGCTTTCATTCGAGGTGATCACGCGCCGCCTCGAAGATCGCGGCGGCGGCCTCGCACGAGTGGACGGACGGCTGCGTCTCGTCGAGGGCCTCGCGATGCCGCGCGAGGAACTCGAATTCAACCTCACCTACTACAACACCCTCACGACCTGGGTGGACATTGACGCGCTACTCACCGCCTTCGGCCTCACCCGTGCCGACCTCGACAACGAGCCGCGCGTGCTCGCCGCCATCCGCGCGCTCGCCGCCAGAGTGCCGACCTACATCACGCTCAAGGATGTGAAAAAACGCTGGGGCCACGGACAGGAGGACGTCTTCCCCGTCGCGCAATTTGAAAAACTCTGGGGCGATCTCACCGCGCTGCCGGAGATCAACAGCAAGTTCTTAGTCGTCCCCCGCCTCCGCGGCCAGCAGCTCAAAGAGCAAGCGCAGCTCGACGGCTGGCTGCGCGACGGCTCGGCAGCCTACGTCGAGTCACTCTGCGATTTCAGCTAGCGCTCGACTTTCACTGCCGCGGGCAGCACGGCTGGGTGCCAACGTGGGACCGACGATTCGGCGGTCCGGCAGCAGGGCGAAGCTGAGGGGGCGGGTCAGCCAAGGATGAGGGCACGGTGGCTTCTTACGGCCAGGGCCGACCAATGGTCGGCCCCTCATTGAAGTGCGCTACCTCTCGACTTTCATCGGCGTGACCGGCACGCCATCGCTCCACGCGCCCATGCTCGGATCCACGGCGAGCGGCTTGCCGGAAAATGCCGCATCCATCAGCGCGTCGAACGTGCGCCAGTAGCCGAGCCAGTCGAGCGCATCCGTCGCGGGACGGCTCCAACTGATCGGCGCCAGATGATCCGCCTTCAGTGGCAGCATCCCGTGCGCGTCGCTCTGCACGGTCACGAACGCCCGCTCCTGCACGTGCTTCGTGCTCCGCCAGATCGTCCGCGCGCAACCCTCGCCCGCAATTCCGTCCGCGTCGCCGATCATGACGATCAGCTTCAGCGTCGCGGCGAATTTTTCGCAGTCCTCCATCGGGATGATCTTGAAGCCACCGTCCTTCCCTTGCGCGGGTTCGACGATCATCGCCGCCTTCGCCACGGGGAGCTTTTCCGACGCCGCGAGCACCACGTAATTCGCCGTCTGCACGCCGCCCGCGGAGTGCCCGGCGAGCGCGACGCGATCGAGATCGGGCTGCACGTGACCGGGCTGCGCAAGCACTTCGAGCGCATCGCGCACCGATGCCGCGACATTCGGGAAATACTCGCTCGCAGGCGACAGCAGCTTCGCCTGGTAGCGCGGATACACGACGATGTTCCCGCGCTTCGCGAGGTGGTTCACCCAGCCGCGATATGTGTCGGGCGTCATCGCGCTCCAGCCGTGCAGGAAAATCACGAGTGGTGCGCGTTTCGGGGCAGGCTGCGCCGGCTCGATGATCCAATATTGCTGCCCTTCCTCGCCGTGTTCCGTCTGTCTCACACTGCGATGCGCATAGTCTGATCCACCCGGGCCGCTCGCGGGCTGGTTCGGCGGTGTCGGCTTCGCCGCTTCCGAAGTTGTCACTGCCTCTGCTGCACCGCCGCCAGATGCGCTGACGAACAGCAAAACTCCCAACGAAAAAATGGCGTGCAGCTTCATCGAGCCGCCACAGTTCCGCAGAATCATCACACAGCCAAGCCCCGCTTTCGCAGAGGACTTCCTTGATGCGCGGAGCGCGACCGCCTTTCATCCGCGCATGTTCACACGCTCGCCTGGCAGTCCCATCTCCGTCGTCACCGGTTCTGCGGGTTTTCTCGGCTCGCATCTCACCGACCGGCTTCTCGCCGAGGGGCACCGCGTGATCGGCATAGACAATTTCATCACGGGCAATGTCGCCAACTTCGCCCACCTCGCGGGCAACGAGCGCTTCCGCTTCATCAAGCACGACGTCTCGGACTTCATCTTCCTGCCAGACGACGTGGACTTCGTCTTCCACTTCGCGTCGCCCGCGTCGCCGATTGATTACCTCGAGTTCCCCATCCAGACGCTGAAAGTCGGATCGCTCGGCACGCACAACACACTCGGCCTCGCGAAGGACAAGGGCGCGGGCTACCTCATCGCCAGCACGAGCGAATGCTACGGCGACCCGCTCGAGCATCCGCAAAAGGAAAGCTACTGGGGCAACGTGAATCCCGTCGGCCCGCGCGGCTGCTACGACGAGGCGAAGCGCTTCTCCGAGGCGATGACGATGGCCTACCACCGCGCACACCACGTGAACACGCACATCGTCCGCATCTTCAACACGTATGGCCCGCGGATGCGGCTGCGCGACGGACGCGTGGTGCCTGCATTCATCGGACAGGCGCTCACGGACAAGCCGCTCACCGTCTTCGGCGACGGCTCGCAGACGCGCTCCTTCTGCTACTGCTCCGATCTGATCGACGGCATTTTCAAGCTCTCGCAGTCCGACTTTCACGAGCCCGTGAACATCGGCAACCCGCGCGAGATGACGATCAAGGAATTCGGCGAGCACATCATCAAGTTCACCGGCACGAGCGCGAAGCTCGACTTCAAGCCGCTCCCAGTGGACGACCCGAAGGTGCGTCGCCCCGACATTACGCGTGCAAAGACACTGCTCGGCTGGGAGCCGAAGGTTTCCTTCGAGGAAGGCATCGCGAAGACGATCGAGTTCTTCCGCGGTCGTGTCGCTGCGGGTGATCCGGTGGCGTAGCCTTTGGAGGGCGCTGCTCTGTCAGCGCACTGTTCTGACTACTGCTCGTGCGCGAGGCACGCGGCGAGGAAGCCCTTGAAGAGCGGGTGCGGCGCGGTGGGCTTGCTCTTGAATTCCGGGTGATACTGGCACGCGAGGAACCACGGGTGGTCGCGTAGCTCGATCAGCTCGACGAGTTTTCCGTCGGGCGATGTTCCCGCGATGATGAACCCTGCGGCCTCCATCTGCTCGCGGTAGGCCTGGTTGAATTCGTAGCGGTGCCGGTGACGCTCGCGGATCTCGGCCACGCCGTAGAGCTGGTGGCCGCGTGTGCCAAGCTTCAGGTGCATGGGCCAAGTGCCGAGGCGCATCGTCGCGCCCTTTCCTTTCACCTTTTTCTGATCGGGCAGAAGATCGATCACGGGATGCGGCGACTTCGCGTCGAACTCCGTGCTGTTCGCGCCGACGAGTCCGAGCGCGTTGCGCGCGAATTCGATCGTCGCGATCTGCATCCCGAGGCACAGGCCGAGGTAGGGCACGTTATGCTTTCGCGCGTAGGCGGCAGCGGCGATTTTCCCCTCGATGCCACGCTCGCCGAAGCCGCCGGGCACGAGGATGCCGGCGTAGTTGGCGAGATGCTTCGCGGCGTCCTCCGTCTCGAGCAGTTCCGCGTCCACCTCGACGACCTCCGCGCCGCAGTCGAGCGACGCGGCGGCGTGGTTGATGGATTCGTCAATGCTCTTGTAGGCGTCCTTATGGTCCACGTATTTGCCGACCATCGCGATGCGCACGCGCTTCTTCGGATTCACGAGCCGCTTCACGAAACGCTCCCACTCGGTCATGTTCGCGGGCGGCACGTTCAGCCCGAGTCGCGCGCACACGATGTCGTCGAGCTTCTCCTTTTGCAGAAAGAGCGGCACCTCGTAGATGCTATGCGGCACGTCACGCCCCTCGATCACGGCGTTGAGCGGCACGTTGCAGAAAGTGGAGAGCTTCTTGCGCAGTTCGTCGTTCAGCTCGTGCTCAGTACGCGCGATGAGCACGTCCGGATGCAGGCCGATCTCGCGCAGCTTCGCGACGGACTGCTGCGAGGGCTTCGTCTTCAGCTCGCCCGCGGCCTTGATGTAAGGCACCAGCGTGACGTGCATGATCATCGCGTTCTCCTCGCCGACCTCGAACTGGAACTGCCGGATCGCCTCGAGGAACGGCAGCCCCTCGATGTCGCCAACGGTGCCACCGATTTCCGTGATGAGCACGTCGCACGGGTGGCTCTCGGCGAGCTTGTTGATGCGCGACTTGATCTCATCCGTGATGTGCGGGACGACCTGCACGGTCTTGCCGAGAAAATCTCCGTCGCGCTCTTTCTTGAGCACCGTCTCGTAGATCTGCCCGCTCGTGGAATTGCTCGCCCGCGTGAGCATGCTGTGCGTGAACCGCTCGTAGTGGCCGAGGTCGAGGTCGGTCTCCGCGCCGTCGTCGAGCACATACACCTCGCCGTGCTCGAACGGGTTCATCGTGCCGGGATCCACATTCAGATACGGGTCGAGTTTTTGCAGCGTGACCTTCAGCCCGCGGCGCTCGAGCAGCGTGCCGAGCGACGCCGCTGCGATGCCCTTGCCGAGTGAACTGACGACGCCGCCGGTGACAAAAATGTATTTCATGGAAAAAGTGATGTGCTATTTTTTTAGCAGTTGCTTCAGAAGTGGTGCGACCGCTTCGGCATCCGCGGGTGTGTCCACGCCGAGGCTGATGTGCTTCACGGTGACGACGCGAATCTTCACACCGTTCTCCAGCGCGCGGAGCTGCTCCAGCGACTCGGAGCGTTCGAGCTGCGTCGGTTTCCATTTCACGAATTGGAACAGCAGCTCCAGCGTGTAGCCGTAGATGCCCTGGTGGCGGAAAAATTTCAGACCCGGCACCTCGTTGCGCACGAACGGGATCTTCGAGCGTGAAAAATAAAGCGCGTCGCCTTTGCGATCCGTGACGACCTTCACCGCGTTCGGATTCGCCACATCGTCGCCCGGCTCGAAGACGCTCGCCGAGGTGATCATCGCGATGTCGCGCGACCCGGCCATCGCCTTGGCAAGCTTCGTGACCGTGCCGGGATCCACGAGCGGCTCGTCGCCCTGCACGTTGATGACGTGCGTGAAGCCCTTCAGTTTTTTCCTCGCGACCTCCGCCACGCGGTCCGTGCCGCTCACGCATTTTTCCGAAGTCATCACGCACTCCGCGCCGAATGCCCCGCACGCATCCGCGATCCGCTGGTCCTCCGTCGCCACGATCACGCGGCTGACGCCTTTCGCACGCGAGCAGCGCTCCCACACGTGCTGGATCATCGGCTTGCCCGCGAGGGGGAAGAGCGGCTTCCCGGGGAAGCGGGTGGACGCATAGCGCGCGGGAATGACGACGGCAATCTTAGCTGGCACCCGAATCGGATAGAATGAACTCGGCGGCGCTGGCAATGTCCTTTGCAACAAAGTGCGCGCCCGCCGCATCCTCGCCTGCGCCGTGCCCGGTCCGCACGAGCACCGTCCGTGTCCCCGCCGCGAGGCCGCACTGCACGTCAATGTGCTTGTCGCCGACGACCCACGAGCGCGACAGATCGATCCCGAGATCACGCGCGGCCTCATGCACCATCGCGGGCGAAGGCTTGCGCCTGCCGGATTCGCCCGCCGGCCCGTCCGGGCACATGTAGGTCGCGGCGAGGAGATCGCCGCCGAGCAATTCCAGCAGCCGCGCCTGCACCTTTTCAAAGTCAGCGACTGTGAGCAGCCCGCGCCCGATGCCGCTCTGGTTCGTGATGATCACGAGCGTGAATCCCGCGCCCTTCAGCCTGCGCAGCGCAGCGCCCACGCCGTCGAAGAGGCGCACATCCGCCGGGTTGCGGCAGTAGTTCACCTCGTGCATCAGCGTACCATCGCGATCGAGGAATACGGCAGGTTGGCTCATTTCCAAAAGGGAGTGGCGGAATGCCGCGCATCCGTCGAGCCGCTTTCACTTTACTCACGTCGCAGGATCGCTTTCCTCCGCACCATGTTTGCCTGGCTCTCCAATCCCGACGCGTGGCTCAGCCTCCTCACGCTCACCATCCTGGAAATCGTCCTCGGTGTGGACAACATCATCTTCATCTCGATCCTCTCGGGCAAACTCCCCGCCGAACAGCAGGGCAAGGCGCGCAACATCGGCCTCGCGCTCGCACTCATCACGCGGGTTCTCCTGCTCAGTTTCATCTTCGTCCTCACGAAGCTGACCACGCCGCTCTTCACGATTCCGTTCCTCCACGAGCACGGCACCGGCGCGCCGCTCGCGATCACCGGACAGCGCCTCGTCCTGCTCGTCGGCGGGCTTTTTCTCCTCTGGAAAAGCGTGCATGAAATCCACGGCAACCTCGAAGGCGAGGCGCAATCGGAATCCAAAAAAGTGAAGGGCGCGCTCGCCGCCGTCATCGCGCAGATTGTCGTTGTGGACATTATCTTCTCGCTCGACTCCGTCATCACGGCCGTCGGCATGGCTCAGCATATCGGCGTGATGATCACCGCCGTGATCCTCGCGATGATCGTGATGTTCATCGCCGCGAAATCCATCGCCGACTTCGTGAACAGGCATCCGACCATCAAGATGCTCGCGCTCAGTTTCCTCATGCTCGTCGGCGTCGTGCTCGTCGCGGAAGGCTGCGGGCAGCACATCGAGAAAGGCTACATCTACTTCGCGATGGCGTTCTCGTTCGTCGTCGAGGTGCTGAATATCCGAGCCCGCGCCAAGCGCGCCACGAAGCCCGTCGAGCTCCGCTCGGAATACTGACGGACCGCCGTCACCGACCGGCGGGCTTCAGGTGCCTGTCGAAAAATTCCAGCAGCGCCTTCTCGGCCTTCTCCGCGTCCGCGCCTTTGAAGCCGTGGCCCGCGCCTTCGAGCGTGAGCAACTCCGCCTCGACTGCGCTCGCCTTCAGCTTTTCCAGCATCCAGCCAGCTTGCTCGTAGGCGACGTATTTGTCCTCGGTGCCATGCACGATCAGCGTCGGCGCGGCGTTTGGCGTCACCCAGTAGAGCGGGCTACCGGTGATGTGCTCGCGGCGCTTTGTGGAAAGATCGCCGCCGAAGAAAAGCGGGAGCACCTCGGCCGCATCCACGCTCTTGCCGTAGGACTTCGTGAGATCGCTCGGGCCGTAAAAATTCACCACGCACGCCACGGCGCTCGACTGTTCGAGGTTCCCCTCGCCCTCAAATTCCTTCACGCCCGCCGTCACGCCGAGGAACTGCGCGAGATGCCCGCCCGCCGAGCCGCCCGTCACGCCGATGCGGGCCGGGTCCACATGATACTTCGCCGCATTCGCGCGCAGCCAGCGCACCGCCGCCTTGCAGTCCAGCACCGCCGCGGGAAACGGATGCGCGGGCGCGAGCCGATACGTCACGGTGATGGCCACGTAGCCCCGCTCCGCGAGCGTCACGCACAGCCGGTCATAGCTCTCACGCTTCCCCGCGCGGAAGCCGCCGCCGTGGATGCACACGACCGCCGGGCGCAGCGCGTCGCCGCTTTTCGGTCGCGCGATGTTCACCTGCAGGTGTTGGTTGTCGGGATTTGCAAACTCGATGTCGCGCTCGAACACCACCGTCTCCGGCACCGCCAGTTCCGCCGCGCGGAGCCCCGCCATCGCAGCGAGGAGGCTGAGAAAAATGACGGGCAGTGTGAGGAGGGTGCGGGAGGTTTTCAAGGGGTGGTAAATTCCTGCCGCAGACTACGCGTTCGATTCAGAGGCGAGCCAGCCTCCAGCGACGAAAAAACTGCGGACGATGGGGCGAGTCACAACGGTCAGGCGTTTTTACAGGGACTCCATGAACTTCTGAAGAACAGGTTCAATCGGGGAGATCTCTTCTTTGTTCGCCAGGGATGCGTAGATATCACCGCCCAAGTCCGCAGGCACTTTTGCACCCGCCTCGCGCACGATAAGGACCTTTGCCTTGCCTTTTAGTGCACTGAAATAGCCGGCTTCAAAGACAACATTGTCGCGAGGCACCGCACGATTCTTTCCGCCTCCGTCCGAAAGTGCGTCATCTTTTGTGAAAAGAAAGATGCCGGCGCCGCATCGTTTCGACGCTTCCTCGATCTGATGAAGGATCGATGTTGCCGGATCAAAGTCCACGGCCCAATCAAGCACGCTGAGACCCAACTTAACCATGAGGAACTCCTTGATCTTGCGCGCGGTCATGGCAGACGAGCTACAGTAGCCAAGGAAGATATCCCGGCGCAATCCAAGCTGCTCACGCCAATACTTGAACGGGACTTGGAAGGCGTCCGTCACCAGCCACTTTGGCGTTGGTTTCGCAGGAATTGTCCCGACATATCCTTTGTAGCTTGGATCGAACACAACGCGTCGGAGCACACCTAATTGCACAAGGACGAGCAATGGAAGCCCTAGCGTATGGGCAACAGCGCCTTCGTAATGATTAAACTCGGTCGGCAGATGAACCTGTCCTGCTTCGCCGTTGATTCGCCACCGCGGGAATCCCAAAAGAACGCACCCTTCACAGCGACGCATGACCTGCTCGCAAGAGTTAGCGCTCCAAGCTTGCGAAGCCGCCAATGAGCGTGTGCCGCGTGGATCCAGAAAGATCTCGGTTGTATATCCAAGGTCTTCGATGGCCTTCACAATAGCCCACTTTGTTTTGTTCTCTTGTTTGGTCAGCCACGGGTCGGCAGGTAGGCTAACGAATATTCGGCTGTTCTTCATGGAGGCTCCGGTTACTAGGGTAGGATGGTTTCGAGCGCGCACAAAACGCTTAATATGTGATTATCCACCGGGAAGAAAATTTTCACCAGCAGGATGAATGCGAAAACTGGGAAATGAACTTGTTTAAAGCTGCGATTACGTTCGCCTTTCAAAGGAGAAACTCCATCGTGGATCATCGCCTCAGCGATCCTTCAGCCGGTGAAACATGGCGGGCTCGCCGAAGAGCTTCGCCCAGTCGGCGGACTGCGTTTCCAGTTCCTTGCGGATGGCCGCGGGCGTCTTGCCCTTCACGCCGTTCTCGCGAAGGGCGCGGATGCGGAGCTTTTTGCCGTCGGCCTCCTTCTCAATCCAGATCAGCGTGTAGCGCTCCGTGCCGTCCTTCGCGATGCCGTCGCTGAGTGTCGCGAGCGCGCGCAGTTGCAGCACGGTGCGGTCGCGGATGAGCAGCGGCTTCGCCTCGAAATACATGCCGCCTTTTTCACTCGTCGGATAATGCAGGACGTAGCGGCCTTCATCGAGCGGCGCGCACATGGCGAGTTCCGTCTTCCGCGGATCGCCCTCGTCGCCATCCTGTGCCCACACTCCGCCGAGTGCGGCGTCGGTCTTCGCGAAGCCTTCGGTGAAGACCGGTTCCTTCAGGAGACATGCGGTGAACGAACATGCGAGCACCGCAAGGAGGACGAACCGCGCCAGGATTTTCATGCGGAAAATGTGGCCTGTCTCCGCACCGCGCACAACGGCGAATGCAAAGGCCGTGTCGCGCGGCGAAGGCCGGGGCATCAGAAAATAGGCGGGTTTCAGACGGAAGGCGCGGAGCGCAAAGTAGGCGAGATTTCCAATCTCGCGCGGCAGGACGGGCGAAGGCGGCGGGATGGAGCGGGGAGCGCAGGCGGCCCGCCGGGAACATCGGATGTCCGGACGCGCGTTTCGGAAAACACGCTCGCACGCACCTTTCAAATTCGCGCGGCAAGACGTCCGGTGTTTGCGGCGGGCCGGCGCAAACCACAGGCGGGTCGCCTGTGCTCCCCGCGCTCCGCGCCATCCCACCACATTCGCCCATCCTCCCGCGCGAGATTGGAAATCTCGCCTACATTATTGGAATCCACGCCTACATTGCCGCGACGCGCACGATTGACCCTGCGCGGGACAACTGGCACGAAGCCGCCCGACTGAACGACTCCACTCCAACGACGACTTTTCCCGACGACGCGCGCGCCGCACACGGCTGGCTCGCGGCGCTGGGGCCGGATGGCAAAGTGTGGCTCGCGGGGCTCGTGCTCGTGCTCGGCTTCCTCACGTGGGCGCTGTGCAGGAATATCACCGCGCCGTGGGTCGAGGACGACAACTGGTATGGCGCGGTGTATTCGCAGGCGGCGCATGTGAATTTGCAGCAGGGCCTCCTCAAGAACGCGGGCGTGCCCGTGACGCTTTACTTCGGCCCGCTGCCTGCGCCGCCGGAAGCGTTTTACGTGCATCACCCGACGCTGCTGCCGACGCTGGTCACAGCGTCGTTTGGGATCTTCGGTGAATCGGAATGGGCGGCGCGGCTGGTGCCGGTGGTGTGTTCGCTCGTGAGTGTGCTGCTGCTGTGGCTGCTCGTGCGCAGCGCGGTGAATGCGCGCGCGGCCACGCTCACCGCGGCATTTTTCGCGACGCTGCCGATGGAACTCCACTACGGCGACATGGTGGACTTCGAGCCGTGCCTGCTCATGTGCATGCTCGCGGTGCTCGCGTGCCTGCGGGCGTGGCACGTCACGGGCAAACGCGTGTGGGCGGTGCTCGCGGCGATCTGCACGATGTTCACGCTGTGGATGGACTGGCCGGGCTACCTCTTCGTGCTGAGTCTCGCGGGGTGCTTCATCCTGCGGGCGTGGAAGGGTGACGCCAGTGCGGGGACGATCACGAAGAAGCAAAGCCTGCGCTTCGGCCTGCTGCTGATCGGGCTCGTGGGAATCTCGGGGATCATTTTCCTCCTGCAAATCCGCCACGTGCGTCCGGATGCGTGGGGCGATCTGTGGACTGCGGCGACGATGCGCCTGAGTAGCAGCACGGCGAACAATCCCGCCACCGCCGTCGCGCACGCCGCTCATTTCACGCTGCGCGAATGGTGCGTGAAAGTCTTCGACGGGATCGCGGCGGATTTCCTCACGCTGCCGTGGCTTTTCGTCGCGCTCGGATTTTTCTTCCTGTGGCGCGGTCGCCGCACCGACGCGGGACTGCGCTGGTGTGCATTCGCGACGGTGCCGATGGTCGCCGCGGGCGTGCTCTACGTCGTCGTGCTGCGGAACGAATCCTACGATCACGACTTCACGACATTCTACCTCATCGGTGCCATTGCGATCGCGGCGGGCATCGGGCTCGAGGTGTTGCTCAGGCAACTCACGCCGCGACGAGGCGGTGCGGCGGCGCACGGGATCATCGCACTCGCGGTGGCCGCATTTTTCACCTGCCTCGGAGTTGCCGCGATCGCGCGTTCGGAGAGCCTGCGCTCGCCCTTCTCGATTCTCGATGGCGAGCACGCGGAGCCGCCGACTTTCATCCCGTCGCTCGGGCGTTTCCTCAGCGAGCGTTTTCCGAAAGGCACGGCGATCCTGTGCAATTTCGCATCGAACGAATCGGTGGACTACTACGCGCAGCGCGACGTGTTCAACGGGCTGATGACGGCGGATGACTGGGAGGCATTCATCACGAAGCAGCGCCCGCCCGTCGGCGGCATCATCTGGCACGGCGCGGAGCACGCCGGTGAGATCGCCGCATCGCTGCCGCCGGGCGAAGTGCGCGAGATTACTTTCCAAGGCTACCGCTTCACGCTCTGGCGCGCGCAGCCGGAGTAGCCCGTCCGATCAGGGCTTCACCTCGAAGACCATGATGATCTGCCCGCTCACATGCTCGGGGCCGCGGATGAAAAGCGGGCTGCCGGGGCCGAGCACCGCCTCGGTCTTCAGCAGCGGGCGCGTGTCGTGGAACAATTCCAGCTTCACCCGGTAGCTCGTGCCGACGCGCGTCGCCTCGGTGCTCAGCCAGAAATTCTTAGTCAGTTTGATCCAATGTTCATCCACCTTGTCCATGACTTCCGTCTTGGCCCCGAGAAGTTTGAACTGATCATATCCGAGAAAATTCGTGAGCTGTTTTGCGAAGGGCGCGAGTTCCGACGGGAGAGGCGCGGGTTTCTCGCCCTTCTTCACCTTGCTCGCGAGCACGACGGCGCTCCACACCTTCGGCGGCACGGCAGGCTTGGCAGGCACGGCAGGCACGGCAGGCCCTCCGAATGCAAAGGGCTTCTTCCCCTCCGTGTGGGGAGGCGGCTGGGCGACAGCGATGCCACCGGCCGCAAAGGCGACCGCAAGCGTGAGGATGCGTCGCCTATTCGAGCACATAGTCATTTGGGAGCCGATCGAGGCCGTCAATCCACACAAGCTTGAGTCCGTCCGCATCGAGCACGGTCGCATCGAGCGAGGCATCGCCCGCCGTCACCGACTCGACCTGTGCGAAATACGGTGCCCGCGGCTTTTCGCCGCCGCTGCCGCCGCCGCGCACAAAGGTCGCCCAGATCGCACTCGCGACGAGCAGGCTGAATGCACCGGCGAACGCGAGCCGCCACAGCGACCAGAGGCCGCGTTCCTTCGCCGGAGCGGTCGCCGCAACCGAAGGTTTCGATGAGATTTCGCGCTGGATGCTCTCGTTAAAAAAATCCGCATTGCGCATCTGCGGCGCGGGCGAGTGCCGGCGCATGGCGCCGACGATCCGCGAGTACGCAGCACGCTCGGCGATGGCTTCCGGATTTTCGCGTTCAAATGCGCCGGCTTCCCCGGCTGGGAGTTTCCCATCGAAGTAGGCGGCCCACTTTTCCTCGGGTGAAATGGGGGAGTCAGAGTTGTTCATGGACGTCGCGGAGCATGGTTTGGAGTTTCCTGCGGGCGTAAAAAAGTCGTGACATCACGGTACCGATGGAGCAGCCGACCGCATCCGCGATTTCGTGGTATTCCATCCCTTCGAGTTCGCGCATGACGATCACCGTGCGGTGCTCGTCGCTGAGCCTGGCGATCGCCTCGTCAATGCGCTTGCGGATTTCCTGATCCGCAAGCTTCGCGGCCGGCTCCACGGTGGCCTGCGGCGCAGTCACCGCACCCGCCGCAACGCCGGGGAGCCCGATCGAGTCGTCAAATTCCTGGCCGCTCTCGATTTTCTTCCGGCGCAGCCAGTCGAGTGTCACATTCGTCATGATGCGGTAGAGCCATGTGAAAAATGACGACTGACCGCGGAAACTGACCAGGCTGCGCCACGCGCGCACGAAGCCGTCCTGGGCGAGATCCCAGGCGTCCTCTTCGTTTCTGACCATTTGGTAAATCATGGAAAAGCAGCGGTGGCGGTGGCGGGTGACGAGTTGGTTGAAAGCCTGCGTGTCCCCGTCGCGGCACCGCGCGACCAGATCAATGTCGCTCGGCCCCTCGGAGGGAACATCGGCTTGCGGTTTGGACGGGGAATCGCTCAATCTATTCAGTCTGCCCGGTTCCGGAACCTACCGCGTGCCGTGCCGCCGGCGGAACTCCGTGCGGTAATTCCCCATCGTGCTCACGATGCCGTCGCGAATCGAGAAAATCCGCGCCCTCAGCATCTCGAACTGCTGCTCCGGGATGAGCGCCTCCGCGCGCAGTTTCACCGCCGAATCCAGTGAAGTCGTGAGCGCATGCAGGCCGCGCTTCAGGTAGGCGATGCTCATGCCCAGCTCGTCAATGTCGTCGTCGTTCAGCGCCGCGGCGAGCTTGGCCGCCGCGAGCGTCGTCTCATCCCGCAGGGTGATCGCGGCGGGATGCTCGCGGACCTTTTCGTCCACGCGCACAAACATCTCGTCGAGCTCCGCGCTGAAGGCGATCGTCTCGCGGTAGAGCGGATGCTTTTCAAAGCCGAAGCACACCGGCTCCGCGGGTTCCTCCTCGAACTCCCCGGGCAGCGCGTCCTCAAATGAAGACTCCACCTCGTCCTCCCAATCGCGGGTCTCGCCTCCGATGAGATGCGTCCAGCCCATCTCGCGCGCGATGATCCCGTCGCGATCCGGATGGTCCATGTATTTTTCGAGCAGGCCCATGTACTTTTCCGTGCGACGCTCCTGCTCCTGGAGGAATCGCTCCCAATCGTACTCGTCCCAGGATTTGTCGGTATTTTCTTCCGGCATATCGTCCTACGTAACGCGCCATTCGCCGTCGCGCAAACGGGAATCTTGGGACTTTTGACATTCAACATCCAACATCCAACCGCACGCCCGGCGGAATCGGTCGTTGGACGTTGGATGTTCGATGTTGGACGTTGAATGTTGAATCTTCCCCCGCCCCCCATGTCATTCGCGCGGCAGCCGTCTAGCTTTTTGCACATGAGCAAACAGGTCGTTCCGGTCCAGATCCGGGCCATCCTTCCGTACAACAACGGGCGGGCGGTTTTCGTGGGCAATGAGCACAAGGTCTTCGTGATCTACGTGGATGAATCCGTCGGCGCGGCCATCGGGATGTTCATGAACAAGACGCCCAAGGAACGCCCGCTCACGCACGACCTCATGGCTCACCTGCTCGCCGCGCTCGGCGCGAAGGTGGACCGCGTGATCATCAACGATCTGAAGAGCGAGACGTATTTCGCGCGCCTCATCATCAGCGCGGAAAATGAGCTGCACTCGCGGAAAATCATCGAGCTCGACGGACGCCCCAGCGACTGCATCGCGCTCGCCGTGCAGCAGGCCGCGCCGATCTACGTCGCCGGTGAAGTCTGGGACGAAGTGGAGGATCGCACGGACATCCTGAAAAAAATGGAGGAGCAGGGCGAGGGGTGAGCGGGAGTTGAGACGTGCTTTTGCAAACCATCGGCGGGTGTGCTGGGGCGCAATGGTGCTGCGGGAAAAGTGGCGGCAGCGGCGGAGGACTCCCGGGTGGAGCACGCGACTCGCGTGCCGTCTTCGGCCACTGGCCGCAGACTCCCGTCGGTCATGCATCTGCCGGTTGCGCTGCGATCCACCGAGCGCGTCCAAAAAATCTGCGCACGCAGCCTGCATCGCGGCACCGTCGGGTGTTTTCGGCGGGTCGCCGAAAACAGCACGCGAGTCGCGTGCTCCACCCGGGAATCTCCACCCCTGACCCTCCCTCTGTCTTGAACGATGGTTCTTACCGAGCACACTGGACGCTGAATTGCCTCCCTCGCTGCAACCCGCGGAGGGCTTTTACCAATCGCAGACGAGCCTCGCCATCGCCATGCGGCGATGCTTCACTGTGGGGAGGATATCCGCACCGGACTCCCCTCCCCAACCAAAACCAAAGCCATGAAAACGAAAACAACCTCCACTTCGTCAGGCGGCGCAAAACTCATCGTGACGGACAAGACGGGCCATCAGAAAGCGTCCGCACCAGCGGCGGCGATGACGCCGATGCAGTTCAACATCGGCAGGATTCTCGTGCCGGTGGATTTCTCCGAGCACTCGCAGAAGGCGCTCCGGTATGCGCTCGCATTCGCCACGCAGTTCGGCGCGGAGGTCACGCTCGCCCACATCGTCGAGCAGATGGTGTATCCCGGCGACTGGATGTATCCGCCGCTGGCCGTCACGGATTTTGCCGCGGAGAAACGCGAGGAAATGATCGGCCGCCTCCAGGCGCTCGACGCGGGTTCGGGAGTGAAGACGCAGCACATCGTGCGGCTAGGCCGCGCGTGGCAGGAGGTCATCGAGATCGCGCAGGAGATCAAGGCCGACATGATCATCCTCGCGACGCACGGCTACACCGGGCTGAAGCACGCCCTCCTCGGCAGCGTCGCGGAAAAAATCGTCCGCCACGCGCCCTGCCCGGTGCTCACCGTGCGGCCCGAGGAGCGCGACTTCCTGTAGCCGCGCTTGTCAAAGCGCGGGCTGATTTCCCGTCCACGGAAGAAAGATTTGCGTGCCTCGGGCAGGGTAGGCGTCCCGCCTGCCGTGCCGCGCGTCCCGCGTGGCACCCGGCGGATGTCTCTCGAGGTGGCTGCGCACAAAGACGTCCGGGTGTATTCCGCGGGACGCGAAATAACGGCAGGCGGGACGCCTACCCTACCCCGATGCACGCTGTCCTGCTTCTTTGCCGCGCGGCGTGAAAAGCAGCCGCAGACTGTTCAGCACGACGATCACGGTGCTGCCTTCGTGCGCGAGCACGCCGATGGCGAGCGGGAGTGCCCTTGCAAGCAGCGCGGTGAGCGACATCCCGACGATCACGCCGAGTGAGATCGTGAGATTTTGCCGGATGATGCGCCGCGCGCGAACGCTGAGGTCCAGCGCGAGGAGGAAATTTTCCAGCTTGTCGTTCATCAGCACGACCTCGGCCTGCTCGATCGCCGCATCCGATCCGCGCGCACCCATCGCGACCCCGACATCCGCTGCCGCGAGGCACGGCGCGTCGTTCACGCCGTCGCCGATCATCGCGACGGAATCGCCTGC
The DNA here is from genome assembly GCA_038238025.1 of Chthoniobacterales bacterium. Lineage (GTDB taxonomy): Bacteria > Verrucomicrobiota > Verrucomicrobiia > Chthoniobacterales > Chthoniobacteraceae > SXWH01. The sequence continues at coordinate 18,862 of JBBRYC010000066.1, forward strand.
CTTCTTCATCCGCTCGAGCGCCGCGACTTTCTCTTCGGGCTTGAGCTGACTGAGAATCTCGCGGACGCCGGCCATGCGGCCCATCTGCTCGGCGGCACCGGTCTTGTCGCCGGTGAGCATCACCGTCTTCAGGCCCGCGGCGTGCAGGCGCGAAATGAGTTCCGGCGCCTCCTGGCGCAACTGGTCGCGCAGCAGCAGTCGCCCGAGCAGCGTGCGCGATGCAAGCCACACCTCGCTCGCCTGCTCCGCCTGCGGCGGCAGCGTGACGCCACCATGCACCGATGCCACGAGATCGCGGTGGCCGAGGATGACCGTTTCACCGCGCCATTTTCCGCGCACGCCCTGCCCTGGGACAGTCTCCGACTCGGTCGGCGGCTCGACTGGCATCCTGCGCCGATCGGCTTCGCGCGCGATCGAGCGGGACATCGGGTGATTCGAGATGCGCGCGAGATTCGCAGCGGCGAGCAGCACATCATTCTCGGAGCCTTGCAGCGCCTCGATGCCGATGAGTTCGAGCTTCCCGCGCGTGAGCGTGCCGGTCTTGTCCATCGCGACGGCGGTGATGCCCGCGAGATTTTCGATGGCCGCGCCGCCGCGGAAAAGCACGCCGTTCCGCGCGCCGAACGCTATCGCCGAGAGGATCGCCGACGGCACGGAAAGCACGAGCGCGCACGGGGACATCACCACGAGCAGCGTCATCGCGCGGTAGAATGCGCTCTCGTGCGCCGCGTCGCGGAGGAATGGCGGAGCGCCGAATGCGAGCCACCACACGAGGAAAACAGCCGCGCAAACGCTGAGCACAATCGCCGTGTAGCGCGTGCCGAAACGATCCGTGAAACGCTGCACGGGCGCCTTCAAATGCTGTGCATTCTCGATGAGCCGGATGATCCGCTGGAGCGCGCTGTCCTCCGCGGCACGCAGCACGCGGCCCTCGATCACGCCCCACAGGTTCAGCGTCCCGGCGAGCCCGGTGTCGCCGACTGTCTTCGCGATCGGCTCGGCCTCGCCGGTGAGCATCGCCTCGTCGCACGCGCTCTCGCCCTTCTCCACGAGGATGTCCACGGGCACCTGCTCATTCGCAGTCACGCGCACGTGCTGACCGGGCTTGAGTTCCGCGACCGGCACCTCGCGTTCGGTGCCATCCTCGATCAGCCGCGCGAGCTTCGGCGCATTTTTCAGCAGCGCGCTGATCTCACTCTGCGTGCGCCCGTGCGCGAAGCGCTCCATCGCCCCCGACGCGGAGAAAAGGAACAGCAGCACCGCGGCTTCGCGCTGTTCGCCGATGAAAACCGCGCCGAACGCGACGAGCCACATGAGAAAATCCGTGCCGAACTCGCGCACCCGCACGCCGGACCAGACCTTCGCCGTGAGATCCCATCCGCCCGCGAGATACGCGCCGGCGACGCACACCATCGAGAGATTGAAGAGATCAAAGGACGATCCCCGCAGCAAAAATGCGGCGACGGTGAATACGAGGCACACGGCGGAACGCACGCCCATCGCCTTCCATCCATCGGGTTTCCCGGACGCGCCATGCGAGTCTGCGCAGCAACTCATTGCGATTCTGCTGAGATGCCCGCGAAAGACGCGAAGCTGCGCGAAAAGAATGGGAGAGGCTTCATGTTCGTCTGGCGGGAATCGCTGCGCTTGGTTCGCTTCTTAATCCTATTCTTAACCCTAATCTTACTCCCACTGCGTCAATTCGCGCGCGCTTCGTCCGGAGAGTAAGAATAAGATTACGAATAAGATTAAGAGGAGAACCGAGCGCCACCCCGCGCACTGGCACTGTCGCGCTATTTGAATCCATACGCGAGCGCCCAGCGGCTCTTCTTGGCCTTGGACTGCTCGACGCTGAAAACGATGAAATAAGTACCCGTCTTTTTCGGCGTGATTTTCACCGCGGCCATGTTGCCGCGCTGCCAGGATTCCTTGTCCGCGATTTTCCCGCCGGGGTCGTACACATGCACGGTCACCTGCGCGGAATCCTCGTCGCTCGCGAGCCAGAACCAGTAGCTGTTGCCTGCGAAAAGCTGGTGCTTCACGACGCTCGGCTGCTTCGTCACGAGCGAGCCGGCCCAGTACTCCTCGCGCACGAGGTAGCCTTCCTTCACGGCGGGAATCGCGGCTTCCATCGCGCGGGAGTGCGCGTCATCCACGAATGCAAATGCGACCGGCAGTGCGACTGCGGTGAGGAGGATCAAAAGGAGGCGTGTGGGCGTTTTCACGGTGGTAGTTATTTGCTGCTGATGGAATTCACGAGGCGTCCGGCGATGGCGGCGATGTCCTTCACGGTCTTCGCGGAAATTTTGCCGTCATCGCCGAGGAGCGGCTGGATCTCGGCGAGACCTGTCCGGACTTTTCCGGTCACGCGGTTCGAGCGGAGACGGGACTTCATGCCGTCCACCTGCTTTTCAAAATGCTCGACGAGCCCGGGCTGGTGCAGCAGTTCCGCGCCGCGCGCGCTGAAGTCCATGCTGACGACCTGCGCGAGCACTTCCGTCCCGCGCAGCCAGCCACCGAGGCTCACGAGCTGCGCGAGCGGCTCGCTGTTCAGCTCGATCATCGCGCTTCGCACGTCCGTCAGCGCGCCGTCGAGTTCGGTGCGCACGCGGTTCCAGCGCTTTTTGTCCGCAAATTCGATCACGCTGCTTGCGCGGCGGACGACGGCCTTGCGCACGCCGATCGCGTTGGAAAATGTGAGGATCGCGCGGCCGAGTTCCTTCACCTCCTCGGCGTCCTCGGCCTCCACGGCGATGAATCCCTCGGCGATGATCACCCCGAGCATCATCGCGATCTGCGGCGCCTCGCCGGACGGCTTTGCCTTGCTCACGTCGCGGTGAATGAGGCCCGCCCAGCGCGGCTTGCCGAGCTTGTCGAGCACGGCGAAGACTTCGTTCGGCACGGGCACGACGACACGATCAATCACCTTTGCCTGCGTGGGCAGCTTCGTGACATCGATCTGCTCCGGCGGAGGCGGCAGCGGAGCGCCGAGCGCCGATGCCGCGAGGATGACTGTGGGGAGGATTGCGGGGAATTTCATGGTTTGCGAAAGTCTGTCCTGATGCTGCGCGGATTGGTCCACGCAGCTTGGCGGAAACGCCGCGTGCATTGCGAGCGCAAATTCCTTTTGCACACACACGCCGGGCGACTAGCCTCCGCGCGCCATGCACCAGTCCGCGAGCCAAAAGGCCGCACACCCATCGTCCCCGCTCACCCGTTGTGATTCCTTTCCACCACGCCATCTCGGCTCCGGCGACGACGCCATCGCGGAAATGCTCGCGACACTCGGCCTCGAAAGTCTCGATGAACTCATCGCGCGCACCGTCCCCGAGGCGATCCGCAGCTCTGCACCGCTGAACCTGCCCGATGCGCTCGGCGAGAGCGCGGCGATCGAGGAATTGCACGCCATCGCGTCGAAAAACCGCGTCTTCAAAAGCTACCTCGGCCAGGGCTACCACGACTGCATCGTGCCGCCCGTCATCCAGCGGAACATCCTCGAAAATCCCGGCTGGTACACGGCCTACACGCCGTATCAGGCGGAGATTTCGCAAGGGCGTTTGCAGGCGCTGCTGAACTTCCAGACGATGATCGCAGACCTCACCGGCCTGCCGGTCTCGAACGGCTCGCTGCTCGACGAAGCAACTGCCGCCGCCGAGGCGATGCACATGGCGCTCGCGCTGAAAAAGGACAATGTCGTGAAGGCCGTCTTCATCTCGCAGCGCTGCCATCCGCAGACGATCGCCGTCGTGCAGACGCGCGCGGAGCCGCTCGGCGTGAAAGTGAATGTCGGCGACGAGCGCACGTTCGTCCCGAACGAGCACTACTGCGCGGTGATCGTGCAATATCCCGACACGCACGGCGGCATCCACGACTACGCCGCGTTTTTTGAAAAGGCGCACGCGAAGGGCGCGCTTTGCATCTGCGCCGCGGACCCGCTCGCGCTCGTGCTGCTGCGCCCGCCCGCGGAATTCGGCGCGGACATCGTCGTCGGAAGCACGCAGCGCTTCGGCGTGCCGATGGGATTCGGCGGGCCGCACGCGGGCTACCTCGCGACGAAGGACGAATTCAAGCGCGTGATGCCGGGGCGTCTCGTCGGCGTGTCGAAGGACTCGCACGGCAACCCCGCATTCCGCCTCTCGCTCCAGACGCGCGAGCAGCACATCCGCCGCGACAAGGCCACGTCGAACATCTGCACCGCGCAGGTGCTTCTCGCAGTGATGGCCTCGATGTACGCCGTGTATCACGGCCCCTCCGGGCTGCGGAAAATCGCCGGCCGCGTGAATCTCGCCGCGCGCACGCTCGCCGCGGGCATCCCGAAGCTCGGGCGCAAATTCACCGTCGCGGGCGAACCGTTCTTCGACACCGTCCACGTCACCGTGCCCGAGACGGATCACGCCGCGATCGCCGCGACCGCACTCGCGTCGAAGATCAATCTCCGCAAGATCGGCACGAACGCCTTTTCCATCGCCCTCGACGAAACGACCACCGCCGATGACATCGAGACCCTGCTGACCGTCCTGAATCTCGGCCGCGCGCACGATCTGGAGGTGGACGTGCTCGCGCTCGAAGCCGCGGACAACATTCCCGCACCGCACCGCCGCACCGGCGCGCTGCTCGCGCATCCGGTCTTCAATTCGCACCACACCGAGCACGAGATGCTGCGCTACATGCGCCGCCTCGAATCGCGCGACCTCTCGCTCACGCACTCGATGATCGCGCTCGGCTCCTGCACGATGAAGCTGAACGCGACGAGCGAGATGTTCCCCGTGACGTGGCCGGAATTTGGAAAGCTGCACCCGTACGCGCCCGCCGAGCAGACCGCGGGCTACCGCGAGATGTGCGCGCAGCTCTCCGCATGGCTCGCGGAAATCACCGGGCTGCCGGGCGTCTCGCTCGAGCCGAACGCCGGCTCGCAGGGCGAATACGCGGGCCTCCTTTGCATCCGCAAATACCACGAGTCGCGCCGCCAGCCGCAGCGCGACATCTGCCTCATCCCCACGAGCGCGCACGGCACAAATCCCGCGAGCGCCGTCATGGCCGGCATGAAGGTCGTCGCGGTGAAATGCGACGCGCTCGGCAATGTGGACATGACCGACCTCCGCGAAAAAGCGCTGCTCCACGCGGAAAATCTCGCCGCGTGCATGATCACGTATCCGAGCACGCACGGCGTCTTCGAGGAGACGGTGGTGGAAATCTGCCACGTCATCCACAGCCGCGGCGGGCTCGTTTACATGGACGGCGCGAACATGAATGCGCAAGTGGGCGTGACCAGCCCCGGCCGCATCGGCGCGGATGTGTGCCATCTGAATCTGCACAAGACCTTCTGCATCCCGCACGGCGGCGGCGGCCCCGGCATGGGCCCGATCTGCGTCACCGAAAAACTCACACCCTTCCTCCCGCTCACCGATCGCGTGGGACCGGGAAAAAACACCGGCGCAATTTCCGCAGCAGCATTCAGCAGCGCAAGCATCCTGCCGATCCCGTGGATGTACATCCGCATGATGGGCGCGCAGGGCCTCACCGACGCGACGAAACTCGCGATCCTGAATGCGAACTACATCGCGCACCGTCTCGAAAGCCATTTCCCCGTCCTGTATCGCGGCACGCACGGCACCGTCGCGCACGAGTGCATCGTGGACCTTCGCGGCTTCAAAATGACGACCGCCGAGGACGTGGCAAAGCGGCTCATGGATTACGGATTCCACGCGCCCACGCTGAGCTGGCCCGTCGCCGGCACACTCATGATCGAGCCGACCGAGAGCGAGCCGAAGGCCGAGCTGGATCGTTTTTGCGACGCGATGCTCGCCATCCACGCCGAGATGACCGCCGTGGAATCCGGCGCAATGCACGCGACGGACAACCCGCTGAAAAACGCGCCGCACACCGCGCCCTCCGTGACGGCAAACGAGTGGACGCATCCGTACACGCGCGAGCAAGCCGCATGGCCCGCAGCGTGGCTGCGCGACTTCAAGTTCTGGCCCTTCGTCGGCCGAGTGGACAGCGTCTTCGGCGACCGCCACCTCGTCTGCACCTGCCCGAGCGTCGAGGAATTCGCCGCCGCAAAGTAGTTCCGGGCTTTAGCCCGAACACGCGTCTGTCGGGCTAAAGCCCTGAACTACTTTTTCTCCACGACCCAGATGTTTCGGAACACCACCGGGTTCCCGTGATTCTGGAGCTGGATCGGCCCCGGCCCCGGCCCGTCCTTGCGACCGGATGACGTCGTCGAGCCGTTCACCGCCGCGTGATCGTGAATGAGGACGCCGTTGTGTTTCGCTGTCACGATCGCGTCCTTCGTCTTCTTCCCGTCCGCGTCCCATTTTGCGGCCTCGAATTCGATGTCGTACGTCTGCCAGCTCAGCGGCGGATAGCACATGTTCACGAGCGGCTTGTGCTTTGTGTAGATGCCACCGCACTCGTTGTTCTCGCCCTTGAGCCCGAAGGAATCCAGCACCTGCACCTCGTAGCGATCCTGGAGATACACGCCGCTGTTCGCGCGCCCCTGCCCGCGCGCGGCGGGCTTGAACGGCGTGCGGAATTCGATGTGCAGCGTGAAGTCGCCGAACTCCTGCTTGCTCAGCGTGCCACATGCGAGATTGCCGTCCGCGTCCATCTTGCCGTTCTTCCATGCGTCCGCATTTTTTCCGTCGAAAAGCACGGTTGCGCCGGCGGGCGGCTTCGCTCCGAGCGTGGCAGATTTTCGCTCCACCTTTTTCAGCGTGCGCATTTGCCCGTCCTTGCCCGCGCCCTTCATCTCACCATTCGCGACCGTCGCCTCCCACCCGTCGTTCTTGAAATGCGCTGCGCCGCCTTCGAGTGCGCCCTCGATTTCCTGATTTTTTTTCGCGTCCGCCGTATCGCCCGGCAGCCCGCTGTCCCAGCCGACGAGCCGGAATTTTCCAGCGCCCAGCGCGATCACCTGCGCGCCGCAATTCTCGCCGGAGTACTCGCCCTGGATCTGGAAGTCCACTCCCGCCGCCGCGGGATCGGTGAAGGTGTCGTCGGCTGCGAAGCCGGTCGCTGCGAAGACACACGTGGCGAGGGAAACTGCGAGGAGTCGGGGAATCATGGCGCGCAGTGTTCCCGGCCTCGTGCGGCAGTCAAACACGAACGGCACGTAGCGCGGGCGTTTCGGCGGCAAGAAGGCGCGGCAGCAGAAAAGATGTGCAAAGTCGCGCTGCGCGCGTGTGCAGTGCCGCGCAGGCCCGCCGCACAACGGGGTCAAGGAATTCGACGCGCCGCCATTGCCCGGACGCGCGGTGCCGACGATTCGTCGGCGCTACGCAAGGGCACTTGAGCTTCCCCTCATTCAAAGCTACATGAATTTCCTGTGTCCAAAGACACGCCTCCCCCGCTGTTACAACTGCAACCACCCGCACCCGCCCCATGAAGCTCGCAGCATCCTCATTTTTCCTCGCGACCGCATCGTTCGCCAGCGCAGTCATCACACCGGACGCGCCCGTCACCGGCGAAAAGCAGGATCCGGCAGGCGTGGAGTTTTTCGAGAAGTTCATCCGCCCTGTGCTCGCGCAGAAGTGCTACGACTGCCACTCCAAGCAGGCCGGCAAACAGAAGGGCGGCCTCTCGCTCGACACGCGCGAGACCACGCGGATGGGCGGCGAGTCGGGCCACGCGGTCGTGCCCGGCGACCCGACGGAAAGCCTGCTGATGAAGGCCATCCGCTACGAGGATTCCGACATGCAGATGCCGCCGAAAAAGGAGGGCGGAAAACTGCCGGACGACGTGATCGCGAAGTTCGAGCAGTGGATCAAGATGGGCGCTCCCGATCCGCGCAACGGCGAATTGCTCTCGATGAAGCCGATCGCGAAACGCGAGTGGGATCCCGTGAAGGCGAAGGAATTCTGGGCATTCCAGCTTCCGAAGGCGCACACCGCGCCCGAGGCGAAGGACAAGTCGTGGGCGCGCAGCGACGTGGATCGTTTCATCCTCGCCGCGCAGGAGGCTGCAAAAATCAAGCCCGTCGCCGACGCCGATCGCACGACGCTGATCCGGCGCGTGTATTTCGATCTCATCGGCCTGCCGCCGCGTCCCGACGAAGTGGATGCCTTTGTGAAAGACAAGTCGCCGAACGCCTTTGAAAAAATCGTGGACCGGCTGCTCGCCTCGCCGCAATTCGGCGAGCGCTGGGGCCGGCACTGGCTCGATGTCGCGCGCTACGCCGAGAGCACGGGCAAGGAGCGGAACTTCACCTTTCCCGCCGCGTGGAAATACCGCGACTACGTGATCGCGGCATTCAATGCGGACAAGCCCTACAACGAATTCGTCCGCGAGCAAATCGCCGGCGATCTGTTGCCATCCGCAAACGACGCCGAGCACAACCGGCACCTCATCGCCACGGGCTTCCTCGCGCTCGGGCCGAAGGGTCTGAACGAAAAAAACAAGGAGCAGTTCCGCATGGATGTGGTGGATGAGCAGATTGATGTCACCACGCGCGCCGTCACCGGCGTGACCGTCGCGTGCGCGCGCTGCCACGATCACAAATTCGACCCCATCGCACAGCGCGACTACTACGCGATGGCCGGGATTTTCAAGAGCACCGAGACCTACTTCGGCACCGCCGCCGCCGGCGGGAAAAATCGCAACGGCACGCAGCTCCTCACGCTCGCGGGCGGCAGCGCGAAGACCTCGGCGGAATCCGCGGCAGCCGAGCCGGCCAAGGCTCCCGTCCCGGCGCCAGTGCCAGCAGCACCGCTCACCGCAAACAACACCGCGCGCCTCGAACAGCTCGCAGGAAAAAATCCGCAGATCGCCGCACGCCTCGCCCAAATGACGCCGCAGCAGAAAGAGCAGGCCCTCGCCCGTCTCCAGCAGCGCTTCGGCGGAAACCTCACGGAATCCACGACGGCGGTGGGAACGCCCGCCTCGAAAAAGGCAGCCGCGCTTGCGGCGCAGGCCGCGAAGAAAAAGAAGGGCAAGGGCTACGCGCCAGCGGTGAAGCAGGAAGGCGAACTCTGCATGGGCGTGATGGAAGGCAAGCGCACCGACGCGCGCGTGCTCACCCGCGGCGAGATCGATCAGCCGACCGAGACCGTGCCGCGCGGGCTCGTGCCCGTGCTCACGAATGGCGAAGCGCCGAAAATTTCCGACAGCGAGAGTGGCCGCATGCAGCTCGCCGACTGGCTCGTCGCCCCGACGAATCCCCTCACCGCCCGCGTCGCGGTGAACCGCATCTGGCTGCACCTCTTCGGCGCGGGCCTCGTGCGCAGCGCGGATAATTTCGGCGCGACCGGCGAGAAGCCGAGCCATCCCGAACTGCTCGACACGCTCGCCGTGCAGTTTGCAAAGGACGGCTGGAGCATGAAGAAAATGATCCGCTCGCTCGTGCTCACGCACACCTACCAGCTCTCCAGCGCGCATGAGTCGTTCGCAAATGAAACCGATCCCGACAACCGCCTGGTCTGGCACGCCACGCAGCGCCGCCTCGATGCCGAAGCCATCCGCGATGCGATGCTCGCCGCCAGCGGCCAGCTCGACATCACGCCACCGAACGGCTCCGTCGTCGCATCCGTCGGCGACGGCTACATCGGCAAGGGAATCCGCCCCGAGATTTTTTCCAATTATGAGGGCAAGCACCGCAGCGTGTATCTCCCCGTCGTGCGCGACTTCGTGGCCGATGTGCTCGAGGTCTTCGACTTTGCCGAGCCAAGCCTCGTCGTCGCCTCGCGCGACACGACGAATGTGCCCTCGCAGGCACTCTTCATGATGAACAACGAGTTCGTCCGCGAGCAGGCCAACGCGATGGCGAAGCGCATCCTCGCGACGAAACTCGATTACCCGAACCGGCTGAACTACGCCTACCACCTCGCCCTCGGACGCCCCTCGACCGCCGAGGAGCGGAAGCGCGCCGACCAGTATCTTCTCACCGAGGCAAAGGCGCTCATCCCGCTCAAAGGCGGCGACAGGGAAAAAGCCGCGCTGCTCTCGTGGGCCACGTTCTGCCAGGCGCTCTTCGCTTCCGCCGAATTCCGGTATCTGAACTGAAAGCCATGTTTTTGGAATGCAATCCAGCACTCAGGAGCGACGCAGCAGCGGGGAGCACAGGCGACCCGCCTGTGGTTTGCGGCGACCCGCCGCAAACACCGGGCTTACTCTTGCTCGTGTTTTCGAAATGCACATGCCGAGTGGTTTTCCCGAAGGGCCGTCCACTTCTGATGTTCCCGGCGGGCCGCCGGGAACCACAGGCGGGTCGCCTGTGCTCCCCTCGTCTTCTGCAAACTTCCTCACCTCAACTAACTCGCCGCAATGAACAACGCACCCCACCAATGCAACAACGTGATGCCCGCACCGCTCACGCGCCGTGATCTCCTCAAGACCGTGTCCGCCGGCTTCGGCTGGCTCGCGTTCCAAGGGCTCGCGGGACACGCGGACGCCGCCGCATCGAGCGCCACGCTCGCCGTGCGCGCCCCGCATTTTCTGCCGAAGGCCAAGCGCGTCATCTTCCTCTGCATGCAGGGCGGGCCGTCGCACATGGACACTTTCGACTACAAGCCCGCGCTCAAGACCGACGACGGCAAGTCCGGCGAAAAAGGCCGCCTCTTCGCATCGCCTTTCGACTGGGCGCAGCACGGGCAGAGCGGCCTGTGGATCTCCAGCGCATTCCCAAATGTCGCGAATCACGCCGACGACCTGTGCCTCCTGCGCGGCATGACAACCGACATCCCGAACCACCCGCAGGCCTTCATCCAATTGCACACCGGCAGCACGCAGTTCATCCGCCCCAGCCTCGGCGCGTGGACGCTCTACGGGCTCGGCTCGCAGAATGAAAACCTGCCCGGCTTCGTGACCATCGCTCCGCCGATCCAGTTCGGCTCGCAAAATTACGGCAGCGCATTTCTCCCCGCCGTGTACCAGGGCACGCGCATCGGTGCGCAGCGCGAGGAAGGCGGCGACGCAAAGGTCACCGACATCCACAATCCCGACCTGCCCGCCGACCTCCAGCGCAAGCAGATCGATCTCGTGCAGGCGATGAACCGCGACATGCTCGCCCGCGGCGCAAGCGCGGAAATCGAGGGCGTCATCCAGTCCTACGAACTCGCGTTCAAGATGCAGACCGAACTCCCGCGTGTGCTCGACACGAAGAATGAAACGAAGGCCACGCTCGACAGCTACGGCATCGGCGGCGGCGTCACGGATTCCTTCGGCAAGCAGTGCCTGATGGCGCGCAGACTTTCGGAAGCGGGCGTGCGTTTCGTCGAGGTCGGACACGGCGGATGGGATCATCACAACAACCTCAAATCCCGTCTCAGCGCGAACGCCGCGCAGACCGACAAACCGATCGCCGGCCTGCTCGCCGATCTAAAACAGCGCGGCCTGCTCAAGGACACGCTCGTGATCTGGGGCGGCGAATTTGGCCGCACCCCCGGCAACGGCAAGCCCGACGGACGCGGCCATAATTCCAAAGGCTACACGATGTGGATGGCCGGCGGCGGCGTGCGCGGCGGCTTCAGCCACGGCGCGACCGACGAGCACGGCGGACGCGCGGTGCAGGACGTCACGCACGTCCACGATCTCCACGCGACCGTCCTCAACCTCCTCGGCCTCGACCACGAGAAACTCACGTATCGCTACGCCGGCCGCCCCTTCCGCCTCACGGACGTGTACGGCAAAGTCGCGAAGGCGATCATCGCGTAACTGCGAGCGGCGATTTCCAAATCGCCGACGACACACCCGCGCAACGTCATTCCTGTGGCTGGCGCTCCGCGCCGCAGGGCGACTTGGAAGTCGCCCCCTCCCAGGCTACTTCGCCCGCGTCTGGAAGGTCTTGGTGTGTCCGCGCGAGGGAACGCTGATCGTGTAGGAATCGCCCGCGGCACTCACGCTGCACTTGATGAAATGCGCCTCGCATTTTTCCGCAAGGTCGCCGTGGTTTGCGATGAGTTCCTTCGCCGTGTTGTTGTCGCTGTCGGCGCGGACGTTCTCGTGAAGCTGATACACGGCGCTGACGGTCGGCGTGGCCTTGAGCGAATCCATCGCGGTCTTGCTCGTGCCTTTGCGCGGGCCGTTGTTCATCACGGCGACAGTCGGGGCGATGGTGCGGATGAGGAGCGGGTTGTTGCTCACGTCGAGGCCGTGGTGGTTCACCTGGTAGAGATCCACCGTGCCGACGAGGTTCACCGGACAGACGAGCTGCTCCTCCATGTTCCAAGTGAGATCGCCGCCGTCGAAAAATCGGAACGCGCCGAATTGCAGCAGAAGCACGACGCTATTTGCATTGTCGGACGTGTCCTTCGGTTTCGCAGGCACGGTTCCGCAAAGCGGGTTGGCGCTCACTTGCCCGGGAGTCGGCGCGATGAATTTCTGATTCGCGCCGAGGCAGCGGAGTGAAAGTTGCGCACCGTCATTCGCCGGCTGCTTCAGCGCGATCGAATCGCCCGCGGCGATGGTCGCGCGCTTCTCCACTTTCGCATCGCGATACGGCTGGCTGAGGACGGCCCAGAGCTTGTCCGTGCCGCCGGCGTCGGGATTCGTCGCAGTGATCCCTTTGTCATGCAGCGTCCCGATGGGCATGAGCGCGGCGAGATCCGCGAGACCGCCGAAGTGATCCACATGGAAGTGCGTGATGACGACGTGATCGATCCGCTTCAGCCCGGCGACCTGCGTGGCGACTTTGTGAATGCGCGCGGAGTCGCGCGCGCCGGGATTGCCGGTGTCCACGAGCACCGACTCGCCCGCGGGCGTGACGATGAGCGTCGAGCCGCCGCCCTCGGAATCAATCCAGTAAATGTCGAGCGTGCCGCCTTTTTCATCTGCCTGCGCGGGTGAGAAAAGTGCGAGCAGTGCGAAGAGGACGGCGAGTTTTGGGAGGAATGATTTCATGGGGTCGCGCGAGAAAAACAGCAGCGTGCGACGGACGCAAGCTGGCGCACTGGAGCAATCGCATCAAAAGCATGGTCATTCTGAGGCGAAGCGATGCCCGGCGGGCGCAGGTGGCGGCATCGCGCAGCCGAAGAATCCCGTGTGTCCGCGAGGATCGTCCGTACCGGTTTTCCGATTTCATCATCGTCCTGATTCGCACGGGATTGCCCCGCCTTCGCCCGCGGCTGTCTCGCTGCGCTCGGCTCTTCACTCCGCGTCGGCCACCACCTTGCCACGCCGACGCTGCGTTCAGGATGACCTCGATTTTTGATGCAACCGCCCTGGCTGGCGCACCGCTCCCAGTTCAGCGCCGCGGAGACTCCGCGGCCATCCGTCGCGCGCGATCCAGGTAGCGGGACTCATCGCGGGCACGGGTGATCTTTCCATTTTTGCGATCGTCCTTTCTCGGCACGCCGCCGGCGTGCCACTCTCGGAGCAGGAGCAGGTTGTAGTAGAGCCGTTCCATCGCCTCGGTGTGCGTCTTCACCACGGTTTCATTTTGGCGGAGCGTGGCACGTTTCCAACCCGGGACATCGCCTCCGAATCGCAGGCCGAGCAGGCCCCGCAGGCTGCGTGCGCCGTCGAAGTAATCGCGCGGCGCGCGAAATTTCGGATCGAAATACAGGCTGTCACCGGCAGGATCTTTCCTGCCCCTTTTCGGTGGGGCGTGGCTCTCGATATCGGCGAGGCTCACGTCGAGCGCCTTGTCGGCCTTCAGCATTCCTGCGCCGAGATATTTGTCGGGCGCGTGCCTGCCTTCGCGGTCGGCGGAATAGAGCAGCGCGTGATAGACCGTCTCGGCCTTGTGCCAGTCCGACCACCAGCCCTTGCGCACGAGTTCCGCGCGATGCTTCTGGAGCCACAGCGCGGCGGCGGCGGCGACTTGCGGCGTCGCGGCGGAAGTGCCCCCGCCATCGAGATCCACACCGTCGGCGATGTAATGAGTCTTTCCTTCTTTGCGCAGACTGATCCACGGCACATTCGGCGCGTACGCCGCGATGGGATGCGGTCGCAGTTTGCCGAGCCACCGGATCTCGCTCGGGTCCGGATCCTTCTCGGGGCGAAAGAGCGAGGTGTTCGTGCCGTCCGCGCCGTAGCTGCCGCGGAAGGCCCAGTTCTGAAATTCACGCAGGTGCGCGAACAGCCGCCCGAGCGAATTCCGCGCGTAGCTGTGCCCATCGGCGGTCACACCGGTGACGCCGATCACGCGACGGAATCCCGCAGGATAGGCGGGACTCGCCGGCAGGATGAAACCGCGCGGCTTCATCGGATTGAATGCGAGCGAGAAAAAATCGCTCTCCGCGGCGAACATCGCCGTGCCGCGATCGTAGGCCGCATTCACGGCGTCCACCCACGCCTGCGTCGGCGCGCCGCCGTGGCTCATGGTGATCACATCGCAGCCGCGCACACGGCTCGCGTAGTCAATGGCGTATGCAAGTTCGCCGGTGCCAAATGACACGACCCACGGTGCCACGCGCACGGGGACGACTTTCGCGAACGGCGCGCCGCCGAGCCAGCCGTAGTACGGCCCGATGCGTCCGCCTTTCACCGGCCGCTCGTCCATCGCCACCCAGCTTCCCGCGAGGATGCCGATCGTGCCGAGCCCGTGCGAACCGCCCGTGAGTTCCGGCGGCTCGGGCGGCTTCGCATCATGCCCTCGGTTTTTTTCCTGCGCGTAATCGAGGAGGCCCACAGCATCGGCCCGCGAGTCGCCGCGCACGAGATTCATCGGGGTCGCGGGATGGCGCGCATCGAGACCGTTGTCGAGATGGCCGATCGTCACGCCTTCGCCGGGGTGTGGGAATCGCTTGTGCGCCTTCGTGAATTCGGAATGCGCGTCGTCGAAATGCCACATCGGATCCACGATGAACTTCCCGCTGTCGCCATCGCGCTTCCGTCCGTCGGGCCAGACTTTCGTGTGCGGCCTCGTCGCCACGAGCTTCACGCCGCTGCCGTATTCCATCTTCGCGATCCTGCCCGGCTCCGGCTTCACCGGAGCCATCACCGGGCGTGACCGGAAGCTGCGATTTGGCTCGATGAGCAGCGGATATTCGCCGAACGCGCAATGCACCGCCTTGGCGATTTCGGGGGCGTGGAAAAATATCTTCCGCCAGAAGCCCGAAGCACTGTTCGAGTCGAACGAGACCCGGTCATTCCACGCGACGTACCACTGGCCGTGGTGCGCGCGATCCTTCGGCGCCTCGAGCACATGCTGGAATTCCCATCCGTCGGGGCCGCTGCGTTTCGCGATCGGCCTGTCAATCGGCACCTTCACGAGCAGCGTCCGCCGCAGTCGCAGCGAATCGCCGAGGCCGCCACAGCCGCCGAGCGCCACGGTGGCGATGGAAAAAGTCAGCGCCGTCCGAACCGCGCGAAGTGAGGGCTTCATGGGCCGTGGCGCATAGGCGAATTGCCGCGCTGTGACAAATCCATTCGGGCCTGTGCCGCCGACGGGAGGAGGCAGGCTGATATTTTCCGGGTCTCGGGTGCCGGACTTCAAAACGTGCCCGCCTTCTTCAGTCGGCGACTACAGGTTTTCCGCCCCGCGTCGTCATTGCCTGTCGTCCGCATTTCCACTGTCCAAACTCCGCGGTGCCGTGCTATCCCAAATGTCCATCCCATGAATCCTCCATCGAATTCTTCCCGTCGTGATTTCCTGAAAACCTCCAGCGCCCTCGCGGTCGCATCCGCCATCGGCCTCCCTGCGCATCTCCGCGCGGCGGATCTCGCGAAGAACAAAATCAAGGTCGGCTTCATCGGCTGCGGCGGGCGCGGCACCGGCGCGGCATCGCAAACTCTCCAGGCGGACAGCAACGTGGAGCTGTGGGCGATGGGCGACGTTTTCCGCGACAAGATTGACTCGTCGCTCGCGGTGCTGAAGGCGCAGTTCGAGGATCAACCGGACAAGCTCAACGTCGCCGAGGAACGGAAATTCGACGGCCTCGACGCATTCGAGAAAGTACTCAACAGCGGCGTGGACGTGGTGCTTCTCACGACCTCGCCCGGCTTCCGCCCGATGCACATCAAGGCCGCCATTGACGCGGGCAAGCACGTCTTCTGCGAAAAGCCGATGGCCGTGGACGCGACCGGCGTGCGCTCCGTGATCGAGAGCGCGAAGAAGGCGAAGGAGAAAAATCTCGCGCTCGTGGACGGCTTCGTGTGGCGCTGGACGAAGGCAAACCAGGAAGCCTACCGCCGCATCCACGCCGGCGAGATCGGCGACATCCTCGCGATCTATTCCAGCTACTACACGGGCGCGGTGGACCGCTATCCGAAATGGAACCGCACGAACACGAAGACAGACGTCGAGTGGATGATCCGCCGCTGGTACTACCACACGTGGCTCGGCGGCGATCACATCGTGGAGCAGGCCGTCCACAGCATTGATAAGATGCTCTGGGCGATGAAGGACGTGCCGCCCGAGCGCGTCGTCTGCACCGGCGGACGCCAGACGCGCCCGAACAATCCGCCCGGCGAATACGGCAACATTTACGATCACTTCAGCGCCGAGTACCACTGGGAGAGCGGCGTGAAGGGCTACCATTTCACGCGGCAGATTGGGAACTGCTACCAGTCGAACTCCGACACCGTCATCGGCACGAAGGGCACCTACGAGGGCGAGAGCGGCAGCAAGCGCCACGTCTTCACACGCACCGAAAACCCGTGGCGCTACAAGGCGCCTGACGGCTTCAAGGACGACGGCTACCTCACCGAACATCAGGAAATGTACGCCTCCATCCGCGCCGGGCGTCCGATCAACACAGGCGATCGTTTCACGAAGACCACGCTCATGGCGATCATGGCGCGCATGTCCGCCTACACAGGCAAGGAAGTCACCTGGGATCGCGCACTGAACTCGAAGGAGGATCTCTTCCCGAAGGACTTCAAGTGGGACATGAAGCTCCCCGTCGCCCCCGTCGCGATGCCCGGCTCCACCGAGCTGATCTGAGCGCCCCGCCGCAGCAGCCGACGGAAGGAGGCGGACACACTTTACCAGCGGAGATTCCGACGGATCATCTCCTAGGCTCCGAGCCGTCCGGACGGAATCCCGCGGAACATTCCAGAGCCTCCGAATCGTCACAACAAAATCTATTTGACGGTCGGGAGACTTCGGAACGCTTGGACGAAATCTTTCCGGACATTTCCGGGACTCCGGGCTGGCTGGCGGAGATTCTGCCCGGTCACTGCCGCTCATGGGTTGCATGGGAATCATTGCTTCCTGAGAGGATGGCACGCGCTCGCCATTGGCCGCCTTTGTCTTAGTAATACTCCGTTAAGACATGCCGAGTTTTCGAATGTGGTTCGGCACCATGGGCAGCACGGCAGGCGGTGCGTGAGCCAGACCTGGAGATGACGGCGCATCCACGGCAAGGTCGCACCGGAAGTTTTTTTTGGCGC
>JBBRYC010000067.1:0-35792 GCA_038238025.1 Chthoniobacterales bacterium
AGCACGACTACTTCAAGTGCTACGCGGATTTCTACGAGGGCAACCTTGCCGAGGCGCGCGGCATCGCGGCGAACTACACCGGACATCCGGTCGCGCGCTGGCAGAAACTCTTCGCCGAAGTCGGCTCGCTGCTCGACGAGATCGAAGGCAAGGCCGCGGCGAAGAAGGACGACGACAAGCCCGACCGCGAGAAACAGCAGGCCGAACTCGCGGCGACGGAGCCGGTGTTCGACTTCAAGATGGAGAACAAATCCATCGCGCTGACGTGGAAGAATCTCGGCGACGTGACGATCAACTACTACCTCATGGACCCCGAGTTCTCGTTCAGCAGCAGCCCGTTCGTGAGCCAGGATTCGAGCCGCTTCAGCATCATCAAGCCGAGCAGCAGCGCAAAGCACGCGCTGCCGAAGGGCAAGGATGCGCTCGACATTCCGCTGCCGGGTGAATTTGCGAAGGCGAACGTGCTCGTCGAAATCGTCGCCGCCGGACAGCGCAAGGCGCAGGCGTATCATGCGAACACGCTCAAGCTCACGCTTGCGGAAAACTACGGCCGCATCGAGGCGCTCGACAGCGCCACCGGCAAGCCCGTCGCGAAGGCCTACGTGAAAGTGTATGCGCGGCTGAACAACGGCACCGTGCGCTTCTTCAAGGACGGCTACACCGACCTGCGCGGACGCTTCGACTACGCGAGCCTGAACGCGCCCGAGCACGCGCAGCCCGTGCCGCTCGCCGCCTCGCCCGCCCCCGCGAACGGCCTCGACTACCAGATGCTCAAGCCCGCCGAACTCAACCACGTGGAGAAGCTCGCCATCCTGCTGCTCGGCGACACAAACGGTGCCGCCGTCCGCGAGGTGAACCCGCCGCGGAACTGAGCGCGCGCTTTCACTGTCTCCGAAAATGTGCGCCGAGCACGAGCGGCATGTTCCCGGGTAGGGCGGGCGTCCCGCCTGCCGTGTTTCGCGTCCCGCGGAATACATCCGCACATTGCAGGCGAGCTGACTGCCTGTGGACGTCCGCCGGGTGCCACGCGAGACGCGCGGCACGGCAGGCGGGACGCCCACCCTACCCGATGCACGCCAATCCCCTTCATACATCGCTCATTATCTGTGCGATTGGCTTCACCGAACTTGGCGTGCTTTCATGCACGACGCCTCACGCAATCCGATGACCACAAAGAATCCAAAGAGCAAATGTCCGATCTGCGGAAAGCCCGCGGACTTCAACACGCCCGCCAGCCCGTTCTGCTCGGCGCGCTGCAAGATGGTCGATCTCGGCAAATGGCTCGGCGAGGACTACCGCATCAGCGAACCGTTGCGCCCGGATCACTTCGCGGAGTTCGAGGAGATGTCAGGCGAGCGCTCGGATGTGCAGGAGTAAAGTGGTGGCCAGAATGTGCTCCGACCAAAATCCGCGAACACCGCCGTACTACAAATCCCGGAACGTCTCTTCCGTCAGACCGGCCTGCTTCAGAATCGAACGGAAGGTTCCGGACGGCACATCGCCCGTGTGCATCGGCACGTAAGTCTGCCGGCCATCCGCGTGGCGCAGCACCACATGGGAACCGCTCTGGCGCCGCACCCCGAATCCCGCGCGCTGCAACCGGCGCAAGACTTCTGTGGCTTTGAACGGCATCAGTCCACCTCGACCGTGGCCAGCAGCGACTCACGGGCCGGAGCGATGTTCTCGCCCGCCGCCGTCTTTTCTTCCACCCACAGATGAATCAAATCCCGCGCCGCGGCGATGGCTCCCTCAACCCCGTCGCCATGCGTGGTGATGCCGAGCGAAGGCACATGGGCGTAGTAAAAACCCGGCAGATTTTCCCGGTCTTCCACCGACTCGACGAGGACACTGTAACGCATGGGTTTACCCTGCCTCTGTAACGAGTTTTGTCGAGGGCAGTTCTGCTCCGCGGGCTGCAAGATGATCGACCTCGGCAAATGGCTCGGTGAGGACTACCGCATCAGCGAGCCGCTGCGCCCGGATCACTTCGAGGAGTTCGAGGATCTGTCGGGCGACAGGCTGGATGCGGCGGAGCGGCGTTGACCCACAGTCCCGCCGACTTCACCCGGTGACCATGTCCTCCATCACATGCCACTGGTGTGTGATGTCTCGCATGATGAGCGCGTGATCAAACGCAACGCTGCCGCTAGGGAAGACCGACTCGTCGGCGAAGAATGTTGATTCAACGTGTTCGACTGCGAGCGGGCGAACCTGCCAGCTTTCCGTCCGAAGACGGATGCCATCGAGCCGGCAGCAGTCGCGGGTCACCGAATAGCCGACACTGCCAGCCTCGAAGAACGCGGAGGATTTCGCCAGCGAAGCGAAGCAGGACGACTCCGGCAATGACTCAACGTCGTGCGCGCGAAGCCGGACTGACATTTTTCCATCGCGAGCACGGATGGACATGGAAATGCCGGAGGCGTCGTCGGTGACAGAGAAGTCCGCCAAATGATGTTCACCCGGAAAAATGCGGCCACCTGCGAAGTGATTGAGCCACGAACCCGTGTCACGACGCGGAATGAACACGCCCTCCCGCGATTCGCCGGAAGGCTCGTCCCACAAGACCGCGATGCGGTGGGCGGCGTTCTCGCTGGAAATCCCGCAGAAGCGCGGGAGCCATCCGGGGCGAATCTGTTCGAGCCGGATCAGGCAAATGCCGGCGATGGCGTAGCCACCGTGCAGCTTTGGACGGAAGGGCGCAGGCAGGAAGCGTCGCATGACCTCCGCGTCCACCCGGAAATTCACGAGCAACCTGCGGCGAATCAGACCGTGGATGACTGGAAGACGCATGGCAGAATGCCCGACTGAAATTTGGGACAGTGTCCCTTTCGCCTCGGCCTAGTTTCGCCGCGAATTGAGCTTTGCGAGCAGGCGGAGGATTTCGAGGTAGAGCCACACCAGCGTGACCAGCAGGCCGAACCCGGCATACCATTCGAGATACTTCGGGGCGCCGAGCTTCGCGCCCTGCTCGATCACGTCGAAGTCGAGCACGAGATTCAGCGCAGCGATCACCACGACAAAGACGCTGATGCCGATGCTGAGCATTCCGCCGCCATTCATGAAGGTCATGTTCACGCCGAACATCCCGAGAATCCACGAGACCAAATACAGGAGGAAGATGCCGCCGGTCGCGGCGATGACGCCGGCCTTGAATTTCTCCGTGGCGCGAATGATCCCGGCGCGATACGCGGCGAGCATCGCGAAGAGCGTGCCGAAGGTGAGCATCGCGGCCTGCAGCACGATGCCGTGCGTCTGCATGTTGTAGAGCGCGGAGACGCCGCCGAGGACGAGGCCCTCGAGCAGTGCGTAGATGGGCGCGGTCACCGGGGACCATTCCTTTTTGAAGCACGTGATCATCGCCATGATGAGGCCGCCGATCGCGCCGACGAGGACCAGCGGCATCGCCGAGGCGGGATTTTCCGAGCAGCGGCCCCACGCGAACACCGCGGAGAAAACCGCGAGGCCGAGGAGGAGGGCGGTCTTGTTCACCGCGCCCTGGATCGTCATGCGCTGCTCGCCTGCGACGATGGGCTGGTTAAATACGGCCGGAGACAGTGTGGGATTCATTGCAGCGAAGATAGCGGGGCGGCTTCTGGAAGCAATACAGACGATGTGACGACTCCAGCGATTCACTTTCGCAGGTGCGGCCAGAAGTGACTCGTTGCTTGAAACGCAGAGACGCAGAGACGCGGAGGGAGGCAAAGAAAGATACTCCACGAACCATTTCCCCTCTTCTCTGCGTCTCTGCGTCTCTGCGTTTCAAACAAAACACGCAAAGCAAATTTACCGCGAGCCACCACAGCGACGGCACTTGAGCGCGAGTCGTTCGCGGATTAGCTCTGTGACAATGCTCCTCCCGCGTATCGCCATCATTGCCTCTCTCGGTCTGCTGCCCGGACTCCATGGCGCGCCCGGCGACACGCCGACATTTGCAGAGGCGGGCGTGCCTTTCCTCGAAAAGCACTGCGTGTCATGCCACGGGAAGGACAAGCAGAAGGGCGACTTCGCGCTGCATGAATTCCGCGACGACCTCTCCGTGCTGCGCGCGCGCAAGCGGTGGCGCGATGTCGTGGAAATGGTGCGCTCCGGCGAGATGCCGCCGGATGACAAACCGCAGCCGTCCGCGGAGGAAAAGCGACGCTTCCTCGCGTCGGTCGCGGGTATTTTTGCAAAGGCGGATGCAGGCAAGCCCGACCCCGGGCGCGTCACCGTGCGGCGGCTGAACCGCAACGAATACAACAACACGATCCGCGATCTGCTGCACATCGAGTTCCGGCCCGCGGATGATTTTCCCAGCGACGACGTGGGCCACGGCTTCGACAACATCGCCGACGTGCTCACGGTCTCGCCGGTGCTCATGGAGCGCTACCTCGACGCTGCGGACAAAATCGCCGAGCAGGCGATCCCGCTCAGCGCGACGAAGCCGCCGAAGCGCACGATGGGCGCGAGGTTTTGCGAGCCGTCATCGCCGAAGGTGCCGAATGCGCAGTGGAGGCCGTTCACCGCATCGGAGAGCGATGCGCCATTCTCCGGGCCGATCAACACGCCTGTGCGCATCACCGCCGACGGCGACTTCATCATGCGCGCGCGACTCTACGCAAAGTCGGCGGACGGCAGCCCGGTCCGCGTGGCGATGATAGTCTCGGGCGGCGCGATCGCGAAACCTTCGCCCGCTGGGGAAATCGCAAAGCTCGATGGCGCGTGGCTCCAATTCGTGAAGCGCGCGCACATTTTGAAGACGGTGGAAATCACCGCGAAGTCCGAGAAGGACGCGCAGGTCATCGAGGCAAAGGTGCCGCGTCTCGAAGGCATCGAGCGCATCGTGCTGGCAGCGGCGAAACCGGAGGCCGGCAAGCTCGCGCCGACGATCTTCGTCGAGTGGCTCGAATACGAGGGGCCGATGGATCCGCGCAGTGCCGCGACGAAAACGCTGCTCACCGTGACACCCGGCAAGACACAGCCCGAGCAGACGCGCGAGGTGCTCGCGCGTTTCGCGGTCCGGGCATGGCGGCGGCCCATCTCGGCGGAGGAACTCGATCGGATGACGAAGCTCGTCGCGTACGCGATGGGGCACAACGACACTTGGGAGGAGGCGATGCGCCGCGCGGTGAGCGCGATCCTCGCGTCGCCGAAATTTGTCTTCCGCCTCGAACCCGACGACCAGCCGCAGGCTGCCGACCCGCATCCCGTGGATGAATTCCAGCTCGCCACGCGGCTCTCGTATTTCCTGTGGAGCTCGTGCCCGGATGACGAACTGCTGCGCGTCGCCTCGGAGAAAAAACTCGCCGCGAATCTCGACGCGCAGATCAAGCGCATGATTCAGGATCCGCGCGCCGATGCGCTCATCCAGAATTTTGCGATGCAGTGGCTCCAGCTCGGACGCCTCGCATCGCACAGCGCGGACCCGAAGACATTTCCAAATTGGAAGCCCGAACTCGGCGCCGCGATGGCCGAGGAGACGCGGCGCTTTTTCGGCGAAATCGTGCGAACGGATCGCAGCGTGCTCGATCTGCTCGATGGCGATTTCACCTGGGTGAACCAGCGCCTCGCGGAACTCTACGGCATCAAATCGGCGGGCAATTTTCAAAAGGACGAATGGAAGCGCGTGTCGCTCGCCGGCACGCAGCGCGGCGGACTGCTCACGCAGGCGAGCATCCTCACCGTGACCTCCAATCCCACGCGCACCTCGCCGGTGAAACGCGGCAAGTGGATCCTCGAGCAAGTCCTCGGCACGCCACCGCCCGCGCCGCCGCCGAACACGCCATCGCTCGACGACAGCAAGCGCGCAGAACTCAAGGGCACCTTCCGCCAAAAACTCGAACAGCACCGCGCCGATCCGAAATGCGCGAACTGCCATGCGAAGATGGACGCGTTCGGATTCGCGCTGGAAAATTTCAACGGCATCGGCCAGTGGCGTGATCTCGACGAGACCGGCGCAAAAATTGATCCGTCCGGCAAACTCGCCACGGGCCGCACGGTGAACGGGCTCGCCGACATGAAGGTGCTGCTCCGCAGCCGCAAGCAGGACTTCGCGCGCTGCCTCACGGAGAAGATGCTGATCTACGCGCTGGGCCGCGGGCTCGACTGGTACGACGAAGCGACCGTCTCGCGCATCCTGTTCGGCCTCGAAAAGAACGACTACCGGTTTTCGACGCTCATCGGCGGCATCGTGAAGAACCCGGCATTCCTCTTGCGCCGGGGAACCTCGCAAGCAGAGCCAGTCACAGCAGCAAAGTAGGAACAAGCGCGAGCCGCATGTCGTAGCGTAGCTCTCCAGAGCTGCGCCCAGCGTGTGCGTGAAGTGCTGGAAATTCGAACCTTCGAGTTGTGTCGCGCGGTTCCCCACCATCCCGCCGGCGCAGCTCTGGAGAGCTACGCTACGCAGTCGCCACACCTTTCACCCGGCGAGCAGCGTCTTCGCGTGGGCGAGTGCGGACGCTCCCTTGCCGCCGAGCATCCGCGCGATTTCGGCGGCGCGCTCTGCGCCTTCCACGGAGGTGAGGCTGGAGACAGTGCGACCCGCGGTGAAATCCTTCGACACGACAAACTGCGAGCGTGCGAGCGCGGCGACCTGCGGGAGATGCGTGATGGCGAGCACCTGGCGCTCGGCGGCGACGGCCTTCATTTTTGCGCCGACGGCGTGCGCGATCTCGCCGCCGACGTTGGCATCAATCTCGTCGAACACGAGCAGCGCGATCGTGTCCTGCGCGGCGAGGGCGGATTTCACGGCGAGCATGACGCGTGAAATTTCGCCGCTGCTCGCGATAGCCTTCAGCGGCTTCGCGGGTTCGCCGGGATTTGGCGCGAAGACAAACTCGACCGACTCCATGCCGTGCGGCCCCGGCTCCTGCGCGATGGCGAGTGCGACGGTGAAGTCTGATTTTTTGAAACCGAGATCGCGCAGGTGCCCGGTCACGGCGACGGCGAGCTTCGGTGCGGCGGTGCTGCGCTTTGCGGAAAGTTTGCGCGCAGTGTCGAGCATCGCCTTGCGCTGCGCGGCGATCTCGGATTCGAGGCGTAGCAGTTCCTCGCCGCGGGATTCGATCTTCCTCAGACGTTCAGCGGCGGCTTCGCCGAATGCGATCACCTCTCCGAGCGTCCCGCCATATTTCCGCTTCAGCGTCTCGAAGAGCGAGACGCGCTCCTCGAGTTCCGCAAGCGCGGCGGGTTCGAGGTCGAGGTCTTCGGCGTAGTGCGAGAGGCCCGAGGTGAGTTCTTCGATTTCCGCGAGGCCGCGAAGGAGCGTGTCGGAAAATTTCTTCGCCACCGGGTCCACGCGCTCAAGATCGCGCAGCACTTTGCCGACTTCACTCAGCCGTGCCATCGCGGAGTCGTCGGACTCGGAGAGGCGGCCAAGTGCGCCGCTGCACAACTCCAGCAGACGCTTGCCGTTCGACGCGGTGTGATAGCGCGCGACGGTCTCCTCCTCCTCGTCGGCACGCAGGCGCGCCGCTTCGATTTCGTTCACTTGGTGTCGCAGCAAATCGAGTTCGCGCTCGAGCGCAGCCTCGCTGCCGGCGAGTTCGTCGCGCTCGGCGATGGTGCGGTTCAGCGTGCGGTATTGCTCCAGATATTTTTCGCGCAGCGACTCCGCGCCCGCAAATGAGTCGAGCAGATCGAGCTGGCGCTCGACCGAGAGCAGCGACTGGTGATCGTGCGGGCCGTGCAAATCCACGAGGCCGTCGCCGAGTTCCTTGAGCACGTTCAGCGTGGTCGCACTGCCGTTGATGAACTGGCGGTTCGTGCCCGCGGTCGCAAAGGTGCGCTTCACGATGAGCTGGCCGTCCTCGCACGGCTCGATCCCCTGCTCTTCCAGCCACACATTCAGCTTCTTCACGTCGGGCGGATGAAAGACGGATTCCACCGAGCAGCTTTCCGCGCCGCTGCGGATGAGCGATTTGTCGGCCCGTTCGCCGAGCACGAGCTTCAGTGCGCCGACGATGATGCTCTTTCCCGAGCCCGTCTCGCCAGTGATCGCGACGAAGCCGGGGCCGGGCTGCCATTCGAGTTCCTCGACGAGGGCGAGGTTGCGGATGCGCAGGGAGACGAGCATGGCGCGGTGAAATCGAGACTAGCTCACAGCCACTTTTTCCACGGCTTCAGCAGCGTGGCGATTTCCTTCACTTCTTCGGGCCGCAGATCGTTCAGCGGCGGGCGGACGACGCCTCCGACCTGGCCGGTGAGATCCATCATCGTTTTCATCACGCTGACTTCGTAGCCTTTTCTCCGTCCGCGGAAGGCGTAGAGGGGCGTGACGAGTTCACGCATGATGCCAGCGAGTTCCGCATCGGCCGCGGCAGTGCGCGCAGAGGCGAGTTCATGGATGCGATAGGAAAGTCGCGGGGCGACATTCGCGATGCTGCTCGTGTAGGTGCGGACGCCGAGGCTGTAGTACGCGGGCACGCAGTCGTCGCCTGCGCCGCCGATCCAGTGGAGGCGATCGCCGACTCGCGCGATGATTTGTTGGAAGCGGCGGATGTCGCCCTGGCCGTCCTTGAACGCGATGAAATTTGGGATCGTCGCGAGGCGCGCGACGGCGGCGGGCGAGAAATTTGCGTGGTCGCGACTGTAGATGAGCACTCCGCGTTTTGTGGCGGCGGCGGCGTTGCGGTAGTAATTGAAGAAGCCATCGTCGTTCGCGTCGCCGGGATAGTACGGCGGGAAGATGAGGATGCCATCCACGCCCGCGGCGGTGCAGGAGCGCGCCATGTCCACGGCGGTCTGCGGGCTGAAGCCGACGCCCGCGAGCACGGGATGGCGGCCATTCACTTCCTCCAGCGTCGCCTTCACCACAGCGAGATGTTCCTCGGTGGAAAGCGAGTGCAGCTCACCCGTGCCGGCGCCCGCGACGATGGCGCAGAGCTGCTGGCCGACGAGCTTGCGGAGATTCCGGCGCAGTCCGGTGAGATCGAGCGCGAGATTTTTTTTGAACGGCGTGACGGGGAAGGCGATGACGCCGCCGAGGCGGGAGCGGAGTTGTGCGGGTGTGAGTGGCATGTGTGGGAAAGTTCTCAGTTCTCAGTTCTCAGTTCTCAGTTCTCAGTTCTCAGTTCTCAGTTCTCAGTTCTCAATGGCGATGGCAAGACGCCGGACGAAAACTGAGCACTGGGCACTGAGCACTGAGCACTTTTTTTTGCGCGCCGCCAATCACAGCGCGGGCATTTCCAGCCAGAGCGCATGGCCGCGAAAATCGAAAGTCGTGCGCCAGCGCTCAAGCAGTTCGGAACCGATGCGGACTCTCCACGGGCCGCCGCTGCTGTCCACGAGGACATTTGGCACGGGGACGCCGCCGAGATGGAAGACATCGAGGCGGAAGGTGCGGCCGCGGATCATGCCGCCGAGTCCCGCGGCCTTGAACGTGCCGCCGGCGCTCGCACTGGCCTCGAGACCGAGTTCGCGGACGACATCCTCATTGATGAAAAGCTGATCGCGCGCGCCGGTGTCCACGAGCGCGGAGTAGGTGCGGCCATTGATTTGCACGGGGACGTACGGGAGCGAGTCGCGCATTTCGAGCGGCACGCGCACGGCTCCGCGCGACGGGACGAATGGCACGGAGCCGGAGAACACCATGCGCTTTGCGCGCCAGTCGAACGTGACGAATGAGAACGCGGAGAGCACGGGGGCACCGAGGAGATTCACATCGAAGCCGCCGACGTGCAGGCCGCCGAAACGCATCGCCGACGCCTCGCGCCGGACGATCGTGACAAGGTTGCCGAACTCGATCTCGCCGAGCTGTGCGCTCGAAAATCGCGCGAGCCACGCCTTCTCCTCGCCGCCGATTCCCTGGACCCGGAGCGTGCCATCGGCCGGCGCGTACACCTCGGCCTTTGCCGCGAGCGCGGTGCCTGCCTCGACGACGCTGAGCTGCGCGCCGGTGTCCGCGATGAAACGGACAGGCCTCCCACGATTGAGGCTCATGCGGATCGTCGGGAGCCCGGCGGAACTGCGATCCATCGGGACCTCGACGGGATGCTTCGGGAGGTTTGCGTGGAAAAGCTGGAGCCGATATTTTTGCCCGCCGGGCAGGACGTGGAAGCCGAGCTTGTCGCCGGAGATCGCATTCCGGCGGAGCTGCGCTTCCGAGTCCTTCGCGATCGGGACGGAATGCACGGAGCAGCCCGCGAGCAGCGCGACGGCAATCGCGGCGGCATATTTTGCGCAATGTCGCATCACCAGCGCGGCAGGAGCCTCTCCCATTTCGGATCCACGTGCTTGCGCATTTCGGCGGTGTCGTCGCGCTTACGGTAGGGGCATTTGGCGTAGCGCTCGCGTCCGCGCGCGACTTGATCGTGATCGAGTTCGACGCCGAGGCCGGGCTTTTCGGGAATGACGACGCTGCCATCCACGAACTTGATCCGCCCACCGACGACGATCTCATCCTTCGCCTGGCTCCACGGGTAATGCGTGTCGCAGGCGTAGCTGAGATGCGGCGTGGCGGCGGCGACGTGGGCCATGGCCATGAGCGAGACGCCGAGGTGCGAATTGCTGTGCATCGAGAGGCCGAGGCCCCAGGTGGCGCAGATTTTTGCGAGGTGCTGCACCTGCCTCATGCCGCCCCAGTAGTGGTGGTCGCAAAGGACGATTTGCACGGCGTCCTCCCGGATGGCCTGCGGCAGATCGCCGAAGCACGTCACGGCGACGTTACTCGCGAGCGGGACGTCGCAGCCGGCGTCGAGCAGCGCGCGGCGGACGGCGGACATTCCGGAAATGCTGGCGGTGGGATCTTCGAGATAGCCGCCGGTCGCGGAGCCGAGTTCCTCGCGGAGTTCCTTGCCGACGCGGATGCTCGTCTCGACGCTCCACGCGCAATTTGGGTCCATGCGCACGGGCAGGCCGAACTCGCGGCGCAGCGCGCGCACGCTTTCGATCTCGATGTCGGGATCGAGCACGCCGGTCTTGAATTTGATGTCCTTGAATCCGTACTTCGCGATGAGCTGGCGCACCTGCGCGACGATGCCCTCGGGCGAGAGCGCCTCGCCGTATTCGTCCTCGCGCGTGTCGTCCCCTTCCCCGCCGCCACCGGCGTGCTTGTAAAATGGATACGCGCTGAACGGGACCGCATCGCGCACCCGACCGCCGATGAGATCGCACACGGGCTGGCCGACGGTCTTGCCGATGAGATCGTAGCACGCGGTCTCGACTGCGGAAAAGGTGCGCGCGGTCGCATCGAGCGGATTCTCGCCGGGCACGAGCATCGTCTGCGAACGCTCGTCGCCCGCGCCTTTGCCCTCGACCATGTCCGTGAGCGTGCCGGTGAGCCGGAACGGATTCGCGCCGATGAGCCGCGGCCGCAGTTTTTCCAGCGCATCCGCCGGAGCCTCGCCGCCGTACGTCTCGGCGATGCCGGTGATGCCGTCGTCGCTCTTGATTTCCAAGATCGTGCGCAACGCATACGGCTGATGCAGGCCGTAGCTCGAGCGGAGCGGCGGGTCTGCGATGGCGATGCGATGGATGGCGACTTCTGAAATGCGCATCCGGCGAACATCCAACATCCAACATTCAACATTCAACATCCAAAGCGGGCAATCCGTCCGGCACTGGCAATCCGCGCGACGCTGTGGTTTGCTCGCACCGATTTGAAGACACGCCTCGCCTGCACGCTGCTGCTGATTTTTTCCGCCATCCTCCCGCGCGCCGTCGCCGATGAGTGGATCTCCGAGCAATACCGCTGTGCCCTGACGCTCCCGACGCAGGAATCGTGGGTTGCAGCGACCCGCCAGCAGCTCCCCGTCGGCGAGGTCGTGCTGAACGCGGCCTCGATGACGACGAGCCAGGGCATCATGCTCACGTACGTGGAGGAGATGCCGTCGGGCGATCTCAGGAATCCGGTGCTCGTGAAGCGCATCACCGAGCTGCTGGAGTCGCAGGGCTGGGGCATCGAAAGCTCGTCGCCGCTCACTTGGAAAGAGCGGCCGTGGATCCAGTTCATCGCGATGCGCAAGGAGGTGGTCGCCGGAAAACAAATCGGCATCGCGCGCGCCACCATGCGAGGGAAGAGCCTCTACGTCGTCACGGCATACGGCAAGGGGGGGGCGAACCGCGCGGACGATGCGGAATTCATGCGGGTGATGGAGACATTCCGCTTTGTGGATCACCCGGTGGCATCGGTGGATCATCCGGTGGGGCCGTCGGTAAAATCGTACCGGTTCGCGATGTTCGGAGCCGCCGGCGCCGGAGCGATGCTCATCGTCGCGTTTGGCATCGTGATTTTGCTCGTGCGGCGCGGCGCGGAAGACCGTGCTTGAGCCGCGGGCATGAAAACCATTCGCTACGCACCCATGCGCGCCCTCCTCACCGTCCTGCTGTTCTGCCTCGCTGCCTCCACCCGTGCGGCGGAGTGGAAAAATGAAATCTTTCACTGCACGGCGAACATCCCGGAGAGCCCGGGCTGGCAGATCATTGACGCGCCGCCCTCGCCGGGCATCGCGCCCGTGCTCACGATGCAAAACGCCGCGAGGCAATCGGTCTTCGGCATCAGCGTCGTGGAAAAATATCGCGACGCGAAAATTGCGGACGTCGCAGTGCAGAAGGAACTCGAGGCGCTGCTGCGGCAGTTCGGATATGTCTTCATCGGGCACGCCACCGTGAAGGCCGGCGGCATCGACTGGCTGCAATATCCCGTGCGCGCAGGCGCAGGCGCACAGGCGGTGAGCGGCATCATCCGCTATGCCTCGGTGGGCGGATACGTCTTCGGCATCACGATGCTGCGCGGCGGCGGGCAGGAGGCGGCGCAGGATGCCGAACTCCAGCAGGCGGCGGCGAGTTTCCGGCTGCTGCCCGCGACACCGGCAGCGGCACCGATCGCATCCGCGATCCCCGGCACCTCATCCCGCGACAGCGCTGCGTCGAAAACAGCCCAGTCCAAAAAGCCCGCCGCAGCGGCGACCACGGCGACGACTGCGGCAGCAGAAGCACCCGTGGAGGACAATTCCAACGCGAAACTGATCTGGGCCGGCGTGGCCGGGGTGATCGTGCTGATCATCTTCGCGAGCATCATCACGCGGAATCCCGCGGAGAAACGCTGAGGAAAGCGGGCGGCATTCGGAGGCGATCCGCGTGCGTGCGGCGGGCCCAATGCCCACGGGCAGAACCCGACAGCGGAGCGTCGCCTGACATTGGGCGTCGGGCCTCGGGCATTGATTTTTCCAAAGCTCCGCGCATCGCGTTTTGATCAGCGATCCCGGCCCGCCGCGGAGTTTGCCCTTTTCGCACAGCCCTTGCTATGTATCGTTGCAAACCCGCCCGGTGCAGATTTTTTACCCTGAGAAATCGCCGCCGCCCCACCGGAAAAAACACAGCCCACATGGCCGAAATCAAATTCCGCTGCCCAGAATGCACGCAAAAAATCGCAGTCGAAGCTTCGGCTGCGGGCGTGAAAATTGACTGCCCGACGTGCCACAGCGGACTGGTGATCCCGCAGTCGGCGTCGGCCCCGGTGGAGCTGCTCGTGCGGCGGAAACTCGCGATCGTCGGCGGCTCCGCGGATGCAATGTATGCGGATCTCCAGAAGGCGCAGGCCGAGGCCGAGAAGGCCGCGGAGGAGCTGAAACAACTGCGCGAGAAACACACGGCGGAAGTGCAGGCCGCGAAGAAGGACACAGAGGATCTCATCGCGGCGCAGAAGTCGCTCGAGGGCGAAGTGGCGGCACACCGCCCGCTGCGCGACGAGCTGGCGGCGGCGCAAAAAAATCTCACGGAGGCCGCAGAGCGCGAGGCGAGGCTGAAAGAATCATCGGCGGACAGCACTGCGCTGCGCGCGGAACTCACCGAACTCGCGGCAACACACGCGGAGACGAAGAACCGCCTCGCCACGACCACCGAACATCTCGGCGCACTCCAGCGCGAACGCGACGAACTTGCGAAGACGGCGGCGGACGCCGCGGATTTGCGGCAGCAGCTTGCCGAGGCGCGGAACGAAACCGAACGCGCACAGGCGGACGCAGGAAAAGCCGCGGACGCGCACCGCACGGAACTTGCGGAGGCGGAGGCGCGGCTGCCGGATCTCGCCGCAAAGCTCACCAGCCTCGAAGCCGAGCGCACGCAGCTCACAGGCATCGTCGAGGAGCTGCTGCCGCTGCGCGATGAACTCGCACACGCTCAGCGCGACATTTGCACGCTCAGCGAATCCGCGGCAGAAAAGGCGCGCGGCCACGAATCGGAATTGCAAACCGCGCGGACATCCGAGGCAGAACTCCGCGCGCTCCTCGGCGATTTGCAGGCAAAACATTCGGTCGCGCAGGATCAGATCGCGGAACATGCGGCGCGGGTCGAGACGGCGGTGCGGCGCGTGACTCAGCTTCAGGCGGAGGCGGTATCGGCAAAGCCACTGAGCGAACAACTGGCCGCCGCGCAGGGCGAGGCGGAACGCCTGCGCAGGGAGGCGGAGCAGGCCGCGAAGGATCGCGACACCGCCACGCAGAAACATGAAGCCACGCTCGCCGAGGCGCGCGCTGCGGAGAAGACGCTCCGGGAATACGCGGAGGGCCTGCACGCGAAGTTCGTCGAGGCCGAGCGGCGGCACGCGGCGGTGAATGCCGGCTTCACCGGCCTCAAGGAGAAGAACGCCGATCTCGCGGGCCAGCTCGCCGCGCTGCGCAAGGAGCGCGACGACGCGGCAGCCGCGTCCGCAGCAAACGAAAAGGCGATCGCGGAACTCAGGCCAGCGATCGAATCCGCGCAGGCGGAAATCGCGCGGCTGCGCGGCGCGGCGGATGCAGCCGCCGCGGACAAGGCCCGCATTTCCACAGCGCTGGAAAAGGCCGTGGCCGATCGCGCGGAAATCGCCGGGGGCAAGAAACAGCGCGATGCGCTCCTCGCGGCGAAGGACGGTGAAATCGCGCACTTCAAGCAGCTCGCTGCATCCGCGGAGGACGCCGCGAAAAACCGCGAGACACAATTTCAACTCCTCAGCGCCCGCATGGAAAGCCTGACCGGTCTCGCGCTCACGCACGAGGCCGCAGTGCGGGAGGCGCAGACCGAGGCGGCAAAGGAGCGCACCGACAGGATCTCAGCGCAGGAACGCGCGAAGGCGGCGGAACGCGCAGCCGCGGATTCCGCCGAGCGCGCAAAAAAGACCGACGCGGAAAAGGCCGCGCTCGCCACCGAGGTCGTGCGCAATTCCGCGGAACTCGACACACTGAGGAACGAGACCGCGCGCGCAAAGGCCGCGCTCGATCAGATCAAGACGCAGAGCCGGGACGCGCAGCCCGCCTCCGCCGGGCCGACGGAGCGCGAAAAGGCGCTCGAGACGGAACGCGACGCGCTGACGGCGGCACTCGACCGCGCGAAGCAGCACGTGGGCGTGCTCCAGGCGCGGCGCGACATGCTGCGCGATGAGGTCGCCACTTTGCGAAGCCGCCTCGGCATCGGCGGCAAGGTCACTTCTGCGGACGAGAAACCGGTCGCAGGCTGACGATTTTCTGCCGCGCGCCCTCGATGAGCAGTCCCGCGCCGAGGCCGACGAACGCGCCGAACGGCCCGAAGAAAAACGCGCACACCGCGAGCTTCATCGCGAGCACACCGGGCGGCGGCGGCACACCCGGCTCGACGCCCTCGATTTTTGGGATCGCCGCCTTCGGGATGAGCATCCGCGTGACCGA
This sequence comes from Chthoniobacterales bacterium, assembly GCA_038238025.1. Taxonomy (GTDB): domain Bacteria; phylum Verrucomicrobiota; class Verrucomicrobiia; order Chthoniobacterales; family Chthoniobacteraceae; genus SXWH01. The sequence continues at coordinate 15,600 of JBBRYC010000067.1, forward strand.
GGCCAGCTCGGGCCGATACGGCGCGAGCACGACGAAGACCATGTAAATCTCGGCCAGCACAAAGCCGACGATGCTGCAAATCTTGATAATCCGGTTCCGGCCCATGCGCGGAATAGAGACGCAGCGGGCCGCGCTGTCCAGCCGCGGGCGGTGCCCCTCACGCCGAAGCGATGCCGCACTGCTGCGCTGGGCGTCGGATGTCGAATGTTGCCTGCTTATCCGGTTGCGTGGCAAATTGAGGAAGGAGAGGAAAGGCGTCGAGGTGGAGCGTGGCCTCCGGGCACGCTTCGGAGGACGGCTGGCAAGCGCGAGACCGGAAACGCGCCCGGAGGTCGCGTTCCACCGGGCCTTGCTCGCCTGCGAGCGTTTTGTCACGGAACCGGATAAGAACAGAATGTTGGATGTTGGATGTTCCGCCGCGCCCCGTTTATATGCGGCGCAACTTTCCCCGTGCTGACCAAGACATTCATCGCCGTGACGCTCGCCGCCGCCCTGCTTTCATCCGCAGGAGCGCAGAGCCGCCGCGATGCCCGCGGGCCAGCGGTGCCGCCGCCTGTCGTCTCGCAGACCGTCGCCGCGCAGCGTGGGGAAAAGGTCACAGTGCCGCTTGCCATCCACGGCACGCGCGGCGAGATGCTTGAATTTCTCATCCGCACGCCGCCTTCGCATGGAAAATTGTCGGCCGTGAAAAATGCGGCGATGAACACGGCGACGGTGATCTACACGCCATCCGCAAAAGGCGGCGCCGCAGAGGATCGCTTCAGCTACGCGGTGCGCGGCTCCGAGGGCGTGTCCGCGCCGGGCGTGATCGTGATCCGCTTTTCCGAACCCGTCATCCTGCCGCCGCGGATGGCTGCGCCGAATGAAATCGAGTTTCCGCCGGTGTTTCCCGGCCAGCGCAGCACGGCGGAATTGGAAATCGCAAACGAGGGCGGCGGCGTGCTCGAAGGCGAGGTGGCCGTGGAAGAGCCGTGGAGCATCGAAGGGCCGAAGATTTTCAAAATCGCCGCGCACAGGAATGCGATCATCCGCCTCATCTTCTCGCCCGCACAGCCCGGCGTGCGCACGGGCGAGGCGATCATCAGCGGCACGCAGCGGAAAATCGTGTCACTGCGCGCGAGTGCGGAGCAGCGCCTCGAGATCGCGCCCGCGCTGCTGAAACTCACCGCGCAGCCCGGCAACCAGACCCGCATGGGCGTCCTGAAGATCACGAACCGCTCGGAGGAGGATGCGAGCATCGCAGTGGAAGCCGGCGAAAGACTGCTGACGGACCGCATCGTGAAAGTCCCGGCGCGGAGCACGAGCAGCGTGCCCATTTTTGCCGACGCTGCGGTCGGTGCGGCGTTTGACGAAGTCGTGAAATTGAGCAGCAAGGAATGGAGCGCGAGCGTGAACGTCCACGCCGTCGCAGTCGGCGCGATCCTGAAATTCACCGCGACGGAAGTGAACATCTCGGCCAGCGCCGGGGATGCGGCCGCGGGCACCACTGCGATTTTGGAAAACAGCGGTGGCGAAGCGGTCACGGTGCGGCTCGATGTCGAGCGCCCCTTTGAAGTCGCCACGCGCGTCGTCACCGCGCCCGCGCGCGGTCGCGTGGAGATTCCGATCATCGCACGCGATGCGAAGGCGGGCACGTTTCGATCAGCGCTGAAGGCCGTGGGCGAAGGCGGCTCGGCCATCGTGCAGGTGAATGCGGAGATCTCGGAGCCTGCGCACATCCGGCCGGAAGCGCGCAGCACGCCACCCGCAGCCGAGGACAAGCCGGACAGCACGCCCGCCGAAAGCGCGCCGAAGGAAAGCGATTCGCTGCTGATTCCGACCGACGTGCGCGAAGTCCCGAACATCCTCGGAAAATTCGCCCGCGGCACCGGCACGGAGACGGCGGTGCTCGACTGGCCGGCGAATCTCGGTGCGGTGGAAAACCTGCGTATCGAGGAGCGCGTGCTTTCCATTTCCGACGGCGGCGATCTGCAAATCGGATGGTCGCCACTGCCGCCCGCGAAGCTCGCGCCGGAAGGCGATCATATGACGGCGGAACTGCGCGGGCTCAGGCCGGGGACGCTCTACACGGTGCGCGTCGTGGCCGGAAAGGACGCGGATGCCGCGGTGCTTTTCACGGCGGACTTCCAGACTTCCGCGAAGAAGCCATTCATCACCATTTCATCGCGCACACCGCTGCTCACCGTCACGCTCTGCGTGCTGCTGTTCGCAGTCTGGCGCGCGCGTCGCGCGCCGCAGGATTGGAAAAAATGAGGCGCCGCTCAGTCGTTGAGGATGGCTTCGACTATGGGGCGCGATCTTGGCGTTGAGTCCCCCTGCGTCCACGTGCCTTTGCTGAGTTTCAGCAGGCCCAGCACATCGCCGAACTTCGCCGCGCCAGGCTGGAACCAAGGGCTGTAAATGCTCGGTGCGTCGAGGAGCCGGATGCCCTGTGCGTCGAGCACGGCCTTGTTCACATAGCCGTCCGCAAGCGCGCGAGCGGCGGCGGCAATGGCTGCGGTCTTGTCGAGTGCAATGAGCACGACGCTCGTCGAGCGGTGCTCGTGGTCGCGCACGAATGCGAGCAGCGTGAGCACGTCGTGCGTGCGCTGGACGAACAGCGAGTCGTTGTAGCCGAACGTGAACGCCGCGGCCTCGCGCGGATTCTTCACCTTGCGCACCGGATCGTCCGACTGGCCCGCGAAAACAAACTCGCCCTGCATGAGCAGGTCGGCCGCGACGACGCTGACACCCGAGGCGAGCAGGCGCGACACATCGGCATTTGGCTGGTCGCCGTCGAGCAACGCGGATTTTCCTTTCTCCGTCAGCCAGATCGCGGTGCGCCCGTTCCATTTCTTCGGATGGAAAAAGAGGCATGGCACTGCCTCGTGACGCGCCTCGTTGTCCACGACGCCGCGCAGCAGCCACCAGTCGCCGCGGTCTTCCTTTTTTAACGTCTTGCGATTCATCACCGCCTTTTCACGAGCGAGTGTGCGCGTGAAAATCGCGTCGAGCGCGGGCCGCGCGATTTTTTCAAAGTCGGCGGCGAGCGCCCTGTCGCTGTCCTCCTTCCACCAGCCGAGCAGCTTCTTTTCAAACTCCCCGCCGCCCGCGGGCGCGGGGTGCTGCGCGTCCCACACGGTGAGCTGCGCCTGCGTGAGGGGCTCGTAGTCGTGCTCCTTCAGCCGCTCGCCGGAGAGGCCGAGGTGGAAGTGTGTGTTGAAAAAATCGTAGATGTGCTCGCGCGTGACGAGGTTGTAGTTGTGCGGGAAGTCGGGGTGATCGAAGAGCTTCACGCTGTCCGCTGCGCCGAGATTTTTCCAGTGCTTCGCGAGATCAGGGAAGCCCTTCGTGGAGAGGTTCACCGTCCAGTCGTGCGCGCTTGTGAGGCCCATCGGCTTCGGCGCGAAGAGCGCGGCAAACTCGATGTTGCCCGTGCCGACGCGGAGCAGGCTCGCATTTTCGCAAGTGCAGCCGCCCTGCATCGCGGTGCTCACCATCACGCACGGCACGGCGACGGTGATGCGCGGATCGATCGCGGCGAGGAGCATGGACTGCGTGCCGCCGCCGCTCGCGCCAGTCACGGCGAGGCGCGTCGGGTCCACGTCGGCGAGCGCGGTGAGGAAGTCGAGCGAGCGGATGTTGTTCCAAGTCTGGATGCCCATGATGCCCTGGCTGTAAGTCTCCGCCTGCGGTGAATAGAGACCCCACTTGCCGGGCTCGGGCGAGTTCATATCCGGGCGCTGCTTTCCGAATTTGTGCGCGAGGTCATGCGATATCTGCTGCGAGTCGCTGTTGCCGAGCATGTCGCTCACGAATGCCACGCAGCCCATGCGCGCGAGCTGCACGCCGATGGATTGGAAAATCGTGCGCCCGCCGATCATCGAGCGTTCCTGCCCGGCCTCGATTTCCTTTTTCAGCGCGGCGGCGTCCTTCTCCCAAAACCGCGCATCCTTCCAGTGTCCGTGCGTGACGATGACCGCGGGATGTTTTCCCGGCTGATCTTTTGGACGGTAGAGATTTCCCGTGTGTAAGAGCCCCGGCATGGCCTCGAAATACACTTTCTCGACCGTGTAGCCGTCGCGCTCGATCTTGCCGTGGATGACTGCGTTCAGCGGCGTGCGCGTCGGCTCGGGCCAGATGCCGAGGGCCATTCGCATCTGCGTGCGCAGCGCGGCGGCGCGATTTTCCCACGCGATTTTTGAATCGGGCGGCGACCACGGAAAATATCCGTCGAGATCCTTGAGCGGCTGGAGGCGGACATCGTCCGGCAGCGAGGCGGCGGGAAGCACGCGGGGCGGCTCGGCTGCGAGGGTGAGGAACGGCGTGAGCGCGACGATGGCGCAGAGGGGAAATGCTTTCATCGGTCGCGATGCTGGCAGCTTCGCGAGCGGACGGCAACGCTTTGGACGCGAGTAGGTGTTCCATTCCGCGCCAAAACCCTCCCCTCGCGTTTTAAGCAAGGTTAGGATCGCTTCGGATCAAATGCGCTGCGCAGCGAATCGCCCAGAATGTTGAGGGAGAGAACCAAGCCGAAGAGGGCTGTGGTGGCGGCGGTGATGTTCCACCACACGAGCGGGTCGCGACCGAGTTCGGTGCGGCCGGCGTCAATCATCACGCCCCAGCTCGCAGTGCCCACGGGCGCGCCGACGCCGAGATAGCTGAGGATGGCCTCGGCGAGAACGATATTGGAGAAGCCGAGCACGGCGCTGATGAGGACGAGGTGCATGACGTTCGGCATGAGATGGCGTACGATGATCTTCCAGTGCGTCTGACCGAGGGCATGCGCGGCGGCGACATATTGGCGTTCGGCTTGCCGCATCGTCTCGCCGCGGATGAGGCGGCAGAGGCCGACCCAGCCGGTCACGCCGAGGGCGATGGACATGGTGCCGAGGCCCTTGCCCCACGGCGAGCACATGATGATGGCGACGAGCAGCAGGATCTCGGGAATCGAAGCGAGGGTCGTGTAAATGTATTGGATGGCGTCATCCACCCGGCGGCGGAAGTAGCCAGCGAGAATGCCAAGCAGCGCGCCGAGCGGTACGTAGATGGCGCTGGTCATGCCGCCAATGATGAGCGCCGTGCGGCAGGCCTTGAGCATTTGCACGAAGACATCCTTGCCGAGCAGGTCGGTGCCGAGGAGGTGGCGGCCGATGACCTTTTCCCCGCGCACCGAGTCGAGCAGCTTGTCGCCGAGCGGAGCGCTGTAGCTTTTCTCCGTTGCGACTCCGGCGGTGAAGACATCGAGAATGCTCCGCGTGCCGCCGCCGTTCGCGGGGATGCGGAGAATCTCGAGCGCGCCGATGGTGAGGTAGAGCAGCACGAAGGCGAGCGCGATGAGGCCGGCGCGGTCGCGCTTCATGCGCACCCACGCGCGCTGCCAGCGCTCATTGCGCGCGCCCGCGCGGAGCAGCAGGAAGACGAGCGAAAAGCAGGCGAGGACGAGCGCGTCCTGCGTGAGCCAGTGATTGAAAAATGCGCTGACCATTTACGAGAGACGGATGCGCGGGTCGGCAAGCGCGTAGAGGATGTCGGTGAGTATGAACGCGCCGAGGTAGAGGACGGAGCCGAGGAAGACGCTCACCATGATCACGGGCTGGTCGCCGGTCTGGATCGCCTGCACGAGCACGTTGCCGAGGCCGGGGATGCCGAAGAGACTTTCGATCAGCAGCGAGCCGAGCACGAGCCGCGGCAGTTCGGCGACGACGAGGGTGATGATGGCGATGAGGCCATTTTTGAAAACATGCACGCCGAGGACGCGCGCATTGGAGAGGCCCTTCGCCTGCGCGGTGCGGATGTAGTCCTGGCCCATTTCCTCGAGGAAGATCGCGCGGAAGAGCCGCGCGTCGTGACCGAGATTGATGAGCATGAAAATCACGATCGGCAGTGCGATGAAGCGCAGCATCCCGCTGCCTACGTCGCCGAAGCCGTAGGCGGGAAAGTAGCTCAGCCCCAGCGCGAGGAAGGCCTGCGTGAAGATCACATAGACCATCGTCGGCACGCTCATCAGAGCGACGCTCAGGAGCGTGAGGCCGCGGTCGAGCGGGGAGTTGCGCACGAAGACCTGAAAGAGCGCGAGCCCGACCGAGGCGAAGAACGCGGCGATAAATCCGGGAATGGTGATGGCGAGCGAGGGGCCGGCGCCCTTGAGGAAGACTTCGCGCAGCTCGCGCCCCGTGACCCAACTCGTGCCGAATTCCAGCTTCGCGAGATTGCCGACGTAATTCACGAACTGCTTCGGCAGCGGCTGGTCGAGGCCGCGGTTGTGGATCCACTCGCGGCGCACCGCGCCGGTACCTTTCGGCCCCAGCACGCGCGAGGCTTTCGACTCCGGCGACATCATCACATTGTCGAGCAGGAACGTGATGAAGATCACGCCGAGGAGAATCGGCACCGCATAGAGGAGGCGGCGGACGAGGTAGCTAAGCATGGCGGCGGTTCCAGCGCACGGCGTAGATTATTCCCGCCAGAAGCAGCCCGCCGAGCGCCATCGGTGGCCAAATCGGCTTGCGGTTCCAATCAGCGCGCAGCTTCTCGCGCTGCCCGGTATCTACCTGGTGATATTTGTTGTAGCCGTATTCGATCATCGGGCTGTTGTGCGTCCAGCGCGCCCACGGCTGGGTCGCGATGTAGAAGGCCTTGTCGAATTGCCAGATGGTCGGGCAGTCCTCCGCGAGCATCGCGTTCATCTTCGCGATGAGCGCCAGTCGCTCGGGACCGTTGTCCATCTGCGCCATCTGCTCGTAAGCCTGGTCGAACTCGGGACGGCTGTAGCGGCAGTAGTTGGCTCCCTCGCGGGGGAAATTCTTGCTGTAGAAAAGCATGAAAAAGTTTTCCGGGTCGGGATAGTCGAGCGCCCAGCCCGTGCCGTCCCCAAGTTGGAAATTGCCCTGCTCCAGGCGCTCAATCACGCGGGCGAAAGTGTTCTCGTTGACTTTGATTTTGATGCCGAGCGCCTCAAACATCCTCTGCTGATACTCGGCGCGCTGGCGATATTCGGTGCTCTCCACGGGCTCTTCGACCGTAAGCACGAGCTGCTCGCCGGTCTTCGCATCGCGGCCCTCGGGGTAGCCGGCCTCCGCGAGCAGGCGCTTCGCTTTCTCCATGTTGTAGCCGTTCGGATCCACGTAGTTCCGGTCGTATCCGTAAAGCCCGCGCGGGACGAGCTGGTTCGAGACAGGCGCGACGCCATTATAAAAAATCTCAACATACGCCCGCATGTCGCAGGCGCACGCGAGGGCCTTGCGCAGCTTCACGTTCTTGCCGACGACCGGATCCTGCATGTTGAAACTGAGAAAGAAAGTGCTGGGCAGGCCGGACTTTTCCAGTCCCATGCCGCGCGCCTTGTATTTGGGCGTGAGCTTCTGATCAGCGGTGATGATTGCCGCGAAGTTGTCCTTGTCCGCCGAGATGCTGTCGAGGTAGCCCTGCCGTCCCAGCACGAAGTTGGGGATCGTCTCCTGCACGATGAGGATGTGCAGTTCGTCGAAGAGTGGCAGCGGCTTGCCGGCAAATTGCTTCAGCCACTCGGCCTTCTCCGGCGGGAAGCCGTCACTCGGAAACACATTCGTGTGATAGCCCTCGACGCGCTCGTAGCGGATCGCGCGGCGCGGCGTGTAATCGCGCATGCGAAACGGTCCCTGGCCGACCATGTAGAAGCGGAACTTCGGACGCACTTTTCCGTCGTGCGTTTCGCCATCGTAATACTCGACCGCCTCGCGCGCGACGGGGCTCATCGTGTTCATCGCCATCCAAAAAAGGAGTTGCGGGTATGAATCGATGAGGCGGATGCGGAACGTGTGCGAGTCGAGCAGCTCGAAGCCGCTCACCGGCGTGGCGTAGTCAAACTTTCCCGTCTTCGCGATGGCCTTCTCGCGCGCCTCGTGCAGACCGATGACATGCTGTTCGAGTGGCGCAAAGTAAGGCGACTCGACCTTCGGATCCGCTATTCGCTGCAGGACGTAATGCACATCCGCCGCGATCACCTCGCGCCCCTTTCCGCCGGGAAAACAGGGATCGTCGTGAAAGTGAATGTCGCGCTTCAGCCGGCAGAGGTAGTTCACCTTGCCATCGGGCTGGAGCTCCTTCTTCGGAACCTCCTCGAGCATCCCCGCCATCAGCTCGATCGGGTCCGATTTCATCGGGTGATATTCGAGCAGCCGGTCATACACCGGCTCCATGTACTGCAGATCCGGCACCGTGTAGGCGAACTGCGGATCGAACGACTTCGGGTCCGATGGCTCGCGCATGTAGCGCACGCGCCACGGCGAGCCGTCCGCCCGCGTCTTGTGATACGGAGCGGGGTTCGGGTCGTTGTCGCAGCCGCATATGAAGGCCGCGACGAGGAAACTGAGAATTATCGCTGGGAGGCGAAACATCGGCGCTGGCTCTAAACGCTCACCGTGCAAAACGCCAACTCCGAATCACGCACATCGCGCCGATCAGGCTTTCTTCTGCATCGCCTTGAGCGCATCGCGCAGTTCGGCAGCGCGCTCGTATTTCTCATCCTCGACTGCGCGCTCCAGCTCCCGGTTGAGCTTCTCGATGGGCGTCAGCGGCTTGAGCTTGCGCAATTCCTCCAGCCACTCGCCGAGGCTCTTGATTTCCGAGGCGTCCGCTTCGCCGTCGCGGTTCGTGTCCTTCACGAATTTTTCAATCGCCGAAATCCCCTTCTCCACGAGCTTGATCGCCGCATCCACGTCGTCCTTTTCGATCGCGAGGTTCGCCTTCGCGCGCGTGTTCATCATCATCACGTAGGGCCGGAACTGCAGCACGCTCCACCCTGTGTCGTCGTCCGGTGCGTGTTTCGCGACGAATGAAAACATGTCGAGGTTCCGCTTCGTGTCGCGGATCACGCTCTGCCAGTCGCCGAGCTGAAACAGCGCGAGGTATCGGTGGTAATACTGCACGCCCTCCGCCTGCAGTTCGCCGACATCGTCCTCGCTCAGCTCGAAATCCTTCCCTCCCTGCTCCGCGCGATCCATCTGGAATTCCAGCTCACTCTCCACGCCGTGCGGCTCGCGTCCGTCCGGGCGCCCGGCCATCTCCATCTGGAGCACGCCCATGTCCAGCCGCAGTTGCAGCTTCGCGCGGCCATCGCTGCCCGTGATTTTCCTCACTTGGAGCTGCCCCGGCTCGTAAGGCCAGTCGCGCAGCAAATCGCTCAGATCAAAACTCATTGCCCGCGACTATCGGAAGCAACCGCCGCCTGTCAACGTGCGGTGCAAATTCCCCGCCGAATAAGCGGTGAACGGCCGCATCTTCCAGATGCCTCGCACTACAGCAACTCGGCGATCTGCACGGCATTCAGCGCCGCGCCTTTGAGGAGCTGATCGCCGGCGACCCAGAAGGAGAGGCCGTTGTCGAATGCGCAGTCCTTGCGGATGCGGCCCACGGCGCAGTTGTCCTTGCCGGCCACGTCGAGCGCGAGCGGGTACTTTTTCAAAGTGGGGTCGTCCACGAGATCGAGGCCCGGTGCCTTGCCGAGCACTTCGCGCGCGGCTGCGACGGTGACTGGCCTTTCAAATTCCGCGCTCACAGCGACGCTGTGCGCGCGGAAGACGGGCACGCGCACGCACGTCACGCTCGCGCGGAAATTCGGGTGATGCATGATTTTCCGGCCCTCGTTTTCCATCTTCATCTCCTCCTTCGTGTAGCCGCTCTCGAGGAACGAGTCCACATGCGGCAGCGCGTTGAAGGCGATCTGATGCGGATAGACGCTCACATGCTCGGCGGCGAGGCGCACGTCGTCCCACTTGCGCTCGGACTTCGCCCACTCGCGCGTCTGCTTCTCCAGTTCCTCGATGGCCTGCGCGCCGGTGCCGCTCACCGCCTGATAGCTGCTCGCGAAGACGCGCGTGCAGCCGAATGCCTGGTGCAGCGGCCACAGCGCCATGAGCGTGATCGCCGTCGTGCAGTTCGGATTCGCGATGATGCCACGGTTCCCCTTCACGTCCGCGCCGTTCACCTCGGGCACGACGAGCGGCACATCGGCGTCCATGCGAAACGCGCTGGAATTATCCACGACCACCGCGCCGGACTGCGTGGCGAAAGGCGCGAACTTTATCGAGATCGATCCGCCGGCGCTGAAGAGCGCGACGTCAATTCCCTTGAACGAATGCTCGGTGAGTTCCTGCACTTCCACCTCGCCGCCGAGGAAAGGCAGGCGCTTGCCCGCCGAGCGCGCGGAGGCGAGCAGCGTGAGTTTGCCGAGCGGGAACTTCCGCTTCTCAAGCGTGCGCATCATTTCGATGCCCACGGCTCCGGTTGCTCCGACGATGGCGACATGCAGGTTCTTGCTCATAAAAGGAGCGCGGACGGTAGCCATGCGGGGGCGCTTGGCAAGGCGGCGAAAGACCCGGTAGTTCCCTGATTTGAAATGCTCGACCAAGCTGGTCGGGCCTTTCTTTGATTTCAGAATTTTTTGCGCGCTACCGAAAAACGATGCGGCGATGCCGAAACAGCGCAATGATGAAGCACCAGAAAAATAGATAAGCCGCCCAAACGTATGGAAGTGCGGACTTCGGCAAATGAAAGGCTGAGATGACAAGTTGAGGCAGAGTGATTGGAAGAAGCCAAAAGCTGAGTGTGAGGTCGGGTGGAGCCGACTCCTGCGTTAGCGGATGACCCGAAGAATTTGGACCGAACGAAGACATCGCCTGACCGAAAGCGAGGAAGAATAAAGCACCCCAAAAAAGGGCACCGATAATGGTGAGCGGAATCCAGATCTTGAATGCCATACCGAAGACTTTGGGTAAGGCGCTCCATCCTCGGGGTGACATAGACCGGTTTTCGTTCACAGGAAATGCCGAGTGATCTTGCCGACCATTTAGACTCGCGGCTTTCGCCAAAGCGTCACTTCGCGGGCTTGCCGTAGCTCTTCGCGAGGTAATCGAGCAGCGCGTCCACATTTTCCGGCGCGATCGGTGCGCCGTACTTTTGCAGCATCTTCGTCACGGATGCCTTCCACTGGTCGCGCGAAAGCGGCGGCTGCGTGGTGATGTATTCGTGCGAGTGGCACATGATGCAGTTCGCCTGTGCGAACTCCACGCCGGGCGCGGTCTTGAATGCGGGCTTCTCGTCGGGCAACTTCCATTCGTCGGCGGCGCTCGCAACGGTGATGCAGGCAAAAAATGCGATGGCGGTGTGTTTCATGGCTCAGGCTTTCTGCACGGTGACGGTGACGGTCTCAACAACGTTGCGCATGTAGCCGGCGGGATTCCAAAGCGGCTCCAGCGGCTGCGACTGACCGAGCGTGTTCGTCGCCTTGCAGCGCAGCTTGCGCTCGCCTTCCGTTTTTGGAGCAAAGGGGATCGTCCACTCGCGGAAGGAAAACTTTCCGAGGTCCTTGCCAAGTTCCGCCGCGCGCCAAGTGCGCCCGTCGTCCTCGCTGAAGAGCACCTCGCGGATCCCGTGTCCGCCATCGAATGCAATGCCGCGCACGACCTGCTGCACGCCCGCGCGGAGCTGCGCGCCGTCGGCGACACTCGTGATGAATGAGCGCACGTTGAAGCGCGAGATGGGCACGGTTTTTTTCGGCGTCGTGCCGGGCGCGATGGCGGCGCACTCGGTGTCCGGGATGCGATACGCGGGGTCCATCCAGAAGCCCTTGAACGTCTCATCCACGACGGTGATCTCGTGCAGGTGCTTCACCCAATACGTGCCGTAGTGCCCCGGCACGACGAGCCGCAGCGGGAAGCCATTCAGCCACGGCAGCGGCTCACCGTTCATCTCGTACGCGAGCAGGATGTCGGGATCGAGCGCCTGCTCCACGTCGAGGGCTTTCACAAAATCGGGCACCTTCGGCGCGGGCGGCACATCGAGTCCGTTGAAGAGCACCTGCTTCGCGTCCGCCGCGAGGCCCGCCTTTTCCAACACGTCTTTCAATCGCACGCCCTTCCACTTCGCATTGCCCATCGCGCCATTTGCGAGCTGCCCGCCCGGCACGCGCGGCTGGAAAAATCCGCGGCTGTTCCCGCTGCACTGGTTCACCGCGATCACCTCGACCGGCTCGAACTGCGCGCGCAATTCCTCCACGCTCAGCTTCAGTGGCGACTTCACCTTTCCGAGCACCTGCACGCGGAATGCATCCGCCGTGAGCAGCTCCCGCGCAGGCGGCGAGCCGGCGAGATGATAGCGCACGAAGAACGCGTCGTTCGGCGTGATCACGCCTTCATTGAAAATGGCGAACGGCGTCTCAAGCTGCGGCGGCCGCGACGTGAGCCGGATGAGCGCGCGCTTCTGCGGATACTTCACCAGTTCACGCTCGCCGTTCTCAAATGGCAGCGTCACCTTTTCATCCGCCGCACGCAGTCCCGCTGGCAGCGCGGCAGCGGCGAACGCGGCACGCCGGAGAAATGAGCGGCGGGAAATCTCGGAGGAGCGGGGAGCATTCATGCGCGCCACGCTATCCCCTCGCCCGCCGCGAATGCAATGCGCCCGTGCCTGCCACCCCTTTCCAGATGCATACGTCACCGCCGCGAGGTATCCGCACAGCACGCGCACATTCTTCCCAAACTGCTCCAATGCGAATTCCGGCAGTAGGCGCGGGGCTTCCGGGTGGAGCACGCGACTCGCGTGCTGTTTTCGGCGACTCGCCCAAAAAAAACCGACCGTGCCGCGAACCGGGCTGCACAAATTTGGAACGCCCGCAGTGGATCGATGAGCAAGCGGCAAACACCCATCCTGCGGGTATCTGCGGCCAGTAACCGCAGACAGCACGCGAGTCGCGTGCTCCACCCGGAAATCGCTGCGCCGCCGCACTGTCAAATACCGGCAAAGCAGTCCGGGGTATGGCGATTGTCTCGCTGACAATTCCTTCATGCCATCGTGCCTCTGATGTCCATGCGCATCCTCCCATTTGCAGTCCTTTCGCTCACACTCTCGCTCGGCGCGATTTCCTCCGCTGCGGGAGACGCGGCGCATTCGGAGATCGATCAGGCGATCACCGCGGCAGCGGGAGGAACGCTCGCGCCGCGCGCGACCGATGCGGAATTTTTGCGCCGCGTGTCGCTCGATTTCGCGGGAAAAATTCCGACGAGCGCGGAGGCCCGGCAATTTTTCGCGGACCAGGATCCGGACAAGCGCGCGAAGCGGATCGATCGGCTCATCGCTGCGCCGGAATTTCCGCTGCGGCTCGAACAGGCGGTGACCGTGATGCTGCTCGAACGCCGCGCGGGCGGGAAGATTTCCGAGAGCAAATGGCGCGAGTGGCTGCGCGCGCAGTTTGCGGCGAGCCGTCCGTGGAATGAAATCGTGCGCGACCTGCTCGCGCTCGAGGGCGATCCGACGGCGACGCCTGCGGCGAAGTTCATGCTGAACGACGAGAAGTATGACAACCAGAAGGTCGCGCATGATGTCGCGCGCCTTTTCCTCGGCATGAATCTTCAGTGCGCGCAGTGCCACGATCACCCGACGGTGAAGGGCTTCGCGCAGGCGGATTTTTACGGCATCTACGCCTTCCTCGCGCAGACGGACATGAAGCCGAACAAGATTACGAAAGTCATGGCGCTCGCGGAAATGCCGACGACGGGGAAGATCGAGTTCAAGTCGGTCTTCAAGCCGGAGAAGGAATTCACCGCGCCACGCGTGCCGGGCAGCGGGGAAATTGCGATTCCCGCATTCGCGGCGGGTGAGGAATACGAGGTGAAGCCGGACAAGAGCGGCGTGCCCGGCGTGCCGAAATTCCGCCTCCAGCCGCTGCTCGCGCGCGATCTCACGTCGGACGCGAACCGCCGCTTCGCGATGAACAGCGTGAACCGCTTTTGGTTCCTGCTCACGGGCCGCGGCCTCGTGCATCCGCTCGATATGATGCACAAGGACAACCCGGCGTCGCATCCCGCGCTGCTCGAACGGCTCACGGAGGAATTCATCGCGCACAAATTCGACGTGCGCTGGCTGCTGCGCGAGATCGCGCTGAGCGAGACGTATCAGCGCTCGACGCGCGCACCGTCGGGCACCGATTTGAATTCCGTGAAGCCGGAGAGCTACCGCGTGGCAAATCTGAAGCCGCTCTCCGCCGAGCAAATCGGCGCGGCGACGATGGTGGCCACGGGAAGCTGGGATTTGTTCGGGGCGAGCGCACCTGTCGCCGATGAGGAGCCGGCGGAACAGGACACCAAGAAGAAAAAGAAGGCGGTGAAGGCCAAGGAATATCTCAATGGCAAGGCAACGGAACTGCCGGCGACGCGTGAGGGTTCGCTCGCTGCGTTTGTGAAGACATTCGCCGGACAGGCGGGCGAGCCGGAGATCGAGTTCACACCGAGCATGGCGCACAGCCTTTTCCTGATGAACGATCGCATGGTGCTCGAGTGGCTGAAGCCAAGCGCGAACAACCTCACCGCGCGGCTCGCGAAACTTTCGGCAGCGGCGGAGATCGCGGACGAACTTTACCTCAGCGTGCTCACGCGCACGCCGGAGAAGGACGATATCGCCGAGGTCGAAAATTTCCTGAAAAAGCACGAGACTGACCGCCAGCACGCGCTCGGCGAACTCGCGTGGGCGCTGCTCGCCTCCGCGGAATTCCGACTCAACCACTGACGCCATTTTTTCGATGAAACGCTCCTACGAATGCGGCAGTGCGGAACATCTGTTCTCACGCAGACAGGCGCTCGGGACACTCGCGGGCGCGGCGATTGGCGGCTTCGGTCTCAGCAGCCTCATGCAGGAGGCGGTCGCGGCGGAGATGAAGAAGAAGGGCAAGCAGGTGCTCTTCATCTGGCTCGATGGCGGCATGAGCCAGTTCGAGAGCTGGGATCCGAAGCCGGACAGCGAATTCGGCGGACCGTTCCGAACGATCAAGACGAGCGTGCCGGGCACCCACATCAGCGAGCTGATGCCGGACACGGCGAAGATCATGCACAAGCTCGCCGTCGTGCGCTCGATGAGCACGAAGGATCCGAACCATTCCACGGGCGTGCCGAGGATGCAGCGCGGCGATCCCGCGAACCGCGGCGTGTCGTATCCGTATCTCGGATCGGCGGTCACGAAGCTGCTCGGATTTCCCGCGAACGGCCTGCCGCCCTACATCTGGATCAAGCCCGGCTCGGCGGGTTTCATCTATCAGGAGGCCGGCTTCCTCGGATCAAAATATGGCGCGCTCGCACTCGGCGACGGCAAGCCGCCGATTCACATCAACCGGCCCGAGTCCGTGACCGACGAGACGGACGCCGCGCGCAACGAATTGCGCCGGCTTGCGAATGCGCGCTTCCGCATGGACCGCCGCGACTCGGAGGTGGACGCGTATGAGCAGTCCTACGAGATGGCGGTGCAGCTCATGAAGCGGAAGGAACTCTTCGACAACACGCGGCTGCCCGCGAAGGACATCGAGCGCTACGGCACGCATCCGCTCGGCCGCCACCTGCTCCAGGCGCGCGTGCTGCTCGAGGCCGGCGTGCAGTTCGTGAAAGTGACGAGCTACCACTGGGACACGCACGGCGACAATTTCAACATGTCGCAGCAGATGGTCCCGCAGATTGACAGGCCTTTCGCCGCCATCGTGAACGATCTCGAGGAGCGCGGCATGCTCGACAATGTCGTCGTCGTGCTCATGTCCGAATTCGGCCGCACGCCGACGATCAATTCGCGTCTCGGGCGCGACCATTGGCCCGATGCGTGGTCGCTCGCGCTCGCTGGCGCGGGCATCAATCGCGGCGCGCTCATCGGCAAGACGACGAAGGACGGCGCGTGGGTGGACGGCGAGGGCTACGATGTCGGCGATCTTTTCCACACCGTCTTCCGCGCGCTCGGCATCAATCCGAACAAGAAGCACTACGACAACAACGGCCAGCCGCTGCCGATCGTCCGCGACGACTGCTTCGCGATCGACGGGGCACTCGCGTAACGCCATGCCAAATTCTCCCGCAACTCAGTCCGCCGAGCCTCACTCAAACGAAGCGCAGGCGCCCGCATTTGATCCCGTGAAGGCCCACATCGGGCAGGCTTTCAAGCACGAGCGCCAGCTCATCCGCGCACGCTTCAGCCCGGATGGAAAATTCGTCGCCGCCGCGGGGCTGGACAAGCTCATCCACGTCTGGGAGCTGGAGTCCGGAAAAAAGCACACGCTGCCGGGACACGCGACATGGGTGTCGTCGCTCGTCTTCAATCCGAAGGGCCGCCAGCTTTTCACCGCGGATTTCCACGGCACGATTCACTGCTGGGATTTCGCCGCGCCGGACTCGAAGCCGCTCTTCACCATCACCGGCGCGGATGCGAACATCACGCGCGCACTCGCAGTCGCCCTCGACGGCGCACATCTTTTTAGCGGCGGCGACGACTGCACCGTGCGCGTCTGGAGCACGAAGGACGGCGCAAAGGTGAAGCAGTGGCCCGGACACAAGGGCTGCATCTTCAGCATCGCCGTGCATCCCGATGGAAAATCCGTCGCGAGCGGCGACCTCTTCGGCACCGTGAAGCACTGGGATTTCGCGACGGGCAAATGCGTGCGCGATCTTGATGCGAAGGAACTCCACACGCGGAAGGAGGACTTCATCGCCGATGTCGGCGGCGTGCGCTGCATCGCTTTCGATGCGAAGGGCACCTTTCTGGTGTGCGGCGGACTGAACAACGCCGAGAGCAACGCCTTCTGCCCCGGCACTCCGCTCGCGCTGCTCTACGACTGGGGCACCGGGAAAAAGACGCAGGAATTTAAGCTCGCGAACAAATCCGACGGCCCGATCAATGCCGTTCGCTTTTTGCAAAATGGAATGATCGCCGGTTACGGCGAGACGCAGAATGGTGCGCAGACCGAACTCGCATTCTGGCAGCCCGACAAATCCGAGCCGCTGCACTCGCTGAAGGCGCAGTCCGCATACGATCTCGACATTCACCCCGACGGTCTGCGCCTGCTCGCGCCGCTCTTCATCCCGATGGGCAGCGGCGGAAACGGCGCGCGCGCACAGCAGAAGGCGAAATACCTCCCGAACGCATCTGTCGTACAGATTTTCAATCTCTTCGCCGATCCGAAAGCGAAGCAGCCGGGAAACGGGAAGAAGAAAGCCTGACGGTTTTTCCTCGGCGCATCACATGGCCGGACATCGCGCACGGAATCACCGCTGCGCCCGGGAGATTGAACACGCGGTCTTCCGCTCGCTCGTGTGCTCAGGCTTTTTTCCGCGAAGCCATAAATTTCCTGAACAGCCCGATCAATCCGCCGACGACCCCGCCGATGATCCCGTAGCGCAGCCACGCTGGAAACTCCTTGTCGGAGAACGCCATCGTTTCGATGGCCTTCGTGAACACCGGCGTGAACTGATCGAACGTGGACTGCTTCGATGTGCAGGTGACGATGAGCGTCTGGCTCCCGGCCGGCATCATCACCTGCCACTGCCGCGTGGCCGCGCCTCCCATGTTCGACTCGAAATCAGCGACGAGCGCCTTGTGGGTTCCGAAGGTCTTGCGCACCGCCGTGAACTTGCCCAGCGAAGCACCCATCTTCGTGTACTGCTCGCGCAGCATCGTCCCGAGTTTCTGTTCCGCATCGGAATCATTGATTGGAATCCGCGACGGCACGACGACGACGTTGATGTTGGTGATTCCCGAATCCGCGGGATTCATGAGCATCGCCGCCATCCGGTCCAAGTTGGCGCTGTCAAATTTCGGGAACGCCTTTTTGACCGCATCACTCTTCTCCCGCGCCGCGTCCTTGCTGAACAGGGTCCAGCCATCCGGCGGCGTGATAGTGAAGCCCTTCGGACTGGTAAACACCGGTTCAGTCGCCGTCGCGACAGGAGTGAATGCTGCGGGGAAAAGAAGACAGACAGACATGCAGGCGATGCATTTTCGTGAGGTGCTCCGCGCAGCCATGCGCGTCGCGCGCCCCACGAATGCGGCGATGATGAGCACGGCAACCATGAGGACGAGGAGAATGAGACAGGGCTGATTTAAGGTGATCATGTTGGGGGGCTGGTGGAGGGACGTGACGGTGATTGGAAATCAATGGCAGGGCGAAGGCTGCGGGCGGCGGCATCTCCACGCGGTTTTTTTCCTACCTTTCGCGGGACTCGGAGGGTGACGGAGTTTCATCGCAACCTCGGAATTCTCGCTGGAATCCCGGATGTCCGTAAAGCCCGAAATGGCCGGGATACAGGCCGACAATCCGAATCACTCAGTTCCAATCCGCCCGGCCGCTTTTTCTGATTGTCGCGCGCGCGGTGCTACGGCCGGTGCCGCTGAACCATCGCACGGAAATCGCCGAGATTGTACGGCCCGACGAACGGCTGCGCCAAGTCCACCTCGGCCACCGCGACCGTGCCCCATTTCCCGGCTTTCGCGATCGGCGTTCCCGCGCGGTCGAAGACAGCGGAAATCATCCAGTCGCTCTCCGCAGCCGTGAAGGTGCTGCTCACGAGATAGACGTGATTTTCGCAAGCGCGTGCGCGCGCCAGCAGCGGGTCGCAGCCCCACACGGGCCACGCGATCACTTCCGCGCCGCGGTTGCCCAGCTCGCGCGCGACTTCGGGGAAGAAGCCGTCGTAGCACACCATCAGCCCCACTTTGCCGAATGCCGTGTCGAACACCGGATAGTCGTGGCCGGGCGCGATCCCCTTCTCCACTTCGCCGTGCGGCAGGCAGACCTTGCGGTATTTGCCGATGAGTTTTCCATCCGGCCCGAGCAGCACGGCGGTGTTGAAGACGAGATGCCCGTCGCGCTCGTAGAGGCTCAGTGCGATGTGGAGGCTGTGCTTCGCGGCGAGGCTGCCGAAATATTCCGTCGAAGGACCGGGAATGGGTTCGGCGAGATCCACGGACTTCTGCTTGAGGCTCGCCGTCGGCACCGTCTCGCCGAGCACCACGAGGTCCGCCTTTTGCCGCGCGGCCTCCGCGATGTACGGGGCGAACTGCTCGCAGTTTTCCCGCGGCGATTTTCCATTCGGCAGAAAATGCACGGTCGCAAGCCTCACCTTGCGCGCTGCGGGCTGCGCGGTCTTTTCGAGAGTCACATCGCTCCACTCCACGCGGCCGCTCGGCGCATGCTGCAGGTGGAGTTCCACGATCGCATGCGTCGCCTTCGCCGGCGCGCGATACGCGCCTGCAACTGTCGTCCAGCCTTGCGCGTCCGTCGCGCCATCTGCGGGATGCTCGGGTTCTGCGGAGAAAAGTGGACGCCCTCCCGCTTCGCTTCCCGTCGGTGCATCGGCGCGCACCGGCTTGTCCGCATCGTCCCGCCAGAGCACGCGGACCAGCGCGCTGTGACGCGGCACGGCGACATCGCGCGTTTTGCGCAGCGCTGACACGCGGTAAAATTCGCCCCCATTCACCGCGAATGATTTTTGCACCCACCCATCGAGCCCCTCGCGCGCATCGTGCGTGATCACAAAGGCGCCCGCGCCCTTTCCCCCACCCCTCGGCTCAAATGAAAACGCCGGGCGGATCTCACCGCGCGGCGACACCGCCGCCCACCCGTCGGGCAGGAAAGTTTCCGCAATGACAGCGGCATGCCCAGCCATGGCGAGAGCGACCAGTGCCAGCGGCAGGGTGAAACGAGGGAGCGAGATGCGTGGGAGATTCATGGCGGCGAGCGGGGTTGCGCAGATCATCGTCCCCGATCGTCGGAATTAGAAAGTCCCGCTTCGCGCGGCGCGAGCGGAGGCTCGCGGCGGATCGCCGATCCTCCGGATGGCTGCGTCCGGCGCTTGCACCTGCGAAGCCCCGGGAGGCATCCGGTGAACGTCAATGCTTCGTCTTTTCCTCGCCCGCCTGACTCGCTCCAGATGCGCGACCGGTGAAAATCTTCACGAACCGGCGCATGACTTTCCCCGCGACCGCGAGCACCTCGTCCTTCAGGCCGGGGGGCGTGTAGAGGGCTTTTGCAGCATTACCGGACGCCACTCCGTCCGCATTTTTTTTCTGCGCCCAGCCCCAGTCGCCGGCTTTCACGAGGTGTTCGTAAGACGGGTGCGTCGCGACGAGCAGATCGAAGACTTTCGTGACCTGCATTGTCGCCCGCAGTTCGGCGGACATCGCCTGGGTCCACGCTTCCTTGCTGGCTTCGGCGCTTCCCGCGATCGTCCATGCCATGTCGTCGAAGAGCATCCAGCCGCCCGGTTTCAGCAGTTTGTCCGCGAGGAGAAATGCGAGGCCGTCGTCCGCCCAAGTGTGGGCGCCGTCGATGTAGCAGAAGTCGAGGCATGGCTCGCAGACGCCGTCTTTCGTCCGGGCTTCGATCCGAGGGAGCAGCGCGTCATTGTAGGAACTCGTCGTCGTGACGATGTCCAC
>JBBRYC010000068.1:0-35776 GCA_038238025.1 Chthoniobacterales bacterium
GACTTCGCGGATGGGCAGCGCGAACTTCTTCGCAAACTCCCAGTCGCGCTCGTCGTGCGCGGGCACGGCCATGATCGCGCCGGTGCCGTAGCCGGTGAGCACGTAGTCGGCGATCCAGATCGGGATGCGCTCGCCGCTCACTGGGTTGATCGCGAACGCGCCGGTGAAGACGCCGGTTTTGTCCTTCGCGAGTTCTGCGCGCTCGAGATCGGATTTGCGCGCGGCCTTTTCACGATACTCCTCGACGGCGGCCGCTTGTTCCTCTGTGACGATTCTGTCCACGATGAGATGTTCTGGAGCGAGCACCATGTAGGTCGCGCCGTAGAGCGTGTCGGGCCGCGTGGTGAAGACGGTGATCGTCGTGCCGGTTGCGGCCTCTTTGAAATGCACCTCCGCGCCCTCGCTGCGACCGATCCAATTTCGCTGGTGAATCTTGATGCTCTCGGGCCAGTCGAGGCCGTCGAGTTCGTCCATGAGCCGCTGCGCATACAATGTGATCCGCAGCATCCACTGGCGCATCGGGCGTCGCTCGACGGGATGGCCGCCGACTTCACTCTTGCCGCCTTCGACCTCCTCGTTGGAAAGCACTGTGCCGAGCTCGGGGCACCAATTCACCGGCGCCTCCGAAATGTAAGCGAGCCGCACACCGTCCACATCAACGCCCGTGTAGCTGGAGATCGGCTCCGCGCGATTCGTCGCGGGGTTGAACCACGCGTTGTAGAGCTGGAGGAAAATCCACTGCGTCCATTTGAAATAGCCGGGGTCGGTGGTGTTCACCTCGCGCTGCCAGTCGTAGCCAAAGCCGATGCGCTGGAGCTGCGCGCGGAAGTTCGCGACGTTCGCCTCGGTCGTCGCGCGCGGGTGCTGGCCGGTCTTGATGGCGTATTGCTCCGCGGGCAGGCCGAACGCATCCCAGCCCATCGGGTGCAGCACGTTGAAGCCGCTCATTTTTTTGAACCGCCCGATGATGTCCGTCGCCGTGTAGCCCTCGG
This sequence comes from Chthoniobacterales bacterium, assembly GCA_038238025.1. Taxonomy (GTDB): domain Bacteria; phylum Verrucomicrobiota; class Verrucomicrobiia; order Chthoniobacterales; family Chthoniobacteraceae; genus SXWH01. The sequence continues at coordinate 993 of JBBRYC010000068.1, forward strand.
GATGCCCGACGTGCAGCCCCGTGCCGCTCGGGTAAGGAAACATGTCGAGCACGTAGTATTTCGGGCGCGACGCATCGAAACCGGGCTCGCCAGGATTCGGCGTGTGAAAGGTCGCGCGTTCCGCCCACACGCGCTGCCAGCGTGGCTCGAATTGGTCGAAAGGAAATGGTCTGCGTCGCTCGTGGCTCATTGTCGAAAGGGCGCGGAATGTGGCGGTGCCGGGCGGTGTGGGCAATGCAGGAGAATTTTGAATTCTGAATTCTGAATTGAGGCGGTGAGCGGCGTCTGTGAGGTTTGATTTGAAATGCGCGCGCAGACTGAGCACTGAGAACTCAAAACTCTGAATTCAGAATTCAGAATTCAGAACTAGCCCGCCCCATGCCCCGCCTGCTCATCGCCACGAAGAACGCGCACAAGACGGCCGAGATCCGCGCGATCCTCGGCGCGGCGTGGGAGGTCAGCGATCTCACGGCGCATCCCGAGGTGCCCGCGCCGGACGAGACAGGCGCGACCTTCGAGGAGAATGCGCGCATCAAGGCCGAGGCTGCGTCGCTCGTGTTTCCGGGAGTCGTGCTGAGCGATGATTCCGGCCTCGAAGTGGACGCGCTCGGCGGCGATCCCGGCGTGCAGAGCGCGCTCTACGCGGGCACGCACGGCGACAACGCCGCGAATCGCGCGCGGCTGAAACGCGAACTGCTCGCATGCGCCGCGCCGCAGCCGTGGCTCGCGCGCTTCCGCTGCACGATGGCGATCGCGCAGGCGGGCCGCACGCTGGCCGTGTGCGACGGACGGGTGGAGGGCCGCGTGATCGCAGAGGAGCGCGGCGTCGGCGGATTTGGATACGACGCGATGTTCATCCCGGACGGGCACTCGGAGACTTTCGGCATTCTATCATCCGACGTGAAAAACACGTTGAGCCATCGTGCGCGCGCACTGGCGAAGGCAGCGGAGATACTTGCGGGATTGCGGGCAATGTAGGCGAAGTTTTCAACCTCGCGCGGGCGAGCGCAGCGAGGTGGCGTGGGGAGCGCAGGCGGCCCGCCTGCCGTTTTCGGCGACCCGCCGGGAACACCAAGCAACGGGGTGCGCATTCTGGAAGCACGCCCGCGTGCGCCTTTCAGAAATACGCGCGCTATCGTGTCCGATGTTTGCGGCGGGCCGCCGCAAACCACAGGCGGGCCGCCTGTGCTCCCCGCGCTCCGCGCCGTCCCGCCGCCTCCGCCCATCCTCCCGCGCGAGGTTGGAAACCCCGCCTACATTGCCAGGTTGCAAACCCCGCCTACTTTGAAAAAAGCAAAACGCGCGAGGGCTTTCGCACCCCGCGCGTTTGTGAAAGGAAACGTTCCGGCTCGAAAACCGGGTGGTTCCAAATGTGAGGAAACTACTTGATCTCGACCTTCGCGCCGGCGGCTTCGATCTTCTTCTTGATCTCTTCGGCTTCGGCCTTGGTCGCGCCTTCCTTGATGGTCTTCGGAGCGCCCTCGACGAGAGCCTTGGCTTCGGCGAGGCCGAGGCCGGGCACGGCGGCGCGGACTTCCTTGATGACGTTGATCTTGTTCGGGCCGCACTCCTTGAGCACGACGTCGAACGCGGTCTTCTCCTCCGCGGGTGCTGCGGCTGCTCCGCCGCCACCTGCGGCGGGTGCGGCTGCGGCCACGGGGGCCGCGGCGCTCACGCCCCACTTGGTTTCGAGCTGTTTGACGAGGTCAGCGACTTCCAGGACGGTGAGTCCGCTGAGTTGGTCAACGATGGTGTTGATATCTGCCATGATGTGTTTGTTTTCTTGCGGTGTCGTCGCCACCCGAGGCTTCGGATGAATTAAGGCCAGCTGCCACCAGCCCGACGAGGAACCATGTTTGTTTTGTTTCCCTCTTGGTCCGGGACGCCTTGCGGCAGCCCGACCGTCTCCCGCCGGATATGGCAGCGGCAGGAAAAAGGGCGCGCAATCTGGTGGAGCCTCCCGGCATTGGCAAGCGGGAGTTTTGGAAAAAAGCGGGCCGCCCGGAGTACCGTCGCACGCGGCGCATCGCGCGGACGTGCTGCGTGTTTTCCCGAGGGAAAGTTCCCGCGCAGTCTCCGGGAAAAAATTGACGGCTCATTTTTCCAAGACGGCAAGCGCTCGCTGCGAGGCCACAGGGGCCACGGAAAAAGTTGCCATCTGCGAAAGCATGTGCTTTTCTCCGCGTCCCAAATCGGGAATGCAGCCGTAGCTCAATTGGATAGAGCATCTGACTACGAATCAGAAGGTTTGAGGTTCGACTCCTCACGGCTGCACCATCCGGCGACTCCGCCGGCGGGTGGTCGTCAATCAACGTGCCCGTCGCGTCCTTTTATGCGCCGCCGATTTCCATCCGCCGGCAGCTCCGTGGGCTTCCGCTCACGTCTGCTGGTTCCACGCCAGCAAGCCGTCCGCTGCGGCTTTGATCGGTGCGTCGAGGTTTGCATCGAGTTTCGCGAGCAGCGGGAATATTGGGCCGGTCTCCGCGATCCCGGCAAGCGCGACGGCCTGATGAAGAACGGGGATCGGCCCATGCGCGTTGCGCAGCGACTCCAGCGAATTGAAACGCTCGCGGATTTTTTCCGCCGCGGTGAAGTCGCCTGCCTGTAGCGCGCGTAGCATCTCCTGCGAGCGCCGCGGCGCGACGCACACGCAGCCCGACGTGAATGCGCGGATGCCGAATGTCGTCCAGTGCGCGGCGGCAGGCTGCTCGCCGATGCCGCTGACGATCATCTTTGGATCCACGCTGTCCACGATGCCGCGCAGCAGCCGATCCACGGATGGATCGGGCCGCACGACCGCGTATTTGATCCACGAGATGACACCCGCGGCGACGAGCGACTTCACGACTTGCAGTGTCACATATTTTTCGTCCTTCACGTAGAGCACCGCAGGAATGCCCGCGCGCTCGACGAATCTCATCACCGCGACACGCACGCCTTCCGGTGAACTGACTGCGACGGTCGGCAGCACCATCGCGGTCGGAAATTTCCGCGTCTTCAGGATCGCGGCCTGATCCATCATCGAGCCGAAGTATGGCCCGACCGACGGCACGACCCACGAGTCCGGCGCGGCTTTTTCCGCGAGCATGTCGAGCGTGTCTGCATATTCGCTGGGCGCGATGTTGTAGAAGTTCGCATTGCCGCCGTAGAGCAGCGTCGTTACGCCGCCTGATTCGATGTGGCGGATGAGCCTCGCATTTTCCGTCACGCAGACTTTCAGCGACGCGTCGCGACACAGCGGCGGGACGGAGATGACGGAGTCGTGCAGGTCGGCGAGGGTGAAGGAGGTTTTCATCGGGCGTCAGTGGATTTCGGGTTCGGAAATGGTTTCGTCGCGGTGGAGGAAACGGAAGTCGCAGCCTTCGTCGGCTTGCGTGACTTCATTCAGGAAAAGCGAGACGAAGCCGCGGGTCGCGTGCGGCGGCTGCGCTTTCCACGCCGTCTTGCGCGCGGCGAGTTCGTTTTCGGAAACGTTCACGTCAATCCGCCGCGCGGCGACGTCGAGCGTGATCAGATCACCGTCGCGCACGAGCGCGAGCGGGCCGCCGATGGCCGACTCGGGCGCGACGTGCAGCACGCACGCGCCGTAGCTCGTGCCGCTCATGCGCGAGTCGGAAATGCGGAGCATGTCGCGCACGCCCTGCTCGATCAGCTTTTTTGGAATCGGCAGCATCCCCCACTCCGGCATTCCCGGCGCGCCGATCGGCCCGGCGTTTTGCAATACGATCACCGAGTCCTTTGTGATTGGCAGCGTGGGATCATCGAGTCTCGCAGCGAGATCGTTGTAGTCGCGGAACACGACGGCGGGGCCGGTGTGTTTCATGAATCGCCCGTCCATTGCCGCGTGTTTGATCACCGCGCCGCGCGGCGCAAGGTTGCCGCGCAGGATGGCGGTGCCGCCTTCCTCGGAGATGGCCTTGTCGCGCGGACGGATCACCTCCGGATTGTGAATCTGCGCACCGGCGATGTTTTCGCGCAGCGTCTTTCCATTCACGGTCAGCGCGTCGCCGTGGAGCAGCGGAGGACAGGCATCCTGCCTGTCCGGGCCGACGGGCGTCCCGCCTGTTGGCGAGGCGGCAGGCGAGACGCCTGCCTGCCGAGACAGGCTGGAAGCCTGTCCTGCGAGGAGCTGCGCGAGCAGCGCGCGAAGTCCGCCGGCGTAGAAAAAATCCTCCATCAGAAATCTTCCCGCTGGCCGCAGGTCGGCGAGACGCGGAGTGCGGCGCGAGATTTCGTCGAACAGTTCCAGCGGCAGCGACACGCCCGCGCGACCGGCCATCGCGATGAGGTGGATGATCGCATTCGTCGAGCCGCCGAGCGCCATGTCGGCGACGATTGCGTTGTGAAAAGATTCCGCAGTGAGGAACTGCGCGGGCCTGCGATCCAGCCACACATTTTCCACGATCTGCCGGCCGGACTCGGCGGCCATGCGCCAGTGCGACATGTCCGCGGCGGGGATGGACGATGCGCCAGGCAGCGTGAGGCCGAGCGTCTCGGCGATGGCGGTCATCGTCGCCGCGGTGCCCATCGTCATGCAGTGGCCGTGCGAGCGCGCGATGCCGTCCTCGATCTCGCACCACTCCTCCTCGTTCAGCTTGCCCGCGCGTTTCTCGTCCCAAAACTTCCACGCATCGGACCCGCTGCCGAGCACCTGCCCGTGCCAGTTCCCGCGCAGCATCGGGCCGCACGGCACGAAGATGAACGGCAGTGCCGCGGAGGTCGCGCCCATGATGAGCGCAGGCGTGGTCTTGTCGCAGCCGCCGAGCAGCACCGCGCCATCAATCGGCTGCGAGCGGAGCATCTCCTCGGTCTCCATCGCGAGCAGGTTCCGATAGAGCATCGCGGTCGGCTTCATGTAGGTCTCACTCACCGCGAGCACCGGCAGTTCGACCGGCATCCCGCCCGCCTGCAGGATGCCGCGCTTCACATGCTCGACGAGGACCTTGAAATGGAGATGACACGGCACCAGATCGGACCATGTGTTGAGGATCGCGATGACCGGCTTGCCCTCCCAGTCCGCCGGCCCGAGTCCCATCTGCCGCACACGCGAGCGATGGCCGAAGCTGCGCAGATCGTTCGGCCCGAACCAGCGGTAGGAACGGAGTTGTTCGGGGGTGAGTCGCTTTTCGGAGGCCATGAAAAATAGGGCGGCTAGCAATGGCCGATGGCCCGCGCGGTGCGAAGCCGGAAATGTGCGCGCGTCATTTTCCCAGCGGCACGAGCCACGCGGCGAGCATCGTGAGCACGAGGCCGGCGACGCCTTGCAGCGTCATCATCGGCGACATCGTGCGCAGCGTCTGCTTCTCGGTCATGCCGGACATTTTTGCGACGACCCAGAAGCCGCCGTCATTCATCCACGGGATCGGCTTCGAGCCGCAGCCGATGGCGACTGCGAAGTACACGGCGGCGATCGGCGAGCCCGCGTCGAGGAAAGCCTTCGCAATCGGAATCGCGGTGATCATCGCGACGGTCGCCGAGCCCTGCGCGGTGCGCACGAGCGCGGTGACGAGCCACACGACCGGCAGCGCGAGTCCCTGCGCGCCGCCGACGAGCCGCCCGACTTCCTCGGCGATGCCCGTCTGCTGGAGCGTGCCGCCGAATGCGCCGCCGGATGCGGTGATGAGGATCACGATCGCGGCGTGGGAAAGTGCGGTCTGCACGGCCTTCGTGCTGCCTTCGCGCGGACGGTAGCGCGACACGAGCAGCAGCCCGGTGATCGCGCCGAAGAGCAGCGCCATGTCCGTGTGCCCGACTGCGCGCAGGGCCGCGGCGACGAAACCGGGTGTGTCTTTCAGCGACTCCTGCACGCCGATGAGCACGAGCGGCAGCAGCACCGGCAGGAGCGAGATTGCGAATGGCGGCAGCGCGGGCTTTTCCGCATCGGGCTTCTCCTCGATCTCGATTGGGAGATCGAATGACAGGCGTCGGTTCGCGATCCGCGCGAAGAAATATCCGCACAGTGCCGCGCCAAAGCCGATGATGATTCCGACGGTGATCATCGAGCCCATCCCCCCGCCGAGCCGCTGCGCGACGAGCGCCGGGCCCGGCGCGGGCGGCACGAGCGAATGTGTGATCGTCCCGCCGGCGATGATGCAGAGGATGTAGAGCAGGTAGTCGCGCCCGGTGCGCTTCGCCATCACCTTTGCCATCGGCAGCAGCAGACAGAAAAGCGTCGCGAGAAACACCGGGATGCCGAGCACGAAGGACGTGAGAAAAAATGCCCATTGCGCGCGCCCGACGCCGGTCCACCGCAGTGCGGTGGCCGCGATGCTCTCGGCAGCACCGGAGACGAGCAGGCATTCGCCGATGATGCCGGCCAGCGCGATGAGCAGGCCGATCTTCGCGCACGTCGTCCCGAATTCATCCGCCACCCGCTCGGCAGCGGTCTTCTCCATGAATTTTTTCGCGGCCTTCGCGCTCATGTCGCCTTTTTCCACGCCCCTGTTCGCGAAGTTCTGAAGCGCGCTATCGGGCGTCATCATCGCCACGCCGTACGCGGCGATGATCATCGCGAGGAACGGATGCAGCCGCAGCCACAGCATCCCGCCGACGACGATCACCATCCCGCAGCAGAGCAGCAGGAGCGGGTTCATGCCGTGCGGGGAAAAAATCGGGTGCGTGCCGGGGGAAACACGTCGCGACAGAAAACGAACGTGCGCGCGATGGGAATCAGAAAAGCGCGGCGGGCGTAGCGCGGACATTCCTGTTCGCGTGCGGGGATCGCGGACGGGAATGTCCGCGCTGCATCGGTCAGCGCTTCTGGCGCAGCCGCGCGAGCCATTCGCCGAGGGCGGTGTGCTGCGACTCGTCGAATTCCTTCGGCGGGTGCGCGGCGAGCCATTCGAGATCCTCGGCGGCTCCCGCGGAGTCGCCGGAGATTTCCCTCATCCGCGCGCGGGTGAGGCGCTCGCGGAATGCGGTCGAGTCGAGCGCGAGCAGGAGGTTGAAATACGGCGGCGCTTCCTTTGCCGGGTTTGACGATGCGACGGCGCGGCCGAGCAAATTCCGGATCATGCGCACGATGATGTCCTTCTTTTTCGCGGGCTGCATCGTCTCATCGGGAATCGCGGCGTCGCCGGCGACGAGCGTCTTTGCCTCGGCCATCGTGAGCGGTTTTCCGCCGTCGAAAACATCGAGAAGGCTGAACTCGCCGTCGGATTTTTCGCGGTAGCCGACCATGAAGCGCGACGGGAGCGGGATGCCCGCGACGTTCTTCACGCCGAGGCGCGAGGCGAGTTCGACGTAGATGATCGAGAGCGTGATCGGCAGGCCCTCGCGATCGTCGAGGACTTCGTTGATGTAGCTGTTCGAGCGGCTGTCGTAGTCGTTGCGGCTGCCGTGAAAGCCGTTCTGCTCGAAGAGATATTTTGTGAGCCGCTTCACGGCGGGCAGCGTGCCCTTTTTGATCTCCGCGTCGTCTTTGAGTTCATCCACCATCCGCGCGAATTCCCGCTCGTAGGTCGCGATGTCCATCTCGGGATTGTCGTGCCGCGAGATGAGCAGCGCGCAGCGGAGCAGGTCGGCCTTTTCGTCGGGCTGGGAAAGTTGCTGTGTGAGTTCGCGCACGACGGCGGCGCGGTGCAGATCGCCCTCGAGTTCGCGCAGCGATGCCACGCTTTTCTCGAGCGCCTTCCGTTTTTCATCGAGCACGCTGCGGCTCAACGCCGGGTCTTTCAGCAGCGTTTCCATCGCATCCCCGCGATCCTTTTTTCCGGCGAGGAATCCATTCATGGATTTCTGCACGCCCTTCGTGAGCGCGGGATCGAGCGGCTTTTCCACGAGATCATTGCCGACACGGAAGCCCTTGTAGCTCGCGACGGTGCCGCGGAATTTGCACAGGCCCGCGTGGCCGCCGCGCAGTTCACTGTCCTGCTGATCGAAGACCTGCCGGCCATTCACGAAACACTGGATGCGCTCTTCGTCCACGCGCACGCGCAACGTGTTCCAGTCGCCGGGCCGGTACGCGTCACTCGCGGCGTCGGAGAGGATTTTCCATGAGAAAACATCGGCGCCATCGAAGCGCGTGAGACGCATTTTTCCGCCCGTGGGATAGAAGCCGTAGTGCATGTCGCCGCCGTCCGCGCAGAACGTGAGGCCCGCCGCGCCCGCCTCGTCGTCGAGCTTCACGGTGACCTCCGCCTCGAATTTCGCGCCCGGCTTTTCCGCCATCCACAGGCACAGCGCGCGCCCGCCAAATCCGTCGCCCGGCTGCTCGACGCTCACGACGCCCGCTCGCTGCGTCCACTGCGCGCCCATGAGCGGCTTCCACACGCGCGGGTTTAGCACTCCGATGGTGAGCCAGCGGCTCATCGGCACGGGGTTTGGTTTTGCGATGAGCTTTTTCAATTCATTCACCGGCATCGCAAAACCGAGGTTGTCCGTCCGCGCGGATTTTAGTGTGAGCAGGCCCAGCACGTTGCCCTTCCGATCCAGCAGCGGGCCGCCGCTGTTTCCGTGCTCGATGGGCACCGCGACCTGGATCATCTTCAGGCCGTCAATGTCGCGCTGCGGCTCGGAGATGACGCCCTCGACGACGCTGAACGCCAGCCCCTGAGGATTGCCCATCGCCACGATGCGCTCGCCCTGCCGCAGCTTGTCGGAATCACCGAGCGCCAGCGGTTTCAGATCCTTCCGCGCGATGCGCAAAATCGCGAGATCCAGCCGCACATCGCTCGCAAAGACCTCCGTGACTTCCTCCACCTTGCCATCGCTCGTCTCTACTTTGATGCGCCGCGCTTCGCCGATGACATGCCGGTTCGTGGCGATCAGGCCATCCGCGCTCACGACAAAACCGCTGCCGAGTCCGTCCATGCCCTTGCGTCCCACTTGGATCACCTTCACGAGCGAAGGCTTCACCTCCGCCGCGATGTCGGCGACGCTCTTTTCCTTCGCAGGTTTTCCATCGGCAGCGCCCGCATTTCCCGTCGAAAAAATGAGACCGGCGATGATGGCAAAGAGGGGGGCTTTCGACATGCCCGCGACTGTGCCCGACTTTCACGGTGAGGAAACTCCTTTGTCTCAGCGCAGCGTCGCGCCACCGGGAGGGTGAAAATTACGGCTGACGTATTTCCTCCGCAGCTTTGTTTCCCGAGTGGCGGCGCGTGATGAGTCGCGCGCCGCGGCCGTAGGTCACGTAGGCGTAGGCCCAGTTGAAAAGCACGGCGAACCGGTTGCGGAATCCGACGAGGAAAATGATGTGGATGAACAGCCACGCGAGCCACGCGACGAAGCCGCTCATGCGGAGGGAGCCCATCTCCGCGACCGCCGCGTGACGCCCGATGGTGGCCATGATTCCCTTGTCGCGATATTCGAAGCGCGTCGTGGGCTGGCCGTGCAGGAGGGCCATGATATTTTTCGCGACGTGCCGGCCCTGCTGCATGGCGACGGGCGACAGGCCGGGCAGCGGCTTGCCTTCTCCGGCGGCGAAGTGCGCCTGATCGCCGATCACGAAGACCTCGGGGTGTCCAGGAATCGAGCAGTCCTCCTGCACGATCACGCGGCCCTGCCGATCGAGTGGCACGCCGAGGCTCACGCCGAGCGGGGATGCGGCATTTCCAGCGGCCCACACGACGGTCTTCGCGCCGATTTTTTCGCCGCCGGTCAAAGTGACGCCGGATTCGGAAATCGCCTCGACCTTCTTGTTCAGCCGCACCTCCACGCCGAGGCTGGTGAGCTGCTTCAGCCCGCGGACCGGCAGGTCGCCGGAGAATGCCTGCAGGATCTCCGGCCCGCTCTCGATGAGGAAGACGCGCGCCTGCGAGGAATCAATGTGCCGGAAGTCCTTGATCAAAGTGACGTGCGCGATCTCCGCGACTGCTCCCGCCATTTCCACGCCCGTCGGCCCGCCGCCCACGACCACGAATGTCATCGCCGCCTCGCGCTCGGCGTCGTCGTTCGTCTTCTCCGCGATTTCAAATGCCATGAGCATCCGCCGGCGGATTTCCAGCGCGTCGTCGAGGCTCTTCAGGCCGGGTGCGAATTTCTCCCACTCGTCGCGCCCGAAGTACGAATGCCGTGCGCCCGCGGCGACGATGAGCCAGTCGTATTCCACCGGGCCGTCGGCGGTGAGTACACGCTTGTTCGCGGTGTCAATGCTCTGCGCCTCGCTCAAAATCACCTCGGCATTTTCCTGGTGGCGCAGGATGTGCCGCAGCGGTTCCGCGATGTCCGCCGGCGACAGCGCCGCCGACGCGACCTGGTAGAGCAGCGGCTGGAAGAGGTGGTGATTTTGCCGATCCAGCAAAGTGATCCGCACGCTGGCTTTCCGCAGAGCCTTCGCGGCTTCGAGGCCTCCAAATCCGCCGCCAATGATGACGACCCGACGCAAGTTACGATGATGAATGTTCACGAGTGTTCGATTGCGCCCAGTCGGTAGCAGCAATGCGCGCGCTTGTGAATCTTCTGCGCGCCCGAGATCAGGGCTCACGCAAAAAAACGCGGCGATGAAAACTGTGCGGCGAGGTGGCGCGGAGCGCAGGCGCGCTCGGAAGAGCGCGACGTGGGCTTCCGCCCTCGCCTACGTGAGCCCCGGCAATTCCCCGCTGCTGTCGCCGAGCTGCTGCATCTTGACCTCCATCCGGTTCAGCATCGCGAGCCAGAGGTTGTTGAGCGGCGTGTCCTTGGGATACACGACGTGGCGGCCCTGCTGGATCGTCCCGCAGCCGTGGCCGGCGAGGAGGATCGGGAGATTGTCGTGGTTGTGCGCGTTGCCGTCGGAATTGCCACTGCCGTACGCGAGCATCGTGTGATCGAGCAGCGTGCCGTCGCCTTCCTTCACGGACTTCAGCTTGCGCAGCAGGTAGGCGAGCTGCGTGGTGTGGAATCGGTTGATCTCGCGAATCTTCGCCTTCTTCTCCTCGCTGTTCCCGTGGTGCGAGAGGTCGTGGTGACCGTCGCGGACGTTGATGAAAGGATACGGCTTGTTGCTGCCCTCGTTCGCGAGGACGAACGTGCAGACGCGCGTCGTGTCCGTCTGGAATGCGAGCACCATCAGGTCGGCCATGATGCGGATGTGCTCCTCGTAGCTCGTGGGTTCCCTGTCGCTCACGATGAAATCCGCGGGCGCTGTCGGCAGCGGAAAATCCGCCGTGCGCTCGATGCGTTTTTCGATCTCGCGGATGCCGGTGAAATACTCGTCGAGCTTCCGCTGATCGTGTTTGCCGAGCTTGCCGTTGAGTTGGCGAAAGTCGTCCTTCACGAGATCGAGCACGCTCTTGCGCGCCGCGTCACGCCGCGCGCGGTCGTCGTGATTTCCTGCGCCAAAAATGCGGTCGAAAACCATCTTCGGCTTCACCTCCTTCGGCAGCGGCTGCGTCGCCGAGCGCCAGGCCATCGTGGATGAATAGACGCAACTGTATCCCGAGTCGCAGTTCCCCGCCATCGATCCGGCCTCGGTGCCGATTTCGAGCGAGGGAAGCCGCGTCCTGTCGCCGACCCGCGATGCCGCGACTTGATCCACCGAGACGCCCGCGCGGATGTCCGTGCCGTCCGTCTTGCGCGGCTGCGCGCCTGTGAGGAATGCGGACAGCGCGCGCGCGTGGTCGCCGCCGCCGTCGCCATTCGAGCGCGCCTTGTCCGCGGTGAGGCCGGTGAGAATGGAGAAGTCGCGCTTGAAATCCGCGAGCGGTTCGAGGATGCGCGGCAAGTCACCGAGGCTGCCCTCGCTGGCGGGCGTCCAGTCCGCCATGTTCTTGCCATTCGGCACGTAGAGGAACGCCATGCGATTCGGCGCGGCCTTGCCCGCGGGGGTCTTGCCCGCAGCCCACGAGGTCACCGGCCCCATCGCATCGAGCCACGGCAAGGCGAGCGTCGCGCCGATGCCACGGAGGAAAGTGCGGCGCGAGAGATTTGGTGTCATGGTCATGTTCACTGATGCTTTGAATCGTTTACGGCGCGAGTCCTGAGAGGAATTCCGTAGCCGGGACTTTCCAGTCCCGGCGGTCTGCACGCGCTCGAATGCCGGGACTGGAAAGTCCCGGCTACTCCGCATTCTTCGCATTCAATTCCGTGCCGCGCCGCTGGCGGAATGGATCGCTCTTCACGATTGCGCCCACAAGCGACGAGAACTTGTAGTCGCCCTTCGCAAGCTCCGCCCCGATTTGCCGGACCGCACGCCCGTCGTAGTATTCCAGCCCGCGGCCGAGCGCGTAGGTGAGCAGCTTTTCCGAGACGTTGCGCACGAAGAGCGCCTTCTTTTCCTTCAGCACCGACTTCAGTTCCGCTGCGCCCGTGAAGCTCTTTCCGTCCGGCATCGTTCCGGAGGCATCAATCGCGCTCTCAGCGTCCTTCTCGCGCCACCCGCCAATGGCGTTGAAATTTTCCATCGCAAAACCGATCGCGTCCATCTGTGCGTGGCAGCTCGCGCAGTTCGGATTTTCGCGATGCTGCTCCATGCGCTGCCGCAGCGTGCCGGTGAGTTTTTTCTGCGTGTCGAGTTCCGGCACGTTGGCCGGCGGCGGCGGCGGCGGCGTGCCGAGGAGCTGCTCCAGCACCCAGCGTCCGCGCTTCACCGGTGAGGTGCGCGTGGGGTTCGACGTGACGGTGAGCACGCTCGCCTGCGCGAGCAGACCGCCGCGTTCCTTCATCGGCAGTGCGACCCGCACAAATTCATTCCGCGGAATCTGCGTGCCGCCGGGCAGCTTCTGCTGCGACTTCACGCCGATGCGGTTCCCCGCCGTGTCAGCGATGCCGTAGTGCTTCGCGAGCGCTTCGTTCAAATACGTGAAATCGCCATCCAGCAGATCGAACACGCTGCGATCCTCGCGCAGGATCTCGCCGAAAAAAAGTTGTGTCTCACGCAGCATCGCGCGCCGCAGCGTGTCGGTGAAGGTAGGAAAAAGCTTCGCGTCCGGCGCGGCGATCTGGAGCCGCTTCAGTTGCAGCCACTGCATCGCAAAATTGTCGGTAAGCGCCGCGGCCTTCGGATCCTTCAGCATCCGCCTCACCTGCGCGTCGAGATTCGCCGTGAGCTTTCCACTTTTCGCGAGCGCAAAAAGTTCGTCGTCCGGCATCGTGCTCCACAGGAAATAACTCAGGCGCGACGCGAGCTGGAACTCGTCAATCGGGTGCTGCGCCTTCGAGTCGGGCCGCTGATCCAGCTCCACGCGGAAGAGGAATTTCGGCGAGCACAGCACCGCCTGCACGACTTGCCGCATCGCCGTCTCCCACGACTTCCCGCCGGCCATCACCTGCTCGGCGAATTTCACATGCGCCCCGATTTCCTCCGCCGTCGCGGGCCGGCGGTAGCCGCGATTCAGCAGCCGCGTGACGACCTCGCGCGTCTGCTCCGCGCGCGGCTTGTCCGGCGAGCACGCGAGGATCATGCGGTGCGAGAGCGGCCTCGGATCCATCGGCCCCTCGCTGCGGAGATTCTCGATAAAAAGGTGCGGCGCAGGTTCGCCCTCCGCTGGTTTCACGAGCGCGATGCCCGCGCGCTGGATGTCGCCGATGCGATTCACCGGCACCTCGATCGTCTGCGGCTTGCCTGCATTGCGCGCGGTGATCTCGAAGACCTTCACGATTTTCAGCGGCTTCATTCGTGCCACGCCCGCGCCCATGAGTTGCTCGATCTCCGCGTCGCTGGATACGTCCGTGCGATCTTTCCCCGAGAGAAAAAGTGCGACCTTCACCGGTGCGGTGCCCTTCGTCGTCGCATAGGCCGTCGCGCGGAAAAAGAAATCGTCGTCCTTCGAGAATTTCAGGTAGTCGCCCGCCGCGGTGAACGGCCCGGACTTTGTCGCATCGTCCGACTCGGGATCCATCTCGCGGAAGCGCGTCTCCGGCGTCTTCGCATTGTTCGGCTGGAGGTAGCGGCCCGAGAGCGCGCGCTGCGCAGGCTTCGGGATGTCCGTGAGGATCACGCGCCGCGCGATGGCATCCGCCGCATCGAGGTATCGCTCCGTGAGCAGCGGCGAGACCGTGAGCACGTCGCCGATGTTGTCGAAGCCGTGCCCGATTTCATCCGGCGGGAAATCCTCCGCCGCATTGAAATCCGCACCGAGCAAATCGCGCACGGTGTTGTTGTATTCGTTGCGATTCAGCCTGCGGATCGTGATGCGTCCCGGATCCGGCGGCGCGGCGATTTCCGCACGCTCGAACGCCGACTCGATCGCCCCCGTGAACTTCTCGATCTCCTCCACCGTCGGGCGCGCCTTTTTTTTCGGCGGCATCTCGCCCGTGCTCACCTGCGTGAGCGCATTCATCCACACCTTGCGATTCTTCAGGATTGCCGCATCCGCGCGATCGATCTTCTTCAGATCAAGGTCACCCTTCGTCGTCTTCCCGCCGTGGCACTCGATGCAGTGCTTCTCAATGAAGGGCATCGCGATTTTCTGAAAATCCGGGTGCGCCGGTGCCGCATCCACCCGCACCGCACCGAGCAGCGTGAGGGCAGACAGCGTGATGCGTGTCGTGAGTCTTGAAAATTTCATGTCGGTTCCGGAGCAGGGGAGAGTGAACCACGGGCGGTTCCAAACTCCAATGTCCCCACAACAATCCGACCGGAGGAGAAAGCATCGGAGGAAAATTCCGCACAGCGCAGGCGCACTCAGGGCAGCGCAATTTCCAATCCCTGCCCGCCATGCTTTGGCCTTGGCAACAGGGAGACCTTGGAAATATTTCCAAAATCCCCCATGGCCGACGCCAACACTTACCTGCTTCTCCGCTGCTTCAATGCGCTCGGGCGGATGTTTCCCGCACCGCCATTGGACAGGGCGCTCGTCCACGCGGATGAAGTGCTGAGGGCAAAAGCGAAGCGATGGAACCGGTTCAGCGCATCGGTCTTTGCCATCCTGTTTCTGATCTGTGCGGCGGCGATTCCGCTCACCCTGTGCGCGGCCGCACAAAGCCATCTGACCAGCTTTCCAAAGCCGCTCTTTCTCGTCAAATCCTCCGCGTCAGATGTCCGCGGCATCCTCGGAGAGGTAGCGGATGCGCTTGTTGATGTCCGTATTGATGGAGTGGTACGGCTGCGTGAGGTTGCCGGTGGCGAAGAGCGTCTGCCGCGTGTGCTCCATGTCGTCCTCGCCGATCGCATTGGTGAAAATCGGCAGCAGGTATTCGATGCCGAGCCGCGATGCCTTCAGGAGCCGCTCGTCGTATAGTGCGGGGTGCATCTGCCGGGCGTGGATGAGACCCCAGCGGTCGCGGAAGCGGTTCGCATCGTAGCCCTCGACGTTGAAGCCCTTCGCCTTGCTGTATTGGAGCACGGAGACGGAATTGTTGCGCCCGTCCTTGAGCAGTTCGACGGCCTTTGCGCCGAGCTGCGCGGCGTAGAAGCGGTCGAAAAGGATCGGCCGGCCGCCGCGCTGCGTGTGGCCGACTTTGCGGGTGAAGATGGCCTCGCGTGCAGATTCGCTTCGGCGGTAGTCGCGAAAATATTTGTCGCCGAGCATCTGGATGAGCTTCGCGCGCAGCGCCTCCGCCGCGCCGCTCAGCGCCACATTTCCGGCGGGATCAGACACCTTGGATTCCGCGCCGAGTTCGTTGCCCTGCGCGTCCACGATTCCCTCGCCGCAGACGATGACGACATTTTTTTGCAAGTCGTAGATGTGCTTCACGCGGTCGGCGAGGTGCTCGAGGTCGAGCGGCACTTCGGGGACGAGCACGATGTCGGGCCTGCCGTACGAGGAGCCGAGCGCGATGTAGCCGGAGTGCCGGCCCATCACTTCGATGATGGCGATCCGGCGGTGGCTCTCCGCTGTCGTGCGGAGGCGCTCGACGCCGCTCGCCGAGACGAAGACCGCAGTCGCGTAGCCGGGCGTGACGTAATTCACCACCTGCTCGAGGTCGAACACGGCCTGCGATTCCGTGCGCTTGTAGCGGATGCCGCCTTTCATGGCGGGGTCGCTCGCGCGCACCCATTCGTCCGGCTCGCTCGGGTAGTTCAGGCCGAGATCGTTATCAATCGTCTTGGGCGCGAGCACCGTCGGCAGGCGCTCGGCGAGCGGCTGGAGGCCGTTCAGCGTGCCGTCCCCGCCGACGCAGATGAGCCCGTCAATCTTCAGCCGGTGCAGGCGCGAGAAGATGATCTCGAGCTGCGCCTTGTCGTCGGGATCCACAAAGTCGCGCGACGAGCCGATGAGCGTGCCGCCCACGGTGGGATCGAGCTCCGGGATTTCCTGGAAGAGCGGGTTCAGGCGGACGTGCGGCACCTTCGGGTTGAAGAGGCTGTTGAAGCCCTTCATCAGCCCGAAGACCTCGATGCGAAGCTGGTTCGCGCGGACGACCGCGCCGTGGATGGTTGCGTTCAGCGCGGGCGTGTCGCCGCCTGCCGTGAGAATTCCGATGCGTTTCATGGTTCAGCGGATTGCGTGCAATCCGCGAAACAGCAAGGGCACGCCGCGCGGACAGTCAAGCCTTCGCGCGGCCCGCGGACACGCGCTCCGTGGGGATGATCTCCATCTCGTTTGCGTCCCACGCTTCGTGGTCTGCGGAGGTTTTCAAAGTGCGGGGCGCCTGCGCCGGCGAGGGCGGCTGCGGTGCGGGGGCCGCATTCGCCTTGCGCAGTGCGGCCACTTCCTCGCGGAGTTTGACGAGCTCGAAAGTCAGCTCCGCGACCTGGTGATCGCGCTTGTCGAACCGCAGCGGTTGCGCGGCCTTTTCCGTGGCGAGGCCCTCGAGGACGCCCTCGAGTTCAGTCTTGTACCGGTCGCGCTCCGCCGCCACTCGCTTGAGCATGATGTCCAGCCCCATCGCCCGCATGGCCTCGTTCGCAAGTTTGTGCCGTTCCCTGCGCATCGCCTCGATGCCGTCCTGCATGTGCCCGAGATGAGTCTTCGTCTGCTCAAACAAAAACCGCAGGTGCATCACCTCCTTGGATTTTCCCGCGAGTTGCGATTCCAGATTCGCCGCGAGTTCGTTCGCCTCCCGCAAGTCCTCCTGCACCGCGTCGTAATCCTCACTCAGCCTCGCGCTCAGGTTCGGATTCACAGGCACACCCGCCACCGCGGGGGCGGGCTGCTGCCAGTCCTCGCGCTGCTTCTGATCTGTGTGGGGTGATTCGTTCATAGGGCGCGGGCCGCACAGGCTCGCATGAATGAAATAAGCGAATCGCGTGCCTGACTGATCAGGAAATGGCGGCACGGCAAACTCCCATGGCCGCGCGGCTGCAACCCGGCGGCACACTGCGAGTCTTGTGCATGGCGAAGCGGATGGTGTTCATGCTACGCCTCGCCTGTGCCTTCCGCCTTTTCCATCCTCCTGCATCCGGAGAAACTTCCATGATGTCGCCTGCCGAAATGCTTGGCCTCGCCGCGGCGGCGGCGGTCGCGGGTGCCATCAATGCGATCGCAGGCGGCGGCACGCTGATCACTTTTCCGGTGCTGATTTTTTTCGGCACGCCGAAAATTATCGCCAACGCCACGAGCACGCTCGCGCTCGTCATCGGCACCGGCGGGAGCATCTTCAGCCTCCGGCGGCAGGTCGGCGCGGTGCGGCCGTGGCTCGTGCGCTTCGTGCCCGTGAGCGTGCTCGGCGGGCTGCTCGGCAGCGTGCTGCTCACGCGCACCGGCGAGACCGTGTTCGCGCGGCTCGTGCCGTTTCTCATCCTTTTTGCGACGGTCCTTTTTCTCGCGCAGGGCGCATTCCGGCGCTTCGCGGGATTCGCGGGATTCGCGGAGAAAGGTCCCGCGCAGCCGCATCACCACGCGGTGTGGATCGCGGTTGTCTTCCAGTTTGCAGTCTCGGTGTACGGCGGCTTCTTCGGCGCGGGCATTGGCATCCTCATGCTCGCGTCGCTCGGCTTCCTCGGGCTGCGCGACATCCACGAGATGAATGCGCTCAAGAATATCCTGAGCTGCCTCATCAATGTCGTGGCCGCGCTGTGGTTCATCGGGGCCGGGCTCATTGACTGGCCGAGGGCGGGCGTGATGAGCGTCGGCGCGCTCGGCGGATATTTTCTCGGCGCGCATTTCTCCCAGCGCCTCCCGCAGCGGGCCGTGCGCGGTCTCGTGACGGCGATCGGCCTCACGATCTCCGCGATCATGTTCTGGCGTCAGTTCCGCTGAGCGGCACGCATTTGGCCAATCCCACCGTGGCCCTGCGCGGTTCCAAAATCACGCCTGCTTCGCCACCGCGTGCGCGCGAAGATCCTCCAGCGAGACCCACTCCAGTGCCGAGATGTGCGTCGCCTCCAGTACGATGTGCGGTGCGCAGCCGGCCTCGAGCGCATCCTTCCAGCGGGTGACGCACAGGCACCAGCGGTCACCGTCGTCCAGCCCAGGGAAATCGAATTCCGGCACGGGTGTGCTGAGATCATTTCCCTGCGCGCTGCTGAATGCGAGGAACTCATCCGTCGCGATGATGCACACCGTGTGCATGCCGCGGTCGCTCGCCGCCGTGCGGCAGTAGCCGTCGCGGAAAAATCCCGTCATCGGACTGGTGCAGCAGCACGCAAGCGGAGTGCCGAGGACATTGGTAGGGGAGGCTTTCAAGGCGGGTTGAGAGTTGAGTGTTGAGATTCGGGGCTTTGCGAGAAGTCCGCGGTGTCGTGGGAACAATTGAGAGGAGAAAGCACGTCGCGTCACTCGCAGAATTCCGACATGTCGTACAGCTTCGGGTCGCGCGTCACGCGTCGCGCGCGGCGAGCCTTTACCTTTGTCCTGTCGTCTCCTCCCGCCGCGTCACCCGTGCTGTCCATGGCGTCAAAGACGTCGCCGTACTCCGCCTCGAGCTTGTCGGGATCCTCACCTTTTTCCAGGCGTGCGATCACCTCGTCCATCTGCGCCGGCATTTTCGCGCCGGAGAGTTCGCCCATCCGCCGCATCATCTTCGCCAGCGCGCGCGGATCGGGATTGTCACTCTCCGCGACATGGCCGAACTCCCGCTCCATCTCGCCCATCGCCGCCTCCATTTTCGCGTCGTCAAAGTCATCGCCGCCCGGCGCATCCGCCGTCTTTTCCTTCGCGCGCCCCGTGATCGCAAAGCCGCTGATCATCTTTTCCATCTTCCACTTTGGATTGTCCGGGCAGCGCGGCAGCATTTCCGCGAAGCGCATGCTGCGCGCGAAGAAGGAATAGATGCGGCGGTTGCTCGTGCAGAAAAATTCGTAGATGGGCATGTCGGGGTCTCGCTTCGCTCGCGATTTTGCGCACGCTTGCGGACTTTGGCAAATCGGATGTGCGTCTTGAATCGTGAGGTGAGCCGGGGCGGCTTGGAATCCGCGCCCGCACCTTCGTCCCGCGAAGCTCTTGACAGCCCTCCCGACCTCAATTATCGGAACCCTCCCGCAGAGATTCCGTAACAGGAGAGTATGGCTGGGTAGCTCAGTTGGTAGAGCAGAGGATTGAAAATCCTCGTGTCCCCGGTTCGATTCCGGGCCCAGCCACTCTCTGCGGAACCCTGATGGATGCAGGGTTTCAGGGCGGCTGTGATTTTTCACGACAGGGGGGCGAAGAAATCACAGCCCACGAATGGAAGCATGTCCTTCCCGATCGGAGGCCGGGGCGGAGCCGGCGCGCGGATGTCGCGGGCGATGCAGGCTACGTCGTGACGTGGAAATCCTCCAGGTCGCGGCCAAACTCCTCGTAGGCTCTCAGCTCGGCAAGCATCCCTTCCAAGTCGTCCAGGCGGACCGCCATTTTCAATTCGGTGAGCAGGGGCCCCACCGTCTCGCGGAATGCACCGGCGAGGCGGGCTGCCTCCGACTGCATTCCTTCGGCGGCGTCCGTTTCGCTCCCGCCATTCGAGGTCTTCTGTGCATCGCGGTCACGCCGCTCCTTTGCCAGAAAAATGAACGCCACGATCCCGAGGGCGGCGCCTGCGAGGACGAGGCACCAGGCCGCCGTCCTGTCCGGTCGCTCCGCATCGAGCAGGAAGAGCAGCCCGGTCGCGCCGCAGAGCACGCCTCCGACGAGCGCCGCCGGCACGATCCATGACGCCGGATGCTCCGCTGTCTTGGCAATCGCGGTGTGCCGCGGAGCCGTGGAAGGTTCGGATTTCAGTTGCGTGAGCATGAGCGCGCGATCTTCCGAGCCGGCGATCGAGCCGAGGATCGACAGCGCGGATGCCAGCCGTTCCTTTCGCTCCTGAAAAAAGACAAGATCCTTCACCGTCGTGCCCGCCTCGAATTCCGAAGGCTCCGTCGAGCCGGGCGGCGGAGCGGGATCGCCCGGCGTCGGCAGGGGCGGGGTCTCCTGTGTGTGCGACTTGGATTCTGGTTCCATCTGAAATTCCCGCGGGGAGGGCAACTACGAGCGTGCTCCTTCGTCGCGCAAGTGCAAAGCCGCGGCGGGAGCGCGGCAGCGCAAACAGGATCGCGCCGCGCGATCCGTGTGTCCCTGCGCCGGAGAAATAAACGCGAGGGCAAATTCACGCCCGTCCGCCGGATGCATCTGCCCGGGACGATGCGCGTGCAAAAATTTCTCCCCGCCCTGCTCCTCGCGATCCTCGGTGATTGCACGATGGGCGCGGAATCCACGCGCCCGGATGCAGCGGGCCGGGTGCGGTGTGAAAAGGGCGATGCTCGCACTGTCGCGAGCAGCATCCTTGCCCGGGCCTACTGCGATCCGCGCGAGCGCACCGGTGGCGGCGCGGGCGGCTGGATCCAGTTCCACTCGCTCTTGTATGCCACGTTGAGATGTGGCGTCTCGCGGCGTGCGCCGCCTTCGGATTGCGAGCGGAGGCATTCATCCACGATGCCGCTTGTGAGCAGCGTGCGCTCGACCGGCCACGGCGCTTTGCCAGTGTGCATGAATTGCTCGATCGCGTTGAACAGGATTCCGAAATGTGAAAATGGGCGCTCGTCCTGTATCACGAATGTGAGGCTCGTCACACGGTCGTGATCGTCCTTCCACGCGGTCGCCCACTCGGCCACGGCACCATTGAGCGTGAACATGCAGGCGCGCAGTCCGTCGCGGTAGTCAATCACGCACAGCACGGGTTGCTTCGCGAGATCCTCGAGACGTTTGCCGGGCGGGAGCGGGCGTTCCCGCATCGCGGCGAGGGCGGTGTCGAGCAGCTTGCGATCGTACACGCCGCGGTCGGCGGCGGCCCACACGTCGTCGCCGCTGAATGTCTGCACCGCAGCGACGCCGGTCTCGCCGCCTGCGCGGCGCTCGATGAGCGACTGCATGGCCTCGAGCGCGTGGAAGCCGTAGATGTCTATGCGGTGGTACGACACCATGACGATCTGCTTGAGCTTCGCGCCGCGCGGCATGTCAATCGGCGGATTCCGCCACGCGGATGGCACGGACGATCCGGCCATGAGCGGCATGTCGCGTTTCTTCGCCTCGTCGTAGATCCACTTCGCGTCGGCCCATGTATCCGCGAGGT
The DNA here is from genome assembly GCA_038238025.1 of Chthoniobacterales bacterium. Taxonomy (GTDB): domain Bacteria; phylum Verrucomicrobiota; class Verrucomicrobiia; order Chthoniobacterales; family Chthoniobacteraceae; genus SXWH01. The sequence continues at coordinate 22,263 of JBBRYC010000068.1, forward strand.
GCTTGTCGCAAAAGACCGGCAGCCCGCGACGACCAAATTTGTCCACGGTCTTGAAAATCTCCCCGAAGAATTTCCGCTTCGGATATGCGATCGCGCCACTGGGTGAGAGCGGATATTCGCCGTGCTCCGCGACGACGAGCGCACCCTCGACGGCGATTTTTTCCTGCCCGAGCGTGAGTGTCTCCGCGAGCGATTTTGCGAGCGGGATCGCGAGTTCAGTCGCGATGCGCCGGCCCGTGTCGGTCTTCGGTTTTTGGTCGCTGTAAAGTGAGGCCACTTGCAGTGCCGGCACGCGACTCTGGCCGTCGAGCGTCTCGGTCTGCAACATGCGGCCGATGATGAGATCGGCGTGCGAATTGTAGGCGTAGAGCGTGGTGATCGCGGCGACCGGCTTCCGCACTTCGGCGATGTACTGGCGCGGGCGCGCGTGGATCTCGTGCAGCGTGAGCGGCGCGAGCGATAGGACGTATTGCGCCTCGCGAGTTGCGCACGCTCCGAGGATTGCGTGCTGAGGGATGAGGTTGCCATCGCCGAAACGCCGGAAGCCGTGGTGCCACGGGAACGGCTCGCCCTTCTTGTCCGTGAACTGTGTGAAGTCCGTATTCTTCACCGCGAGCGGGCCGTGATCGGTCGTCACGGCGTCGCCGGGCTTCCAGCTCACGAGATGCGCGAAGCGGCGGCGCGCGTCGTATTTTGCCACGAGCGCCGCCCACACGGTTCCGTTCGGCGCGACGCACAGCGCGCGGCAGTCGGTGCTCTCGGCGATCGCGCACAGCTTGCCGAGGCTGCGGCCTTCGAGCACGTCGCCCTTGCCCGTGAGGTCGTAGGAAAAGAGCTGGTTGCCGCTCATCGCGACGGCGTAGAGCGTCCGGCGGTTCGGCGAGATCTCCCAGTTGATCGGATGGCTGTTTTCATCCGCGAGGTGCGAGTCCGCCGTCGGTGGCTGGCCGTCAATCGTCTGCTTCAGCCGCTCGACTTTATCGGTCTTCGGATCGTAGCGCAGGATTTCTCCGCCGCGCATCGGATGATACGCGCGCCCGAGGAAGTCCACGACGATGAACGCATACAGGTGGTTCGTCTCGCCGAGGTCGCGATATTCGCCAGTCTCGAGATCGAGCTTGAGAAAATGCGAGCTCTCCACCGGCCGCTCGTCCGAGCACGTCGAGATGTACGCGACCTTGTGCGACTCGTCTGGCGTGACGCTGATGATCCCGTGATGCTTCACCGGCACGGGATACACGCGCGTCGTGCCCGTCTCCGGGTCGAACACCATCGGATAGCCGCCGGGATAGTCGGTGAATTTCTCGTCCTTCTTCGTGTCCGGGTATCCCTGCTTCGTGCCGAAATAAATCTTCCCGCTCGCGCCGACATTGTTCCGCGTGTGGATCTTCGACTGCGCTGCAAAGCCGGTCGCCTTCGAGCCGATTTCACGCATGCAATCCACAACCACGCGCATCTCCTGCGTCACGGGATCGTATTCCACGAGGTGCGCGTTTTCGCCGTATTTCGCCGTGCCGATGTAGAGCCGCCCATTCTTCCCCTCGACGATGGAAAAGTAACCGCTGCCCTGATTCGTGAGATGCTTCGGCAGCGCGCGCGCGTGCGTGTAGAGCCACGGCATCTCCGGGGCCTGCGCCGCGGCGCTCGCGAGCAGCGCGGCGGAGAAAATCAGCGTGGTGGAAAGACGAAGGAGCGCCTTTGGAAATCGCAGCGGGATCATGGGGAGGGAAACGAAAGGGAATGTCCTCACGCCCGATTTCCTTAGAGTGTGTGCCGAAAGTCCGTCTGATTTCTGAGGTGCACGCTTTGAGCGTCTGCCAAAAGTGCCGCTGCCATGTGAGTGCCTCGAGGCGCGCTGTTTTTCCGGCTACGGCTTTCCGAGCAGGTAGAGCTTCGCGAAATCGGCGACGCCGCCGGCCACTTTTTCCGCGGAGGATTTGATTGCGGTCTTTGCGCGGAAATCCATTCCGAACTCAAGCTGCACCGCGCCGATGCCCTCGTGCTTTCCGGAGGTCTGCACGATGTGGCCACCGGTGAATCCGGATGCCTCGGGGCTCGTGTCCGTGGGCTTCATATTGATGCCGTGCGCGGCGAGCAGGCCGGCGAGGCTCTGCGGGCCTGCGTGGATTTTTTCCCCGAACATCTTTGCGAGCATCGCATCGGTCGTGCCGTTGTGCGTGCCGCGGAAGACGGTGTCGCGCGCGCTGCCCTGGCCGTGGACGTCAATCACCAGGCCGCGGCCAAAGCGCGTCTGCACGTCGTCGCAGAATTTCGCGACGGTGCCCCGATAGGCGTCGTACACCTCGCGGGCGCGCGGGTGCTCGACGGCGATCTCGGGAGGGCGGTTTGCGTCCACAAATTTGCGGTGCATTTTCGCGATCACGAGGAATGGCTTTTTTCCGAGGCGCGACTCGATCGCTGCGGCGATGGCGGCGGCGAGCAGTTCGGTATTTTCATCGCGGCCGGCAAAGAAACCAGCGCCGCCTTTTTTCATCCCCTCGCCGGTGCGTTCGGGCACGCCGGGGATGGGCATCGTGCCGCCATGCGGCGCCGAGATGATGATCGGCAAATCGCCCTTTTGCACCGAGATGAAATCCGTGGCGGCGAATTCCCTCTCCGCCGCCGCGCAGCGAAGCAGCGGTGCGAGGAGGATCGCGGCGGCAGACTGGCGGAGAAATGCGCGCCGCGCGATGAAACCGGAGCGGGGAAGGGGAGTGCGGGAGGGGGTCACGCCCGCCGGCATACCGGCAATTCGCGCCACGGTGAAATAAATTTCCGCAGCGGCTACGCGCGAATCGCGGCAGGCAGCGTGAGCGAGAGAGATGCGACTCCGTCCACATCCACGAGCGCAGGATCGAGAACGGGGATCGGCTCGAATCCCGCGGCCTTCAGTGCGAGGTAGGTCTCGGCGGCTTCCTTGCCGACCGGCAGTTCCGGCACGCCGAGCACGAGGGACTTCGACGCGGAGTGAGGCGCGGATTCCTCCGGCCCGCGGACTTTCCATCCGGCTCGCGCGAAGATTTCCATGAGGCGTCCGGCGCGTTCCGCAGCGGTGCGATCCCCGGCGGAAATCCGGAACGTAATCTCGCGCGCCTTCGCGGTGCCGAGATTCTGGGCGAGCGCGCTTTCCCTTTCCGGGGAAAAGGCATGCAGGGGATCGTCCGCGGCCGTTGCGGCCCACCGGAGTTTTTTCGCGCCGTCGATGCGCTCCGTTCCCGAGCGCGCGACGATCAGCGCGGCGACCGCGGCCTCGAGCGCGGCGACCCTGGACTCGAGCGCCTCGTTGCGGTCGCATTCCTTGTCGGCGTCCGGCGCGACTGGGGCGCGCTCCTTTTTTGTGGTGGCAAGTTCGGGGAGATTTTCAAGTGGGACAGCCTCGCGGCATTTCGGGCAGGAGACACGCCGGCCGCGCGTGGACGGCGGCACCTTGAATTCCTCACCGCACGAAGGGCAGGCCACCGCTTTTGCGTCTGGTGCGATGTAGGTTTTTACCATCGTCGGTCAGGGCCGCATGGGAAATGGGAGATGGATGGAATGGATGCACGCATGGTTCCCAGCGCCGTTCCCGTGCCCGGTGCGTCGTGGTGACGCATCAGGTGCGAGCGCAGGCTCGCGGATGGCACGGGAAATTGGGTGGGTGTGCATTCGGAAAAACTCAGGTGTGCGTGTGGGGCATGCACAGCGAGCCTTTGGAAAGGCGGAAGATGAGCGTCTATGCGTTGCGGTCAAGGTGAAAGGCATCCACAACATCGTGTGCCCTGGAGGCTGCGGGCCGCTCACCGCAGTTCCACGGCAGGAGGCTCGCAAATCCCGAAGCAATCGTGGAAGCTGCGCGGATGCAGTTCAATTTTCTCACGCGGCTTTTCGGAAAACGAGATCGCCCGGCTGCTCGCGACATGAGTACCGCTCAGGTCGCGGTGAAAATTGTCACCGCACCGCACGAGCCGCTGCTCGATGAAGCGCGTGCGCTGCTGCGTGGCGTCGGTGCGGTGGCGCTCGCCGAGCGCGTGCGCATGGAGTGGCATTCGCGGATGCGCAGCACCGCGGGGCTTGCATTTCCCGGGCGCTCGCTCGTGCGGCTGAATCCGAGGCTGCGGGAATTTGGCGACGCGGAAATCCGCCGCACGCTGCTCCACGAACTCGCGCACCTCCTCGCGCACGAGCGCGCGGGCCGTCGCAGGATCGCGCCGCACGGCGCGGAGTGGCGTCGCGCGTGCTGCGACCTCGGGCTCACGGATGAAAAGCGCACGCACGACCTGCCGCTGCCGCGCCGCACCGTCGCGCGGCGTCATCATTACCGCTGCCCCGCGTGTGCCACGGTGCTCGCGCGCGTGCAGCCGCTGCGCCGCGGCTCCGCATGCCTGCGCTGCTGCCGCGCGCACAATCGCGGGCGCTACGACGCGCGATTCCGCTTTGTGAAGGTCGAGCCGGTGGCGTGACGCGGACAGGAGCGTCCGCATCACTCGCGTTCACTGAAAAACCTGATCGCCCTTGCGCGGCGTGCCGGTGGTGATGTCCGCGATGACGTGCGAGCCCTGGCGTTCGCCGCTCACGATGAGGACGCCGGCATCCGCGCCGTCGCGGATGCACTTCAGCGCCGTGCCCGCATCCGGCGGAAACCCGCCGCGCGTCTCGATGAGCACAAATCCCGCGTCCAAATTCACGAGCAGGATGGTGCCGATCTGCCTGCGCTTCGCCTTTGGATCCGAAGGGTCGGGCTTTGGAAAACGGATCGGCACCGCCTTTGGCACCTGCTTGCGTTTCGCCCATTTCGGCAGGTGCGGCATGGCACACGATGCCACTGCGCAACACAGCGCCGCTGCGACAAGCGACCGCACGGGGGAGAAAATCATCGTGGCAGAATAGCGCGCAGTTTTCGGGAGGGAAGCACGCGAAGCGTAGGCGAGGTTTTCCAACCTCGCGCGGCAGGATTGGGCGGAGGCGGCGGGATGGCGCGGATCGCAGGCGCGCGCCTGAGAGCGCGGACGTGGGCTTCCGCCCACGCCTGCGACCCCGCCACCTCGGTGCGCTCGCCCGCGCGGGGTTGGAAAACCCCGCCTGCGTTTCGCCGTCACTTTGATCGGCTGAAGCGATTTCCCAGCAGCGTCTCGGCGACGACGAGGCCGATGGCGAGGAGGGCGAATGGGAGCCAGAGTTCGGTGCCGTTGCGCTCGCGTTCCATCTGGCCGCGGAGGTCGGCGTCGGGGGTCCAGCGGACGATGCGGGCGACACTGCCGAGCGCGGTGAGGTCGGCGGCGGAGAGTTCGTGCAGATCGCTCTCGCCGGGATCGGATGCGGATGCGAAACGCACGGCGGTGCCGGTTTCGTCGGTGAAGTGAATGGCATATGTGCCGGCCACGGAAGTGTCGGCCTGCTCGATCTGCGGCGTTCCATTTTTCACCATGACGGTGCGCGTGCGCGCGGGTTCGGGCTTTGCGCCGGGTTCGCGATTTGTGACGGGCGCGGTGACGGTGTAGTCCTTGCCCGCGCGCTCGGCGGCGACGGTGTGCATGAAGGGTGTGCCGGCACGGACGTTCAGTCGGTCGCCGGTGCGCGCGAGGAGGAACCCGAGCGTGCGGTGCATGAGCGGGACGAAGATGGGGCGCACGGGCAGGTCGTTCCACGCGCCGTCAGCGGTGCTGCTGAACTGCACCACGCGACCGAGGCCGAACGGGCGCTCCATCACCGCGGGCTCGCCGTCGGCGTAGCTGAGGACGACCGCGGGCAGGCCACCGCCCAACTGGGCGTCGTTCAAAGCCGGGACGTCGCTTTTTTTCGCGGGCTGCAAAGTGAACGCGCGATAGAATTGCGCGGAGCCGAGTGAGCCGCTCGCGGGATCCTTCCACAGTTCGGCGATGCGGTGCGCGTAGTCCTTGGACTGGAGGCGGAAAAATTTCTCCGGGCGCTCGGCCTTTGTCTCGTCGAATGCTTCGCCGCGCACGGGGCCGAATGCCGCGGGCAGCAGGCCGCGCTCGCCGAGGAGCAGCCCGTTGTAGAATGGCGCGCTGATGCGCGAGCCGGGGAAGACGAGCAGGCCGCCGCCGCCGCGCACGTAGTTTTGCAGCGCGTCCGCGGCGAGCGGCGAGAGGTCCACGACATTGGCGAGCACCACGGCGTCGAAGTCGCGCAGCGCGGTCTTTTCAAACTCCGCGCCGATGACGGTGCGCGTCTTGATGAAAAACCGGTCGCGCACTTCCACGGGCACGGGCGTGAGGGCGTTGCGCAGGTAGAAGACCTCGCTCTCGCGCGGCTCTGCACCGGGATCGCCGTCCACGAGCAGCACGTTCACTTCGTCAATGACGCGCAGCGCGAGCGAGCGCTGGTCGTCGAACGGGCAGCGGTCCGCGTGCAGCCGCGCGGTGACGGTGTGGAAGCCCGGCTCGCGGAATGTGACGAAAAGCGAAATCGTTTTCGGTGCGCCGCCCACGGAGATGGCGTCGAGCGTCTGCTCGTCGGCGGGCGGCTCGTCGTCAATGGCGAGGCTCACCGCGACACCGGTCGCCTCGGCGGGGCCGAAGTTTGAGACGGAAACCTCGAAACGCAGCGGCTGGTTCACCGTGGGCAGCGCGGTCGCGAGGCGGACATCGGTGATGCCGAGATTTTTCTCCTCACCCTCGGTCGTGAGCACGAGCGTCGCGCGCATCTCGCGTTTCACGGATTCGAGCAGCGTGCGGATTTCGCCAGTGCCTTTCCAGCCGGCGGCCTGTCCGTCGGTGACGGCGTAGAGGTGCTTGTGGACGCCGGGTTGCTTCTTCAGCACATCCACCGCGCGCCGCAGCGCAGGCTGCCACTCGGTGCCCTGGTCGGTGCGCTTCGCCTCGTGGATGCTCTTGCGTGCCAGCGCGAGATCGCGCGCCGGCTCGGAGACGGATTCGCGCACGGTGTCCGACACGAGCCACACCGCGACGCGCGAACCGGCGGGCAGTCCGTCGAGGATTTGTCCCGCGGCCTTCTGCGCCTTTTCAAATCGCGACACCGCGCCATCGGTCGCGGACATCGAGCCGGAATTGTCCAGGAGGATGATCGCCGCTTCGTCGCCGCCGAGCAACCCGATGCCGCCTTCGCGCAGGGAAGGCCGCGCGAGCGCAAACGCGAGCAGCGCGAGGATGAGGCAGCGCAGCACCAGCAGCAGGATGTCCTCGATGTTCATCTTCCGTTTGTTGCGATCCACGGTGGCTTTCAGAAACCGCATCGCCGCCCACACCACGCGCTTGATCTGCTTTTTCGCGAGCAGGTGGATGATGATCGGCGACGCGATGCCAGCGATGCCGGCGAGCAACCATGGATTCAGGAAAGACATGCGGATGGATGAAACGCAGAGACGCGGAGACGCAGAGAAGAATTATTGGCGGAGATCGGGTCGGGCACCGGGCTCCTGAAAGTTGAGGACGACTCGGTGGACGCCATCGCGCAAGACGGGGACGTGAAAATTGATCACGAGGCCAACACTTGCACCGAGGAGACGGAGATAAGAACGCATGACGACCAAATCCACCTTCGCAACCTGTTCCTTGGACTTGAGGTCCACGATGACCTGGTTTTCAACGAACAAGTCAGCGCGCAAATCCGAGGCAAGTTTCACACCCTTGTAGGCGATTTGAACCGGTATCTGCCGGACGAATGCGAGCCCGCGCAACGAGAGTTCATGGCACAGCGCCTCCTCGTAGATGCTTTCGAGCAAGCCCGGCCCGAGTTCACGATGAACTTCAATCGCGGCGCCGATGATGGCTTTGGTCAGTTCATTCGTTTCCATACTTTTCTCCGCGTCTCTGCGTCTCTGCGTTTAATTTTTCTGCCTCATCCATAGCGATGCTGCCGCGTGGCGAGGTAGGCGGTGAGGACTTCGGCCCACGGCTGGTCGGTCGTCACGCGGAGGCATGTCGCGCCGCATCGCTCGCAGCCGAGGCGGATGCGGTCGAGGAATGCGCCGAATTCTTCGAGGTAACTTTTGCGGATTTCCGAGGGGCGCGTGAGCATCCGGCCCTGCGCCTCGAGGCCGATGAACTCGACATTCCCCTGAAACGGGAACGACATCTCGTGGGGGTCGAGCACTTGAAAAACGATCACCTCGTGGCCGACAAAGCGCAGGTGCTGGATGCCGCGGATGAGCTTTTCCTCGTCGTCGAAAAGATCGCTGATGAGGATCACGATGCCGCGGCGGCGCGTCTTGCGCGCGAGATCGTCGAGCGTCTCGGAAATGGCCGTGGGCTGCGTGGGATTGAACGCGGCGAGCACGGCGCAAATCGTGTGGATTTTTGCGAGGCTGTCGGTGCGCGGGATGTGCTCGCGCGGCTTGTCGTCGAAGACCGTCACCGAGGCGGCGTCGCGCTGGAGGAGGATGAGATACGCGAGGCACGCGGCCATCACTTTCGCGTAGTCGAGCTTCGTCACTTTGCCCGAGCCGTAACGCATGCTTTCGCTGCCATCGAGGAGCAGGTGCGCGACGAAGTTTGTCTCCTGCTCGTATTGCTTGATGTAGTAGCGGTCGCTGCGGCCGAGCACCTTCCAGTCGAGATGCCGCGTGTCATCGCCGGGGACGTATTCGCGGTGCTGCGCAAACTCGATGGCGAATCCGCGGAACGGCGACTTGTGCGCGCCGGCCATGTAGCCCTCGACGATCGTGCGCGCCTGCAGGCCGAGGTATTCGGTCTTCTGGATCGTCTCGGGATCGAGCAGCGGCGAGAGGGAGGTTTGCGGGGACTGGCCGGGCATCGCGCTGAAGTTCGCAGAGCCCGCGAGTTTTCCGAGGGGAAAAAGTGCTCAGTGCTCAGTGCTCAGTGGGCAGTAAGCGTGCAGTGCGAATACTGAGCACTGAGCACTGAGCACTTTCTCCTACTCCGTCCCCAGCGTGCGGCTCGGTGCGGTGGAGGTGAGAAGCACTCGGTTGTTGCCGTTCACCTGCTGGATCGCGGAGACGAGTTCGCCGGGCTTGTGCTCGCCGCGCAGGCAGATGTTGTAGCGCAGCTCGGTCATCATGCCGGCCTGGATGGACTCGACGGAGATGAGATCGTGGCGTTCGAGGAATTTTCCGAAGACGACCTCGAATGCCTCGTCGTAGTTGATGTCATTCGTCACGCGGATGCGCAGGTAGTGGCTCGCGCGGTTCGGTGCAAACCAGTTGCCGCGGGAGAAAAGGTAGATCATCGCGCAGATGAGCGCGGTCGTCGCGGCCGCGAGACCGTATTGCCGCGCGCCGACGGCAAGCCCGGCGGTCATCGCGAAAAAGATGAATGCCACATCGCGCGATTCCGAGAGCGACGTGCGGAAGCGGATCATCGAGAACGCGGCGAACATCCCGAAGCCCGTGGCCATCGCCTTCTCGCCGTTCCCGCCGCGGATCACCATGACGATGACCGTGACGACGATGCCGAGGATCATCAGCGTGTGGACGTAATCCTGCGAGAGCTTCGCACCGCGGAAGGTGGACTTGTAGAGCCCGGCGATGAGCGACATGAGCGCGAAGCTGAGCCCCGCTGCGAAAAAAATCTCCGCCAGTCCCGGCACATCCGAACCGAAGCCGAGCGTGACATTGAAAAAATCCACCAGCGGCCTGCATCCGGGAATATCGTGGAGCAGACGAAAGAACGGGCCGAGTGCTGGCGGTTCAGGCGTGGTGGCGAGCAGCGATGGAAGAAATCCGGAAAGATGGAGCATGGGGTGAATCAATCCGCGACGGATGAAAATACTGGCGCGGGAATCGGTGAAAAAGGTGTGATCTTTCCGGTACAGACGGCGTGCGGCCGCCAGTTTGGCGAGAGCATCCCGCGAAGCACCGGGTCGCGCTCCTCGAGGGCGATGGAATATTTTGAATGGCTCTGCATGCGGCAGCCTGCGGCGGAGATCGTGCGACTGAGCCAGTACGGGATGCAGCCGGTGACCTTCACCTCCATCACCGTGGTGTCGTCCCCGTGCAATTCGGAGCTCGCGCTGAAGCGCCGGTCGTCGGGCTCAGGCGTGAGTTCGTCGAAGCGCGCGCGGATTCGCTCGTCGAAAGTCACGCGCAGATCGCTTGCGGGATCGATCGCGGCGTAGGCGGTGCGGTCGTAGCGCATGACGAGCACGGGTCTGAATTGTTGCCGGAGCACAAGGTCGTGCGCCTCGGCAATGATTCGCCGCTCCGGTTCGCGGAGCGTCACGCCCTCTGGCTGAAATCCCTCGCACACGCGGAGCGCCTGTGCGAGCGGGAGCAGCACGCGCCGCTTCACGCCGCGGCCCTCGCACTTGTGCTTGATCTCGACGAACGAGGACGCAGGCACCGCGCCGTCGCTGCTGCCGTACACGCGCACGCGGAGCTTGCGGCGGCTCGGGAGGCTGCGCGCCTTTTCCCAGTAGCAGTCGCGCTCGGCGTTGTCGTAGTAAAGGCTCACCACCGGGTAGCGCGCGCCGTCGCCGGCATTTTCATCGGCCCGCAAAAATGGGCCAAGCTGCGCCATCAGCGCCGCCCGCTGCGCCGACGTGATCGCAAACTTCATCTCGGATCGATCAATGCGAAGGCTCACGTGTTCGGGCAGGATTGGTTCATTCGGGAAAACAACGCGTGGCTTTTCGTCGTGCAGCCCGTGCAAATCAATCCGCATTTTGCGAAGCGATCCGACGACGGCTCACTTGCCGCCGAAGAACTTCTTGAACGACCGCAGCACGCCGCCGCTTTCCTTGTCGGGTTTCCGCAGGCCGCCGTCGTCGTTCGGCGCGGTGTCGGGCTTCGGCAGGATCGTCACCGGCATCCGCGCCACGCCTTTGCCGGTGAGCGAGTCGGCGGGATATTTTTCGGACGATGCGCGCTTCATCACGTCCACCCACACGGGCAGCGCGAGTGCCGCGCCGTACCCTTTCGGAATGATGGTCGCGGGCTTGTCGAGGCCGACCCACACGCCGCAGGTGAGTGTGCTCGTGAAGCCCACGAACCACGCATCGTGGTAGCCGTCCGTCGTGCCGGTCTTGCCGGCGGCGGGCTTCGTCCAGCCGAGCGATTTCGCGGAGGCCGCGGTGCCGCGCGCGAGGATCTCGCCCATGATGCCCGTGGTCGTCGTGCAGACGCTGCGCTCGAACACGGGCACCGTATTGTGCGCCGCGCGGAAAATGATTTCGCCATCCACGGAATCAATGCGCTCGATCACGTATGCCTGCCGGCGAACGCCGCCATTCGCGAGGACGGTGTAGGCCATCGTCATGTCCTTCGGGGTCGCGCCGAAATTTCCGATGTAGCTCTGCGCGCTCAGCGGGATTTCCGGCAGCCCCGCCTTTGCGGCAAACTGCGCGACATTCTCGAATCCCGCGCGGTTGCCCACGCGGATGCTCATCGTATTGCGCGAATGGATGAGCCCTTCCTCCGCGGGCAGCATCCCGCCGAATTTGTCGTCGCTGTTCCCCGGATGCCAGCCGCCGCCGTGCGCGATCTCGCCGGGTTCGAGCGGCCCGTCGCTGATCGGCGCATCGGGCGACATGCCCGTCGCAAACGCCGCTGCGTACACGAACGGCTTGAACGTCGAGCCGACCGTGCGGTGCGAATCAATCGCGCGGTTGAACTTACTGTCGCGATAGTCGCGCCCGCCGACGAGCGCGCGGATCGCGCCGGTGCGGTTGTCCACGGCGACCACCGCGCCCTGCAGGTAGTCGGTCGGCAGTTCCATCTTCCGCTCCTCGTCGCCGTAGCTGGATTTTTTCGGATGCGAGTAGTTTGCCTTCTGCTCGATTTTCGTGAGCGCGCGGTCGAGCGACTTCTGCGCCTCGTCCTGCAGTTCCGGATCGATCGTCGTGTAAATTTTCAGCCCGCCCTGCATCTGCTGGTCGTCGTCGAGCAGCACGTCGAGTTCGCGCATCACCATGTCCATCGCGTAATTCTCCTGCGTGCTTACGCGCTTCGCGACGGCGATTTTCAGCGGCTGCGTTTTTGCGAGCGCGACGGCGGCGGGAGAAATGTGGAAGCGCGTGCGGATCTCCCCGCACACATCGAGCAGCAGACGGTCGAGCACCTTGTCGCGCTGCTCTGCCGCGAGCTTCAGGTTTCGGAAAGGCGACGCCTTCGTCGGCTTGCAGACGATGCCCGCGATCATCGCCGCCTCGCCGAGCGAAAGATCGGCGGCGGATTTTCCAAAGTACACCTTCGACGCCATCTCGATCCCGTACACGCCGCTGCCGAAATAAATCCGGTTCATGTAGTGGCTCAGGATTTCGTCCTTCGTGAAAGTCCGCTCCACGCGCAGCGCCACGAAGACCTCGAGCAGCTTGCGGTCAATGCTCTTGCGCTGGCCGAGTTCATCGAGGCTGTTGCGCGCGAGCTGCTGCGTGAGCGTCGAGCCGCCCTGCGGGTTGCGCTTGATCGTCTGCACGACCGCGCGCGCGAGCCCGCGCGGGTCCACGCCGATGTGGTGGTAAAAGCGCGTGTCCTCCTGCGCGAGCAGCGACGCGATGAAAAATTCCGACACATCTGCGAGGGCCACCGGCACGCGATTCTCACCTTGCAGCCGACTCCACACTTTCCCATCCATGTCGAACACCGTGCTCCGCTCGCGCATCCGCTCGATCTGGTGGACATCGAGCCGCGACGCACGCCACGCGTAAATCCCCAGCACCGCCGCGACGAGGAGCACGCAGAGGCACGTCCATTTCAGAAAGAAACGTTTCCAGCGAAAATGCGAGCGCGGCTTGTTCTCTTTCGAGCGCGAACGGCGCTCGGATTTGGGCGAAGGGTTGGGCAAGGGCGGCGTGTTGAGAGTTGGGTGTTGAGAGTTGAGAGGAAAAACACACCCTCTCGGACTTCACTCGCGATACTCGGCGCTTCCCTCTCAACTCTCAACTCTCAACTCTCAGTCAGCTCCGCAGCGATGATGCCCGCACCGTTTGAAACATGCCTCACGCAAAGGGCGCAAAGGACGCGAAGGTCTCGGGCAATTTTCCTTTGCGGCCTTCGCGCCCTTTGCGTGAGGCACTTTTGAAGGTGTGACTCGGCGCTTCCCTCTCAACTCTCAACCCTCAACTCTCAACCCGTGCAAATCGACGTCCTCAGCCTCTTCCCTGCCATCGCCACCGCCGCACTCTGCGAGAGCATGATGAAGCGCGCGCAGGAAAAAGGCCTCTTCACCTTCAAGTCGCACGACCTGCGCGACTGGACGCACGACAAATACCGCCGCGCCGACGACGCCCCGTACGGCGGCGGGCAAGGCATGGTGATGAAATGCGAGCCCATCTTCGAGGCCGTGGAATCGCTGCGCACACCGGAGACGCGCGTCGTCTTCATGGGCCCGTGCGGGCGGCGCTTCGATCAGCGCATCGCGCAGGAATACTCCACCCTTGGCAGCAAAGGCGGGCACCTCATCATCCTCTGCGGGCACTACGAGGGTGTGGACCAGCGCGTGCTCGACCATCTCGTGGACGACGAGATTTCCATCGGCGACTACGTGCTCACGAATGGCGTCATCGCCGCCGTCGTCTTCACGGATGCCATCGTGCGCCTCATCCCCGGCGTGCTCGGCGACGACGCCAGCGCGACCGACGACAGCTTCGCCACCGGCCTC
>JBBRYC010000069.1:0-35657 GCA_038238025.1 Chthoniobacterales bacterium
ACCCCGTCGAGGTGCCCGGCGTCTCCGTCTCGAACTTCCTGCGGACGGCGAAGACCGCCCTCGACGGCGAGGCGCCGAAGCTCCGCACCTGGGCCAAGGAGGTCAACGCCGCCATGGACAAGGTGTCGATGGACCGCGACTTCGCGCAGCGGAACGTGAACGAGGGCTTCTCCGGCGGCGAGAAGAAGCGGAACGAGATTTTGCAGATGCTCATGCTGGAGCCGAAGTATGCGATCCTCGACGAGACGGACAGCGGCCTCGACATTGACGCGCTGAAGATCGTCTCGAACGGCGTGAATGCGATGCGGAGTGCGGACCGCGGATTTCTCGTCATCACTCACTATCAGCGTCTGCTCGATTACATCGTGCCGGATGTCGTGCACGTGCTCGTGGGCGGACGCATCGAGCACACCGGCGGCAAGGAACTCGCGCTCGAACTCGAGGCGAAGGGCTATGACTGGATCAAGGACGACATCGCCGCCGCCGCGACGAAATAATTTTTAACAACACAGGAGGGAAGCATGAGCACAGAACTACTCGAACCAATCGCGGACCAGGCAGCGCAACTCGACATCGATCGCACGGCGGGAAATTTTTCCTACCCCGAGCAGCACAAGTTTGACGCGGGCACGGGTCTCTCGCACGCGACGATTGATTACATTTCCGACGTGAAAAACGAGCCGGACTGGATCCGCGAGTTCCGCCACAAGGCGCTCGACGTTTTCTTTTCCAAGCCGATGCCGACGCACTGGGCGTCGAAGGATCTGGAGAACATCATCTTCCAAAAAATCCGCTACTACCTCGCGAACGGCCAGAAGCCGAAGCGCTCGTGGGACGAAGTCACCGACGCGGAGAAGCGCACATTCGAGCGGCTCGGCATCCCGGAGCAGGAGCGTAAATTCCTCGCAGGCGTCGAGGCGCAGTTTGACTCCGAGGCCGTGTATTCCAACATGAAAAAGGCGCTCGGCGACGAGGGCGTGATCTTCGTCGGCAGCACCGAGGGACTGAAGGAGCACCCGGAGATTTTCCGCAAGTGGTTCGGCAAAGTGATCCCGACGGGCGACAACAAATTCAGCGCGCTGAACGCGGCGGTGTTCAGCGGCGGCTCTTTCATCTACGTGCCGAAGGGCGTCAAGGTTAAGCACCCGTTGCAGGCGTATTTCCGCATCAATGCGGAGAACTTCGGGCAGTTCGAGCGCACGCTCATCATCGCCGACGAAGGCTCCGAGGTGATGTACATGGAAGGCTGCACCGCGCCAAAATTCGAGACGGCCACGCTGCATTCCGCGGTCGTCGAGCTCGTCGCGATGAAAGGCGCGAAGCTGCAATACATCACGGTGCAAAACTGGTCCGCGAACGTCTTCAACCTCGTGACCAAGCGCGCCATCGCGCACGAGGAGGCGGAGGTGAAGTGGATTGATTGCAACATCGGCTCGCGCCTCACGATGAAGTACCCCGGCGTCGTGCTGAAGGGCCGCAAGGCGCGCGGCGAAGTGATCTCCATCGCGCTCGCCGGCGACGGTCAGCATCAGGATACCGGTGCAAAGATGATTCACGCGGCGGACGAGACGACATCGAACATCGTCAGCAAGAGCATCAGCCTCGGCAAAGGCCGCTCGACATATCGCGGGCTCGTCCACATTCCGAAGCACCTCAAGGGCTGCAAAAACAACACCGAGTGCGACGCGCTGCTGATCAACTCGACATCGCGCACGGACACGTATCCCGCGATCACCGTGCGCGGCACCGGCAACTCCTCGCAGCACGAGGCCAGCGTCTCGCAGATTTCCGCCGAGCAGATCTTCTACATGCAGCAGCGCGGCCTCACAAAGGCGCAGGCGATGAGCCTCTCGGTGAACGGCTTCGTGAACGACCTCGTCCGCCAGTTCCCGATGGAATACAGCGTGGAGCTCAAGCGGCTGATCGATCTGGAAATGGAAGGCTCGGTCGGCTGAGCCGCGGGTGGAATTGCCGGAAAACAAACTTCATGAACGCAACTGTGGAACTACCTGCACCTGCCAGCATTTCGCTGCCTGACATCTGTCCTGTGAGCGAGGCGGGGCCCGACTTCGCCGAACACCCCGAATATTTCCGCGCGCGCCAACAGGCCGCGTGGGAAAAATTCACGCAACTGCCGATGCCCGTGCGCACCGATGAGAATTGGCGCTTCTCAGACGTCAAGGCAGTGGACCTGTCGCCATTCCAGCGCGCGGATGCGATTGCGGACGCCGACCGCGCCGCGCTCCTCGCACGCTCGATCGGACTCGCCGAGACCGCGGGTCGCATGGCCTTTGCAAACGACCGCCTGCTCACGCAGGAATTCCACGGCGACACGCTGCGCGCGAAGGGCGTGCTGTGGATGCCGCTGGAGCAGGCCATCGCCACGCAGCGAGAGCTGATCGAGAAACATTTCATGCGCGAGGGCGCGCTCCTCGGCTCGCAGAAATTTGGCGCGCTTCACGAGTCGCAGGTGCGCAACGGCACTTTCCTCTACGTCCCGCGCGGCGTGGAAATCGCGCTGCCGATCGAGTGCTTCCACTGGTCGCAGGGCGAAGGCGCGGCGAATTTCCCGCACACGATCATCATCGCGGAGCCGATGAGCAAAGTGACCGTCGTGGATTATTTTCAGTCCGTCGGCGAAGACCCCGCGCTCGTCATCGGAGCCAACGACATCATCGTCGGCGACGGCGCAAAGGTCACGTATGTCGCGGTGCAGCAGTGCAACCGGCAGACGCTCGCCTTTCGCCTGAACAACACGGTCGTCAGCCGCGACGCCAGCGCGCTCGCGCTCGTGCTCAATCTCGGTGGACGCTACGTCCGCAGCGAGGCCGTGAGCCATCTCCGCGGCCCCGGCGGACGCAGCGACATGCTCAGCATCACCTCCACGGAAGGCTCGCAATGGGTGGACCAGCGCACGCTGCAAATCCACGAGGCGCCGAACACTGCCAGTGATCTGCTCTACAAAAATGCGCTCAACGATCAGTCGCGCACGATTTTCACCGGCCTCATCCGCGTGGACCCCGATGCGCACAAGACCGACGCGTATCAAAAAGTCCGCAACCTCCTGCTCACCGACGAAGCCGAGGCCAACAGCGCGCCCGGCCTCGAGATCGAGGCCGACGATGTCCGCTGCACGCACGGCGCGACGAGCGGCCAGGTGGACACCGAGGAGCTTTTCTATCTCCTCTCCCGCGGAATCCCGCTCCGCGCAGCGCAGCGCCTCGTCGTCTTTGGTTTTCTAAATGAAGTCACCGAGCGCCTCCCGAACGAGCCGCTTCAGGAACTCCTCCGCGACCGCCTGCACGCACGGCTCGACTGATCCGCGCAGCCGACGACGGAAGGAGGCGGGCTGAACGAAGAACGGATGGCGAATGCGAATCGTAGCCGCGCTTGTACAAGCGCGGGCTGATCGCCGCAGCGAAAGGGAAGGGGCCGCCGCACCTGTTTTGATGCGTGAGCCCGGAGCTTTCATTCATGGTTTCCAAAATCGAGGCAGGATGAGGATGATGCACCGCATGAATTTCTCACCCGTCATCGAGACGCTGCGCAGCCTGGTGGCGATCAACAGCGTGAACCCGTCCTACGAGGGCGGTCCCGGCGAAAGGGAAATTGCAACGTGGGTGCGGCACTTTTTTGAGCACCGCGGGATTGTGGTTTGGGAGCAGGAGGTTTTTCCGAATCGCCCGAATGTCATCGCGCGTCTGCCGGGTCGTGATTCGTCGCGCCGCGTGATCCTCGAGGCACACACGGACACGGTGTCGGTGCAGGGCATGGGCATCGCTCCATTCGAGCCGCGCGTCGAGGATGGGAAACTGTACGGTCGCGGGAGCTGCGACACGAAGGCCGGGCTCGCGGCAATGATGCACGCGGTCGCATCGCTGCACGAGGAGGGCGTGCGCCCACCGTGCGAGGTATGGCTCGCCGCGGTGGTGGACGAAGAATTCTCGTATCGCGGCGTGGTGAAGCTTTGCGAGGAACTCACCGTGAACGGAGCGCCTGCGGCTCAGGCCGCCCTCGTCGCGGAGCCGACTGGCATGCGGGCGACCATCGCTGGCAAGGGCGTGCTGCGCTGGCGCATCGTCGTGCGCGGAAAGGCCGCGCACAGCAGCAAGCCGCAACTCGGCGTGAATGCGATCAGCCACGCCGCGCGCATCGTCCTCGCGATCGAGGAGGATCACGCGCGGCTCGCGGCAAAGGTGCATCCGCTGCTCGGGCCGGCGACGGTAAACGTGGGCATCATCCGCGGCGGCGTGCAGGTGAACTTCGTGCCGGACGAATGCGCCATCGAGATTGACCGCCGGCTGCTCCCCGGCGAGACCGGCCCCGTCGTGCTCGCGCACTACCAACGTCTGCTCGACGATTTGAAGGCGCAGCATCCGGCATTCGACGCCGTGATGGAGCCGCCGATGATCCTCGACGAAGCCCTCGAAACCGCCGCCGACTCAGCACCCTCGAAGCTCGCACGCACCGTGCTCGCGGAGATGGGACTCGACGCCACGCTAGGCGGCGTCCCCTTCGGCAGCGACGCGAGCAAGCTTTCCCGCGCAGGAATCCCGAGCCTCATCATCGGCCCCGGCAGCATTGATCAGGCACACGCCGCCGTGGAGTTCGTCGAGGTCGCGGCGGTCGAGCGTGCGCTCACATTCTACCGCAATTTCATCACGCGCTTCGAGTGAGCGCGTGGAGCGCCGACTCCGCTCGTAGGCGCGGGCGGAAGCCCGCGACGCGCGCTCTCCCGAGCGCGCCTACGAAAAGAACACCTTCTCCGCCGTGCCGCGCAGCATCCACTGCCTGTCGTCCGCGGTGAGGAAATCGAGCCGGTCGCGGATGAGCGCGATCGAGTTTGCATAGGTGTGGCCTTCCTGCACCTGGAACGGGCAGTCGCTCGCCCACATGAGCCGCGACGCGCCGAACGTGTCGCGCAGCCTGCGGATCATCGGTGCGAGGTCGGTGTAGGGCGCCTTCTTCGCACCGAGCGCGTAAAAGGCGGAGGTCTTCACATGCGTGTGCGGGAATTCCGCGAGGCGGCAGAGCTCGTCGAGGTCGTGATGGTTCACCGCGCCTTTCACGCCGATGCGCGCGAAGTGATCGATCACCACGCGCGTCTTCGGAAAAGCCCGGCACATGCGTTGCACCGCGGGCAGCGCGTCGGGATTTGCGAGCAGGCACATCGAGAGGCCCGCGTCCGCGGCATACGTCCACATCTTTTTCATCCCGTCGGAATGCTGCCACGCCTCGGCCTTCTCGCGATCCGTGTAGAGCCGGAAGCCGCGCACGCCACGCGCTGCGAGCGACCTCATCGTGTCGCGCACGTCGCCCTTCTTTTCATCCACGATCGCCACGCCGCGGAACGTGCCGGGATGCCGCGCGATGGCGCCGAGCATGTAGCTGTTGTCGAATTTGTAGAAGCTCATCTGGATGAGCACGACGCGGCTCACACCCTGTGGACGCGAGTGCGCGAAAAGCTCCGCCGGCGTGAAGCTCGCGGGCTTCATGTCCTTCTCGCGCGTGAAGCCCTCCGCGATCGGATAGCGCTGCGTGTCCGGCGTCCAGACGTGGACGTGCGCATCAATGAAACCGTGATGCGCGCCTTGCAGCGATGTGCAACCCGCGGGTGCGAGGGCCGCGAGTGCAGTGGTGCGGAGAAAATTGCGGCGGGTGAGGAGGGGGGAGGTGTTCATGTCGGGGATATCTTCAGTGCAGTGGTGAAAAGAAAAGTGCGCGGGCTGTTTGCAGTTTCATTTCGCGGACAGCTTTTTCACCTCGGCGTCCGTGAGCGCCCGGTCGAAGACGGCGATCTCGTCGAGGCGTCCCTCCCAGTTCGAGTCGTTGTCGCTGCGTCCGCCGAAGAAGCACTGGTCGAAGCTCGCTGGAAAATTTGCCGCGACCTTCGCTTCGATTTCAAGCTGGCCGTTGAGAAAGACGCGCACGGTTTCACCGTCCCGCACCAGCACGACATGCTGCCACTGCCAGCGCGGGACATCGCTCTTGCCCGCCACTGTCGCCGCCGGATCACCGCCGTGGAAAAACACCAGCCGCCCTGTGTGCGCGCTCTTGCCGCCGATGCCGAGATGATCGCCGAATGCACCGAGCCCGTGATCGTGCTCGCGCGAGAAAAGCCAGCCACTCACATCGCGCCCGTCGTTCGGCATTCCATTCCAGAGCCACATCGAGACGGAATAATGATCGCCGATCCCGCCGAGTCGCGAGCGCAGCCGTCCGCCGACGAAATGCGGCGCACGGTTCACTTCGCCATCCGCGCAGAACTCCGACGAACGCGGGCCGTCGAGGTAAAACGTGACGCCGCTTTCAAACACCGCGTCGTGTTCGTGGCCGGTCGCATCGCTTGCGTGCGGGCCGGTGAATTCATTCAGGCGCCAGTATGCCGCCGGCTTTGCATCGAGGATCGTGCGCGCCGCCGTGCCGTCGCTGAGCTTCCACTCGCGGCGCGGCTTGCCGCTCACTGTTTCCAGCAGGCCGATCGCAGCTTCTGCGATCTTCGGTTCGGCCATCACTTCGAGTCCTGCGGAGCGCGCGGCCCATGTGTTGTAGCCGCCGAAGGGATGCTGCTCTGGCGGCGGGATGTAGCCGTCGCCGCCGTTCGCGAGTTCGATGACCATGTTGTGCGCGAGCGGGCTTGCGGCTTTGATTTTCAATCCCGTGACCGCGTACGTCTCGCACGGTGTCGTCGCGATCCCGATGTCGCCGATGCGCAGCGCCTGTACGACGACTTCTGTCTTTTGCTTTTCGTGCAGGAAAATCTGCTCGCGCGCGTAGATCTCCGGCTGCGTCTTCACGAGTCGGTCGCCCACGCCAGCGACGATGCGCTGCGCCCATTCGAGACGCTGCTTGTCGGGCACGCGGTAGGCGAGCGTCATGCGGCGTTCGGCCATCGCGAGGTCCGCGTCATCGCGGTGGCGGATGCCCTTGTATGCGGTCATCGCGATGTCGAGCAGGCCGTTCGTGTATTCGTCAATCGTCGGCTTCGGGCGATCCTTCTCCGGAATTTTGTAGTCGGTGCGGTAGATGTCGCCGCTGCATCCGTGCGACATGATGCCGACAAAATCGGATTTGCCCGGAGCAGTCGTCGGCGCGATGCGCTGCCGCAGTCCCTCGGAGAAAAGCCCGAAGTAATCCGCGCTGATGTCCTTGTCGCCGAAGTAGTGCATGGAAAAATTTCCGAGCACGGCGATGGGCCGACCGTCGCGCGACTGGATCGAGATCAGCGAGAGATCAGGATCCTTCGGCCCAGCCTCGCCGGTCACGTCGTCCCAGTTGCGGCCCGCGTGCATGTTTGCGCGCACGGTCATGTTGCCGAAGGGATCCTCCGCGATGCGATCCGGCCTGCGAATCCACTGGCGCAGCGCAGTGAAATTCGCGGCGTCGCCCTTCGCAAAGCCGACGCGCGCAGGCTCAAGATTTTTCTGCGCAGCAGCGATGGCCTCCACGATTTTGCCACGCAGGAACGGGACATATATCGGGTCGGCATCGGTGCCGAGGCAGCCCATCGAGGCCGGCGCGCTGTGTGCGTGCGTCGCGGAGATGAGCAGCCGGTTCGCGGGGATGCCCGTGCGTTTCTCCGCGAGCGCCTTCACTTCATCGAGGAAAGGACGCGTCATCATGCAACTGTCCACGACGACGATCGCGAGTTGCTCCCTGCCGTCCGCCAGTGCGATGGCGCGCGCGTGGACGCGTGTGTTCACCTTGTCCACGGAGCGGCTGGTCATGCCGCCATTCACGAGCACGGGGAGTTTCTCCGGCGTGATGTCCACCACGGCAGCGCCCGCCCTGAACTCGGCGCGGACAGGCAGCGCGCACGCGGAAAGAAGTGCAAGCGCGAGCACGAGCTGATGCAGGCGGAACGACTGTGTGCGGTGCAGGATGGCTGGCTTCATGATGTTCGGGAGGTGTGTTTGAGTTTTCGGAAATGGGTTGGTGCGAGAGAGTGGCTCGTCGTCATTCATGTGAGTGCGCCGCCGTGCACGGGAGCGTCATTTTTCCGCCAGAGGAATCTCATGGCGAAGACGCCCAGCCACGGTGCGAGGCCCGCGATGACGAGGCCGGTGTCGTAGCGTTTCGACGGATCGGCGATGCTGTCCGCGAGTTTTCCAAAGGCGCTGTGCATCGGTGAGGTCACCGCCCACACCCACATGC
Source organism: Chthoniobacterales bacterium (assembly GCA_038238025.1). Classification (GTDB taxonomy): domain Bacteria; phylum Verrucomicrobiota; class Verrucomicrobiia; order Chthoniobacterales; family Chthoniobacteraceae; genus SXWH01. The sequence goes on from JBBRYC010000069.1 coordinate 8,155, forward strand.
TGAGCAGGCCGGTGATGCGGCCGACATATTTGTCCGAGAGCTCCTGCGTGAAGCTGTAGTAGCAGGGGAAAAGCGCGAGCGCGCCCGCGCCGATGAGCAGCAGCACGGCGAGCAGCAGCGGGCCTTTTCCGAGCGAGGGGATGAAAACGCTGAGCGAGGTGAGCGTGCATGCGCCAATGAAGACTTTGCGCCGCGCATCGTGCGGTGTCGTGCCGCGGCGGCGCACGAGCCACATCGAGATTCCGCCCGCGAGGAAGCACCCGATGTCCGTGGCGATGAAGTAGAGCGAGTTGAAATTCAGCGCGGCGGCCTCCGAATACCCGCGGCCTGTCTGGAGGAATTTCATGAGCCACACGCGGTTGATGTGCCACACGGCCTGGATGCCGGTGACGAGCAGTGCGACGGCCCAGAATTTTCCGCTGCGCATGATCGCCCACAGATCGAGCGCGTCATTTTTCACCTCGTGGGCGGGCGCGTGATCGAGATCGCGCGGACGGAGGAATGCGAACCACAGCACGACCCACAGCAGGCCGATTGCGCCGATGGCGATGAATGCGTTGCGCCACGAGCCCGGAGCGTCCGTCATCATCGCCTTCATGATTTGAGGAGTGATGATCGCGCCGACGGACGCACCGCTTTGCAGGATGCTGTTGCCCATCGTGCGATCCTTTTCATTCAGCAGCGCGAAGGTGGTCTTCAGCGCGCAAGGCCAGTGGCCGGCCTCGAAAAAACCGAGCGCGGTGCGGCACGCGAGCAATTCCGAGTAGCCGTGCGACCAGCCCGACACGATGCCCGTGAGCGACCAGCACGCGAGCACGGCGGGATAGAGCAGGTGAATGCGGAAGCGATCCGCGAGGAAGCCGAACACGAGCGATCCGGCGGCGAAGGCCCAGCCGAATGCGAGCTCGATGTTGCCGTATTGCGAGTCGTCGAGATGGAGTTCCTTCGTCACGCGCACGGACGCATTCGCGAGCGTCATGCGATCCATGTAGTTGATCGTGGTCGCGAGCAGCAGCAGGCCGGTGACCCACCATTTCCATGCGGGGGGACGCACGGGATCGGTCGGCCGGTTGTTCATCCGTTCCAGCTTTTTCCATCCCACACGATCATGCGCTCGATGAGTGAGACCGCGCCGCGTGTGAATGCTTGGAACAGCGCCTCGCCCTTTTCCGCGCTGGCCTCTCGCGGGTCGCCGATGTGGCCGTGCTCGCTGCGATCGGGCATCGTCCAGCCGCGTGAGCCGGGCTCAAAGGCGTTGCCGAATTCCTGCGGCGGCACGCTGCGGTGATTTTTCACGAGGTGCGGTGCGAGACGGAGGACCATCGAGGCTTCCCACTCGCAGGCGTGGCCCATTTGTTTCTGCCGGAGATCGGCGTGGGCTTTGTGGGCCTCGGCGTCGAGATTCCAATAGGTGCAGAAGAGCAGCAGCAGGTCCTTCCGTTGACGATGACGCTGGCGCACCTCGAAGACGGCCTGCTTGCCGGGCACGTCGTTCCCGCCATGTCCGTTCAGGAGGAGCAGTCGCTTGAAGCCGTGTGCGATGAAATTTTCCAGCAAGCCGCAGAGCAGATCGAGATACACGCGCGGCTCGGCGGACATCGTGCCGGGGAAATCCATGTGATGATGCGAATTCCCGAGCCACTGCAGCGGCGCGAAGACGGCGCGCGCGCCGAGCGTGGATTCTGCGCGCCGTGCGATCTCGCCCATGAGCATCGAGTCCGTGAAGACCGGCATGTGCCGCCCGTGCTGCTCCAGTGCGGCGATGGGAAAAATGATCGGCGTGTCGCGGCTGAGCGCGGCGACGTCGGGCCAGGTGAGTTCGGCGAGATTCATGGATCAGTAGGTGGCGCGTCCGCCGGAGAGATCAAAGGTCGCGCCGGTGGAAAATGAGCAGTCCTCCGAGCACAGCCACGCGACGAGCGCAGCGGCTTCCTCGGTTTTCCCGAAGCGGCCCATCGGGATTTTCGAGAGCATGTAGTCAATGTGCGACTGCGCCATCTGCTTGAGGATGTCGGTCGCGATCACGGCGGGTGTGACGCAATTCACGATCACGTTGCTCGTCGCGAGTTCCTTGCCGAGCGACTTCGTGAGCGCGATGACGCCGGCCTTCGATGCGCTGTAGTGCGCGGCATTCGGGTTGCCCTCCTTGCCCGCGATGGATGCGATGTTGACGATGCGCCCGTAGCCGTTGCGCAGCAGGTGCGGGATGACGGCGCGGCAGCAGTGGAAGGGGCCGCTGAGATTGATGTCGAGCACGCGGCGCCACTCGGCGGGATTCGTTTCCCATACTTTTGAGTTGCTGCCCGCGATGCCTGCATTGTTCACGAGGATATCGAGTTTGCCGAGCGCCTGCGCGGTGGAAGCGGCGGCAGCCTCGGCTGATTCCGCGCTCGTCACGTCCACGGTTGCGGTGTGGACCTTGCCGAGCGGCTTTAGTTTTTCCGTGGCGTCGGCGAGGGCTGTGGCGTCCACGTCCCAAAGTGAAACGCTTGCTCCCGATTGCAGTAGGCGTGTGGCGATTGCAAAGCCGATGCCGCGCGCGCCTCCAGTCACGATGGCGTTGCGGCTCGCGAGGTCTATTTTGTTCATGAGGAGAATGGAATTCTGAGCGGTTCCGCGGGCTGTTGAGAAGCTGATCCTCTCTTACTCTTTGTCTTGCTCGTGGTCTTGCTCTCTACCCGATGGCGAATTTGACGAGAGCAAGAGCACGAGCAAGACAAAGAGGTAAGAACGGTACCCGCGAATGACTTGTCAGATCTTCACGCGATGATGTCCTTCACCACATGCCCCTCGACATCCGTGAGGCGGAAGTCGCGGCCTGCGTAGCGGTGCGTGAGTTTCTCGTGGTCGAGGCCGAGCAGGTGCAGGATCGTCGCGTGGAGATCGTGGATGTGAACCTTGTCTTCCTGCGCGAAGTAGCCGTAGTCGTCGGTCGCGCCGTATGCGAGACCACCCTTCACGCCTGCGCCGGCGAGCCACATCGTGAAGCCGTGCGGATTGTGATCGCGCCCGTCGCCGCCCTGCGCGGTGGGTGTGCGGCCGAATTCACCGCCCCACAGCACGAGCGTGTCATCGAGCAGGCCGCGCGATTTCAGATCCTGCAAAAATCCCGCGATGGGCTTGTCCACCTCGGCGGCGTTCTTGGTGTGGCCCTTGAAAAGATTCGCGTGCTGATCCCACTGCACCTCGCCGTCGCTGTGCGTGACCTGCACGAAGCGCACGCCGCGCTCGAGGAAGCGCCGCGCCATGAGGCACTGGCGGCCGAAATTTTCCGTCACGGGCTGGTCCATGCCGTAGAGTTTTTTCGTGGCGTCACTTTCGCCGTTCACGTCCTGTGCCTCGGGCATCGTGCTCTGCATGCGGTAGGCGAGCTCGAAGGAATTGATGCGCCCCTCGAGTGCGAGGTCGGGGCCGCTCAGTTCGAGGTGCTCGCGGTTCACCTTCGAGAGAAAATCGAGTTGCTTGCGCTGTGTCGCACCGTTGATCAGCTCATTGCGGATGTGCCGCACGAGCGCCTTGTCCGACGGGATGCTCGCATTTCCGATCGGCGTGCCCTGGCAATACGCTGGGAGAAAAGCCGCGCCCCAGTTGTTCACGCCGCCGTGCGCGAGCGTGGGGCAGATGGTGATGAAGCCGGGCAGGTTTTCATTCTCCGTGCCGAGGCCGTAGAGCACCCACGAGCCCATGCTCGGGCGCACCTGTGTGTCGCTGCCGGTGTGCAGCTTCAGCAGCGCGCCGCCGTGCGCGGGGTTTGTGCCGTGCAGCGAGCGGACGATGCACAGGTCGTCCACGCGCTGCGCGACGTGCGGGAAAAGTTCGCTCACCGACAGCCCGCTCTGGCCGTGCTGTTGGAAATTCCACGGCGACTTCAGCAGCTTGCCCGTCTCGGCAAATTGCACGCGCGGCTGCTTGAAGGGATACGGCTTGCCGTGGTCGCGCTGGAGCAGCGGCTTCGGGTCGAACGTGTCCACGTGGCTCGGCCCGCCCTTCATCAGCAGGAAGACGACGCGTTTCGCCCGCGCGGGGAAATGCGTGTGCTTCGGTGCGAGCGGATTTTCCACCGCGGCGCGCGCAGTCTCGCCACCGAGCATCGCCTGCAATGCGAGCCAGCCGAAGCCGCCCGCGCTGCGCTGGAGCATCGCGCGGCGCGAGAGCAGCAGTGCGGACATTCCTGTCCGCACGGCAGCCTCGGTGCGGACAGGAATGTCCGCGCTACGGTCCGCGCCGCGCGCCTCGCATGGATGGGATTTGGAGTTCATGGCGTCATCGCAGGTAGATGAATTCATTCGCCGCGAAGAGTGTCTGGCACAGCAGCGCCAGCGCGCGGCCGGGTTTTCCCGTCGTGGAAAAATCGCGGAGCAGCGCGAGCGCGTCCGCCTTTTCGCGCTCAGTCGGCGGGCGGCTGAAGAGCATCTCGTAAGCCCGCTGCACGCGCTGCAAATCATCGGGCAGCGGCGCGAGGCGCGCGGCGAGTTTTTCTCCGCTCTGCATCACGACAGGCGCGTTCATCATGATGAGCGCCTGCGGGGCGATGACGGTGCTGTTGCGGCTGCCGGTCGGCATCGTCGGGTCGGGATAGTCGAACTGCTCCAGCATGTCGTAGAGATGATTGCGGATGATCGGCAGATACAGCGCGCGCCGCGGGCTCTCGTAGGTCGTCGCGTCCTTGCTCGTATGGTTGAAGACAAACTCGCGGTTCTTCAGCGGGATGGTTTTTCCGCCGATGGTCGTGTCGAGCCAGCCGCTGGTGAAAAGCATCGCATCGCGGATTTCCTCGGCTTCGAGGCGCTGGATGTTTGCGCGCCAGAGCAGGCGGTTTTCGGGATCAATCAATTTTGGATTCTCAATTTTGGATTTTCGATTGTCAGGCAAGCCGATTGCGGCGTTTCCGGCGGCATCGGCAATCTGCAATCCGGAATCCGCAATCGAACTGCTTTGCTGATACGTCGCCGATTTCATGATGAGCCGGTGCAGGTCTTTCACCGACCATCCGCTCTCGATGAGGGTGCGCGCGAGCCAGTCGAGCAGTTCGGGATGCGACGGCTTTGCTCCGAGGATGCCGAAATTATCCGTGCTCGCCACGATGCCTGCGCCGAAATGCCAGCGCCAAATCCGGTTCACGATCACGCGTGCGGTGAGCGGGTGCTCGCTGCTCGACATCCAGCGCGCGAGTTCGAGGCGACCGCTCTGCTTCGCGGGCAGGATCGGCTTTGTGAAACTCGTCCGCATCACCTCGGGGAAGCCGCGCTCCATCGGCTTGCCGAGCGTGAGGTAGCTGCCGCGGAGATGCACCGCGAGCGTCGGCACGATGCTCCCGTCCTGCACGCTCATGATCGAGGGGAGGTCGGGCTGTTTCGCGGTGAATTCCTCCACGTCCTTTGTCATCGCCGCGATCTTCGCGAGCGTCGCAGCGTCGAGCACGTCGGAGTCCTTGGCGGGAAGTGCGAGGAAGCCCTTGGCATCCGCGAGCGCGCCGTAGGGCGGGCCTTTTTTTGTGGCGAGCGCTTCGGAAAAAATCGGCGCGTAGTGCGCACGCACGCCGTCGGCATCGCGCTTCGCCGCGAGTTCGCGCCACTTTGCGAAGACCGGATGCTCGCGCTGAAGCTCCAGATATTTCCGGCACGAGAGCACGATTGCCGGTTCGAGCTTCGATGCTGCGGGCTGTTGATTTTTCGCAGCGGCGTTTGCCGCATCGCCCGCCTTGCCAACCTGTACGGCTGCCGTTGCATCCGCGAGCGTCGCATCCGCCCGCAGCAGCGCGGCGGCGGCAAGATAGTCTGCGGCGCGCTGCTGGATCTCCGCCTGGATCGCAGCGCGCGCCTTCGTCGAGATCGCGGCGACCTCGGCCTTCTTCGCCTTTAGATCCGCGTCGAATTTCGTCTTCGCTTCAAGCTGCTGTGGCGTGGCGATGGAGTGCTCGTGCCAGTATTTGATCGCGCCGCGCTTTTCATCCGCGAGGCTGCGGGTGCTGCGGAAGATGGCGGCCATCGCGTAGTAGTCCTCCTGCGCGACGGGGTCGAATTTGTGATCGTGGCACCGCGCGCAGCCGAGCGTCATGCCGAGGAACGCCTTCCCGAGCGTGTCAATCTGCTCGTCGATGATGTCCATCTCGAGCTTCTGCATGTCGGGCTCGGCAAGCACCTTTCCACCGAGCGCGAGGAAGCCCGTTGCGGCGAGCGCGTCCTCGCTGCGCGGGAGCAGATCGCCGGCGATTTGCTCGGTGAGGAACTGGTCGAACGGCTTGTCCGCATTGAACGCGCGCACGACGTAGTCGCGGTATCGCCACGCATTTCCGTACGCGATGTTTTCGTCCATGCCGTTTGAGTCCGCATAGCGCGCGACGTCGAGCCAGTGCCGCGCCCAGCGTTCGCCGTAGTGCGGGGAGGAAAGGAGACGCTCGATCACCTTGTCGAATGCCTCGGGTGATTTGTCGGCGAGAAAGTCATCCGCCTCCTGCGGCGTCGGCGGCAGGCCGGTGAGATCGAAAGTCGCCCGGCGGATCAGCGTGCGCCTGCCCGCGGGTGGCGCGGGCGTGAGGCCCTTGTCGTGCAGCTTCGCGCGGATGAAGGCATCAATGGGCGACTTCGCATCCGCGACCTTCGGCGTCTCCACGCGTGCGAGCGGCGTGAAGCTCCAGAACTTCCGCCCCTCGGCGATGTCAATCACCCGCCCGCGTTTCGCGACCGTGGCAGCCGCGCGCGGATCGGGCGCGCCCATCTTCACCCATTCCTCGAGCGCCTTCACTTCGCTGCCGGCGAGCTGCTTTTTTGGCGGCATCTGCAGGTCGTGATTTTTGTAGCGCACGGCCTCGATGAACAGGCTTTTCTCCGGGTCGCCCGCGGTGAGCGCGGGGCCGGTGTCGCCGCCTTTCAGCACCGCGTCGCGCGTGTCGAGCGAGAGTCCGCCCTTCTGTTTTTTCTCCGCGCTGTGGCACTCGTAGCAGCGCTCGACGAGGATCGGACGGATCCGCTTTTCAAAAAAGTCCAACTGCGCGCCGGTCGGTGCGGCAGCGAGCACGCCGACGGTGAGGCAGGAGAGCAGGGCTGATGCTGGTGCGAAGCGGGGGAGCATACAAAGACTCAACCCGGTAGCACGCGGCATCGTGGGAGGAAAGCGTCGGAAAACCGACGAGCGCAACTCTCGGGTGGAGCACGCGACTCGCGTGCTGTTTTCGGCGACTCCCGAAAACATCCGACGGTGCCAGGCATCGGGCTGCGTCGCAGATTGGGGACGCGCCGCGCAGACCGAAGCACAAGCAGCAGACACTGATCCTGTGAAGTGTTTCCGGCCAGTGGCCGGAAACAGCACGCGAGTCGCGTGCTCTACCCGGAAGTTGCGCGCTCCGCCTGCGAGTTTCCAACTTGAACGCACTCCGGCGCGTCCTAGTCTCCGCGCGTCACTTTCAACCCCAACACCAAAAACTTCACGAAAGGAAACGCACTATGGGCCTCATGGACTTCATCAAGGGACAGGTACTCGAAATCATCGAGTGGACCGACGATTCGCGCGACACGCTCAGCTACCGCTGGCCGGACGACGACAAGGAAATCAAGAACGGCGCGCAGCTCATCGTGCGCGAGTCGCAGACGGTGCAGTTCATGTATCTCGGCCAGTTCGCGGACACCTTTGCGCCGGGCAAGCACTCGCTGAAGACGGACAACATCCCGGTGCTCAGCCGCATCGCGGGGTGGAAGTATGGCTTCAATTCGCCGTTCAAGGCGGACGTCTATTACCTGAACACGCGCCTCTTCACGGGCAACAAGTGGGGCACGAGCAACCCGATCATGATGCGGGACACCGATTTTGGAATCGTCCGCATTCGTGCATTCGGTACGTTCGATTTCCACATCGTGGACCCGAAGGTCTTCCTCAAGGAAGTCGCGGGCAGCGACCAGCATTTCGTGCTCGACGAATTTTCCGACACCATGCGCTCACGCATCGTCTCACTTTTCAGCGAAGCGATCGCCAAGGCGAAAATCCCGGTGCTCGACGTGGCCGCACGCTACAGCGAGGTGGGCGATGCGATCCTGCCGATCCTGAACGCCGCGACGGTGCCGAAGTACGGCATCGAGTTTGCGAGCTTCATCCTGGAAAACGTGAGCGTGCCGCCCGAGGTCGAGGCGGCGATTGACAAGCGCAGCTCGATGGCCGCGGTCGGCAATCTGAACGACTACGTGAAATTCCAGATGGCAGAAGGCATGGCCAAGGGCGGCGGTTCCGGCACAGGCGGTGCAGCCGCGGAAATGGCGATGGGCTTTGCGATGGCGAACCAGATGATGAATCAGCCTGGCGGAATGGCCGGCAGCCAGGCGACGCCCGGCATCTCGGGTCCGCCGCCGGCGGGCGCCCCGGTCGGAGGCCCGCCCGCGGTTCCCGGCACGGCGTTGCCCGAACTCCTCACGCCCGCACAGGTCGCGCAGCAACTCGGCGTGACGGAGGCGGACGTGATGGCGTCCCTCGACAGCGGCGATCTGAAAGGCAAAAAGATCGGCACCGCATGGCGCATCACGAAGACGGCGCTGAACGACTTCCTCTCGAAATAACGGGCCGCAACGCTGCCCGCCCCGTGCCCATCGCAGCGAAAAAACGAAAGCTGCCAGCGCCACCGCAGGCGTTCGATCCCGGCGTGCTTGCGGTCGCGGGCAAAGTCGCGCTGCACGATGAGCGTGCGGGGATTTTCCTCTGCGAAGGCGACTCGCTTGCGGTGCTGGATCGGATCATTGAGCGGCATCCGGACGGAGTGTTCGACGCCATCTTTGCCGACCCGCCGTACTTTCTCAGCAATGGCGGCGTGACCTGCAAATCCGGCCGCATGGCAAAAGTGGACAAGGGCGCGTGGGACAAGTCGCGCGGCGCGGAAAGCAATCATGACTTCAACCGCGAGTGGCTGAGCCGCTGCCAGCGCGCGCTGAAGCCCGACGGCTCGCTCTGGGTCAGCGGCACGCAGCACGTCATCTACAGCGTCGGCTTCGCGCTCCAGCAGCTTGGCTTCAAAATGCTCAACAACATCGCGTGGGAGAAGCCGAACCCGCCGCCGAATCTTTCCTGCCGCTACTTCACGCACTCGACCGAGACGATCCTGTGGGCGGCGAAAAATGATCGCAGCCGGCACACTTTCAACTACGCCGCGATGCGTGCCGCGAATGGCGGGCGGCAGATGAAATCCGTGTGGCGCATGAAGGCCCCGGCGGGCGCGGAAAAAACGCACGGCCGCCACCCGACGCAGAAGCCGATCGAACTCATCGAGCGCTGCCTGCTTGCCTCGACAAATCCCGGTGACCTCGTGCTCGATCCATTTCTCGGCAGCGGCACCACGGGCGTCGTCGCGGCACGGCACGGGCGTCGGTTTGTCGGCATCGAAATGAACACGGACTATCTTGAGACGGCGCGCAAACGAGTGGTGGACGAAATCAGCAAAACCGGCTTTCGATTTTCAAAACCATGAGCGACGAAATCAAAGCCCGGCAGAAATTCAGTTGCCCAAGCTGCGGCGCGGAGGCGCAGTGGAATCCCGGCAAACAGGCGCTGGTCTGCGGGTATTGCGGCACCGTCTCCCCGGCGAAACTCGGCACGGATGGCAAGATCGAGGAGCACGATCTCGCCGCGGCGCTGCGTTCGATCAGCCCGGATGATCGTGGCTGGGCGACGGAGAAAAAATCCGTGAAGTGCCAGAGCTGCCAGGCGATCACGGTCTTCGATCCGAGCCGCGCGGCGCAGCGGTGCGACTTTTGCGGCTCGGCGGCGATCATCCCCGTGGACGAGCAGGCGCGGCCGATCCGCCCCGACAGCCTGCTGGAATTCAAGGTCGCGGAGACGCACGTGCGCGAATCCATCCGGCAGTGGTACGGCTCGCGGTGGTTCGCGCCGAACAAGCTCGGCACGCGCGCGCTCACGGACACGGTGCGCGGGATTTACATCCCGTACTGGACGTTCGACGCGCAGGTGAGCGCGGACTGGACGGCGGAATCCGGCGACTACTACAACGAGACGGAATACTACACGGACTCCGAGGGCAAACAGCAGTCGCGCAGCGTGCAGAAAGTTCGCTGGTACCGGACGAGCGGACATGTGGATCATTTTTTCGACGACGAACTCGTGCCCGCGACGAAGGGCGTCGAGCCGAACCTGCTCCGGCGCGTGGAGCCATTCCCGACGACGAGCGATCTGAAGCCGTATGATCCCGGGTTCCTGAGCGGCTGGGTCGTCGAGCAATACCAGATCGATCTCATCGCCGCGGCGCAGAATGCGCAGGCGATCATGGAGGGGAAGACCCGCCAGCTCTGCGACCGCGAGGTGCCCGGCGACACGCACCGCGGCCTGAATGTGAGCCCGGATTTTTCCGGGCAGACCTTCAAGCACATCCTCGTGCCCGTGTGGCTGCTCGCGTACACATATGGGAGCCAGAATTTCCAAGTCGTGATGAACGGCTACACCGGCGCGATCGCCGGACGGTATCCGAAGAGCGCGATCAAGATCCTGCTGCTCGTGCTGGTGATCCTCGCGGTGATCGGCGGCATCATCTGGGCGACGCACCGGCGCTGACGGCGATGGACACACTCACGCACAGCCTTCGAGCCGGAAACGATCTGGCATCAGGCCAGGTCCGCGAAGCGGTCGCTGCATTGATTTCCGAGGCCGTTCCCGGCGCGGAGAAAATGGATTTCCTGCGCGCGCTGCGTGCAAAGGGCGAGACCGCCGCGGAGATCGCCGCGTTTTCGCTGGCGCTGCTCGCGCACGCGCTCACGCCGGAACTCGATCCCATGCGCCTGCCGGGGCCGACGCTCGACGTGTGCGGCACCGGCGGCGACCAGCGCGGATTTTTCAATGTCTCGACCGCCGTGATGTTCGTCGCAGCCGCGTGCGGCGCGTGCGTGATGAAACACGGCAACCGCTCCGTGACCTCGAAGACCGGCGCAGCGGATGTGCTCGAGGAACTCGGCGTGAAGCTCGAACTCACACCCGTGCGCCTGCGCCAGTGCCTTGAGCAGAACGGCGTCGCATTTGTCTTCGCGCCCGCGTGGCATCCCGCGTTCAAGGCCATCGGCCCCGTGCGCAAAGAGCTCGCCGCGGAGGGCACGCCGACCATCTTCAACCTCCTCGGCCCGCTGCTGAATCCCGCGCGCCCGGCTCATCAGCTCGTCGGACTTTTCAGTGCCGCGCTGCTGCCGAAATACGCCGAGGCCCTGCGCATCCTCGGACGCCGCTCGGCGTGGGCGGTGCATGGCGACGGCACGGACGAACTCGCGCTCACCGGCCCGAGCGACGTGTGCGCGGTTCACGATGGAAAAGTCACGGCATTCACGTTCACGCCTGAGGAATTTGGCCTCGCGCGCTGCGAGCCTGCCGCACTGGTCGGCGGCGAGCGCGTGGAAAATGCGCGCATCCTCCTCGCAATCCTCGACGGCACCGAGCGCGGTCCGAAGCGCGACATGGTGCTGCTGAATTCCGCCGCAGCGCTCGTCGTCGCGGGACTCGCGCCCGACATCGCCGACGGCATCGACCTCGCGCGCAAGGCGCTCGACGGCGGCGCGGCGCTTGCGAAATTGCGCGCGCTGCAGGCATTCCACTAGGCGGGGGATCGAAATGCCCCATTTCAAAACCGAGGTCATTCTGAGGGAGCCTAAGCGACCGAAGAACCCCGTCGCATTCACGAGCGATGCTCCGATCATCGCCTGAGAGCCGCCCGCAATTCCACGGGATTCTTCGACTCGTTTCACTCGCTCAGGATGACACGCGATTTTAGAATAAAATTGCACCGCCACCCCCGAGGGGACTGCTGGGTTGACTTCCCCGCTCCCATGCCCGCACCCTCCGCGCGCAAGTCCAGAACCCAGCATGGCCCAGAAAATCCTCGTCATTGACGACCCACAGACCGCGGCAGACATCGCGGAAAACGTATTCGCACGGCATTTCCCCGGCTGCGATGTGCTCGTCGCATCGCGGGGCAGCGATGCGTTTGAGCGACTGAACGCCGCGAGCCCCGACCTCGTCATCCTGAACGACACGCTGCCGGACACCGACGGCGGCACCGTGCTCGCGCGGCTTGCCGTGGATCCGTTTGCGGCGTCCACACCGGTGCTCCTGCTCGCGGAGGCCTCGCGCACGAATGAGTTCAACGGAAAATATCCGAACATCGCCCGCGTCCTCGTGAAGCCCGCGACGATGGAGGCGCTTGCGGAGGCCGTCGCCGAAATCCTCGGCGGCAAGGCGGGCGCCCGCCGGATGCTGCCGGGCCGCGCGGGCGGCGTCGCATTTACCGGGCATACGGGAGTCATCTCGCTGCGGCAGGCGCTGCACATGGCGCAGGGCGACCGGCTCACCGGCGTGCTGCGCTTCCAGCTCGGGCGAAATCCGATCGATCTCTGGATGAATGCCGGGCGCTTCCTTTTCGCGACGACGAAAAATTTTCAGCTCTACTGCGGCGGCAGCCCGGTGATTCTTTCCGCGACGAACCTCGGCCTCATCTGCGAGTCGCAGTTCCATCAGCAGATGACCGGCTGCCCGATTTTTCTCTTCCTCAGCGTGCGGAACGGATTCCCGCACGACGACGTGGTGCAGATCACGCGCGACCACGGCCAGCGGCTCTTCAGCCACCTCTACACCGCGGGGCGCATCTCGTTCGAGTTTGAGGAGACGGAAAATTTTCCCGAGTACGCCGCAAATTTTCCCGCGGGCAGCGACGACGCGGACAACTGGATCCTCGGCGCACTGCGCCATGTGAAATTCGAGCAGATCGCGCCGGCCAAGCGGCCCGATCCGAACGGCTCGCCCGCCTACACGCGCCGCGGCTACGACCTCATCCAGAAGCTCAAGCTGAACGACGTCGAGGCGCGCTTCGCCTCGGCGATCAACGGCTCCGAGTCGCTCCAGGTCATCGCGCAGAAAGTCGGCGTCCCCCTCGGCGACGCGCTGCTCGTCGTGTACCGTTTCCAGGAATTGGAGATCGTGGATTTCTGGAGCACTGGCGCGCTCACGCTGCCCGCGAGTTCGTAGCGAGTTCGCGTTGGAAATCCACATTGCCCGGAATCGGTGCGGCTGGCAGACCTGCAGCGCATGAAACTCCCCGCTCTGCTCACCCCGCTGCTCGTCGTGTCCTCCCTCGCGGCCGATTTTCCCGCGCCAGAAAAACTCTCCGCCTCCGTTGCATTGCCGGATCCACTCGTGATGCGCGACGGCACGCGCGTGACGACGAAGGAGCAGTGGCTCACGCAGCGTGCGCCGGAATTGCGCGCGCTCTTCGCGCACTACATGTACGGCGCGCGCCCGCAGCCGCGCACGGTGAGCGGAAAAATCATCCGCGAGGACAAGGCCGCGCTCGGCGGCAAGGCGACGCTGCGCGAAGTGCTCGTGGACTGCGGCCTCGCCGCGCCTGTGCATCTGCTCGTCGTCGTCCCGAACCAGCGCACGAAAACGGCGGCGTGTTTCCTCGGGATGAATTTCAACGGCAACTACCAGCTCCTTGACGATCCGAAGATCCAGATCGTGCAGGGCTGGACACGCGAAATTTTCCCCGGCGCACAGCCAAACCACGCCGCCGAGGCCGGGCGCGGAAAGCAGAAGGAAACGTGGGCGCTCGAACAGTCCATCGAGCGCGGTTACGCCGTCGCGACTTTCTACAGCGGCGACGTGGTGCCGGATGACAAGGCGCTCGCCGAAGCCGCGCTGAAAACATTCCGCACCTCCGGTGGCGAAGAGCGCGGCCCCGCGGACACCGCGACGATCATGGCGTGGTCGTGGGGCTATTCACGGATGCTCGACTACCTGCTCACCGTCCCGGAAATTGACGGCAAGCGCATCGCCGTCGTCGGCCACTCGCGCAACGGCAAGACCGCGCTCGTCGCCGCCGCATTCGACGAACGCATCGCGCTCGCGATCCCCAGCCAGGCCGGCTGCGGCGGCACCGCACCGAACCGCCCTGCTGGGGGACTCGCCGTGCCGCAGGCGAACGGTCGCCCGACCGTCGAGACGGTGCCGGTGATCAACAAGTCGTTCCCGCACTGGTTCAGCGGCAATTTCAAATCGTTCAACGACGAGCCCGCGCGTCTGCCGTTCGATCAGCATGAGCTGCTCGCGCTCTGCGCGCCGCGCCCCGTGCTCTACTCGAATGCCACCGAGGACAAGTGGGCGAACCCCGCGGGGCAATTCGACATGCTGCGCGCCGCCGAGCCCGTCTATCGCCTCTTCAACGCGGACAATCTCGGCGCGGAAAAAATGCCCGAGGTCGGCAAACTGCTCGACTCGCGCCTCGGCTACTACATCCGCGAAGGCAAACACTCGATGACCACGCCCGACTGGAAAGTGTGGCTCGACTACGCCGACAAGTGGCTGAAGTAGCCGACGACGGAAGGAGGCGGGCAGATCTATCTCGCACTGAGATCCGCGGCTTTCTCAGTCGCCTCGGATTTCGCGGGAACATTCACGGGTTCGTTGTGTGCGCGCCGATGCCACAACACGATCGCAACGAGCACGATGTTCGCTGCCGCGATGCTGAAGAAGATCAAGCGGATGCGTTCGGCAGCGCGTTTGCCCTCGGGAGTGATTGGCGTTGGCTTTTCAGCGGGCATCGGATGGTTTAGCAAAGGCCCGCATACAGCGCGGCGTAGCGCGGCGCGAGCGTTGCCCAGTCGAAATTTTTCCACGCCCACGTCGCGAGCGAGGCGCGTTCGTCTGCACTGCTTCGCGGCTTTGAAAAAAATCGGGCAAGCTGCGTGCGGATGTCCGCGGTCTCCGGTCGTGCGATGAAGCCGCGGCCGGAGCCGAGCGTGTCGGCCCACGGCGTCTCCGTCGTCGTGAGCGCGGGCGTGCCGACCTGGCAGGCTTCGAGCACGGCGAGGCCGAAATTTTCCGAGTGCGTCGGCAGGCAGAAAAGATCCGCACCCTGAAAATACGGCCAGCGATTCTCTCCCCAAACGGGGCCGAGCAAATCCGTGCGAGGGAGCCGCTGCGCATTCTGCGTGACGAAATCGCGGCAGCGTGCGGCGTAGTCGGGCTGCTCCTCAGGGCCGACGATCACGAGCCGTGACGCGCGTGGGATCGTGCCGTGCAGATCCGCGAGCGCTGTCAGCAGCAGGTCGAGGCCCTTTTTTTCGTGAATTCGCGAGAGGTAGAGCAGCACGGTTTCGTCACTGCCCCATCCGAGACGTGCGCGCGCGGCGGCGTGGTCGGGACGCTTGTCCGCAGTGAGGCCAAGCGGCAGCGTCTCGATGCGGCTCCGCGGAAAAATGCCGCGCAGCCTCGCGGCCTCCGGATCCGCGGTCGCGAGCACACAGGCGGCGTGCGCGATCCATCGCTTTTCCACGAGGTGAAAGTAAGGCCACTTTTTCCACCATTTTTTCCGCCGCGCCCATGGCTCCAGCATCCCGTGCGGACTCACGACGAACGGGATTCCCTCGTGCCTGCACGCATGCGCGAGCGCGGGAAAATTGCGCTGCCACAGCCCGTGAAAATGCACCGCATCGGTGTCGCCGCGCACCGGCGTGTCGCCGTTGATGCGCACCTCGTGTCCGAGCGCTTGCAGCGCGATGCGCAGCGAATCAATCGCGGCATTCAGTCCGCCGACTTTTTGCTCTTCCGGCGGTTCAAAGAATCGAATCTTCACGGCTTCCGGTCGGTGACTTCGCGATACAGCGCCTCGTAGCGCGCGGCCATCATGTCGAAGGAAAACTGCTCCTCCGCGAGCTTGCGCGCATTTTTCCCGCGCACGGCGAGCTCGCCGGGATCCGCGAGCGTCTGCGCCCAGTCGCTTGCATCGTCAATCGCGACGGAATTCGTCTCGTTCAGGAATGGCATTTCGCGCAGCAGATTCGGTGAGATCGCGCAGGGCAGGCGGGCGCTGAGCGCCTCGAGGATCGCGAGCGGCAGGCCCTCGAATTCCGCGACGTGCAGGAATGCGTCCGCGGCAAAAAGCATGTCGCGCACATTGCTGCGCCACGGGAGGCGCTGGATGATGTTGCCGAAATGCCGCTCGGCGACCCAGCGATCCCAGTCCGGCGCGAGCGGTCCGTCGCCGACCCAGATGAAGCGCGCGTGCGGGAGCCGTTCGAGGATGCGTTCGGCAAATTCGAGGAATGCGATGGGACGTTTCTGCGGGACCATGCGGCCGACGGCAACGAGCAGCAGAGAGTCGTGCGCGATGTGAAACTCGCGCCGCACTGCGTCGTGGATTTTTCTCCGCTCGGAAAAATCATACAGCTCCACGCCGTTCGGAATCGCATGCACGCGCTCGGCACTTCCGAGGAAATCCGCGAGGTCACGTTTGCGTTCCTCGATTACCGCGACCATCGGGCCGCGGTATTTTTTTAGAGCGCGGCGCGCAACCCAGTCGCGGATCCACGGCGTCTTCGCGCGGAGGTAGCGTGCGCTTTGCGTGAGGTGAATCGTGCAGACGCCGGGCAGTCCGCAGTCGGTCGCGGCGCGCAAAAGGTCGAGGCCGTCCTCGAGGTTCTGCTTGTTCAAATGCACGATGTCGGGTGCAAATTTTTTCCACGACTCCGCTGCTTTCCGCGCCGAAGTGCCGTCGAGGTAGCTTGCAATGGAACGGAAGCGGCGGTCGTAGGTGTTCGTGTAGTCGTGCCGCAGCACGGTGCCGATTTTTCCGAAAAGCCCGCACAGCTCGTCCATGCGCGGATGCGACGATGCCCACAGCGCGACCTCGTGTCCGCGCGCCGCGAGTGCGCGGCCGAGGTAGTTCAGGTAAAGTTCGCCACCGCCACGCGAGCCGCTGCTGGTGCTGACGAGGAGGATTTTCATGCGCAGACCGCCTGTAAGGCGCGTGCCCAACGCTCGGCTCCACGCGCAGGCGTCCACCCGGTGTGTGCGGCGCGCGATGCCTCGCCGTGGGTGCGGGCGAGTTGGGGATTCGTGGCGTAGCGGTGCATCGCGGCGGCGAGAGCGTTCGCATCGCCGGCGGGAAAGGTGAAGCCGTTTGTGCCTTCGCGCACGAGGTCGTGCGCTGCGCCGACCTGGTCGCTCGCGATGATCGGCAGGCCCGCGCCGAGGGCCTGATTCACCACGACGCCCCAGCCGTCGTAGCGGCTCGGGAGCACGAAGACATCGGCCTGCGCGAAAAATTTTGGCAGCGCATCGGGTGCCTGGAAGCCCGCGTATCGCACGCGTTCGCGCACGGTGGGCGTAAGAGTTGCGAGGAGTTGCGGAAGTTCCGCTTCGCGCCCGACGAGGAGCAGGCGGGCATTTTCTGGCAGCGTGGCGAATGCGGCGAGCAGGTGGTCCACGCCTTTGCGCGCGATCATCTGGCCGCAAAAAAGAAACGTGACGGTGCCGGGTTCACGCGGCGGTCGCGGCTCGGCGGCGAAGGGTTCGAGTTCGCAGTGGTAGGGGATGTTGAAGATGCGTGTCTTTGGAAATCGCGCTGCGTAGTCGCGCTCGGCCCATGTCCCGATGGCCGCGATGCCTGCGGCGCGGTGCAGCGGTGCGGTGAGCAGGTTGTGCTTGCGCGAGCGCGCGCCGAGTTTTTCTCCCCAAAACATCCAGCGCGCGCGCCGCAGCTTTGCACGCATGAGCCACTGGCCGGTGAGCGACATGAGCGTGTTGCAGACGAACACATCGAAGTCGCGCGGCGACGGCAGCCGCCAGTTCACATGCACGCGCGCCTTTCCGAGCGGGAACCAAAATCCCGGCAGATAGCTCTCGTATTCCGCAAGTGGACGCTCGGGCCACGGCGAATCCGGCGCGGAGCGCTCCATGTAAAACACGCGCGGCTGCACATCGTCACGCGCCGCGAGCGCGGCGAAAAGATCGCGCTGGTACGGCGAAGGCACGACGCTGACGAATGCGACGCGGGTCACGACGAGGTCCCCGCTTTCCGGGTGGTGAACGGCCTTTCCACCAAGAGATGCGCGAGCCACGCGACGGCGAGACAGAGCAGCGAGCCGAGTGCCGCCCAGCCGAAATGCCGCGGGAGTGTGCCGTCGGGCGAGCGGCTCATCACCCATCCGGCGAGGAAGACGAGGATGGGCATGTGCGCGATGTAGAGCGTGTAGGACATGTCGCCGAGCGGCTTCAGGCGGCTGAGAAAATGCAGCGAGACGCCGCGTTCGCGAAGCGCAAAGCAGCAGGCGAACAGCCCTGCGAATCCGACGCCGTAAAATGTGTCGGGCAGCCAGCCGTGCGCGACTCCCGGCCAGCGGCGCGCGAGCAGTGGCAACGCCACCGGAAGCACGGCGAGCAGCAGGGCGAACGGTGCAAGGCGGCTCCAAGGGATGCGGATTCGCCCGACGTAAATGTCCGCGAGCAGCGCGCCGAGCCACCACGTGAGGAGTGCGGTGAAAATCCGCGCGACAAAAAACACGGCGCCTGCGGCGGGACCGACGAGCCAACTCAGTGCGAAGAGCAGCACCACGACCGTGGACGCCGCGATGGCGGAGCGCCGCGACACGATCCAGAGCAGCGGATAGAGCATGTAGAACCACCACTCGAAATGGAGCGACCAGAGCGGGCCATTCGAACCCCAGCTCGGGAAAAAGCTCTGCATGAGGAAGGCGAGATTGCCGAGCGCAGTCGGCACGTCATGCACGGGTGTGATCGTGGAATTGATCAGCGCGTACGGCGTCGCGCCGCGGTAGATGCCCCAGCCCTGCGCCGCACCCGCGCGGTCGCACACGAGTGTGAGGAGCATGGCGAAAATGAGCGGCGGATAGAGCCGGCGCGCGCGGCGGAAAAAATATCCCGGCCACCCGAAGCGCGCATTTTCACCCTCCGCGGCGAGCCGCTTTGCATAGCCGAGATGGATCACGAATCCGCTGAGCACGAAAAAAAACAGCACGGCCTCGTGGCCGTAGCGCAGCGGCACGAGCGCGTATGCGAGCGCCCGGGTCGCGATGGAATGTTCACCCGCGGTGCGCGCGAAATTTTCCCAGCCTTCCCACAGCAGCCAGCGCGCGTGGTGGAGCAGCACCCAGAGCGCGGCGAGCCCGCGGAGGCCGTCGAGGAATGCGAGCGATTTGTCGGGCTGCCTGGACAAATGTGCGGGCTAGTCTTCCGAGGGCGGCGGCGCCGGCGCACGGTTGCGCAGGCCCGGCGGGAGCACAGCGCGGGGTTTGAATTTCTCCCGGACTTTCGGGAGGATGTATTTGGCAAAAAGGATTCCGGCGGCGCACGGCAGAATCGCGGTGGTGAGCGCAAAGCACGAGCGCATGGTGATGGTCACCGCGTAGAAACCGGACGAGTACACGAGCAGCCCCAGCTCGGAGTTTTTCGGCGAGGAGAAGCGGTTCCAGTACGTCGCGAGGATGCCGAAGAGGAGGCCCTCCAGCGCCACGGCGAGAAGCCCGCCCGACATGTAGGCCTCGCCGACGAAGGTCGCCGCGATGGTGACGCCCTTTGTCTGGAAAATGTTCTCGATCGAGATGGACATGCCCGTCGGCTTCCCCGGCCAGATGGCGCGCGGGATCGGGCGGATGAGCGCGAGATAGGGGATCTCAAAGCCGAGGTAGTGCCCGTTGTTTTGCTTCGGGAAGTACTGCGCGAGCACGGAGATCGCGAGCAGGTTGTCATCCACGAAGACGGAGGAATTCTGCCGGGTCACCATGGCCTGCCGCTCGCCTTCCAGCCAGCGCTTCAGGCCGATGGTGCGCATGTCGAGCATGACGCGTGTGGCCATGACGAGGAGCGCCCCGCAGACCGCGGCGACGAGGAGGACCTGCTTCCGGTTTTGCGGCGGCGAGGAAAATGCGTACGCGATCAGAAAGGTGATGAGGTACGCCGCGAAGACCGAGCGCGTGCCCGCGGCAAACCCGAAGAACATGAGCCAGAGAAGCGCGATCATCGCGAGGGCGAGTGAGAGGGCCGAGTAGCGCTCGCGCCGCCCAAACATGAGCCCCACGAGCGGAGGCACGAGATAGAGCAGGAGCTGCAGTTCATTGATGAGCGCCTTCCAGTCGCCGAGCCTGCCGCGGCCCCACGGCTGATCGAAGCGCGCCTTCATCATCGCCTCGAATATTTTCGGCAGGTCGAAATTGACGCCGAGGAGCACGTAGAGGAAGCCGAGGAAAAAGCTTCCCCAGAGGATCGCCGCGAGCCAGGCGGGAGGCACGGGCCTCGTCATCGCGTCCTCGAATGGCTGCCTCCCGCGCGGCACGAGATGGCGCCCGATGAACATGCCGGTGAAGCCGATGAGAATCGCCCACAGCGCGAGATACACCGTGTGGACACCGCGGATATTCTGCTCGAAAAACGGCTGCGGAAAAAGGAACTCGTAAAGCGTGAGGTAGTACAGCGCGACGATGCTCACCAGATCGGGGCGGATGAGATTCCTCATGCCGCCGCGCGCCTCGAATGCGAAGCTCACGAGCAGCGTGATGAACACACCGACGGACGTCGTGTGCGCGAGCTGCGTCTTGGGGCCGTCGCTGGCGTTCGCCATGGCAAATGCGGTGGCGACGAGCCCGAGGAGCGCGGCCAGCGTGGCATCCGCGCGCGGCCACGGCGGCACCCATTCCGGCGCGGGCGCGGCGGCCGCGAGGACAGCCGCATGCTGCGGCGGACCCGGCGGGACGGCCTTGCGGGCTGGGCGATGGAAGTTATTCATGAAGTCAGGGCTGCCTCGCTCTGTGCAATAAGCGTGCGAGCGCCGTCCGTCCAAGTGAAGTTGTCCTTCGTCCGCGCCGGGTTGCGTTCCCACCATTCGAGTTCCGCCGCGAGTGCCGTGGCGTCGTTCACGGAAAAAATGCTGCCATTTTCGCGGTGCCGCACGAAGTCGCGCCCGCCGACGCGATCGCTCACGATGCACGGGCAGCCGCAGTTCAGCGCCTGCGGGATCACGAGGCCGAAGCCCTCCTCCAGCGACGGCAGCACGAGCACGCTGCTGTCGCGCATCGCGCGCGCGAGCTGCTCCTGCGGCAGCGCGCCGTGAAAGGTGAGCGGTGTCGCGCCCCGGTACGCCGCGAAATCCTTTGCGGTCTCCGCGGATCGCGCGCCGATGAATTCCATCTTCCAATGCGGGCGGGCCGCGAGCGTGAGCGCATCGAGCAGCGTGCGGATGCCTTTGCGCAGCGAAATCTGCCCGGCGAAGAGGATGCGGAAGGCTGGCGGCGGCGACGCATTTTCCGCGCGGTGGAAGACGCGCGCATTCGTATCCGCGCCGTACGGCACGACCCAGATGCGATCGTCCGGGATGCCGCTGGCGGCGAGCTGATCGCGCACGACGGTGGACGCCGCGCAGTGGAAATCGGCGAGCGCATACTCCTCGTCTTCGCGTGCAAAGTACGCGGCGTCATACGGGCATTCCTTTTCGAGTTTCATTCCGACGCGCTCGTATTCGGGCTGCATGATGCGCACCCATTCGCGCGCCGGGCCGGTCGCGTGATTCAGCACCGTGCGGATGCCGAGCTTCCTCGCTGCGCGGAATGTGTGCAGCGCCTGGCCGGGCATCGCGTGGATGAAATCGCACGACTCCAGGTGCGAGCCGACCCAGCGGTCGAAGCCGTGATCCTGCCACAGGAAAAGTCGCCGCGAACTCGGTCGCAGCGCGGCGGGTGCGTATTTCAGCAGGCCGTACACGATGTTCGTGCGGAAGCTGGAGCAGCGCAGTTGCGCGGCGTCTGCCTCCGCGATTTTCCATGCGGGATAGCCCGAGTAGTAGAGCCCGAGCACGCCATCCTGTGCGACCGCGCGCGCAGTCGGCCACATGTGGCAGGGGTTCGTCGCGGAAAAGGAAATCCTCATTGTGTTCCGAATCTCGTATCCCATTCTGCGGCGTCCGTGAGCGGCGCGCGGACGAGCTGCATCCATGCGCGGTAGCGCGGCCATGCGAGTGGGCGCCGTGCGCGCAGGCAGCGCGCGATGCCACCGAGGCACTGCCACCACCAGCGCGGCTCACGCCAGACCCAGGACCAGCCGCGTTTGCATGCGTAGAAAAATTGACGCCATGCGCGGAAGGGCGCGACGGCGAGGAGTTGCGGCATGGGGCAGCGCAGCAGGACGCTCCACAGCTCGTTGCGCGCGTGGCGCTGGTGCGTGCGGATTTCATTCCGCCCGAGCGAGGTGAAGTGATGCCGCACCGTCACGCACGGTTCGAAGCGCACTTGCCAGCCTACGCTCACGCAGCGCAGCGCGAAGTCCGGCTCCTCGTAGGCGTGGAAGAAAAAATCCGGGTAGCCGCCAAGTTCGCGGAAGGCCGATGTGCGGATCGCTGCGCCGGAATTTGCGAAGCTGCCGATGAATTTCGCCGAACCGAAATCGGGTGCGGTGAGCGTTGCGGGATTTTCGTCCGTGCGCTGCGGGAACGCCGCGACGGCGAGCCGTGCGTCTTTTTCAAACAGTTCGCGGATGCGCGCGATGGCGTCGGGCTCCAGCGGGTAGCTGTCGTCGTCGAGGCTCAGAAAAATGTCGCACGTCGTCGCTGCCGCCATCTCGTTGCGCGAGGGGATGGAGCCGCGGCCCTGCTCGTGGATGATGACGTGGTGCGGACATTTCTGTCCGCACGCGGGCATTTCGGACAGGAGTGTTCGTGGCACACTTGCCGCGGCGTCCGCACTCGGAAATTTTCCACGGAGGAATTCCACAGTGCCGTCGTTGCAGCCGTCGGCGACGATGAGCAGTTCGTCCGGGGGCGGCGTGAGCGTCGCGATTTGCGCGAGGGTGCGCTCCAGCTCCGCACGGCGATTGTGCGTGGTGATGCAGATGGCGACACGGAGACTCATGCGGGCTGAACCCGCACGTTAAGCGAGGCCCGTGCCACGGGGCGAGAGGGCTTTTTCCGTAGCCGCGCTTATCAAAGCGCGGGCTGATCGAGAGACGGTGAGAAATGCGTGCCCGCGCTTTGACAAGCGCGGCTACGAGGTTCAGTCCCCGAGGAAGGACACGGCGGGCGACTCGATGCGCAGGACTTCGGGCGGCGACTTTGCATCCACCTCGATGGTGAATGTGTGCGCGCCTGCGCTCATCTCCACGCTCGGCGACGGCTCGCTCGCGATGGCGAGGGGCTGGCCGTCGAGCCAGGCTTTGCGGATGCCGGTGAGGTTCAGCTTCGTCTTTCCCGCGGTCGCGGATTGGAAACGCGCGGTGAGATGCACGGCTTCGTTCTTCGGCTGGAGCATCGCGATTTTCTCGGCGAGCAGCTCCTTCGTGAGGCGTCCGTCCACGAGGGTGTAGGCGTAGATGGCGGGGACGGTGGACGGGATGGACGGAGTGGACGCTGCGGCTTCGGGCTTCAGCGCGCCGTCCACTTTTCCTGAATCCGTGAGCTGCCACACGCGGGCGACATTGTTCTTGCTCGCATCGAAGGGGCCGGGGCGACCGAGTTCGCCGAGGAATGCGTAGAGGTTCAGTCGCTCGCGGTCGGTCCATGCGGCGGTGAGGCCGGGGGGCATGAGGCTCGCGCCGCCCTCGGCGATTTTTTTGGAAACGATGTTTGCCTTGGGCAGGCCCTGCTCGCCGGCGAGGGTGCGGATGAACTGCTCCTGCGCGGTCTCGCGCGACGGGATGCCAATGGCTTCCGTGCCGTCCTTCATCGTGAAGGAAAACGCGTGGTAGCCTTCCTTCACTTTCGCGGCGGGGTTCAGGATGCTCTCGACGATGTAGTCGAGCGGTGCGCTCGCGCCGATGCTCGTCATGTCCGGGCCGAGCTTGCCGCCGGCTCCGCCGATGGCGTGGCACGTCGTGCAGGCGCTCGCCGTGCGGCGATACATCGCTTCGCCGGCGACGGGATCGCCGTCCTTTTTCGCACGCGCGGCGAGGTCCGCGTAGTCGGCGGGTGCGGTGTCGGCGGCTTTTTCGCCGACGAGCGGCGCGAGCTTCGCCACGAGCGGCTGCGCTTTGCGGCCCATCTCGCGCGCGACGCGGAGGGCGGAAACGTAGGACGCTGGCGGCAGGCCGTCGGGGAGCTTTTGCGTGAAGTTTTGGAGGAACGGCGCGCTGGCGAAAAGGTCGCGCCAAAGCGGCTGCTGGTCGCGCTCGCCGGTTTCCTGGAGGACGCCGCGCAGTTGTTTCATTGCCTCGGCGGGGCGCAACGTCGCGAGCGCCACGAGGGCGCGGCGGCGCAGGGCGGGGCTGGCTTTTGCGGAGGCTTTCTCGACGTAGATTTGGTCGGCCTTTCCGTCGAGGTTCACACCCAGATACGCGGCGACGTCCATGGCGGCTTCGGCGGTGCCGAGCACGCGCAGGGTCTCGAAGCAGGCATCGAGCAGCTTGGGATCGGCATCGCTGTGCATGTGTGCGCCGATGGCGTTGTTCACGTTTTCCTTCCACAGGCCCGCGAGCCGGATGATGTCGGGAAGCGCTTCCTCCGGTGCGTAGAAATAGAACCGCCAGTCCCCGAGCGGGACACCCGTGGGCTTCACGCCACGGCGGGCGGCGGCGACGAGGGCGGCGGCGGCGCGGCGGTTGGCGTCGGGCGTGGTGAAGCGGTGCTTCGCGTCGGCGAGCGGCTTGGGTTTTTCGCCGTCGGGCGTGGTCGCGGCGAGGAGGGCGTCGAGCAGGAGGCGGAGTTCGCCCGGGCCGCCCGCGGTGCCGATGAGATCGATCCACGGCCCGGAGCCGTCGCGTGGCAGCAGGCGGGCGGCGAGGATTTTGGCAAGGAGCGGGCCGCTCGTCTCGGGCGGGAGCGATTGCAGGGCGAGGGAAATTTTCGCGTCGCGGGACTTGGCTGCATCGGGGAGCGCGGGCGCCCCGCCTGCAGCGTTCGGCGCCCCGCCGGACGCATCGGACGTTTTCGCGCTCCCGGTTGGAGCTTGCTTGGAATTCGGACGGCTCGCGGTGTCCGGTGTTCCCGGCGAGGCGCCGGGAACTGCACGCGGGGCGCGTGCGCTCCCCGATGCATGCTGTCCGGCATTCGGGGCGTTGGCTGCGGACGCGGTGTCGGCGGAATTCTTTTCCACCCACTCGGCGACTTGCGGCGCGAGGTCGTTGATGGAAAGCCACGCGGCGAATTCGTAATACGGATCGTCCTTCGGCGCATTCACCGCGGCGTCGAGGATGAGCGAGGCGCTTCCGACATTCGGGATTCTTGCGAGGGTGCGCATGGCATCGATGCGGACGCGAGGGTTCGGGTCGTTGATGCCCGACATAACGATACCACCCCATTGAAATGGAGGACCCATCTGCGCAAATGCTGCACGAATCCCAGCATCGTTGAATTGAGACACACGAAAGAAAACCAGACTTAAGGCCATAAGGTCTCTCTTTCGAGAATCGGACAATTTTCCTCCGAGGCCACTTACCTCCATCTCCCGCAAAGCGCTGCCCCAGGGTGAAGGGTAAATGGCGAGGGCCGTTTCGTACTCAGCAATATCCTTCTGCTTTGGCTCCGTAATCGTTTCCGCCCACTTCCGGATCTCTTGAGTGTCTTGCGTTCGATTCAGGCTCCTCGCTTGATCCTTCTCCCAAAGATTTTCGCTCAACAGCTTGCCAAACAGCTCCTCCGTCCTTTTTCCCACCAGACTCTCCCACTTCACCGCCGCGCCGCCTTTCACACTCAGCCGCCAGATGCGGCCGTGCTCGTGGTCGCGGCGCGGGTCGCGGAAGTCCACTTCGCCGTGGTTGATGATGGGGTTGCTCCAGTCGGCGATGTAGAGCGCGCCGTCGGGGCCGAGCTTCACGTCAATGGGGCGGAAGGTCGCGTCGCTCGTCTGCACGAGCACGGGGAGCTGCTCGGTGATGTAGCCGGATTTGGGAGAGGAGTCAGGAGTCAGGGGTCGGGGGTCAGGAGTCAGGTTCGCGGCGGGAGTCTTTCCTGACTCCTGCCCAAGATCGTTGATATTGAAATGCACGATCTTGTGCGCGCGGAAGTCGCACGTCACCGCGCTGCCCTGCCAGTCGAGAGGGAAGTGCGGGCTGTAGATGAGCTCGAGGCCGGCGAACTTCGGGTAGCTGCCGGGGCTGATGCTCGCCATGGTACGTCGCGCGCCCTCGAACGGCGCAAACGTCGCGCCGGGCCACGCCCACGAGATGCCGCTGCTGCCCGCGCCATCGGTGTGAAAGGACTGGCCCCACTGGTCCCACGCGTGGCCCCAGGTATTCCAAAGGCCGCGCTGCACGACTTCCACGCGCTCGGTGCGCGGGTCGTAGGCGAAGGTCCCGCCGCTGTTCAGCCGCACGACGCCCCAGGGCGTCTCGATATGCGTGTGGATGTAAACGCTCTGCGAAAAATAGAGCCGCCCATCCGGCCCCCAGCGCAGGGTGTGGACAATGTGGTGCGTGTCCTCGGTGCCGAATCCGCTGAAGACGATGCGCTTCTTGTCGGCCTTGCCGTCGCCATCCGTGTCCTCGAAGTAGAGTAGTTCAGTGCTCTGGCCGACGTAGCAGCCCCAGCGCGCGGGGCGCGAGTGCCCAGTGCTCAGTGCGTCAGTGCTCAGTGGGGAAAGTGTGCCCGTCCGGCTTTTCTGAGCACTGGGCACTGAGGACTGAGCACTTTCCCCCTCCACCAGCACCGGCGCGACGCCCGTGGGAATGAGCAGCCCGTCCACAAAGACGGTGCTCTTCGTGGCCTTGCCCGTGTGGCCGGGGTCTTCGAGGATGATGATTTTGTCGAACGCGACCTGGCCGGGTGCGATCATCGGATACATCGCGCTGCTGGCGACCCACAGGCGGCCCTGCGCGTCCCAATTCATCTCCGTGGGCTTGGCGAGGAGCGGGTTCTCGGCCCAGAGGGAAATTTCGAGTCCATCGGCGAGAGTGAACGAGGGAATTTCAGATTTGGGATTTAGGATTTCAGATTTCTTCGCGTCCGGCGCGGGTGGTTGTTTGATCGCGGATTGCGCCGACTGAGCACTGGGCACTGAGGACTGAGCACTCGCCGTCCCGCCTTTCTTCAGCCGCTCGATCTCGGCCTCGGCCTTTTCGATGAGCGGGTCGAACATCGGGATCTCCGCGCCGTTCTTTCCCTGCTCGCGTTTGCGGAAGCCGAAGAGGTAGGTCTCATTCGCCGGTCGCCAGCGGTGGAAGAAGAGTTCGTTCTTGCGGATGACGGCGGTCCGGAGAGGGGATGTTCCGTTTTTGGCGGCGGCCAATTCGCGCTTCAAGTCTTCAAGATGCTTCCCCGTCCAGCCGAGGGCGCTGCCGACGAAGAGCGCAAGCGCCCGGTAGCCCTCCTCATGCAGATGGATGCCGTTGTCTGTAACAGGCCGCCGCTGGATGCTCAGGAGTTCGCCCGTGGAGAGTAGCGGTTCGATGACGTCGAAGGGAACGCTCAGTTGCCGCTGGAATTCGCCGGTGGTGGCATCCCGATGAAATTCGCCGGTCAGGACAATCTTTCCGGCATCCACAAACCTCGCCCCGCGCTCCTTCGCGAGTTCCTTGATAGCCTTCGTGTATTGCTCCAGCAGCTTGTTGTGCTCCGTCGGGTCGGGCAGGCCGGGGCGCATCGCGCGCAAATCCTCGTGGCGAATCGGCGAGAGCAGAACGAAGCGGATGGCGTGATTGGCAGACTTGCGTGCATCGGGGAGCGCACGCGCCCCGCGTGCAGCGTCCGGCGCCCCGCCGGATGCATCGGACGTCTGCTTGCGTTCCTTTGCGGAGGGCGTGTCCTGCTGTGGCGGTCTTGCGACGTC
>JBBRYC010000070.1:0-35081 GCA_038238025.1 Chthoniobacterales bacterium
AGGGTGGGCGTCCCCCCAGCCAGTTCGCGCGTCTCGCGTGGACCATCGGATCACGAGGGACGTCCTTTTGGAGATGAACGCGCAGAGACGTCCGCCCGGTGTTCCGCGGGACGCGGAACACGGCAGGCGGGACGCCTACCCTACCCGAGGCAGATCATCCGCAATGCGATCCCGGCGCGTGTGTCGAACGGTCAGAAGAGCTACGCCTTTGGCGAAAGCTTCGGGCCTTCCTTCGTGTCCTTCACGATCCAGCCGTGGGCGGCGATGTCGTCGCGCAGGCGGTCGCTTTCTCCCCACTGCTTGCTGGTGCGTGCGATCTGACGTTCCTCGGTGAGCGCGAGCACCTCGGGCGACGGCGTGTGCGCCTCGCGTTCGAGTGTGAGCACGGAATTGATCCGCTTCCAGGCTTCGAGAATTGCGACGGCGGTCGCCTGGGTGATCACATTTGAGTCGAGCGCGCGGTGGGAATCACGGATGAGATCGAAAAGTCGGCCCATCGCGCCGCTGATGTTCAGGTCTTCGTCAAGGCACTCAAAAAAAATGGCAACCAACTTGTCTGCCCGGCTCTTTGCGTCGTCGTCCACACTGCGCGCAAGAGAATCCAGCAACTGCATTTTTTCGCCAGCGGATGCGGTCGGAACCACATTGAGGTTCGACTGCTCCGCGGGAGAGGGCAGACTCGGAGCGCGGCTTGCAGCAGGCGTTTGAAACTCTTCGAGCCTCGCAACCCATTCATCAATCCGCCCGAGTGCGCTCCGTGCGGCGGCGAGGCCGTCGAAGGTGAAGTTCAGCGGCAGCCGGTAGTTCACCGTGATGAGCGCGTAGCGGATTTCGCGACCGGTCCAGCCTTTCGCGAGCAGATCGCGCAGCGTATAAAAATTCTGCGCGCTCTTCGACATTTTCTGCCCCTCGACCATGAGGTGCGCGCAGTGCAGCCAGTAGTTCACGAACTTCTTGCCGGTCACACTTTCGCTTTGTGCGATCTCCGCCTCGTGGTGCGGAAAAATGTTATCCACACCGCCGCAGTGGATGTCGATCTCCGGGCCGAGCAGGGCCGTCGCCATCGCGCTGCACTCGATGTGCCAGCCGGGGCGGCCCGGGCCCCACGGCGAATCCCATTTTACGTCGCCGTCATTCTCGTCCCACGCCTTCCACAGCGCGAAGTCGCCGATGTTCTCCTTCTCGTATTCGTCGCTCGCCACGCGCCCGCTCGGGCGCAACTCGTCGAGGTTCAGGTGCGCGAGCTTTCCGTATTCGGGGAATTTGCTGAGGCGAAAATAGAGCGACTTGTCCTCGGCCTGATACGCGATGCCCTTTTGCTCCAGCACGCGGATCATCTCGATCATCTGCGCGACGTAATCCGTCGCGGCGGGGAAATGCTGCGCACGCTTCACCCGCAGCGTGCCGAGATCCTCGAAGAACGCGTCCTTGAACTTCTGCGTGAACTCCGCGAGCCGCACGCCGAGCTGGCGGCAGCCGCGGATCGTCTTGTCGTCCACGTCGGTGAGATTCATCACGCGCTCGACCTCGAAGCCGCGCGCTTCGAGATGCCGCTGCAGCAGATCCTCGAAGACGTAGGCGCGGAAATTTCCGATGTGCGCGAAATTATAGACCGTCGGCCCGCACGTGTAGAGTTTCACGCGTTTGCCCGCCGGATCGAGCGGGCGGAACTCTTCGAGCTGTCGGCTGTAGGTGTTGAAAAATCGCGTCGGCATGAGCGCGCGACCGTAGTGGTGTCGTCGCGCGCTCGGCAACACCGAAGCTCGTCGCAGAGGGGCGGCGGAGGCGGGGCGCCTCTGCAACATCATGCGACGAGGGCGTCGCAGCCACGGACGAGGGCGCCCGCTATTTCGGGCCGACGAAAATCCTGATGTCCGGTTCCGGCTTGCCGGGCTTGGACGGGCCGAGATCATCCTTGCCGACCCACTGGTTTTTCTCCTGCGAGACTTCGCGGAAAATCTGTCCGACTATGTCGCCCAGCACATCGTCAAACTTCGGTTTGCTGTGGATGGAGACGCCGCGCAGTTTTGTTGGCGGGGCAGCGTGGCGGACGAACTCGCGGACTTTGCATCCAGCCGCATCGAACGCCACGCCGAGTTCTTCCGCGATTGCGACCGAATCGGCGTCGCCTTGGACGCAGCCGATTTCCACGTCGAAAGCCGGCGCATTCTTCAACATCGCCCTGATGCGCGCGACTCCGTCACGCCCGATGAAGCGCTTGCCTTCCTGTTCCGTCCTCTGCCACATCCACGGATGGGCAGGCATTTCCGAATCATGTTTGCCGGACACCGCGACGGCGGTCGCAAGCTGTTCGATCTTTTCGTTCGATTGTTGCAGGCGGAAATCTTGATCGGCCATCTTGGCTAGGAGTTCGAGCGTCCTTCTATCCAGTGCCTCCTTCTCCGACTCCCGCGCTGTCTTTGCTGATTCGAGTTCGGTCTGCACGGATTTCAGCGCGGCATTCTCCGATTCATGCGCTGATTTTTCCGATTCACGCAGTTTCCTTTCGGATTCAAACGCAGCCTTCTCCGT
Organism: Chthoniobacterales bacterium; assembly: GCA_038238025.1. GTDB lineage: Bacteria > Verrucomicrobiota > Verrucomicrobiia > Chthoniobacterales > Chthoniobacteraceae > SXWH01. Next base: position 2,533 of record JBBRYC010000070.1, read on the forward strand.
GCGCAGCGAATGCCGAAGTGAAAAGGCGAGCACTGCCGCGACGACGAACAAAACCCATCCGACGATGCCCGCTGCACTGGCGAGGGTGCTCCGCAGTTGCTGCTGCTCGGGGTTCATGAGAGCCCCATTCAATCATGCGCCCGCACCCTACGCAATCGCGGCGATGGCGTCGCGGTAGGCGCGATCGAGTTCGTCCACGTTTGTCGCCGTCATTTTCAGATCGCGCAGCAGTCCGTCATGCAGGCCGTAGATCCAGCCGTGGATGGAAAGCTGCTGGCCGCGCTCCCATGCGTCGCGCACGACGGTGGTCTGGCCGACATTCAGCACCTGCTCGATCACGTTCAGTTCGCAGAGCGTGTCATGCTGCTGCTCGGCGGGCGATTGCTCGATGAGTGCGGCGTGCTTGTGGCGCACGTCCTGGATGTGCCGCAGCCAGTTGTCCACGAGCCCGAAGCGGTGCCCCTTCAGCGCGGCGAGCACGCCGGCGCACCCGTAGTGGCCGACGACGATGATGTGCTTCACCTTGAGCACATCGGCGGCGAATTGCATGACCGAGAGGCAATTCAGATCGGTGTGCACGACGACATTCGCGACATTGCGGTGCACAAAGACCTCGCCCGGCGAGAGGCCGGTGATCTGGTTTGCGGGCACGCGTGAATCCGAGCAGCCGATCCACAGGTAGTCGGGGCTCTGGATGCCCGCGAGGTTGCGGAAAAAATCCGGATCGCGGCTTTTGATTTCGTCCGCCCACTTGCGGTTGTTTGCGAGCAGGTGCTTCAGGTCGGCCATGAATATTCCTTTTACGCGTGCGGCTCGGGTGATGGCAACAGCGGGCTGCAATCCGCCAAATTTTAGCGGCTTCCCTCGCGGGGCGCAATCTGCCTAGCCTTGCCGCATGGGACTCGACTCCAACTTCAACTGGCCTGCCGTGACAGAAAAGACGCTGGCGATCATCATGGGTGGTGGCGCGGGCTCGCGGCTGTTTCCGCTCACGAAAGAACGATCCAAGCCCGCCGTCCCGCTCGCGGGAAAATACCGGCTCGTGGACATCCCGATTTCGAACTGCCTGAACTCCGGGCTGCGCCGCATCTACGTGCTCACGCAGTTTAACAGCGTCTCGCTGCACCGGCACATTCACGCGACATACAAGTTTGATCAGTTCTCGCGCAGCTACGTGCAGATCCTCGCGGCGCAGCAGACGCCGGGTGACTCGAACTGGTACCAGGGCACGGCGGACGCCGTGCGGCAGAATCTCCCGGATTTTCTGAACGGGCCGTTCGACTACTACGTGATCCTCAGCGGTGATCAGCTCTACCGGATGGATTACCGCCGGATGCTCGAGCAGCACATTGCAAAAAATGCGGAGCTGACGATCGCGACGATCCCCGTCGCGCGGAAGGATGCGACGGAGTTCGGAATCATGCACACGGACACCGCGCGCACGATCACGCGCTTTGTGGAAAAGCCGAATGATCCCGCGGTGCTCGACAGCCTGCGCATCCCGCCCGCGCTGCTGAAGGAACTCGGGCGCGCAGAGGATGACGAACTTTACCAGGCCTCGATGGGCATTTACATTTTCAACCGCGAGACACTGCGTGAGGCGCTGGCGAACCAGCACATGGACTTCGGAAAGCATGTGATCCCCGAGGTGCTCGGAAAATACCGCGTGCAGGCGCATATTTTCCAAGGCTACTGGGAGGACATCGGCACCATCCGCGCGTTCTTCGATGCGAACCTTGCGCTGACAAATCCGCTGCCGCCGTTCAGCTTCTTCGATGCGACCGCCCCGATCTACACGCACATGCGCTTCCTGCCCGGCAGCAAGGTGAACGGCGCGACGGTGCGGCAGGCAAATATCAGCGACGGCTGCATCATCAGCGATGCGAACATCGATCGAGCGGTCATCGGCCTGCGCAGCATCATCAAGAGCGGATCGACGATCAAAAACAGCATCATCATGGGGGCGGACTACTACGAGGAATTGCGTCCCGCGAGGGATGGGGAGCCGCCGCTGGGCATCGGCTCGAACTGCGTCGTGGATCACGCGATCGTGGACAAGAACGCGCGTGTCGGGAACGGCGTGGTCATCACGCCCGACGGCAAGGGAGAAAACTGTGACGGCCCGCCGGTCCGCTGGAGCGATGGAACGGACAAGCCGCTCTGGTACGTGCGCGACGGGATCGTCGTCATTCCAAAAGGGGCCGTGCTGCCGGACGGGATGTGGGTGTGATGGGAGCGGTTGAGAGATGAAGGTTGAGTGTTGAGAGGTGGTGCGACGACGCGTTGCGAGCGCAACGCTTTTTGTGGCGCTTTCACCCGCGGCGTGCTTTGTAAAATGAAGCGCAAGCGTCCGCTTTTCCGCCTCTCAATTCTCAAGCCTCACCCCTGAATCATGCCCAGCGTCCTCCCCAGAGTCGCCGCAGCGCTGCTCCTGTTTGGCGCTTGCATTTTCCCCCTGCCGCTGCACGCCGCGACGACGGATGAGCAGGTCGCGGAACTTGTGAAAACTTACAGCGGCAGTCTCGTCTTCGTGGAGGACAAGGCTGGGGCGGGCAGCGGCTTTGCGTGCATGTTTGGCAGCCAGAAATTCGTCTTCACGAACCAGCACGTCGTCGCGGGGCATCCGGGCGTGAAGCTCACGCTGCTCGATCAGTCGCTCATCAAAGTCGGCCAGGCCGCCGGTGCCGTCGGGCACGACATCCTGAGCCTCCAACTCCTCTCCGACACGAAGACGATGGACATGATGCTCGAGGTGGAAAAGAACGCGGCCATCGGCGACGAAGTCGTCGTGCTCGGAAATCCCGAGGGCGCGCGCGTGATCAAGCCACTCGTGGGCAAACTCGTCGGCATCGGGCCGAACCTGATCGAGGTCAGCGCCGAGTTCGTCCCCGGCAACAGCGGCAGCCCGATCGTGCATCTCAAGAGCGGAAAAGTGATCGGCGTCGCGACGTATCTCACCATGCGCGACATGGACGGGCTGAGCGGGCGCGCTGCGCCGAAGGTGCGCCGCTTCGGATACCGGCTCGACAGCGCGAAGCAGTGGCAGCCCATCGTGTGGCCGGCGTACAACGAGGAGTACGCAACCATCGAGCGCATCAAGGCACGCACGCACGACCTCGCCGCGCTGATCCGCGAGATGGCGCGCACCGGCGGCGTGAATGCGTCGCGGCACAACAATCCCGCGATCCGCAAACCGCTCGACAGATTCGACGAGGCGCTCAGCGGCAAGGGCAGGATCAAGACGGATCGCTCGCTCGCCGTGAAGGAGTTCATGACCGCATTGCGGACGGTTTCGCAGAGTGACATCGAGCAGGCAAACGTGCGGCTGCGCTACGATTTTTTCCGGAAGGAACTCGGCGAGGAGCAGCAGGTGCGCGGGGAGTTCACCAAGCTCTTCGACGAGATGCTGAAGATGCCGGTGAAGTAGGCGGGGTCTGGCCCCGAGGGGGCCACTGCGCTTGCGAGCAGTCCCGCTTGCGGAGTGATTCATCGTGCGGACAGGAGTGTCCGCATCACGTCTGCTACCGCGTCGAGATCGTCTTCGCGGCCGGCATCGGCGTGAAGTATTCGATGTAGCCGATCATCATCTCGTCGTAGGTCTGCTGGCCCCAGCGCACGGTCTTCGTCGGGTCGGGGTTCGCCTTGTTTGCGGTGCTGTTGTCATACACGGCGGTGATTTTCACCGTGCTGCCGCGCGGGATCACGCGCGGTTCCTTCAGCTCGTAGCGGAGCTGCCAGTTGAAGTCGTAGCGCGGGATGTCGAGCAGCGTCTCGCTCTTGCCATCCGCGGAAATCAGCTCGTAGCGGAACGCCTTTCCGCGGACGTGCATGTGCGCCATGAATGCGGTCACATTCATGTCGGCGGGCACGGGGCGCTGGCCGACCTCGGTATGGTTCGCCTCGCCGGGCGGGATGCTGATCTTGTGGTTCGCGATGGCCGCGCTGTGCATGGCGAAGCGCGGCGGCTCCTTTGCAAAGACGAGCCCCATGCGGAGCTGATCCTGCGTGGCCTTCCCACTCGGCGTGTAGTGAATCTGGAAGCTCACCGTCGAGCCTGCGGGAAGCTTGCGCGCGAAGCCTTCGGGATAAATGCGCGAGCTGTTGCCCGGCACGTAGGCTGCCCAATAGCCGCCGGTACCCTCGTCGCCGCCGCCGCGGATGCGCGCGCCCTTTTCGTGGACGCTCACGATGACGTGATGCACGGCCTCGCGCGCGGTCGGGATGATTTCGTAGGCCTTCACCCATTTGTCCTCGGTCAGCGTCGTCTCCACGAGCGCTATTTGATACGGCATGACGCCCTCGGCCTTGATCGCAAATGGCTTCGTGAGCTGCACGATGAAGTCCGGTTTTCCGATGCTCCACTCGCTGGAAAATTTCAGCGGCGCGGGTGCGTCCGCGGGATTTCCGAGAGGGCGATCCGAGGAGTTCAGCCACGCGAGCAGGTCGGTCTTGTCGCGCGCGGAGAGCGAGTGATCGTTCGCCCACGGATTCGGCTGTCCCTCGGGCGTGGGCGATGCAAACCACGGCGGCATCGTGCGGCTTTCGATCACGCGCCTGATGGTCTTCGCGCGATCCGTCACGTCGGCGAGGTCGTCGAGCGCGAATGGAGCGATGCCTTTCCCGTGGTGGCATTGCACGCAGTTCTGCTGGAGGATGCGCGCGACATCGCGGTGATAGGTGACCTGCGTGGCCGCTGTCTTCGTCGCAGGAAGATCGAGTTCACAGCCCGGTGCCTCGGTGGCGGCTATCGTCGGACGAACGCCGTTGTGCAGGGCGTTCACCGCATCGAGCAGGTAATTTTCGCGCGGCGCGTCGAGGTTGTAGCTCACGCCGTACTGGTCATCGAGCGCGCCGCGGTAGATGAGCGTGCGCTTCGCATCCACGAGGAAGATCTCGGTCGTCGTGCGTGCGCCGAGTGCGGTTGCGACGGCCTTGTCCGCATCGAGCACATACGGCGCGGTGAAGCCGGCTGCCTTCGCCTGCGCCGCGACATCCTCCGCCTTCTCACTCGCGAAGGGATTCACGAGCACGAGCGCGACATCGCGCGATGCGAGTTCCTTTTCGATCCGCGCGAGGGTCGGAGCGTAGCGTTTGCTCACCGGGCACGTCGTGCTGGTGAAGGCAAACGCCACTCCGCGCTTGCCGCTCCATTCGCTGAGCTTGTGCGCCTTTCCGTCGAGTGTCTTGAACGCCACGTCCGGCACCTGCCGTCCGACACCCGCGTCGCCGGGCTTGATCTGCTTCGCGCCGATGATGAGCGGCTTTTCCTCCGCGCCCGCCGGGGATGCCGCGGGCGGCGTGGAGGGCCATGTGCGCTTGTCTGTGAGTTTCTGCACGACATCGCCGAGCTTCCTTCGCAGCGGGCCGTCGGCCTTTGCGGCGCCGGCGAGGCGCGCGCGTTCCGCGGCCATGGCCTCCAGGACTGGCTTCGCCTCCTCGAAGGTGATCACGCCGTCCTTGTTCGTGTCGAACTTTGCGAACAGCTCCGCGTTTTGCAGTTCATCCGGCGTGACCTTGCCGTCGCCATTCTTGTCGGCCCGCTTGAAAATTTCCTCGGCGGCCCCGTTCTTCGCCGCCCCGTCCGCACGCGATCGGTGGGATGGCAGTGCGAGGAAAACTGCGGCGGAACAGGCAAGGATGAGGGTGGTTTTTTTCATGGATGAAGTGCGGATGGAAAATCGCGGGGACTCGAGCACCGCGAGGATGGTGAAGTTGCCGCACAACGCGAGACGTGCAAGCCTCGGGCGAAGTTACACGTGCTGGAATTCCGCGCAGTTGAAGACGATCGTGACGGCGGCAGGCTCAGTCCGAAGACGCCGTTCGGCCCGGAGCGGCAGGCGGCGCGGATGGAGATGGAAGGCCACTCGATCATTCTTGGTTTCATGGCTTTCAAATTCAAAAGAGGACTTTGCGCTGCAGGTCGTTCGCTTGCGTTATCTCGTGTGCGGGGTCACGCTCGCCGGCCACGGGCATGAAAAAGTCTCCTCGCGCAAAGGCGTCTCCCCCCAAGGCGGACAAGGCTTCACCAGTTTCGTTTCCACTCGTCGGCCACAAGACGCTGCTCCTGAATGCCTCTCGCCTTGCGACGCCGGAGAACGACACGGACTGGATATTGCCCGCGCTGCAGGACGCGAGCGGGGGCAAGTGAGCATGGAAATCGCAATGGATGATCCGTTCCCTATGAAGCTCCCAAACACCGCCCAACGGTTTTCCGGCGCGCGTTGTGGAGCCGTCAGAAAACCGGGCAACGGCGGTTCGCAAACACGGCCCACATTGAGATGAAGCCTCCGCGCGCGAAGAATGGCAAACGGCTGGTCCCGGCGGAGACGCGCACTGCGCCGCCGCCCGGTCTCCCCGACGAGATGGAGCAGCAGCGGAATCTGGTGGAAATGCAGAACGAGGAACTGCGGAAGGCGCACGCGAACCTTGAGATTTCCCACCAGCGCTTTTTGGAACTGCATGAGCAGGCGCCGATGGGTTACCTGACGTTCGACGCGCACGGATGCATCCGGGAAATCAACGCGGCAGCGACGACTTTGCTGGGCGTGAAGCGGGCCTGCGGCATCGGCAAGCCGTTCGTCGTTTACGTCGAGAAGGCGGATCGGAAAAAATTCCTCGATCACCTTTGGACGGTCCGCCGCGCCGGGGCCACGGTCGCCACCGACCTGCGGCTGGCCGCGAGAAACGGGACGGTGACCCAGGTGCAGATGACCACCGGACGGCTCCATGATGCCGAGGGACGCGCCGGATTGTTCCTGAGCGCGATCGAGGACGTCACGGCGCTCCGGGCAGGAAGCGTCAACACGGCCTACCTCGCGTCCATCGTCGAGTCTTCGCAGGATGGGATCATCAGCTACTCGCTCGATGAAGTGATCCAGTCGTGGAATCCCGGCGCGCAAAAACTCCTCGGCTACAGCCCGGCGGAAATCATCGGCAAACACATCTCGGTCATTGTGCCGGACGAGCAGCGTGCGGAATTCGAGCGGAACCTGCTGACAGCGAAAAGCGGCACGACGGTGGTGCCGCATGAAACCCTCCGCCGGCGCAAGGACGGATCGCTCGTCGCGATGGAACTCACGATTTCCCCCATCATGGACGGGGATCGGGTGGTCGCCGTCACGGCGATTGGGCACGACATTTCCGAACGCAAACGGGCCGAGGCGGCGCTGCACGAAAGCCGCGAAAAACTCCAGCTCGCGATCGCTGGGGCCGACCTCGGCACATGGGATTGGGACCTGGTGAACAACAGGCTGATGTGGGACGGGCGCTGCAAGGCGATGGCCGGCCTGCCGCCCGACGCGGAGACGAGCTACGGGGTCTTCATGAGCACGATGCATCCCGACGACCGCGAGCGGGCGAACGCCGTCGCGATGCGCGCGATCGAGACGCGGGTGGAGAGCGAGGTGGAATACCGCACGGTCTGGCCCGACGGCTCCGTGCATTGGGTCGTGGCTCGAGGCCGCGCCACCGCGGACGAGACCGGCAGGCCGGTGCGCTTTTCTGGCGTGACGCTGGACATCACCGAGCGCAAGCACGCTGAAAAGGCGCTGCGGGAGAGCGAGGAGCGCTTCCGCGCGCTGGTGACGGCCACCTCGGAAGTGCTGTATCGCATGAGCCCGGATTGGCGTGAAGTGCTCGAAGTCCACAGCCGGAAGAATCCTCGCGCGAACACCGAAACGCCAAACCGCAATTGGCTTGATGATTACATTCTCCCGGAGGAATGGCCGCGCGTGATGGCGGCCATCGCAGAAGCCACCCGGAACAAGGGCACCTTCGAGCTGGAACACCGGATCCGGCGCATGGACGGCACGCTGGGCTGGGCGGTCTCGCGTTCGATCCCTCTCAAGGATGCGAATGGGGAAATCACCGAATGGTTCGGCGCCTCGTCGGATGTCACCGAGCGCAAGGAGGCGGAGGAGTTGATTCGCAAATTGAACGCCGAACTCGAGAAGCGCGTCGCCGCGCGCACTGCGGCGCTGCAGGGCTCGAACGAGGCGCTCAAGCAGGCGATGGAGGATCGCGTGCGCCTCGAGGAGGAGGTGATCGCTGTCAGCGAGGCCGAGCGGGAGCGGATCGCGCGGGACCTTCACGACGACCTCGGGCAGCAGCTCGCAGGCATCTGGTGCCTGAGCCTCGCGATGCAAAAAAATCTCGCGTCGCAATCCTCGCCCGAGACGGCCACCGCCACGCGCATCGCCGACTATCTCAGCAAATCGCTGGCCCTCACCCGCGGCCTCGCGCGCGGCCTGCATCCCGTCGTGTCCGACCCGAAGGGACTGGTCTCCGCACTCACCGAACTCGCCGGGCGGAGTTCGGAATTGTTCAAGGCACAGTGCCGGCTGACGGTCCGCCAGCGGGTGCGAATCCACGATCCCGCGATGGCCACGCACCTTTACCGGATCGCGCAGGAGGCGGTGTCGAACGCGTGCAGGCACGGGCACGCGAAGCACGTGACGATCACACTTTCGTACTCGCGCGGCAGGCTGATGCTGTCCGTGGGCGATGATGGCAAGGGCTTGCCGAAGCACGACCGAAAGCACACAGGGATGGGGATGCGGATCATGAATTATCGCGCTGATGTGATCGGCGGCACGCTCGTTTTCCGCAGGCGGCCCGCAGGCGGCACCATGGTCACTTTCACGATCTCCACCACCGCGGCCTCGGCTCTGCAAACCAAGAAATGACATGGCGAAAAAACTGAAACCAGAGCCGGCGCAGCCGAAGAAAAAAGTCCTGATCGTGGATGACCATCCACTTTTCCGCGAGGGACTCGCGGGGATCATCCGGCAGCGGCCAGACCTTTGCGTCTGCGGCGAGGCGGATACGGCGGCAAAGGCGCTTGAGGAAATCCGCCGGCTGCGACCGGACCTCCTCGTGACCGACATCGGGCTGCCCGGAAAGAGCGGCCTGGATTTGCTCAAGGACATTCACTCATTCCGCCCGGGCCTGCCGGTCCTCGTGATCTCGATGCACGACGAGGCCCTGTATGCCGAGCGCGTGCTGAAGGCGGGCGGGCGCGGCTACATCATGAAGCAGGAGGGGCCGGAGAAGATACTGGCGGCGATCGAACGGGTGCTGTCCGGCAAGGTGTATGTGAGCGAAAAAATGTCCGCTGCGATCCTGGAGCACATGGTCAGCCCGGAATCGAAGGCGAGGACTTCGCCGATCGGACAACTGACCGACCGGGAGTTTGAGGTCCTCCGCCTGATCGGGGCGGGAAAGGATGGCCGGCAGATCGCGAAGGACTTGCACCTGAGCATGAAGACAGTGAGCTGCCACCAGGGGCACATCAGGGAAAAGCTCGGCCTCCGGAACTCGACGGCGCTCATTCATTTCGCGGCGCGGTGGGCCGGCGATGAATCGCAGGCGGGCGCGTGACGCCAGCCGTGAAGTGACGGGTTCAGCGGGTGTGCTCACCGGTGTGACTGGTGATTGGTGAGAAGTGACTGGTATCCATCCCTGATCGTTCCGTGGAAAAGCGGAGAACCAGTCACTATTCACTATTCACCAGTCACAACAGATGGACTCGAAAACCAACCCATCACTTCACCGCTGACACGGCCGTAGGAAATCGGCTGATGCGGTCTCGGCCAGCGGCTGAGAGCGAAGTGGACTGTGTGCCAATTGGCAGACACGGCCCGGCGCATACGCTGAAGGCATGCAAGACAGCCCCCAGCCGCGCCGCACCGGATACAGGGAGGCGGAGACACCGTGCTCCGGCACTCCGTGCAGGATCGTTTTTTTCTATGAGGACTTCGACGCGGCGATCCGCTGCCGCAAGGCATTCGATTCCATCGCGAACAGCCTCTGCTGCGGCCGCGCGGTGATGGCAAGCTCGTGGAGCTTCAGCATGCTCGGATCGTCGGAATTCAATGCGGCCATCCTCATGGAAACTTCGGGAGCCGATGTGATGGTGGTCTCGGCTCGCGGCGACCGGGAACTGCCGGCGCGGGTCGCCACATGGATCGAGATGTGTGTGAACGGATGCGGGGACACGAGGCCGGTACTGCTCGCATTGCACGCCGAGGGGATGGAGCCCGACGGGGAGGCCGCGCCGCTGTGCACCTCGGTCGAGTGCATCGCGAGCAGGCAGGGGACGCCGGTGATGTGCAGCAGGGATTTGTGGCTTGCACATGCGGACGCGGTTCCGGTGCGTGCGCTCCCGCGGAGCTCGGGTGCCGGTGGCGGCGTGCTCGAACCGGGCACCTATCCGACCGCCGGCGTGCAGCGCTGGTGGGGCATCAACGACTGAACTTTTCCACAATGAAAAAACCCCTCCAGCAAACCGCGATCAATAACGAACTGAAACCCACCGACGCTTCGGGGGCGATCCGATCCGTCGAGGATATCGTGCAGGCGGCGTATCGGAAATTTGGCCGCGGCAGACACTGGCGGGAGGCCGTGAGGATGTGCCTCGGAGAAAGGCACGGAGACGGCGCGAGCCAAGGAGGCGAGACCGAATGAGCAACCCCGACTGGACGGACATCCCCGGCAGGATCGAGAGCGCAGGGTTCTCGGTGTGCTATGGTCGGATCTCATATGATCCGGATCGGCCGCTCTGGTCCGCGAAGGCCTGCCGCGACGGGCGCGAATGGAGCACGCTGGGCGAAAGCCTGGGCGCGGCATTTCTCGAATTGGAAAAGCACACGCGTGAAGCTGACAAGGACTGGCGGGCGCTGATCGTGCATGAGATCCAGATCGAGGGCTCCGCTGCGGGAGGCGCAAAAAAAATGGAGTGACGATTCATGAAAACGAAATCGCATCCCACAGCCCGCACGCCAGCGGGCAGCATTCCCCGAAAATGGCGCTGGCACTCCAGGGCGCTTCAGGCATTGCGCGATCATCTCGTGGATGATCTGCGCTTGAAGCTCGCGGCGGCCGCCGAGCCGATCGAGCCGCACAGCATGGATCCCGCAGACAGTGCGACTGATGAATCCGACCGCACCCTGGCCGTGAGTCTTTTGTCCGGGGAAAATGATGCGCTTCACGAGGTGGACTCGGCGATCCGCCGGATCCGCCAGGGCACCTACGGCTTCTGCGAGAAGAGCGGGAAGCGGATTCCGCCGGCGCGACTGCGCGCCGTGCCGTGGACGCGCTTCACGAGGGAAGCGGAGGAGGGGCTCGAAAAGGGAGGCGCGATCCGCGCCGTGAAACTCGCGCCGGTCTCCTCGATCCAAGGGGCGGAATCGGATGCTCTCTCGCAGGCGGATGAGCCGGAGAATGAGGAATTGCAGACACGAGTCGCCGGACGCCACCAGCTCGCGGAGACGCTCGCCGAGATCGGAAATGGCGAGAGGGCCGAACCGTCGCCGGAGCCGGAGCCGGACGCAAACGGACGCGGCATTGCCACATCCGTCCGCCGGCGGATTTCGGGGGAGCCGCTGCCGCGCGCCAAGGCGAAGAAGCGCGGGCGGGCGATGGCAAGGCGGGCCGGACGAATGAAGGCGAAACGATGAAAGGATTCCACCGATGATCACCCAGGAAGACAAAGTTGCGCCCGCTGCGACGGCCACGGAGGTCCGCATCCCGTGCGACGGCGTGACGCTCTATGGCGAACTGGCAATCCCGGCAGCCGCGAAGGGGGTCGTGGTCTTCGCACACGGCAGCGGCAGCAGCCGGCACAGCCCGCGCAATCAGTTCGTCGCGCGCGCCATTCGCGCATCCGGCAATGCCACGCTGCTCGTCGATCTGCTGACCGCGGAGGAGGAGGCGGAAGACGGCATGTCGGGGCGGCTGCGCTTCGACATCCCGCTGCTTGCGGGCAGGCTCGTAGAGGTGACCCGCTGGCTCCTCCTGCGGCCGGCGACACGCACGCTCGGGATCGGCTTTTTCGGGGCGAGCACCGGAGGCGGCGCTGCGCTGTTGGCTGCCGCCGAGTATGGCAGGCGGATCGGCGCAGTGGTCTCGCGTGGCGGACGGCCGGATCTGGCGGGCGACGCACTGGCCCGCGTGGAATCGCCGACGCTGCTGATCGTGGGGGGATACGACGACGAGGTAGTCCGGCTGAACGAACGCGCGTTTTTAAGACTGTGCTGCGAAAAGGATCTGATGATTGTCCCCGGTGCCACGCATCTCTTCGAGGAGCCCGGCGCACTGGATGCCGTAGCGGAGCAGGCAGCGGATTGGTTTCGGCAGCACTTGCACAGGTGCCGGCACGCGGCAGGCTGAGGCACGCTCTCGTGCCACCGCAACCCGTCACGCACACGAGCCGCACCATGAGGGAAACTTTCAAAGACCGAACCGAAGCCGGCCAGCTCCTCGCGAGGGAATTGATGCGTTACGCGGACGCGCCGGACGTCATCGTGCTCGGGCTGCCGCGCGGCGGCGTGCCGGTGGCGTTTGAGGTGTCGGCGGCGCTGCGTGCGCCGCTCGATGTGTTCATCGTGCGGAAACTCGGCGTGCCGGATCAGCCGGAACTCGCGATGGGGGCGATCGCGAGCGGCGGCATTCGTGTCCTCAATGAGGACGTGGTGCGCGGGCTGGGGATTTCGGAGGAGGTGATTGATGCCGTGGCGGAGGCCGAGGAGCGGGAGCTGAGACGCCGCGAACTCGCCTGCCGGGGCCGTCAGTCCGAACCCGACGTGACCGGCAGGACCGTCATCCTGATTGACGACGGAGTGGCCACCGGCGCGACGCTGCGCGCGGCGATTCGCGCGCTGAACTTGCAGCGCCCCGCGCGTCTCATCGTGGGCGTGCCGACCGCGGCGCGATCCACATTCGGCGAATTGCGCGCGGAGGTGGATGATTTTGTGGTGCTGATGACGCCCGAGCCTTTCCACGGAGTCGGCGAATGGTACGAGGACTTCGGCCAGACGAGCGATGCCGAGGTCGCCGGGCTTCTGGAGCGCGCGAGGGAAAATCTTGCCGCCTGCGATGGCGGCGGCAGGCCCACATCTTGAGTGACACAGCAACCAACGAGGCAATCCCATGAACACACAAATGAAACCCAAGTCTGCAAGGCGGAGAATCGTGGAAACGGCTTTAGGCGCCGCACTCGGCGCCGCCATCGCCGGGCCCGCCGGCGCAGTCGCGGGCGGGCTCACGGCGAGCGGCGCCGCGGCACGCGTGAGACATCTCGGCGAACGCCGACGCACTCGGAAGCGGCGCACGCCGGACGCCGCCGATCCGGCCGCACACGCGGACATCCGGCGCATCCTCGTGCCGCTGGACTTCTCGGCATTCTCGCTTCGTGCCGCGAACTTCGCACGCAAGTGGGCGGCGCGCTTCCGCGCGGAGGTCTGCCTCCTGCATGTGACTGAGCCTTTGAACACCACCGTGCCGTTTGCAGGCGAGGCGATCATATTGCCTCCGCGTCCGCAGGCCTTCCGCCGCGAAATGATCGCCGGCATGGAGAAAATCGCCCGGAAGGATTTCCGCGGCGTCGCGAAAGTGTCCTTCCATCTTCGCGAAGGGACCGCACACCACGAGATCGTGATCGCCGCGAAGAAGCTGAAGGCGGACATCATCATTCTCACCACGCACGGGCGCACTGGGCTCATCCACGCGCTGATCGGAAGCACCGCCGAACGCGTCGTGCGCCACGCGCCATGCCCCGTGCTGGTGCTGCGGTGAACGGCGGGAATTCGCGTCGCTACACGTTGAACCGGAACTCCACCACGTCGCCGTCCTTCATTACGTATTCCTTGCCCTCGATGCGCAGCTTGCCGGCTTCGCGCGCCTTTGCAAATGAGCCGAGTGCGACGAGATCCTCGTAGTTCGTGACTTCCGCGGCGATGAAGCCGCGCTCGAAATCGGTGTGGATGACTCCGGCGGCGGCGGGCGCCTTGTCGCCGGCGCGGATGGTCCATGCGCGCGTCTCCTGTTCGCCGGTGGTGAGGTAGGTGCGCAGGCCGAGCAGGTGATAGACGGCGCGGATGAGTTCGCTCACGCCGCTCGATTTTGCGCCGATGCCCGCGAGGTATTCGTTGGACTCGGCCTCGCTCAGTTCGCCGAGTTCGCTCTCGATCTGTGCGGAAATGACGATCGCCTCGGTGCCAAAATGCGTCGCAGCATACGCGCGCACCGCCTCGACAAAGGGCTTCGCCACGCAGTCGCGTCCCTCGGCGAGCGCGCCGAGATCGGCCTCGGCCACGTTGCACGCGAAGATGGTCGGCTTTCCTGAGAGGAGGAAAAATTCGCGCATCAGTTTTTTCTCGTCGTCCGAAAGTTCGAGCGTCGTCGCGGGTTTGCCCGCGTCGAGGTGCGGCATCAGCTTCTCGCAGAGCGCGACCTCGGCCTTCGCGACCTTGTCGCCGCCGCGCGCGGCCTTCGTCTGGCGATCCTTCCGCTTATCCACCGCGGCGAGGTCGGAGAGGATCAACTCCGTATTGATGATCTCGATGTCGCGCACCGGATCCACGGTGCCGGAGACGTGATGGATGTCCGCGTCCTCGAAGCAGCGCACGACCTGCACGATGGCGTTCACTTCGCGGATGACGCTGAGGAACTTGTTGCCGAGCCCTTCGCCCGCTGCCGCGCCTTTCACGAGCCCGGCGATGTCCACAAATTCAATCGCCGCCGGGATGAGCTTCTTGCTGCCGCTGATTTTGCTCAGCACCTCGAGTCGCGAGTCCGGCACGATCACCACGCCGACATTCGGATCGATCGTGCAGAACGGATAGTTCGCCGCCTGCGCCTTGCGGGTGCGGGTGACGGCGTTGAAGAGGGTGGATTTGCCGACGTTTGGAAGGCCGACGATGCCTGCGCTGAGCATGATGTTTTTTTCTTGGAAAAGTGGGCGCGCAATTCACAGCGGCACCGCCGCGCTGTCGAGTGCGAAAGACCGGACGACCGTCAACGCCCGGTTCTCAGCGACTGCAGGCGGGATCAAATCCGGGCGGTGGGGTTTGTAGCTGTGGGCCGGAGCCCGCGTCCGCGCTCTTTCTAACGCGCCTGCGCTCGCGTCATCTCGCTGCCCCATTTTTACCGAGTGGGCCTTGGCCGTGCATTCACGCAGGTTGCCAAAGTGCGCGCGCAGCGGCATGGTATGCGCCCTTTTTTTCATGCCCAAAAAACGCCCAGCACTCACCGTCGTCCCGAGCCCCGATTGCATCGAGGTGCGAGGCGCGCGGCAGAACAATCTGAAGGGCTTCGATCTCGATCTGCCGCTGGGGAAATTGATCGTCGTGACCGGGCCGAGCGGCAGCGGGAAGTCGTCGCTCGCCTTTGACACGATCTACGCGGAAGGGCAGCGGCGATACGTCGAGACGTTCAGCCCGTACACCCGGCAATTCCTCGACCGCATGGACAAGCCGCGCGTGGATGAAATCCGCGGCATCCCGCCGGCCATCGCCATCGAGCAGACGAACAACGTGAAGAGCACGCGCTCGACCGTCGGCACGATGACGGAGATCAACGATTACCTGAAGCTGCTCTTCCCGCGGATCGCGACTGCACTCTGCCCGAAGTGCGCGCTGGAAATCAAACCCGAGTCGGCGAAAAGCATCGTCGGGCATGTGTTCGCGCAGCACAGCGGCGAGGCGGTGCTGGTGACGTTCGGCGTGCCCGTGCCCGCGGGGACAAAGCCCGCGGATTTTTTCTCCTTCCTCCAGCAGCAAGGCTATCTGCGCGTGTGGCTCGATGGCGAAATTTTGAGGACCGATGAGCCGACCGAAGTGAAGCGCCTGCACGCCGTGGTCGAGGTGATCCAGGATCGCGTCACGATTTCCGATGAAGGCCGCTCGCGGCTCACGGAGGCGATCGAGCACGCGCTGCGGCTCGGCAGCGGGAAGCTCGCGATCCGCCATCCCGAATCCGGCTTCCGGCATCCGTACAGCGCGGGCTGGCACTGCGCGCACTGCGATGTGGACATCACGCCGCCGTCGCCGGGGCTGTTCAGTTTCAACCACCCGCTCGGTGCGTGTCCGACATGCCGCGGCTTCGGGCGCACCATCGCGATCGATCTCCTGCGCGCGCTCCCCGACCGTTCGATCAGCATCGCGGACGGCTGCGTGAAGCCATTCCAGACCGAGAGCGGCGCCGACTGCCAGCGCGACATGATGAAGTGTGCGAAGGCGAAGAAAATTGATGTGAAGGCAGCTTTCGACGATCTGCCCGTGTGCGATCAGCAATGGGTGCTCGAAGGCGAAGACTGGCAGCGCAGCACCGCGGAAAAGCGCAGCGGCGAGGACTTGTGGAAAGAGGGACTGTGGTACGGCGTGCGCGGATTCTTCCGCTGGCTCGAGAGCAAGGCGTACAAGATGCACGTCCGCGTGCTGCTCAGCCGCTATCGCAATTACACCGTTTGCCCCGACTGCCACGGCGGCCGCTACCAGCCCGCGACGCTGAACTTTTGCTTCGCGGGAAAAACGCTGCCCGAATTGCAAGCGATGCCCATCGGCGATCTCGTAGCCGCGCTTGTCAAAGCGCGGGCTGATCTCCCGTCCGGAGAAAGTGCCCGCGCTCTCACGAGCGCGGCTACGGAGGATGCTGCCACGTCGGGAGCCCCGGCTTCGTCATTCGTCATTCGTCATTCGTCATTGGACTCCACCACCGAGATGCTTCTCGGCGAAGTCCGCTCGCGCCTCGGCTACCTCCTCGAAGTCGGCCTCGGCTATCTCTCGCTCGACCGCGCCACGCGCACGCTCAGCGGAGGTGAAGTCGAGCGCGTGAATCTCACCACCTGCCTCGGCGCGTCGCTCGTGAACACGCTCTTCGTCCTCGACGAGCCGAGCATCGGCCTGCACCCGCGCGACACGGGCCGGCTCATCCGCGTGATGAAATCGCTGCGCGACAAAGGCAACACGCTGCTCGTCGTCGAGCACGAGGAAGCCGTCATGCGCGCCGCGGACTATATGATCGAGCTCGGACCGGGGCGCGGCGAAGGCGGCGGTGAACTGGTGTATGCGGGGCCGGCGAGCGAAATGACGAATGACGGATGCCGAATGACAAAGAAAGCAGACGTCTCGCCGGCGACGCGCGGAAAGAAGCGGCGTTCGTCATCCGGCATTCGTCATTCGACATTAACCCAAGCCTACCTCAGCGGCGAAAAATCGATCCCCATTCCTGCGACTCGCCGCAAGCCCGCGTCGTGGCTCCGCATCGAGGGCGCGCGAGAGAACAATCTCCAAAACCTCACCGTCGAATTTCCGCTCGGCGTCTTCGCGTGCGTCACCGGCGTCAGCGGCTCGGGCAAGAGCACGCTTGTCCACAGCGTCCTCTACGAAAACCTGCTGAACGCAAAAGGCATCGCGAGTGGAAATACCGCCGGCGCCTGCAAGAAACTCGTCGGCGCGCGGCCGATCGATCAGGTCATCCTCGTGGACCAGTCGCCGCTCTCGCGCACTCCGAAATCCACCGCCGCACTTTACCTCGGAATCTTCGACAACATCCGCGAGATGTTCGCGATGACGCCCGAGGCGCTGCGCGAGGGACTGAACGCGAGCGCGTTTTCCTTCAACGGCGGCGCGGGTCGCTGCGAGCGATGCAGCGGCAGCGGCTTCGAGAAAATCGAGATGCAGTTCCTCAGCGATGTCTTCGTGCGCTGCCCCGAGTGCGAAGGCCGCCGTTATCAGGCGCACGTCCTCAAGATTCGCCTCGACGGAAAAAGCATCCACGACGTGCTGGAACTCACCGTCACCGAGGCCGTGAAGTTTTTTGAAAAGCACGGCGAGCTGCGCACTGCCAGGCCGTTGCGCGTGCTGGAGGAAGTCGGCCTCGGATACATCCGTCTCGGGCAGCCGCTCAACATGCTCAGCGGCGGCGAGAGCCAGCGGCTGAAGCTCGTTGAACGACTCACGCAGCAGGACACCGCCAAGGCGCTGCTCATCCTCGACGAGCCGACGACCGGCCTGCACTTCGACGATGTGGCGATGCTCGTGAAAGTTTTCGAACGTCTCGTGGAGCAGGGGAATTCGCTGCTCGTTATCGAGCACAATCTCGAAGTGATCAAATGCGCCGATCACGTGATCGATCTCGGCCCCGAAGCGGGGACGGACGGCGGTCTGCTCGTCGCAGCCGGCACGCCGGAGGAAGTCGCGGAAGTCGAGGCGTCGCACACTGGGCGCTACTTGCGTGGCGTGTTGGGTATGGTGAGCGTCCCGCCTGCCGTGTCCGGCGTCTCGCCGGGGACATTGGACGTTGAGGACGCGTGCGAATCCCTTCGTGTTGCCGAGGAGCCAGGCAGGATGCCCGGCTCGGCAGGCGGGACGCCCACCCTATCCGAAACAATTCGCAACCGCCGCGTCATCGGCATCCACGGCGCACGCGAGCACAACCTGAAAAACATCTCGCTCGAAATCCCGCGCGATCAGCTCGTCGTCATCACGGGCCTCAGCGGATCGGGGAAGAGCACGCTCGCGTTTGATCTTCTTTTTGCCGAGGGGCAGCGCCGGTTTCTCGATGTGATGTCGCCGTACGCGCGGCAGTTCGTCGAGCAGCTCGAAAAGCCCGATGTGGATCGCATCACCGGCCTGCCGCCGAGTGTCGCCATCGAGCAGCGCGTCACGCGCGGCGGCGGCAAGAGCACGGTCGCGACAGTCACCGAGGTGTATCACTTTTTGCGTCTGCTTTTCTCAAAGCTCGGCGTGCAGCACTGCCCGAAGTGCGAGTGCGCGGTGGAGACGCAGACCACCGCCGCAGTCACGCGCCGCGTCGAGGAACTCGCGAAGAAGGGCCGCGTGCGCGTGTTCGCGACGCTCGTGAAGGCGCGCAAGGGCTTCCACACGGACATCGCAAAATGGGCGAAGCGTCAGGGCTTCGAGACGCTGATGGTGGACGGCCAACTCGTGGACGTGGCGTATTTTCAAAAACTGGAGCGCTTCCGCGAACACACGATCGAGGTGCTCGTCGGCGAGCGCACGCCCGCGGACACACGCGGTGTGCGTCGGCGTCGGCTGGAGGAACTCGTGCAGAGCGCGCTCCACATCGGGCGTGGCACCATCCGCGTGCTTGATGCGAAGAATCGCGGCACGATTCTCAGCACCGAGCGAGCGTGTCCGGACTGCGGACAGTCGTTCGAGGAACTTGACCCGCGGCTGTTCTCGTTCAACTCGCCGCACGGCTGGTGCGTGGAGTGCCGCGGCTTCGGCGAGGTGTGGAAGCATTACGTGAATCCACGCCTTGAAACCGCACTGGAGCAGGAGCTCGACATCGAGCGGCAGGGCGAATCGCTGGAGGAAGGCGAGGCCGTGCCGTGCCCCGTGTGCGCCGGTGCGCGATTGAATCCGCAGGCGCGCGCCGTGCGGCTGAATGATCGCACGATCGGCGAATACACCGCGATGCCGGTGCGCGATGCGCTCGCGCTGGCGGAGAAGTTGCGCTTTACGCCGCGGCAGAAACCCATCGCGCAGGACATCGTGCCGGAGATTATCCAGCGGCTCACCTTCATGGGAAAAGTGGGACTCGATTACCTTTCGCTCGACCGCAGTGCGAAGACGCTGAGCGGTGGCGAGAGCCAGCGCATCCGTCTCGCCGCGCAGCTCGGCAGCAATCTGCGCGGTGTGCTTTACGTCCTCGACGAGCCGACCATCGGCCTGCATCCGCGCGACAACGACGCGCTTCTCGACACGCTCACCGCACTGCGGGCAAAAGGGAACTCGCTCGTGGTTGTCGAGCACGACGAGGAGACGATGCGTCGCGCGGACACGATCATAGACCTCGGCCCGCACGCGGGCGTGCATGGCGGCGAGGTCGTCGCGATCGGAACGCTGAAGGACATCGCCGGTTCCGCGCGCAGTGCGACCGGCCAGTATTTGCGTCATCCGCTCGTGCATCCCACGCGCGGCGTGCGGCGTGATTTTGCCGACGCGAAGTGGATCGAAGTCCGCGGCGCTCGCACGAACAACCTGAAGAATGTGGATGTGAAATTCCCCATCGGCCGACTGAGCGTCATCACCGGCATCAGCGGCAGCGGGAAGAGCACGCTCATGCGCGGAGTGCTGAAGCCCGGCGTCGAGCGCGAGCTGAAGGAGGCCGTGAAGCGGGGCAAGGCGGTGTGGGCAAAAGCGAACAAAGGAAAGGCCGGAAAGCCGGCGAAGCAGGCTGTCGTCGTGCGTCCCGCAGGCGTGCCTTCCTTTGGCGGTGTCGAATTCATCGAGGCGGTTCACGAGGTGGATCAGTCGCCGATCGGCAAGACCTCGCGCTCGACGCCTGCGACATATCTCGGCGTGTTCAACGAAATTCGCGGGCTCTTCGCACAGCTCCCGCTTGCGCGGATGCGTGGGTTCACGGCTTCGCGATTTTCATTCAACACGCAGGGCGGACGCTGCGAGACGTGTGGCGGGCAGGGCGTCATCCGCATGGAGATGGCGTTCCTGCCGACGAGCTACCAGCCATGCACGGACTGCCACGGCAAGCGCTTCAACCCCGCGACCCTCGAGGTGCTCTACAACGACAAGAGCATCGGTGACGTGATGGACATGTCGCTCGCGGAGGCGGCGGAATTTTTCAAGGCCGCGCCGAAGATCAATCGTCCGCTCGCACTGCTGTGCGACACGGGCCTCGGCTACATCCGCCTCGGACAGCCGAGCCCCACGCTCAGCGGCGGCGAGGCGCAGCGGTTGAAATTGGTCGCCGAACTCGTGCAGGGCGTCGCGCGCGATGCGAACTCGCGCCTGCGCCGCCAGCGCGAGCCGAAGAGCACACTGTATCTCCTCGAAGAACCGACCATCGGCCTGCACATGGCGGATGTCGCCGAGTTGCTGAAAGTGCTGCACCGCCTTGTGGACGACGGTGCCACGGTGCTCGTCATCGAGCACAACCTCTCGCTCATCGCCGACGCCGACTACGTCGTGGATATCGGCCCCGAGGCCGGTGCGGCCGGTGGCGAAGTCGTCGCGTGCGGCACGCCGGAGGAAGTCGCCGCGCATCCGGTGAGCAGGACTGCGCCGTTTTTGCGAGCGCTCGTAGCCGCGCATGTGAATGCGCGGGCTGACTGAACGCACCGAGGATCAGCCTGCGCTCTCACGAGCGCAGCTACGATGATGCGTTCCCGCTTGCCGCGCCGTTTCGCCTCGGCTGTCCTGCGCGACTCATGAGCATCCTGAATTTCGCAATCGTCGGCACTGGCGGCATCACGCTGCAGAATCATCTTCCCGGACTCGCGATGTGCGGGGATGTGAAAGTCACCGCGCTGTGCGACACGAATCCCGCGACGCTCGAAGCCGCGCGGCAGCAGACCGGCGTGTCCATTTGCTCCACGAACTACGAGGACATCGTGAAGCGCGACGACGTGCATGCGGTCATCATCGCCACGCCGAATTTCACCCACGCGCCGATCGCGCTCGCGGCCATCGCGGCGGGCAAGCATGTGCTTTGTGAAAAACCCATCGCGATGAACTACGGCGAGGCGTGCGAGATGGCGGCGGCGGCGGAGAACGCGGGCGTGCGGCACATGACGGCGTTCACGTATCGCTTCGTGCCGGCGATGCGCTACCTCGGGCATCTCATCGAGCGCGGCGACCTCGGGCAGCCGTATCATTTCCGCTCGTGCCGGCTGCAGGACTGGGGCACGCGCCCGCTCGGCTGGCGCATGGTGAAGAAACTCGCGGGCACCGGCGAACTCGGCGACATGCTCAGCCACCGGATCAATTTCGCGCAGTTCCTCGTCGGCCCGATGACGCGGCTCGTGGCGAATGTGAAGAACCTCACACCCGAGCGCGGCGGACTGCCGAACGACACCGAGGACTGGGTGGCCATCCTCGCGGATTTTCAAAATGGCGCGACCGGCGTGATGGAAAGCTCGAAGCTCGCGAGCGGACGCAACGAATCGTGGCGCTCGCTCGACTACGTGGAACTGAACGGCAGCGAGGGCACGTTCGAGTTCACGACGGGAAAGTGGAACGAACTGATCTTCGGAAAAGTCGGCGGCCCCGGCCTCGCGCCGCTCGCTGTGCCGCGCGAATTCTGGACCTGGCCCGGCTCGCCGCGCGATCCCGGTGCCGGTGATCCGCTGGTGACATTTCGCTACGATCAGGCGTTCGAGTTTGTGGACGCGATCCGCTCGCAGCGCCCGTGCGTGCCGAGCTTCGTCGAGGGTGCGAATGTGATCCGCGTGATGGACGCCGCGCTGGAATCTGCGGAGAGCGGCGCGTGGGTGGATCTATGATTGGGATTTTCAGACGATACTTGCCCCAACCATCCGCACGGCCTATGACGCTTAAGCACACTCATGATTCTCGTCGCTGTTCAATGCAACCATTGTGGCGCCTCACTTCGCATCTCGGAGACGACGAGTTTTGTGACGTGCGCGCATTGCGGCTCGCAGCTTGCAGTGCAGAGGACGGAAACAGCGACTTTTACCGAAGCAATCAACGCGATTGATCAGAAGACCACTCAGATTGCCGCAAATTTGGAGGTCATGCGGCTTCAAAATCGGATCGAGATTCTGGATCGCGAATGGGAGTCGAAGAGGGCTGCCGTGATGATAGGGGTATCACAGGGGAAAAATGGCGAGCCGTCTCGTTCACGCGCTACGCTTTGGCGGATTTTGTTTGTGACTACCGGCATTGTCTTGGTCGTTGCTGCGCTCGCAACGGAGGGTTTTCGCATGTTTGCATTTTTCGGGTTGTTCGCAATCATTGCGGGTGTATTGACTAGGCGTTGGGATTCAGCCATGGCGGACAAATTTCAGTCGCTGCAAGCGCGTTATGACATGGAACGCCGACGTCTTGTTCACCAATTGCGCGCAGCCGAAAAGCAAGGGCAAGGATAGTCCCTGATCACTCGTCCGCGATAGATTTACCAATATGCAGAAAACAGCAGTCATCACAGGTGCCGGTAGCGGCGTGGGTCGGGCAACGGCGGTCGCGCTGGCGAGCCAGAGCTGGAGCGTGGCGCTCGTCGGCAGACGCGAGAGCGTGTTGCTGGAGACGGCGGGCTTCGCGGGCGAACACGGCGGCAAGGTGCTCGTGTGCCCGTGCGACATCGGCGATTCCACGGCGGTGGAGGCGATGGGGAAGCGCGTGCTGGCGGAGTTTGGCGAGGTCGAGGTGCTCGTGAATGCGGCGGGCACGAATGCGCCGAAGCGTGCGCTCGAAGTGCTCTCGCTCGAAGACTACCACGACATGATGAACGCGAATCTCAACGGCGCGTACTATTGCACGCAGGCGTTCCTGCCGGGGATGCGCGCGCGCGGCAGCGGGACGATCGTGAATGTGATTTCTGACGCGGGAAAGGCGGCGTCGCCGAAGGCCGGACCGGCGTATGTGATGTCGAAGTTTGGCCTTGCCGGGCTCACGCAGAGCATCAATGCCGAGGAGCGCGGACGCGGCGTGCGTGGCATCGCGATTTTTCCCGGCGACATTGACACGCCGCTGCTGAAGAAGCGCCCCGTCGTGCCGGACGCCGAGGCGCTCGCGAAGATGATGCGCCCGGAGGATGTGGCGGATTGCTGCGTGTTCTGCATCAACATGCCCGCGCATGTGATCATCGAGGAGATGGTCGTGAGGCCGCGCTGACCGTAGCCGCCGACGGCAGGAGGCGGGCACTTCAAGATTACGCGTGGAATAATTTCCCGCTCACACCTGGCAGGACGGATTTGCGCGGCGGAAAAGTAGTCCCCGGCTTCAGCCGGCAACAGCGTCCGCCACGGGAAGACCGACTAAAGTCGGGGACTACTTTGCTGCGCCGCTGCGAAAGATCCGGGCGATTCTGAAAGATGGTGGAGGAGTCAGCCCGCCTCCTGCCGTCGGCGGCTACTTTTGAGCTAACACGCCACGCTGGCTGCGGTAGCTTTCACGCATGTCGCTTCGTTTCAAAATATCGGTTCTCGTGTTTGCGTCGGTTGCCGCCGCGTCGGCTGCGGGGAGCGTGGATTTCCAGCGCGACATTCAGGCGATGTTTGCGGAGCACTGCTATGAGTGTCACGGGCCGGACAAGCAGAAGGGAGGGCTGAGTTTCACGACACGCGAGGGCGCGCTTAAAATTTTGGAGAGCAGTGCGGCGGCGGTTGTGCCGGGGCATCCGGAGAAGAGCGAGGCGCTCGCGCGGATGCTGACGAAGGACGAGGAGGACATGATGCCGCCGAAGAAGAAGGCGAAGCGTCCGACCAAGCAGCAGATCGAGCTTTTCAAGAAATGGATCGCGAGTGGTGCGGAGTGGACGGAGCACTGGGCCTACAAGCCGGTGGTGCGCGCGAAAGCTCCGCAGGTAAAGGACGCGGCGTGGGCGCGCAATGACGTGGATCGTTTCATCCTCGCGCGGCTCGATGCGGCGGGGATCAAGCCTTCGCCGGTGGCGGATACTTTCACGCTTTGCCGTCGGCTTTATCTCGATCTCACGGGTCTGCTGCCGACGCCGGAAGAGGCGGATGCGTTTGCAAAAGCCGCGGCGGTGAATCGCCAGCAGGCGGTGGAGGCACTGACGGATCGGTTGCTCGCATCGCCGCATTTCGGCGAGCGATGGGGGAGGCATTGGCTCGACAAGGCGCGCTATGCGGACAGCGATGGCTACGAAAAGGATAAGCCTCGTCCGGATGCGTGGCGGTATCGCGACTGGGTGATCGCGGCGGTGAACAGCGACATGCCGTTTGATCAGTTCAGCATCGAGCAGATCGCGGGCGACCTGCTGCCTAATGCGACGCCGGAGCAGAAACTTGCGACGGCATTTCATCGGCAGACGCTCACGAACACCGAGGGCGGCGTGGACCAGGAGCAGTTCCGCAATGAGGCGGTGTTCGATCGTACGGAGACGACGGGCGCAGTTTGGCTCGGGCTCACGGTCGGTTGCGCGCGCTGCCACACGCACAAATACGATCAGATTTCGCAGCGTGAGTACTACCAGCTCTTCGCGTTTTTCAACAACGGTGACGAGACGCTGGCGAAGGTCGGCAAGTCGGCGAGCGCGTTTGAGGAATACGAAAAGAAGAACGCGGCGCACCTCGCGAAGCTGAAGGAAATCGAGGCGAAGCTCGCCGCGGCGCGCGAGGCGCTGAGGCCGGGTGTTCCCGCGTGGGAAAAGGAGACGCACGCGCGGCTCGCGGCACTCGAGGGGAAAAAACCAGAGCGCAAGGTGCTCGATTTTTCCGCCGTGAAATCGGCGGGCAAGACGACTTTCACTAAGCTGGACGACGGCTCGTGGCTCGCGGGCGGAGCGCAGGCGAAGGAGGACACCTACACGATCACGGCGAAGCTCCCGGCGGCGACGATCAGCGCGCTCACGCTGGAGGTGCTGCCGGATGATTCGCTGCCGGACAAGGGGCCGGGGCGCGCGACGAAGGGCAACTTTGTGCTGAGTGAAATCCGCGTGCAGTCGCGCGATGGCGCGAAGCTCGCGCTGCATTCGGGGAAGGCGGACTACGAGCAGGCGGGATGGAAGGTCGAGGGTGCGCTCGATGGAAAACCGGACACGGGCTGGGGCGTCGGCGGCGGCATCGGCAAGCCGCACAATGCGACGTTTCAGTTCGAGCAGCCGCTCGACGGCGCGAAGACGGGCGAGATCACGATTGCGCTGCAGCAGAGCTATCCGAAGGGCAGCCACTGCATCGGGCGCTTCCGGCTCGTGGCGCTCGCGGGCGAGACGGAGGACAGCATTGCGCCCGTGGAGGTGCGCCGGCTCGTGCGCGTCGGCTCGGAGAAATGGGCGAACGAGGATCGCGAGGTCATCCTGAACTGGGCCGCGAAACGCGATCCCGCCGCGCACGCGATCGTGCTGGAGGCGGAAGAAATCGCGGCATCCGGCCCGCCGCCGCCGTTTATGGATGTGCGCGTGATCTCGCAGCGCGCGGCTCCGCGCGACACGCGCATTTTGCACCGTGGCGAATTTCTTTCGCCGACCGATCCGGTGCAGCCAAATGCGCTCGCGACGCTGCCGCCGCTGCGTGCGCGCGGTGGCGATGCCAAAGGCAAAGCCGGCGTGCCCGACCGTCTTGATCTCGCGCGCTGGCTCGTGAGTCGCGAGAATCCGCTCACGGCACGCGTGACGGTGAATCACATGTGGGTGCAGCTTTTCGGCACGGGAATCGTGCGGACGGAAAATGATTTCGGCGTGCGCGGCGAACCGCCGTCGCATCCGGAATTGCTCGACTGGCTCGCGGATGAATTCATCGCGAAGGGCTGGAGCCGGAAGCAGTTCATCCGGCTGCTCGTGACGAGCGCGACGTATCAGCAGAGTGCGGCGGTGCGTCCGGATTTGCGCGATGCGGATCCGCTGAACCGGCTGCTCGCGCGGCAGGCGCGCGTGCGCGTGGAGGGCGAGGTCGTGCGCGACCTGCACCTCGCCGCGTGCGGAATGCTGTCGGCGAAAATCGGCGGACCGAGCGTGTTCCCGCCGATGCCGGCCGAGGTTGCGGCACTCAGCTATGCGAACAATTTCAAGTGGGCCGAGAGCAGCGGCGAGGATCGGTATCGCCGCGGGATGTACACGTTCTTCAAACGCACCGCGCCGCATCCTGAGCTGATGACGTTCGACTGTCCGGATGCGAACACGGTGTGTGTCGCGCGCAACGTCTCCGACACGCCGCTGCAGGCGCTCACGACGCTGAATGCGGAGGCGTTCGCCGAGGCGGCGCGCGCTCTCGCGGTGCGTGTCCTGCGCGAGGTGAGCGGCGATGATGCGCCGCGGGTGGCGCGCGCATTCCGGCTGTGCCTCGCGCGTCCGCCGACTGGCGCGGAGACTTCGCGGCTCATGGCGCTGCTCAGCCAGGCGCGCGCGTTTTACGCCGCGAATCCCGCGGAGGCGAAGAAGCTCGTCGCGAATGCGAAGGAGACGAACGCGGCGGAAGTCGCGGCGTGGACGGCGGTGACGCGCATCGTGATGAACACGGATGAATTCATTACCCGGAACTGACCCATGCACCCTCTCGACAAAGCGATTCATCTCACGCGGCGCGAGTTTTTCACCAGCACCGCGAGCGGGCTCGGGCTGCTGGCGCTTTCCTCCATGTTGCAGGGCGAGGGGCTGCTCGCGGCGGCACCGGGTGATCCTCTCGCGCCGAAGGCTCCGCATTTTGCGCCTCGCGCGAAGAACTGCATCTTCATGTTCATGGAGGGTGCGCCTTCGCAGATCGATCTGTTCGATCCGAAGCCGAAGCTGAACGAGCTGCACGGGCAGCCGCTGCCGGAGTCCATGACGAAGAATGTGCGGTTTGCGTTCATCAAAAAGGAGACGGCGCGGCTGATGGGGTCGCCTCGGAAATTTGCGAAGCATGGGAAGTGCGGGATGGAGTTCAGCGATCTGCTGCCGAATCTCGCGACGTGCGCGGATGACTTGCTGATGGTGCGCTCGATGCACACGGATCAGTTCAACCATCATCCCGCGCAGCTCGTGATGCACTGCGGGCGCGCGGCATTTGGGCTGCCGACGATGGGCGCTTGGATGAACTACGGACTCGGCTCGGAGTCGCGGAATCTGCCGGGCTACGTGGTGCTCAGCGCGGGGCGGGGGACGAGCGGCGGTGCTTCGCTGTGGCAGAGCGGATTTTTGCCGTCGGTGTATGCGGGCGTGCAGTTTCGGAATCAGGGCGCGCCGGTGCTGAATCTCGCGAATCCCGCGGGCCTGCCGCCGGAGCTTCAGCGCGCGGGGCTCGACACGCTCGCGGGGCTGAATGAGGCGCGCTTTGCGCAGATGCATGACCCGGAAATCCAGAGCCGCATCGCGGCGTATGAACTCGCATTTCGGATGCAGAGTTCTGCGCCGGAGTTGATCGATCTTTCAAAAGAGAAGCCGGAGACTCTCACGGCATACGGCGTGAATCGCGAGGACTTGAAGGTGAACGCGACGCGGGCGGGCGGGCCGGGACAATACAAGTCGTTTGCGACGAATTGCCTGCTCGCGCGGCGGCTCGTGGAGCGCGGCGTTCGCTTTGTGAATGTGGTGCATGCGTCGTGGGATCATCACTCGAATCTCGACAACGAACTCGCGTTCAACGCGGGCATGTGCGACCAGCCCTTCGCGGCGCTGATCAAGGATCTGAAGGTGCGCGGGCTGCTTGATGAGACGCTCGTGGTGTGGTGCGGTGAATTCGGACGCACGCCGCTCGGCGAGAACCGCGGCGGGAGCAAGAATGTCACCGGTCGCGATCATCACCCGAATGCGTTCACGATCCTGATGGCGGGCGGCGGGATCAAGGGCGGGCAGACTTACGGCGAGACGGATGAGATCGGCTGGTCGATCGTGCGCGATCCGGTGCACATCAATGATCTCCACGCGACGATCCTGAACCAGTTCGGAATCGATCACCTGCGCCTCACGCACCGTTTTCAGGGGCGCGATTTCCGGCTCACGGATGTCGCGGGGAAAGTGGTGAAGGCGTGGCTGGCGTGACTGGGAGCCGCGACTTCCAGGTCGCCGGGGGAATTCGAGAGGTCGTCTTACTCGGGAAACAATCCCGTCGGTGGCAGTGCGATGCCGGGGAAGATGGTGCTCGCGATACTGCCGGGGAATGCGACGCGCTCGAGATTTCGATACGCGGTGCCTTGCGGTGAGGTGTGGCGTTCCACCACGCGTTCTTCTGCGAGCACGAGCCAGCATTCGCGCACGCCGGCCTCGGCGTAGATCTGGAGCTTGAGGCGATCGATCGCTTCGCTGCTCACGCAGACTTCGATGACCACTTCGGCGGTGGTCGGATGACCGGCTGCCATTTCCGTGTCGTCGCCGGCGATGATCGCGATGTCTGGTTCGGGCTCGGAATCCTCCAGTGTGAGAGGCTGCTCGGGTCGGACGAAGTGGCCGGATGGGAGTTCCCGCATGAGCCAGCGCAGGAGGCGCATGACGATCTTCGAGTGAAGGGAGGACTTGGACATTTTTTCAACGAGCGCCCCGCGGAGCAGTTCCAGATTTTCGCCAATCGCCCCGCGTTCGATCATGGTGTGGTAATCCGCCACGCTGATCGCATGGACGCGCGCCCTGATCGCGGGGTCTTCGAGGACGGTGAGCATGGTTGCGACGTAACGCGGTTTGCAGGGGCGGGCAAGGCGGCAATTGGCGCGTGATGCAACTTGCTCCTGTGGCACGACGGGACAAAATTGCGACGAAATGAAGACACTTGGCCTTCGTTGGCGCTTTGCAATCCCGGCGGTCGCTGCTCTTGGGCTATGTGCTCTGTCTTGGCATCGTGCGGAGGAAACGCCCGCGCCAGTGCCGAAAATTTGGGAACTATGGCCGAAGCGGGCAAAGCCGATTGGGAATGCGGTTCATAGCAATCACCTGGCGATGGAATTGTCGAATGCAGGCAAGTATGCGGAGGCCGAAAAGGAATTGCGGACGGAACTGGATGCGCGCTCGCGGTTGGTCGGCCCGAATGACGCGCTAGCTTTGCAAATCCGGACGGGGCTGGCACGCGAGTGGAGCAACCAAGGTAAACATGCGGATGCTGAACGGGAGCATCGCGCAGTGATGGCCTTCCGCAGACGGGAATTTGGGGCGGAGGATCCGGAGACCTTGTCTAGTTGGACCATGCTGGCCGCGACATTGAAGGCCCAAGGCAGGAATGCAGAGGCGGAGAAGGAGTACCGTTCGGTGCTGGCGGTCACGGAGCATGTGGAGGGCAGAGAAGGATGCTCTGACTTATGGACTCGGATTGAGTTTGCTGCGGTCCTGGATGATCAGGGAAAACATTCCGAGGCAGAGAAGGAGCTTCGCGCCGTGCTAGCCATTCGGAAGCGTGAGTCTGGTGCGGATGAATCGCATGACTTTCTAACCTGTGTCACTCTCGCCCGGTGCCTCGAAGGTCAAAAGAAATTTGCCGAGGCTTTGGCGCTCGTGCAGCGGATGGAAGAGGGATTTGAGAAACGCGCGGGGCCGGAGCATCCGAGTTCCAAGTTTGCAAAGCAGCAGCGCGAGCGTGTCGAGGCCGAGTGGAAGAAGCAGCAGGCAATTGGGAAGTAACGTCTGCTGACAGGCAAGTGGATCATGTGTCCCGTTGCGAATGTCCTTAACGTGGTCGGCACCGCTGTGTATTTCCACGCACCATGAAAATGATCCCCTTGTTTTTTCTCTCGATGCTCGCGGTGCTGAATGCAGCGATCGCTGCGGAGCCTGCGGCGGCGACGCCCGCTGCGGCTCTGGCGGCGAAGAAGGGGAAGGGTGGCTTCGCGTATCCGCCTGTTTTTTCCGGTGCGCAGGTGGTGACTTACAAGACCGTCGGCGAGACGAAGCTCGCGCTGAATGTTTTCAATCCCGAGGGACACAAGGCTTCGGACTCGCGGGCGGCGATTGTATTTTTCTTTGGCGGCGGGTGGACGAGCGGATCGCCGGGGCAGTTTGAACAGCAGTGCCGGTATCTCGCTTCGCGCGGGATGGTGGCGATCACGGCGGATTACCGGGTGGCGTCGAGGCATCAGGTGAAGGCGGCGCAGTGTGTGGCGGATGCGAAATCGGCGATCCGCTACGTGCGTGCGCACGCGGTGGAACTCGGCGTGGATCCGAAGCGCATCGCGGCGGGCGGCGGTTCGGCGGGCGGGCACATCGCGGGTTGTACGGGGACACTGCCGGGGCTCGACGAGGCGGGCGAGGATGCGCAGGTGAGTTCGGTGCCGGATGCGATGGTGCTTTTCAATCCCGCGCTCACGCTCGCGCCGGTCGATGGGAATGACTTCGGCGGCTTCGGCGCGCGGCTTCCCGCGGAGAAGCTCGGTGCGGAGCCGGTGGCGATTTCGCCGACGCACAATGTGAAGGCGGGCGTGCCGCCGACGATTGTGTTTCACGGCAAGGCGGATACGACGGTGCCGTTTGCGACGGTGGAAGTTTTTGCGGCTGCGATGAAGAAGGCGGGGAACCGCTGCGAGGTCGCGGGCTTCGAGGGGCAGCAGCACGGGTTTTTCAATTTTGGGCGCGGCGACAATTCGATGTTCCTCGCGACGCTGACGCAGGCGGACAAGTTCCTCGCGTCGCTCGGCTGGCTGGGCGGGGAGCCGACGGTGGAGAAGTTTTTCCGATAGCACCGTAATCTTACTCTTTGTCTTGCTCCTGCTCCTGCTCTCTTTGCTTCTGCTGTCGAGAGCAGGAGCAGGAGCAAGACAAAGAGTAAGAATCGCCACACGCCGATCGATCTGTTGCCGTTCATCCAATCACAAAATGAAACTTCCTCGCTTGTTCTTTCCCCGATTTCTCTTCGTTGCGTTTGCGGCTGTCTCTGTCATGCCCGCGGCCACCGCGCAGGCCGCCGCGCAGCCGAACATCGTGCTGATCCTCTCCGACGATCAGGCGTGGGGCGACTACGGGTTCATGGGGCATCCGGCGATCAAGACTCCGCATCTCGACAAGCTCGCTGCGGAGTCGCTCACTTTCCGCCGCGCATACGTGCCGGCTTCGCTGTGCTGCCCGAGCCTCGCGAGCATCATCACGGGGCGGTATCCGCATCAGCATCGCGTGACGAGCAATGATCCGCCGGTGCCTGCGGGGATGACGCCGCGGGAGTTTCAGGCATCGCCTGGATTTCAGGCCGGGCGCGATGTCATGAACAGCTACATGGACGCGATGCCGACGCTGCCGCGGCTGCTGAGCGCGCACGGCTATCTGAGCCTTCAGACGGGCAAGTGGTGGCAGGGCTCATTCACGCATGGCGGCTTCACGCACGGCATGACGAAGGGCGGGCGCCACGGCGATGCGGGCCTCGACATCGGGCGCAAGACGATGCAGCCGATCTACGATTTCATCGGCGAGGCGAAGAAGGCGGAGAAGCCGTTCTTCGTCTGGTATGCGCCGATGATGCCGCACGATCCGCACACGCCGCCGGAGCGCATTTTGGAAAAATATCGGAGCAAGACGCCGGGCGAACACGTCGCAAAATACTGGGGGATGGTGGAGTGGTTCGACGAGACGTGCGGCGATCTGCTCGGCTTCCTCGAACGCGAGAAGCTCGCGGAAAATACCATCGTGGTTTTTCTCACGGACAACGGGTGGATTCAGGATCCGAATTCAGAAAAGTACGCGCCGAAGTCGAAGCAGTCGCAGTACGATGGCGGCCTGCGCACGCCGCTCATCGTGCGCTGGCCGGCGAAGATCCGCCCGGCGATGAGCGACACGGTGGTCAGCTCGGTGGACATTTTGCCGACGCTGCTCGACGCGGTCGGCATCGCGAGGCCCGAGGGGATTCCCGGCGTGAGTCTCACGGATTCCGCGGCGCTCGCGGCGCGCAAGGCGGTCTTCGGCGAATGCTTCACGCACAACTCGAAGGACCTCGCGAATCCCTCCGCGAGCCTGCGCTGGCGCTGGGTGATCCAGGACGACTGGAAATTGATCGTGCCCGCCATGCAGAACGAGCCGGACGCAAAGATGGAACTCTACAATCTGAAAGCCGATCCGCACGAGGAGAAGAATCTCGCCGGTGAGCAAGTGGAGCGCGTGGGGAAAATGCGCGCGGTGCTCGATGCGTGGTGGAAGGGGTAGGCTGCGCTCAACTTTTCATCTTATTGATCTTTCTTCGAAAGCGAGGACAGGGGTTTGGAGTGTTTTTGGTTAGTTCGTTGGGATGTTTTGGTTGTGTGGGAACATCAGAGCCTCGAAGTTGCGAGGGGAGCGCTGGCCGAGGGAGCTGTGCCTGCGGCGGGAGTTGCAGAAGGTCTCGATGTAGTCGGAGGCCATGAGTTCTGCGGCGGCGCGGGTGGGCGGGATGGAGTCGTCGAAGCATTCGGCCTTGAGGGTGACGACGAGTCGAGCGGAGCGAGACAGCC
>JBBRYC010000071.1:0-34463 GCA_038238025.1 Chthoniobacterales bacterium
AGCGTACGTCGTTTCGCAGGCTTCATCCGGAGCGCTCCCAATTCTCGAACGGCCTTGTTTGGTTTCGCAGTGTTCACTTCTCGGGGTTGGTACTGCTTTCCGGGCTCTTTCGGCAATCGGTGGCTATATCGAAGGAGTCTTTGAGCGGTTTCCAATCCTAAAGTCCATCGATTCGACGTACCGCATTGCGGACGGTTTTGAGGTATTTCCATTGGTTTTGCGATATCAACCTGACGATTGGAAGAGACGGAAACTTTCTTTGCAAATGCAGACAACGTCCGACGTGATTAAGCCAAAACTCACGTACTTCAGCTCTCGTCTGGGCTTTGGGGAAGCGCGATTTAGCGTCACTTCCGCAGCACAGGTGCTTCATGCGGCCGATAGCGTTCGATGGAGCCTGATGACCCTGACGCATGAGTTGTTGCACGCTCACGTCACAGGATTGCTGACGACCGTTCTCGGACCGGAGCCTGAAATCGGCATGTCAGTTGCCGCGTTTACTCGCTACCATCAGGCATTTGTCGAAGCCTTCAAGTCTTCGGGGGTCGGGAAACCGTTCGTTCCTCCGAAAGCAATTGATTCCCTTCGCTACATCATCTTCGCATTTGCAGCAGCCCGCGGCAGTATGCGTGAGCAACTGAATTCAAATCATTCCGAGAAGAATGGGAATGAGGAGATCGACATCGGTGTCCCGGAGGATGTCGAGGACTTCAAGCGGGAATTTCGGAACGCGCTACGCTTGCTGGAGGAAATCCTCGTTCATACTCTGGATATTCGGTATTTTTATGCTGGCGATCCGGACCTGTTCTTGGAACTGCTTTGGGAATCGTGGACGACTGTCCCCGCGGTTGTTGGGGATCTAGACACCTACCTTTTGCGGAGCATCGCCGCTGTTGCGTCCCTCGAAACCGGCACGGTGAATCAGCGATTACGGCAGGCTTTCGAGCGCCTTGCAGCGAAACTTTCCGAACTTTCCACGAAGGCACCGGAAAATGAATTTCTGAAACGAGCCAAAGAACATTTGGCCGCAAAGAAGGCTGGACTGATTCAAATGTCCTACCCCAATCTGTACGTTGCTGATATGGCCGCACTTTTTCTCCACTCAAAAGAAATTGAAGGCGCATTCTGGAGCGGTGACGACAACATCGACACCGGGTCAGAAGACCGCTTGATTTATTCCTTGGAAACCGGTGAATTTTCTGGAAGCAAGGTGGTCAATCCGGTTCCGTTTTTGGCCGATCGTCTCCGTCGAGTTCCTCCTGACTTTGGCGATTTGGACGAAGATTACAGAAGCGCGTGGTTGCTTCTAGCCACCGCATCAGCAGCAACCTAGATGGCCATGTTTCATCAAGAGCGCGATTTTCGAGCACTGATTTTTTCGTCGAAAAAACTCACCTCCATCGAAGCCGTAATTCTACTCTTGGAAGATCAGCCTTCTCTGGGAAAGTCAAAACGAATCACGGTGCCGACTGAAAATGAATCGGTTGAGGGTTGCCGGGTCACGTATTTCTCGAGGAACTGCTTCATCCGCACATTTGACCCTGCGAAAAAGAAAGAATTCGAAGATCGGAAGAAAAGGGGCATTCCATTCGAATATGAAGTCTACGTCTTTGTTGATCGCCGCAGTTCGCCACCGCTGGTTCTCGTCGGCATTCCGTTCGCGGACATGGCCCGCGAATTCTTCGGGCGAATTCATGATCGGCGCGACGATTCGTTTGAATATCATCGACCAAGAATTCAGGAGCTGGTGGCGAGTTTGAGCGCGCCGGCTTCGACGTTGATTAAGCTCCGAACAGTTGGGCTAAATTGGCTGATTGCGGGTGATGCTGGACGCAGCGACCAAATCACCTTACGCGGTTCGAACGTGTTGCAATCCGATGCTTTTACCCGCGTGACGCATGCCATGGAGGGATTGAATTTCGTCATTCGGAAAATGCAGGTGCGCTATGACGACAAGGCTGGCCATGAGAGGCTGAAATTCGCGTTCGATCGATTTGGAAATTTCAGTATTTGGGTGACGGACGAAGGCGCGAATTTACCAGCTTTGTTTGATGTAATGGATCGCTTGAAAAAGAAGAAGCTGGTCGCACGGGAATCCAAATTTCCAGTAAAAAATAGAACCGAAGACGTCTCGTTTCCGTCAGAAAACAAGGAAGACACTCTGCAGTGATTACATGGTTGGATAACGAGGTTTACGCCGACAAGGATCCCGTGAATCGGCAGCGAGCAATTGACCATCTGGCTCATGCTCTTTATCGGGGTGAACTCGCTTTATTTTTAGGAGCGGGAGTTTCGCGTCCGCTCGGTCTTCCAGCTTGGCCCGAATTGGTCAAAGAATGCGTTAAGCGTTCGGCGGTTCCCAACGTCACATTTCCAGCAACATTAGATACGAAAGCGCTTACTCGATTGGCCGGTGTCGTTAGACGACATATTAACGACGACGCGAAATACCATGATTTGGTCTCGGAGAGCTTATATGGAGCCGCCAAAATTCGAGACCTCGCAAACGCAACTCCACTTCTTCTTGCCCTTGGAGCATTGATGATGGGATCCCGTCGTGGCCGCGTCCGTGAAGTATGGACCCTGAATTTCGACGACATTTTAGAATGGTATCTCAGACTAAATGGCTTTGTTGCACAGGTAGTCACAGAGCTGCCGACCCTGCTGGGGGAGCCAGACGTTACGGTATACCACCCGCATGGGTTCCTTCCCCTTGACAGTGTGAACGGCACCAGATCGCCAATAGTGTTCGACGACAAATCATACGCTAAGAGGACTCTCGGTCTCAATGAGCCCTTCCTAGAAGCAACGAGGAATATTCTGTGCTCAAAGGTGGTCCTTGCTGTGGGAATGTCTTGGGATGACGACATCGTTGAGAAATTGATCAAAGCTAGCGGAGACACAGTAAAGAATCGTCCACTTGCATTCTGGCTATTCGGCCCGGGGCTCTCTCCGGACGATAGGAAAAACTGCATTGATTTCAACGTGGTTCCCCTTGAGTTCGATGCCTTCAGCGACTACCCGGCTTTTTTGCTAAAAGTTTGCGAGAAGGCGATGCAGCACGCACGCCTGTAGCCGCCAAAGAAACGCGAGACGAGAAACTTGGGGACGAGGCCTGATTATTTCAAACATCCATTCTCCTACCCGAGAACGCCGGAGTTGAAAACCGATTCACCACCTCGACTCTCCACCCGTGAGCTTCACGGAAATCCTCTCTGAAATCCCACGGCTGTCCTTCGCGGGGCGGCAGGAATGGGTGCGAAGCGCCATCGCCGTGGACGACGCGGAACTGACTGCGGAGGAAAACGCGCCGCCGGATGCGCGGATGGAAGACTTCCGCCGCCAGCCCGACGTGCTAGGAGGCGCTTGAATCTCCGGCCCCGGTGTGGCACATCGTCCCCATGCACACCGACGAGTTGAAACAACTTCTGCACGCCAGCCCCTTTCGCCCCTTCACGGTTTTCCTCCCCAGCGAGAAAGGGTTCACCGTCCCGCATCAGGACTTTGCGTGGCTGACGCCCAAAGGCAGAACACTCGTTGTGGCCGTCGCGGACAAGGAGGCAGTGGACCTTCTCGATGTGGCGATGATCGCCCATGTGGAGATTCAGGAAACTCCGCAGCTCAACTGATCCCCAATGAGCGCCGCAGAGATTCTCGCCGAACTGCCCCGGCTTTCATCAGAGGAAATCACCACAATCCGGCGCACCCTCGGCGAAGCGGGCGCGACGGAAATTCCCGGCACCGGCGAACGCGCTGCGGGCTATGAATCGTTGTTCGCTTGCCTCGCGAATGATTCCCGCTTCGAGATTCCCGAGCGGCATCAGAGCAAGGGACCAGAGCAAGAGACGGACTGAGTGGAACAAGGGACTGGAACAAGGGACAGACTGAT
The DNA here is from genome assembly GCA_038238025.1 of Chthoniobacterales bacterium. Lineage (GTDB taxonomy): Bacteria > Verrucomicrobiota > Verrucomicrobiia > Chthoniobacterales > Chthoniobacteraceae > SXWH01. Next base: position 3,890 of record JBBRYC010000071.1, read on the forward strand.
TGGAACAAGGGACAGACTGATTATTCGCCTACAAGCCCAGCTTCTCGATCAATTCTTCGACCGTGAGCTTGTGGTGCGCGGCGACGGGCTTCAGGACGCCACCGAGCAGAGTTCCCGTCTTCAGCGGGCGGTGGCCGGGAACGGTGACGTGGTGCGTGCCGTTGACGTTTGTCGTCAACCGGATGTGCGAGCCGTCCTGCCGGATACGTTCGTAGCCGAGCACCCGCAGCGCACGGACGAGATCGGCACCGCTGACGTTCCGCGGAATCTTCACACCGCCAGCGCCTCGTCGCGGACGAAATGGAGGCGGATGATCGAAGGCATCGGCCCCGGCGCGCCGTCACCAAAATGGCAACGCACGGCATCGCGCACCATCTCGCGCAATTCCTCCACCGTCTCCCCCTGAGTCGCAATCGCATGACCGAGCGCCGTGGCGACGTAGCCGCCGTCCGTCTCGTCATCGCGGACTTCAAAAATGATTTCGCTCATGGCCCGAGTTTGCATCGCTGCCTCAAACGACGCAACCGCGAAGCTCACCGTTGAAAACCATTTCCGCGCCTCTTAAACTCCATCCACGAGCTTCGCCAAAATCCTCCCTGAAATCCCACGGCTGTCCTTCGCGGAGCGGCAGGAATCGGTGCGAAGCGCCATCGCCGTGGAAGACGCGGAACTGACTGCGGAGGAAAACGCGCTGCCGGATGCGCGGATGGAAGACTTCCGCCGCCATCCCGACGCGGGCATTCCGCTGTCTCACATCACACCGCCACCGGCATCGTGACCTGCGCGTATTTCTCGGGCAGCGAGCGGCGAGCGCGCTGGGTTTCGGCGATTTCTTCTGCGACCAGTTTGGTGAGTTCGCGATAGACTTTTTGCTCATCGGCCCCGTGGCAGATGCCGCCGATGAAGAGGTCGGGGCAGTAGCCGATGAAGAGCCCGTCTGCGTCGCTCCACTGCACGAATTTGAGGTAGTCGGTTTTCATTTTTGCACTTCGCGGATGGCAGCATGATTCCTTGTCGCCAAACAAACCTTTTGCAACGTGACGCTAAAATGCTGCTCCGTTGAACCGTTTCTTTGATGGGTGCGAGCGCACGCTAATCGTCGGCAAGGATTTTGCGTTCGATCAATTCGTCCACGAGCATTTCCACGCTCACGATTTTCACGCCCTGAATCTTTTTTCCGTAGAGCGGGCCAAAGTCCTTCCTGTCGCCGGTCAGCAGCCAGTCCGAGTCCGATGCGATGGCTCCGCAGAGAATGGGAATGTCCTTTTCGGCCAGCTTCACGTCCAATTTGAAGGACGCAACGGCGAGCGACTGAACGGTGCGGAGAAAGGATTCCAAAGCCGCTGAGTTCGCCGCCCGCTTGGCGGAAATGTTTCTGCGCGCCTCCCCGATGGCGTGCTGGCTCGTGACAAGTTCGGCAACGGTCCCAAGTCCGTCCAGAAACTCGCGGAGCGCTGACTTTGGAAACGACGCCGAAAACAAAATGTTGGCGTCGAGAAAAACCCTCATTTGGTTTTGCGGAAGCGCAGCTTGCGGCCTTTGAGCGGGCCGTTGTTCATGGCGTCAAACTGGCGGACGCGTTCCTCGGAGTAGATTTCCACGGGAAAGACCGCTCCCGGCCGGAGTGAGACGGCCCCGTCGTCGTTCACGTCGAGAATCACCTGGCCGCCCTTGGCGATGCCGAGACGGTCGCGCACGTCCTTTGGCAGGGTGAGCGAACCGCGCTGATTGACTGAAACTATTTTTGTCATGCCTCTACTCTATCGGAGATGCTGCTTTTCTGCAAATCAGCAAATCTGCAACTGGAAACAAGGCACTGAGTATTTCAAAAATCCATCCTCCGAGCGGAGAACACCGGAGTTGAAAACCGATTCACCGAACTCGACTCTCCACCCGTGAGCTTCGCGGAAATCCTCTCTGAAATCCCACATCTGTCCTTCGCGGAGTGGCAGGAATCGGTGCAAAGCGCCCTCGCCGTGGGCGACGCGGAACTGACTGCGGAGGAAAACGCGCTGCCGGATGCGCGGATGGAAAATTTCCTTCCGCCAAGCGACGACCGCCAGCGCTGCCTGAAGAAGGAGGAAATGATGGACATCGCCGACTTCCTGCACCGCGTCCTCGAAGGCTGCACAGACGCCGCCGCCCTCGCAAAAATCCGCGAGGAAGTGCCATGCCTTCAGCCGCAAATTCCCGCTGCCGTTTTGAGGTGATGAGAATTGAAGTTGAGAAATATTCAGCCACTCGTTCCCCCGCATCGTCCTGATCTCCCGATGAACAAGCTGACAATCAAACCGTCCCTCGACCTCCGTGTGCTGCTCGGAATTGGTTGCCTGGCTTTCGCGTTCGCAGCGAGAGCGGGTGAGCCGAAAGCCGTTGCCGCCGCTCCGGTGGCAGCCAGTTCGGTGACCGCGGAGACGGCGGTTCCCGTTCCTTCGGCGAAGGCGACCGTGCTTATTTTCTTCGCGCACGATTGCCCGATGTCGAATGCCTACGTGCCGGAGATCGGGCGATTGAATGCTGAGTTCACGCCTCGCGGCGCGGCGTTTCGGATCGTCTATGCGGAGCGCGATCTGACGGCCGCGAAAGCGAAGGCGCACGCGAAGGAATTTGCGCTCCCCTGCCCGACCATTCGTGACACGGGACTCAAGCTGGCGGCCCGCGTGGGAGCTACGATGACACCGCAGGCGGCCATCCTTTCGCCGAGAGGCGAACTGCTCTACCTCGGACGGATTGACGACATTTATGCAGACTACGGGAAGCGCCGCGCGCAGCCTCAGCACCGCGATTTGCGCGACGCCCTCGCAGCGGTGTTCGCCGGGCGCCCCGTCGCAGAGCCACGCACGCCGAGCCTCGGCTGCGACATTGATTTCGGTCCGAAATCTCGCGGTCGAAAGTAACCAACCGATGCGCCATCCGTCTTGGAAACCGTGAAACTCTTCCTCTGCTTCGCCGCCACTCTCACGCTCGCTGGCACGGGCCTCGCCGCTGCGCCGACCTTCAACAAGGACATCGCGCCGGTGATCTTCGCCCACTGCACAACGTGCCATCGCCCGCACGAAGTCGGCCCCTTCCCGCTGCTCACCTATCAGGACGCACGCAAGCGGGCGCGGCAGATCGCGAACCTCACCGCGCGCCACATCATGCCACCGTGGAAACCGGTCGCAGGCCACGGCGAATTCCGCGACACGCGCGGGCTCACCGCTGCGCAGATCGCCGTCTTTCAGGACTGGAATAAAGCCGGCATGCCCGAGGGCGCCGCGCGCGATTTGCCGCCGACCCCGCGGTTTCCCGAAGGCTGGCACTCCGGGCCGCCCGACATGATTTTGAAAGTCGCGAAGCCCTTCGCCGTGCCCGCCGAAGGGCCGGACATCTACGTGCATTTCGTCCTGCCGCTGGCGTTCACCGAGGACAAATACATCCGTGGCGTGCAGGTTCTCCCGAGCAATCGCAGCATCGCGCATCACGGCGTCATCATCCTCGATGGCGGCGGGACTGCGCGCAAACTGGCCGCGAAGCATGGCGGCGATCATTACCCGAATTTCGGCGGCCCCGGCTTCGTCCCGCGCGGCTTTCTCCCCGGCTACGCGCCCGGCACCATCACGCGCGTGAAGGCCGGGCCGGACGAGCAGGGCGACATCGGCATCACGCTCGGCAAGGGCCTCGATGTCGTTTTGCAAATGCACTATCATCCGACGGGAAAGGCCGGCGAAGACCAGCCGCAGATCGGCATCTACTTCACCAGCAAACAGCCCAAACGCGGCCCGGGCATCATCGCCATGGCCAACAACGACGTGGACATTCCGGCGGGCGCGGCGGACCACATGCGCGCCGATGAATTCAAGGTGCCCGTTGATTTCGAGGTGCGCGACGTCTGGGCGCACATGCACATGATCGGCCGCCGCGTCCACTCGTGGGCCGCGCTGCCCGACGGCGCGAAAAAGGAGCTGCTGCTCATTGATGACTGGGACTTCAACTGGCAGGACAGCTACGCCTATCGCGAGCCGTTCATTTTGCCAAAAGGCACGGTCGTTCACACCGAGTGGACGTGGGACAACACGGCCAAAAATCCCCGCAATCCGAACGACCCGCCGAAACGGATCGGCTGGGGCGAGGCCAGCACCGACGAGATGACCGGGCTGATCATCGGCGGCAAGACGGTCAACCCCGGCCTGGAGGAAGGCGCGATGTGGCTGCACGTCCTCGGCCACTATCTCGACACTGAACGAAAGGCCAAAAAGGCTGCGGAAGATCGGGTCGCTGGCGAAAGCGCCGCGCGCTGATTTTGGGACGCGGGACAGATTATCTGCCCCAACCGCCTTCCGAGCGGAGCCACCATTTCCGAATCTCCCATTGTGATCCCACTACTGATCTGCAGTAGTGGTAAAAATCACTCACTTATTGAAAAAGTTCCTTTTAATTCTTCCCGCCTTCCTGTCAGCCGGATGTGCCGGACCGTGTTATTCTCCCGGCCCGGTTGGACAAGCCGCGAGCGCGGTGCTGTTTTTTCCGCTAAGAGCTCTCAATCCGCGGACCTACCACGGGCCAGATGGCTATTCCAGTTGGAATGCGATTCCCTATCTCGGAGTCCAGACCCTAACGGCGATCGACCGCTTCGAGAGGAGCTACATCGTGGAGAAATACAAATTACCCTCTAACTTCACGCTCGAGCGTGAACGTTGGGGCATGGATGATAAGGTGACTTTTTTCCAAGTGAACGGCCGAAAGCGGTTGCTCTACTTTGACACGTTTCCGAACGAGATCGCGGCACGCGGGATAACTCCCGCAAAACCCGGTTAGTGAATTCAAAATCCAGCCGCCCGCCTTTCGCAGACACTCCGCCGGGCGGATTCCAATTTTGCTTCGCTTGCGCTCCAAAAGAGAGAAAACAGAGCAAAACAGAGGGACAGCAAAGTAGGGGCGGACTGATTATTTCAAATAATCTATCCTCCGAGCCGGGCACCCCGGGGTTGAAAACCGATTCACCGACTCAACTCTCCGCCCATGAGTGTCGCCAAAATTCTCTCTAAAAACCCCACGGCTGTCCTTCGCGGAGCAGCAGGAATCGGTGCGAAGCGCCATCGCCGTGGACGACGCGGAACTGACTGCGGAGGAAAGCGCGCTGCCGGATGCGCGGATGGAAGACTTCCGCCGCCAGCCCGACGCGGGCATTCCGTTGTAAACTGTCCTCAAGCCGCTTGGTAAATGAGCGGGCGGTAACGCGGCTCTGGAATCGGTTTATTTTCAGCTCGGGCGACTTCGAGCCATGTCGTCCGCGCCAGTTCGAGTTCGGCCAGCGCTTCGGCTCGGGTCGCGCCGAAGGCCGAGCAGGCTTCGAGGTCGGGGATGTCGGCGATGTATCCGCCGTCCTCCTCGCTGTAGAAAATATTGACGTGGTAGTCTTTCATTCTTCGGACGTTTTCAGCGTGAGGCTATGCTTCTCCACGAGTTTGAGCAACTGCCGGATTTGGTATCCCTTCGCCTTGCCGCCGACGCTCTGCAAATTCACCAACTGCGGCACACCTTCGCGGGAAAGGATGTGGTGGCTGCCATTCGTCCGCACATGGCGGAAGCCAAAGGCTTCCGCGAGTTGCAACGCCTCGGAAAACCGCAAATTCCCCGGACTTTGCAATGCCTGCCGAAGGAGCTTTTGAGGATTCACAAACGAGACGCGGTTACTTGATCATTCCCCACTCGCTCTTCAAATCACACCGCCACCGGCATCGTGACCTGCGCGCATTTCTCGGGCAGCGCGCGGCGGGCGCGCTGGGTTTCGGCGATCTCTTCGGCGACCAGCTTGGTGAGTTCGCGATAGACTTACTGCTCGTCGGCACCGTGGCAGATGCCGCCGATGAAGAGGTCGGGGCAATAGCCGATGAAGAGCCTGTCTGCGTCGCTCCACTGCACGATTTTGCGGCAGTCGGTTTTTATTTTCCCTTTTCGCAAGAGTGCTACGCCGCCATTTGATTGCGCGGCCGGACGCTGAGCACTTCGTCCTGTCGCAAAGGCTCAATTTGCGACTCGCGCACGGTGATGACGGCAATGGTCTCTCCGACGGCGTTGAACATTTCCAACTCATATCCGGGCTCCTGTCCTTTCGCGCCTTCATAGTGTTCGACCACAGTCGCCACGTCTCCACGCCGGAAGGCGTCGTGCGGCAGATCTTCGGTGAGTGCGACGCGGCTGTAGAGTGCGAATTTCATGGCGTGTCCGGATATAGCGTAACAAATCCCGTCAGACCAGTTTTCTCGATTGTCGCCCAAATGGAAACCACTGCCAGCTCCCGCCCATTCGGCCCGCGCAACACTGCTCGGATTCGATATTTCATGCCGTATGCAAAGGTGCCAAGGCTGTCGGCGTCGAGTGGCAGGATTTGACTCCGAACGTCGGCAAGCAGTTGTTCCGCGTTCGCAGCCAAATATCCCAGCCGTGCGAGGAAGGCCGACTTGTCATCCTCATCACGCGACCGCAGGAGATAATCAGTGATCTTGCGCCGGTCGATGATTGCGCTGTGGGGCAGTTTCACGAGCCGCCTACTTGATAATCCCCCGCTCGCTCTTCGTGACGAAGGCGATGAGGTGCTCGATTTCCGGGATGTCGGGGAGTTCGGAGCGCATGCGCTCGACGGCCTGGCCGACATTCAGATCGGAGCGGTAGAGGAGACGGTAGGATTCCTTCAGCGCTCGCGCGGCTTCGGCACTGTAGCCGTGGCGCTCGAGACCGACTTTATTGATGCCGCGGACGCGGGCGGGGTTGCCGTCGGCGATCATGAAGGACGGCACGTCCTGCACGATCTTCGAGCAGCCGCCGGTCATGGCGTGGCGTCCGAGGCGGCAGAACTGGTGCACGGCAGTGAGGCCGCCGAGGATGACGTGGTCCTCGACGGTGACGTGGCCGGCGAGGGTGCCGTTGTTGGAAAAAATCACGTCGTCACCGACGGTGCAGTCGTGCGCGATGTGGCAGTAGGCGAGGAAATTTCCGCGGCTGCCGATGCGCGTGAATGCGCCGGGCGCGGTGCCGCGATTCACGGTGACGAATTCGCGGAAAGTGTTTCCGTCGCCGACTTCGAGGTGCGTGGGTTCGCCCGCGTATTTCAAATCCTGTGTGCGTCCGCCGATGGAGCAGAAGGCGTGGAAGCGGTTTGCATTTCCAAACCGCGACGGCCCGGTGAGGCTGACGTGGTGCTGGAGCCAGCAACCTTCACCGAGCACGACGCCCGCGCCGATGACGCAATACGGCCCGATCTCGCAGCCCCCGCCGATCTCGGCGCTGGGATCAATGACCGCCGTGGGATGGATGTGGGTCATGCCAATTTTGAATGGTGAATATTGAATTTTGATTTGCGGAGATTGCGGCCCGCGGTGTTCGCCCCTGGCCGATGAAGTCCAGACGCCGCCCATTGATCCGTTGATTCAAATTCAGAACTCAAAATTCAAAATTTCGCCGCGCCGCTCACGGGTCAACGATTCCAAAAAGCATCTCCGCCTCGCTGACAACTTCGCCGTTCACGATGCAGCGGCCTTTCGCCTTTGCGATCGAACGCCCCTTTTTCGTGGTAAGTTCGACCTCTATGAAGAGCGTGTCGCCGGGCACGACGGGCTTGCGGAATTTCACCTCGTCCGCGCTCATGAAGTAGCCGATGCGCCCGGCATTCCCAGGGATGCGCAGGAGCAGGATGCTGCCGACCTGCGCCATCGCCTCCAGTTGCAGCACGCCGGGCATGACGGGATGGCCGGGGAAGTGGCCCTGGAAGTAGTATTCGTTGACGGTGACGTTTTTCACGCCGGTGCATTTCATCTCGCCTTCGACCGAGACGATGCGGTCCACCATGAGGAACGGGTAGCGATGCGGCAGCAGCTTCATCACGTCATTTACGTCGAGGATGTCGCCGCCCTTCGGCGTCATGGCCGGCGGGATGAGGGCGTTTGCGCGGGCCTGCTGCTTCGCGATGGCGCGGCAGAGATCGGCATTCGGGCCGTGGCCCGGTTTCACGGCGATGACGTGGCCTTTGATCGCGCGGCCGAAGAGCGCGAGGTCACCGATGATATCGAGGATCTTGTGCCGCACGAATTCGTCCCTGAAGCGCAGCGGCTCCTTGCTGAGCACCTGTTCGCCGCGGATGACGACGGCATTTTCCAAGCTGCCGCCCTTGATCAGCCCCTTGTCCATGAGCGGCTTCACGTCCTCGTAAAAGACGAACGTGCGCGCGGGCGCGATTTCCTTTTCGTAAATCGCGGGCGTGATCTCGGTGGAGAAAAATTGCGTGAAGCGCCCGTCGGGGCCGACGTTCGTGCAGGAAATGCGGAACTTCGAGTCGGGCACGATGGTCATCAGCGAACCGGATTTCGTCTCGATGTGGATCGGCTCGGTGACTTCGTAAAAAGCGCGCGCCACCGGCTGCTCGACGATGCCCGCCTGCTGGATCAGCTCGACGTATTGCTTCGCCGAACCGTCGCCGATCGGCGGCTCGCTCGCGTCCATCTCAATGAGGCAGTTGTCCACGCCGAGGCCTGAGAGCGCGCTGAGCACGTGCTCGACGGTCTGCACTTTCGCATTGCCCTCCGCGATCGTCGTCGCGCGCTCCACGGTCTTCACGTGGTCAATGCGGGCATCAATGACCGGCTCATCCGCAAGGTCGGCGCGCTTGAATTTCCACCCGTGCCCCGGCTGCGCAGGGTGCAGCGTGAGCACGACGCTGCCCCCGGTGTGGAGTGACGCGCCTGATACCGAAACGCTTTTGCCAAGCGTGCATTGATTGGAACTCATTCGTTAGATTCGCAGAAAGGAGCGCCGCTTATGCGGAATCCCGCCGCACGCGGCAAGCGCGATGATACGAGGAGCCGGGGCGCCCCCGCCCCGTGTATCGGCGCTCGGGGCGAGGGCGCCCCTACTCCTTGCGGATGAGCGAGCGCCCCGTCATCTCCGCGGGTTGCGGCACGCCGAGCATGGCGAGCAGCGTGGGCGCGACGTCGGCGAGGATGCCGCTGTCGAGCTTCCCGCCTGCTGCATCGGCGGCGACGTAGATGAATTGCACGAGGTTCGTCGTGTGCGCAGTGTTCGGCGAGCCGTCAGGGTTGCGCATCAGCTCGCAGTTTCCGTGGTCGGCGGTGAGCAGGAGCTTGCCGCCGAGTTCCAGCGTGCGCTCGACGAGCAGCTTGCACGCGAGATCAATCGTCTCGACCGCGTGGATGCCCGCTTCGACGACGCCGGTGTGCCCGACCATGTCGGGGTTTGCGAAGTTCACGATCACGAGATCGTAGCGCTCCAGCCGCCGCGCGACCTCGAAAGCAAGGTCCGGCGCGCTCATTTGCGGCATAAAATCATACGTCGGCAGCGGCGCTTCCTTGCCGTCCTTGCTGAAAGTTTTCGGACTCAGCGTGAGGTAGCGGTCTTCGCCGGGGAACGGCGTGTCGCTGCCGCCGTTGAAGAAGAACGTGACGTGCGGAAATTTCTCCGTCTCCGCGGCGCGAAGCTGTTTCAGCCCCGCGCTGGCGACGACTTCGCCGAGAAGATGGCTCATGCTCGCAGGCGCGAGGACCGCCTTCACTCCGAGCGCGGCGTAAGTCTCCTTGTATTCGGTGAGCGTGTAGTAGCCCGCGAGTTTCGGTTTTCCCTCGGTCGCAAAGTTCGCGAACGCCGGATCCATGAACGCCTCGGTGAACTGCCGCGCGCGGTCGGCGCGGAAATTGAACCACAGCACGACATCGCCATCGCGCATGCGCTGCTCGTTTGCGTGCGAGAAAATCATCGGCTGAAGAAATTCATCACCGCGCGGATCGCACGCATAGGCGGCCTGAATGGCTACGCTCGGCGTGCTTTTCACGACTGGCCCGCGACCGAGCACGATGGCATCCCACGCGAGCTTGTTGCGCTCCCAGCGCTTGTCGCGATCCATCGCAAAGTAGCGCCCGATGACCGTCACGATCTGCGCGCCGCTGCCGGCGATCCCCTTCTCCACCGTCGCGAGATAGCCCGCGCCGCCGGTCGGCGAAGTGTCGCGCCCGTCGGTGATCGCATGGATGAAAATCTCCTTCACGCCCGCCTTCGCCGCCGCGTGGCACAGCGAGATGAGATGCTCCTGATGCGAATGCACGCCGCCATCGCTCACGAGGCCGAGCAGGTGCAGCCGCGAGCTTGCGCCGTCCGCGCGCGGCGCGGCGGCCTTTGCGAACGCCTCGACAAGCACCGGGTTCCCCGCGAGTTCGCCATCGGCGATCGCCTTGTTGATGCGCGTGAGATCCTGATAGACGACGCGACCCGCGCCGAGATTGAGATGGCCGACTTCGCTGTTGCCCATCTGCCCGTCCGGCAGGCCGACATCCATGCCGCTCGCGGAAAGTCGCGACTGCGGATATTTCGCGTAGAGCTGATCGTGGAAGGGCGTGCGCGCGAGCAGCGTGGCATCGCCGTTTTCGACCGCCTTCGCACGGCCTCCGGGATTCACGCCCCAGCCGTCGCGGATGATGAGGACAACAGGTTTCTTGGACATTGGCCCGCGAGGAAAGCAGACGCGCGCGATGACGCAAGTGCGGGAACGTAGCACCGACGATTCGTCGGCAAAAGAGCGCGTGCACATCACAGGCGTTCAAAATCGCGCTGCGCCAGCGCCCGCGGTTCGTATGCGGCGGACGGCTCCCGCCGTCACACGGAAATCCGGGGCCGCTCAAAGGAATTGGACGCCGCTCAAAATTCCAAGCGCCGCGCATGTCCCGGCGCGCGGTGCCGACGAATCGTCGGCGCTACATTTGCTGCGGCGACTTGGAAGTCGCCGCTCCCAGTTCCGTGCTTGAACAAAACGCGCCGTGCGGTGTCTCATCCGCGCCCATGTTCAAACCCCTGCTCCTTTCCTGTGCGCTCGCGCTGCCGATCCTCGCTCTTGCGCCGCGTGCGATTGCCGATGCGCCGCACTCCGCGCTGAAGCCGCTCACTTTCACCGAATACGATCTGCCGAACGGGCTGCATGTGATCCTGCATGAAAATCACGCCGCGCCGGTGGTCGCGAGCTACGTGCTGTATCACGTCGGCTCGAAGAACGAGCGCCCGGACCGCACGGGCTTCGCGCACTTTTTCGAGCACCTCATGTTTGAGGGCAGCGTGAACATCCCGCGCGGGACGATTGACAAGCTCGTCTCCGGCGCAGGCGGGAATCTCAATGCGAGCACGGGCTTCGACAAAACGGACTACTTCCTGAATCTGCCGAGCAACCAACTGAAGCTCGCGCTGTGGATCGAGAGCGAGCGGATGATGCACAACCGCATTGACGAGACGGGCGTGGAGACGCAGCGCAAGGTCGTGAAGGAGGAGCGCTCGATGCGCTACGACAACCAGCCGTACGGCTCGCTGTTCGAGAAGCTCGTCGGCTTCACCCTCGCCGGCACGCCCTACGCGTGGACGCCCATCGGCTCGGTGCAATACATTGACCAGGCAAAGATCGAGGAGTTCCGCGACTTTTGGAAGACGTGGTACATCCCGAACAACGCGACGCTCGCCATCGCGGGCGACATCAAGATCGAGGAGACGAAAAAACTGATCGCGGATTATTTCGGCGGCATCCCGAAAGGTGCGGAACCGGCGCGTCCGAAATTTACACTCAAGGATCCGTCCGGCCCGCAGAAGCTCATCGTGAAAGAGGAGAAGACTCCGCTGAACGCAACCCTGCATGTGTGGCACGCATGCAGCGAACGCGATCCGGATTCCTACGCACTCGACCTGCTCGCAAACATCCTCGCCCGCGGACGCAGCTCGCGCCTCTACCGCCGCCTCGTGGACAAGGAGCAGGTCGCGCTGAATGCCGAGGCATTCCCCGAGCTGTTCGAGCTCACGGGCGTCATCGGCGTCTTCGCCACGGGCATCGCCGGCGTGCCGATCGAGAAGCTCGACGCGCTGATGACCGAGGAAGTCGAGAAAGTGAAAGCCGACGGCGTGACTGAGGAGGAATTTGCGAAGGCGCAGAACCAGAAGGAGGCCGAGATCGCGAACGGCAACGGTGCGATGCTCGCCCGCGCGAAGAACCTCGCGAACGCACACGTCTTCGAGGGCGGCACGGACGAGGTGAACAAACAACTCGACCACTACGTCGCCGTGAAGCGCGAGGATTTGCAGCGCGTGGCGAAGAAATATTTCCTCACCGACAAGACGTATCTCCTCCACTACCCGGCGGCGGAGCAGAAGTGATGAGAGCTTCTTTCGCTCACAACGCAGCCGTAGAAAAAATCCTGCCATGCTAGACCTCCTCGCCTGGGCGCTCACCCTCAACGAAAGTGCAAATCTGCGCGAACAGCTTGACCAAGCCAACAAGCGCCTCGCGCGGCTCCCGCTCGAACAGCGCATCGCCGCACTCCAGGCTGAAAACGAGGAACTCAAACTCCGACTCGGCGTAGTTATTCGATTGCTCGCAGAGAAAGGAGTGCTGAATGCCCAGGAAATTGTTGAGGCATTCAATCACTTCAAGGCTCAAACGAAATCACCCCGGAAACGCCCAGCTTAGACCGCCTGCATTCCCAATATTTACCCACCCAACATCCGATGCTTCGACTCATCCCCATCGCCCTCCTTTCCCTCCTCGCCACCACGCACGCCGACATTGACCGGACAAAAAAGCCCGAGCCCGGCCCCGCGCCCGAGGCGGCGTTTCCCGACTATGTCACAAAGGTTCTGCCAAACGGCCTGACGGTTTTTGTGATCGAGGATGATCGCAAGCCGACGATCACCATGCGCCTCGTGATCAAGGCCGGCGATGCGCTCGACGGCGATGGAAAATCCGGCACCGCCGGTTTCGTCGCGGGCCTGCTCAATCGTGGAACCGCCACGCGCGATGCGCTCACCTTTGCAAAAGCCGTGGACTCGCTCGGCGCGACGCTCGAAGCCGGCGCGGGCGCGGATGCGATCAGCGTGAGCACAAGCGGGCTGACGAAAATCACCGACCCGCTGCTCGAACTTTTCGCCGACGCGATCATCCATCCTGTGTTCGCGCAGGAGGAGTTTGCGAAGGCGCAGAAGCGCACGTATTCCTCGCTCACCGCGCAGAAAAAGGAGCCGCATTCGCTCGTCGGAAAGCTGATGAGTGCGACGCTCTTCGGCGAGCATCCGTACGGGAAATTCACGACGCCCGAGAGTGTGAAATCCATCACGCGCGATGATCTCGTGAAGTTTCACTCGACGTGGTTCGCGCCGAACAACGCATCGCTTGCAATCGTCGGCGATGTGAAGGCGGCGGACATCCTGCCGAAGATCGAGAAGGCTCTCGGCGGCTGGGCGTTCAATTACGTCCCGAGGTTTATGAAGAAACGCGTCGTGCCGATCAGCGGACTCACGATCCACCTGCTCGACCTTCCCGGCAGTGTGCAGAGCAACGTGATCGTGTGCCGCAACGCACCGTCGCGCGCAGACACACCCGACCTGCCCGAAGTGAACGTGATGAACTCGATCCTCGGCGGCGGATTCAGCGGACGGCTTTTCCAAAACCTCCGCGAGAAACACGGCTACACGTACGGCAGCAGCAGCGCATTCGGATACAACCGCGAGGCCGGATATTTCCAAGCCACCGCCGAGACGCGCAACGACGTGACCGCGCCCGCGATCACGGAAATCCTCGGCGAGCTCACACGCATCATGACCGAGCCCGTCGCCGAGCCGGAGCTGGAGCTGCAGCGGCAATACAACATCGGCAACTACCTCCTCTCGCTCGAAAACGCGGGCCGCGTGGCGTCACGCGTGCAGGACATCGAGCTGTACGGACTCGCGCCGGATTTCTACAAGACCTACGCGAAGCGCATGGCCGCTGTGACGCCTGCGAAGGTGAAGGAACTCGCTGAAAAATATCTGAGCACCAAGGACACCGCCATCGTCGTGGTCGGCGACGCAAAGCAAATCCGCGCGAGCCTCGAAAAACTCGGCAAGGTCGTGCTCTACGACACGGACTTGAAGGTCGTGAAGTAATCTTTCCTCGCGTTCCGATCCGCTCTTCAATCTCAATGCCAATCCCATTGAGTCCCGGAAAACAAGTGCGTGGCACGAGGCGCGGCAGCCATGTAGCGGCGCCGGGTCGTCGGGCAAAAGGCGCGGCAGCCGGCGAGATGTCCAAAGTCACGACCCGCGTGTGCTTCCGTTCGCGCCGACTAGCGTCCGATCTTGCGCGGACATCAGTTGGACGGCCACGCCACGGAGTTTCACGCCCTGCTCCTGACGGGATGCGCGGTGCCGACGAATCGTCGGCGCTACATTTCTGCGCGCCCCCTGTTTTTCCACGTCTGTGCCGTCACGGGGGACAGCAGGCATTGAACAGATGAGCAGTTACCGCGGACGCATCGCCCCCTCGCCCACGGGCTATCTCCACCTCGGCCACGCGCGCACTTTCTGCACCGCGCAGCAGCGTGCGCTGGATGCGAAAGGCGCGCTCATCCTGCGCATGGACGATCTCGACGGCCCGCGCTGCCGCGAGGAATTCGCAGCCGCCGCACTGGAGGATCTGCGCTGGTTCGGCCTGCGCTGGCAGGAAGGCCCGGATGTCGGCGGGCCGCACGGGCCTTACACCCAGAGCGAGCGGATGCCGCTCTACATCGGGGCATTCGAGCGGCTGCGCGCGAGCGGCCACATCTACCCGTGCAAATGCTCGCGGCAGGACGTGCTCCGCGCGCTCTCCGCGCCGCACGGGGGGGAGGAGGAGCCGCTCTACCCCGGCACCTGCCGTCCCGCTGCGCCGTGCGTGTCGGGGGAAAATCGCGACGGCGTGAACTGGCGTTTCCGCGTCGCCGAGGGTGAGACGATTTCGTTTTACGACGGAAATTGCGGCGCACGGCAAGCCGTCGGAGGACGCGACTTCGGCGACTTTCCCGTGTGGAGAAAGGATGACCTGCCGAGCTACCAGCTCGCGTGCGCGGTGGACGATGCGCTCATGCAGATCACCGAGGTCGTGCGCGGCGCGGATTTGATCACGAGCACATTCCGCCAGCTCCTCATCCTCCGCGCACTCGGCCATGCACCGCCCGCATTTTTCCACTGCGAACTGATGACCGACGAAAAAGGCGACCGCCTCGCAAAACGCAGCGACGCACTGAGCCTGCGCACGCTGCGCGCACAAGGCCGCCTGCCGGACGAAGTGCGCAGAATGTTCACGGCTGCGCAGGCGCAGCCAAAGTAGGCGGGGTTTTCCAACCTCGCGCGGGCGAGCGCAGCGAGGGGAGCGCAGGCGGCCCGCCTGCAGTTCCCGGCGACCCGCCGGGAACACCGGACAACGGGACGCGCTTTCGGGAAACCACCCCGGCGCGCTTCTCCAGACACACACGCAATCTGATTCGGGCGTTTGCGGCGGGTCGCCTGTGCTCCCCGCGCTCCGCGCCACCCCGCCGCCTCCGCCCGTCCTCCCGCGCGGGGGGTGGAAAACCCCGCCTACTTTTGGAAACGCATTGCCACTCTGCGCAACTTTTCCCATCTTCGCGGTTTCCCCACTCCGCCGCACCCGAGAGCCACGATGAACGACGAACCGACCTTCCAGGCCGACGCCTCCGGTGACGACCCGGAGCGCGACATCCGGCTCATGGAACGCGTGCGCGCGGGTGACACGGATGCCTTTCGCGAACTCGTCGAGACGCACCAGCACCGCGTCATCGGCACCGTCACGCGGATGCTCGGCGATGCGAACGAGGCCGAGGATCTCTCGCAGCAGATTTTTGTCCGCGTTTGGAAAAGTGCGCCGCGCTGGGAGCCGACGGCAAAATTCACGACGTGGCTCTACACGATCCTGCGCAATCTCGTGTTCAACGAATGCCGCCGTCGCGCGCGGCACAAGACGACTTCGCTCGACGCCGCGACGGACGACGAGGATCACCCGCAGCAATTCGCCGACACCAATGTGAAGCCAGCCGACACGGCGATGCTCGACGAGGAAATGCAGGACGCCATCGAGCGCTCCATCCAGGAACTCCCCGAGCAGCAGCGGATGGCGGTGATCATGCGGCGCTACCAGGACGTGAGCTACGGGGAGATTGCCGAAGTGCTCGACCTCACCGTGCCCTCCGTGAAAAGCCTCCTCTTCCGCGCGCGCACCGAGCTGCGCGAGAAGCTGCGAAAATATCTCGGGCATGACTGACGAATCGAAACGGATCGCTTGAAACTGAGGTCAGGACGGCGAGGCGGCGCAGCAAAGTAGGCGGGGTTTCCAACCTCGCGCGGCAGGATGGGCGAAGGTGGCGGGATGGTGCGGAGCGGATGCCTCGATGCAATCTGCACGCCTTGCCCACCGCCTCGCTGCGCTCGCCCGCGCGAGGTTGGAAACCTTGCCTGCTTTGCGCTGCGCTTCGGGAGTGACCGCAGCATGTGCCTGCGCTTGCATCGCATTCATGCGCGCCATTCCTCTCCTGCTCGCCACGGCACTCACCGCACTCGCCGTGGATGGCAACCGCCTCACGCACCTCGACGACACGTCGCCATTCTGGCCTTCGGGACGCTCGGCGAAATTCATCACGCCGCAGTGGATCGGCGAGCCGGGCGTGGATGCGGTCGTCATCCTCGCGATCGACGACATGCGCGACACCGCGAAATACGAGGCGTTCCTGCGGCCCATTTTGGATCGCCTGAAAAAGATCGATGGCCGCGCGCCGGTGAGCATCATGACGAACAACGTGCCGCCCGGTGACCCGCAGTTGCAGTCGTGGCTGAAGGAGGGTGTCTCGCTCGAAGTCCACACGCTCACGCATCCATGCCCGCTGCTCGGCAAGGCGACGCTCGACGAGGCGCGGCGCACCGTGCTCGGCGGCCTCGACCTGCTCGCGAGCATTCCGAACAACCGGCCCGTCGCATTCCGCATGCCTTGCTGCGACTCGATGAATTCCGCGAGCCCGCGCTTCTTCGCGGAAATCTTCAACCGCGCGAGCGAGCAGGGCCGCTGGCTGTCCATTGATTCATCCGTCTTCGTCCGCCCGAGTAGTGCGGACATTCCTGTCCGCACAGGCGCCGACCCGCGGACAGGAGTGTCCGCATCACGCTTCGCAAAATATTTCCCGAGCGAACTGAAGCCGCCGACGAAGGTCTCGCTCGGCAACTACGCCGGCTTCATCGAGGACTACCCGTATCCGTATGTCGTCGGGAAACTGTGCTGGGAATTCCCGTGCATGACGCCGAGCGACTGGCAGGCGTTCAACGCGCAGGGCGCGAAAAATCCCGAGACGCTCGCCGACTGGAAAGCCGCGCTCGACTGGGTCGTGGCGAAGCAGGGTGTGATGACGACCGTCTTCCATCCGCACGGCTGGAGTTCGCCCGAGCAGTGGGTCGCATTCATTGACTACGCGCAGGAAAAATACGGGAAGCGCGTGAAGTTCCTCACCTTCCGCGAGGCGTTGGACCGAATTGAAAAGAATGCGCTTTTGAAATCATCACTGCGTGGAATCTTCGCGCACGGGCGAGACGAAGGGGTGCGCCTGCTCGATGTGGATGGCGATGGCTACATGGACGTCATTACCCCTTATGCAGGAGGTGTCGCCGTTCCCGGTGCTCATTGGCCAAATGACACCACTCGGATATGGCACCCGAAAGAAAACCGCTGGCATGACACGACGACGCCTTTTCGCGAGACCTATATTATTGGCAGTGGTGCTGAGGAGGAGATGGTTTCAGCAGTCCACTTCGGGGTCGTGCGAGGTTCCGGTGCAGCATCAGCGTTTAACTCCCCACGGCTTGTGTGGACATGGCACGGTGACAGCTGGCAACGCGACAAATCACTGGAAACCACCGTTGGCGACACGCTCGTACTTTCCCGGAAAAACACAGACCTCGGCATTCCAGACCTCGGCATTCGACTCCGTGACTTCGACAACGACGGCGTGTGCGAGCTGCTCGTGAACCACGACATTTTCTCGTGGAACGAAAAGGAGAAGCAGTGGAAGCCAGCAGGCTACTCGCTGCCCGTTGGCTGCGCTGTCGTGGACGACAAGGGCCGCGACACCGGTCTGCGCTTCGTGGACCTCAATTGCGACGGCTACGACGATGTCTTCCAGTCGAACGACGCCGGCTGCTCGATTCACCTCTGGGCCGGAAAGGTGAAGGCGAACCTCGGCTGGAAAGCCGGATGGCCGCACATCGTCCGCACGCTAGATCGCGCGGGCGCGGATGCGTTTCACATTCCGACTTTCGTCCACAACGGGCGGGACAACGGCGCGTGGTTTCACCGAGGTCACGTCGTCTGGCAAAACGAGGACACCTTCAAACTCGAAGCGCACACGTTGCGCCGATCATTCGCGGACATCATCGCGTTCGAAGTCCCGCCGCCGCTGTCGCCGGAGGATTCGCTCGCGGCGATGCGCCCGCGTCCCGGCTTCACCGTCGAACTCGTCGCCGCCGAGCCGCTGCTCTCATCGCCTGTCGCATTCGAGTGGGACGCGCGCGGGCGGCTGTGGGTTGTGGAGATGCGCGACTACCCGCTCGGCATGGACGGTAAAGGCAAGCCCGGCGGCAGGATCAAAGTGCTCACGGATTCGCACGGCGACGGGCGCTACGACACGGCGACCGTCTTCGCCGAGGACATCCCCTACCCGACTGGAATTTTCCCGTGGCGTGACGGCGTGATCGTCGCAGCAGCACCGGACATCATTTTTCTCCGCGACAAAAATGGCGACGGCACTGCGAGCGAACGCACCGTGCTTTTCACCGGGTTCACCGAGGGCAATCAGCAGCATCGCATCAATGGATTCGACTGGGGCCTCGACGGCTGGCTCTACGGCGCAAACGGCGACAGCGGCGGCAACATCGTAGCCGCCGAGGGAACGAGGCGGGCGCGCTCCAACGCGGAACTCGGAACTCGGAGCGCGGAGAATGGATCAGCCCGCCTCCTGCCGTCGGCGGCTACGAATATTTCGGGACGCGACTTCCGCTTCCGTCCCGACACGGGCGAGTTCGAGGCCGAGAGCGGCGGCACGCAGTTTGGCCGGCATCGCGACGACTGGGGAAATTGGTTCGGCAACAACAACCCGACTTGGCTCTGGCACTACACGATCGAGGATCGCTACATCCGCCGGAATCCGCGGCTCGCCGTGAAGACGACGAAGCAGATGCTCGCAAATTATCCCGAGAACACGCGCGTCTTCACGGCGTATCCGAAGGAATCCGCGCCGATCCGCTTCAACCAGCCGCAGTCGCTCGGCTACGTGACGAGTGGCAACAGCCCAACGCCGTATCGCGACGAACTGTTCGGCCCGGCGTTTGCGACCAGCGTTTTCGCGAGCGAGCCCGTCCACAATGTCGTGCATCGCGAAGTACTGAGCGCGGATGGCGCGAGCTTCACGAGCCGCCGCGCGGACGACGAGCAGGCGAGCGAATTCCTCGCGAGCCTCGATGTGTGGTTCCGCCCGGTGATGATGAAGACCGGCCCCGACGGCGCGCTCTACATCGCGGATGTCCATCGCTTCGCACTCGAACATCCCGAGTGGATTGCCCCCGAGACGCAGAGCCGCCTCGACCTCCGCGCGGGCGCGGAGACAGGCCGCATCTGGCGTGTGCTGCCCACGGGCGCAAAGCTGCGCGCCGTTCCGAATCTCGCACGACTCGACAACGCCGCACTCGCCGCTGCGCTCGATTCGCCGAATGGCTGGCAGCGCGACACCGTGCAGCGCGTGCTCATGGAACGCGGCGCAAAGGACACCGCGCCGATCATGCGCAAGCTCGCGCTCTCCGCGTCGAATCCCAAGGTCCGCGTGCAGGCACTCGCGACGCTCGGCACTTTGCAAAGCACCGATGCCGCGACCATCCGCAGCGCGGTGCGTGACACGCATCCGCAGGTGCGCCTCCAGGCGCTGCGCCAGAGCGAGGCCCTCGCCCCGGCCGAAATTACGCTGCTTCCGAGTCTGCTCGCGTGCGCGGACGATCCGGAGTTTGTCGTGCGCCGGCAACTCGCACTCACGCTCGGCGAGTGGCGCGACGAACGCGCGGAAGCCGCATTGCAAAAGGTCGCCGACCGCGAGGGTGACATCGAGCAGATGCGGCTCGCGATCCTCTCGTCGCTCACGCCGGAGAGCGGGCTGTTCAAAAAGCTGAATGCAACCGCGGCCTCGCCCGGCCCCGTTCCCGTGCTCCCGAAGCCAAGCACTGCCGACCGTGCAAAGGTCATCGCGGGCTACGCGTCCGTCTCCACGCTGAAGGGCGACGCGCAGCGCGGACACGCATTTTTCACACAGCAGTGCGCGATCTGCCACCGGCTGAAAAACGAGGGCAAGGAAGTCGGCCCGGATCTCGCGATGGTCTCGGACAAGCCGGACGACTGGCTGCTGACGGCGCTCTTTGACCCGAACGCCGCCGTCGAGCCGCGCTACCAGGCGCTCGTGGTGAAATTGAAAAACGGCACGGAGGTCAGCGGCATCGTCGCGGGTGAGACGGCAAACAATCTCACGCTGCGGCTGCCGGGAGGCGCGGAGTTCCCCGTGCTGCGCGCGGATATCGCCGAGGAAAAACCGTCGGGCCGCTCGCTGATGCCCGAGGGGCTGGAGACCGTGCTGAAGCCGCAGGATGTGGCCGACGTGATCGCCTGGCTGCGCGCAAAGTAGGCGAGGCTGGAAAGCCGAGGGCTGACGCACCAAAAGCTCTTGGACGCATTCTGGCGTTGCGTCGCCGCGGGAATTCCGGGTGGAGCACGCGACTCGCGTGCTGTTTCCGGCGACCCGCCGGAAACACCCGTGCGCGTTCGTTCGCAGGCTGCGTGCGCAGATTTGGAGCGCACCCGATGATCCGAAACGCAAACGGCAAGCACGGATCCTGTGAGTGTCTGCGGCGGGTCGCCGCAGACAGCACGCGAGTCGCGTGCTCCACCCGGGATTCCGTGCCGCGAGCTTCCGCACAGTGAAGTCTTGATGCGTCAACCCTGCTGGAAAGCGTCGCCTACGTTGCGCGCTCCTTCGAATTCTTGAGCAGGGTGCAGAACAGGACGGGTCAGTGGTTGAATGAATCGCCGGATTCACGGTAAGTGCGCGCGTGTCCACAGCGCCGATTGAATTTCCACGCAGCTACCAGCCCCGCGCCATCCGCCATGTGCTGATGGATTGGGACGGCACGACTTCGCTCACGCGCGGCGGATGGGCGGACATTATGACGGGGCTTTACGCGGAGCATCTGCCGCGGGTGGCCGGTCAAAGTGACGCGGTGCTGCGCGAGTTTGCGCGCGCGGAACTGATGACGCTGAACGGCAAGCCGAGCATCCACCAGATGGCGCACCTCGCCGAACTCGTGCGACTGCGAGGCGGTGCGCCGGAGACGGCGGAAAAATATAGCGACGAGTTTCAGCACCGGCTCGGAGTGGCGGTGCGCGCGCGGCTCGAACGCGCGCGGCTGGAGCCACCCGGCACGGATTCACTGCTCGTGCGCGGAGTGCGGGCGCTTTTTGAAGCGCTGCGCGCGCGAGGCATCGCGCTCACGCTCGCGACGGGCTCGGTGATGCACGAGGTGCGGCACGAGACGGAGTTGCTCGATGTCGCGCGATATTTCGGCGCGATGCACGGCCCGCAGAGCCTCGATGATCGGACTTTTTCAAAACGCGCGATCATCGAGGAACTGCTGCGCGCCCACGATCTCGACGGCGCGACGCTGCTGGCATTTGGCGACGGGGCGGTGGAAATCCGCCAGACGAAGGCTGTCGGCGGGATCGCAATCGCGGTGGCGAGCGACGAGGAAAATCACGGTTCCGGCCGCGTGGATGCCGCGAAGCGGGAGACGCTGCTCGCCGCGGGTGCGGACGGCGTGATTGCGGATTTTTTCCACGCGCAGCAGATCGTCGAGGCACTCATCGCTCCATGAACCAATACGATCCTTCGGAACTCCGCGCGCAACCGCTTGCCGAACGCCGCAGCCTTTTGTCCGCCGATGAAATCATCGTGGATCCCGACTCCACTCCGGCGACGACCGGAGTGCCGGCGACCATCGCAGAGGCCGCGAAAAATATCCGCACGGCACGGGAACGCGGTGCGGCGGTGATCCTGATGTATGGCGCGCATCTGCTGCGCAACGGCGCGGCACTCATCGTCACGGAACTGATGGAGCGAGGGTGGATCACACACATCGCCACAAATGGCGCGGGCACGATTCACGATTGGGAATTTGCGTGGCTCGGCCGCTCGTGCGAGAGCGTCGAGGAGAATGTCGCGACCGGGACATTCGGCGCGTGGGAGGAGACGGGGCGCAACATCCACCTCGCGCTGCTCGCCGGCGGGCTGCGCAGCGAAGGTTACGGCGCTGCGCTCGGGCGTTTCATCCACGAGGACGGCTGCACATTACCGTCGCCGGAAAAACTGCGTGAGGCGCTCACGCACCCGGATGCAGATGCTCCCGAGCAGGCGGAAGTGCTGACAGCGATGCGACGCCACGCGCTCACTGCGGGACGGCACGAGGTGATCCACAAATGGAAGCACGCCTCCATCCTCGCGCAGGCGTTCCGGCTCGGCGTGCCGGCGACGGTGCATCCGGGGATCGGCTACGACATCGTGTCGTGCCATCCGTTTTTCAATGGCGCTGCGATCGGTCGCGCGGCAGCCACGGATTTTCACTCGATCTGTTCGAGCGTGGATCAGCTCGATGGCGGCGTGCTGCTTGCAGTCGGCTCGGCAATCATGGCGCCGCAGGTCTTTGAGAAGAGCCTGAGCTGTGTCCACAACGTGCGCTTTCAAAATGATCAGCCCGCAGTCAGCGGACACAGCATTTACGTCGTGGATTTGCAGGACGGCGGGAACTGGGACTGGACGCAGGGCGAGCCGCCGAAGACCTCCGCGGCGTACTACCTGCGGTTCTGCAAAAGTTTTTCACGCATGGGCGGCGCGATGCAATACGCGCAGTGCGACAACGTCGGGTTTGTCCACAATCTCCTGCACGCACTGCGCGGCTGAACGATGACACCAGAGCGATTCACCGAACTTTCCGCGCGCTACGCCACGCTGCGCATCGCCGTGGTCGGAGACTTTTGCCTCGATCGCTACCTCGATATCGATCCCGCGAAAATCGAGACATCCATCGAGACCGGGCTGCCGGTTCACAATGTCACCGGCGTCCGTTCGCAGCCCGGTGCGGCAGGGACAATCCTCGGGAATCTCGTCGCGCTCGGCACGGGCGCTGTGCTGCCCGTCGGCTTTTGCGGCGAGGATGGCGAGGGCTACGATCTGCTGTGCGCGCTGCGCAACACGCCGCGCGTGAAACTCGACGGCTTCATCCAGACAGCGGCGCGGCGCACATTTTCCTACACGAAGCCGCTCGTACATGAGCCAGGACAGACGCCGCGCGAACTCAGCCGGCTCGACTTGAAGAATTGGACGCCGACTCCGGCACACGTCGAGGAGCAGTTGCTCGCCGCGCTGCGCGGCACCGTCGCGGATGCGGACGCGGTGATCGTGATGGATCAGGTGGACCTCGCGGAGACGGGCACAGTCACGGCCCGCATCCGCGAGGCGCTCGGCGAGATGTCGCGGGAGCACGCAAAGCTGCCAGTGCTCGCCGACTGCCGGCGCGGTCTCACGGGATGGCCGGCGTGCATTTGGAAGATGAACGCACGCGAGCTGTCGGTGCTGGCTGGCGTCGCGGAATCCGATGGCGACGCGATGCGCGCGGCTGCGGCGGCGCTCGCACGGAGCAACAAGCGCGCGGTCTTCGTCACGATGGCCGGCGACGGAATCCTCGGCGCGGACGAGAACGGTGCGACCGCGCATGTGCCGGCGTTTCCGATTCGCGGGCCGATTGACATCGTAGGCGCTGGCGACTCCGTGTCGGCGAATCTCACGATGGCCCTCGCGGCTGGCGCGACGATTTCCGAGGCGATGGAAATCGCGATGGCCGCGGCAAGCATCGTCATCCACCAAGTCGGCACGACTGGCACGGCGACGACGACGGAGATCGGAAAGGTGCTGCTCGGCATCCGGCGCTGAAACTTCGCGGGATCAGAAGAGGCTGCCCTGCGAGTCAGCGCGCTGAGGCATCTTCCCTCCGAGCATCGCGAGGAATTGCTCCTCGGAAATCACCGTGACTCCGAGCGCCTGCGCCTCCTCCAGCTTCGATCCCGCGCCGGGGCCGGCGATGACAAAGTCCGTCTTCCTGCTCACGCTGCCGCTCACATTGCCGCCGAGTGCGCGAATTTTTTCCTGCGCCTCGCCGCGTGACATTTTCTCCAGTGTGCCTGTGAGCACGCAGGTCTTGCCGGCAAATGGCGAATCGCCCGCGGACGCGCTGCCGCCCTTCGGATGGATGCCGAGTTCGTGGAGACGCGCCAGCGTCGCGCGTCCGGCTTCGCTCGCAAACCAATCGAGTGCGGCACGGGCGGCGACGGGGCCGACCGTGAGGACAGCGTCGGCCTCCGTCGCGCCTTTCTTTTTCGCCGGTGCGGCGAAACCGGATGCGATGAGGCTCTGGGCGGCGGTCTTTGCCTCCTCGATCAGCGCCGCCTGGAGCGTGGCGAGCTGCTGTTTTTCGAGTGCGCTTTTGTCCTTGTTGATGCGTGCGCGCGGGCTGCTCGTCTCGATTCTCTCGCGCAATTCCGTCAGCGCGAGCACGCCGCGCAGAAGCCGGGAATCCGCCACCTCAGCGAGCGTCGCGTGATGCTTCGCGAGATCGTGCGCGGTCTCCCCGCCGATTTCGGGAATGGCGAGCGCGTGAATCCAGCGGGCGAGCGGCTGCGATTTTCCGCGCAGGATTCCCTCGATCACTTTCGCCGCGTTCTTCTCGCCGAAGGTGCGCGGCTCCTCGTCGGTGCCGAGGTTCAGCGTCGCGAGCTGATCGAGCCGCAGATCGAAAAGATCGAGCGGCGACTTCACGAGTCCGCGCTCGACGACTTTCTCCGCGACGACTCCGCCGATGCCCTCGATGTCGAGCGCGCTGCGCTGGCCGAAGAACTCGACGCGCCGCACGAGCTGCGCGGGGCAGCCGGAGATGTTGTCGCAGCGCCACGCGACCTCCGCCTTTTTCCCCGTGGACACCTGCGAGCGCGAAATCGCGCCGCCGCACTCCGGGCATTTTCCGTGGACGAATTCGTAAAGGTCAAAGGGCTTCGATCCGGGCGGGCGGTTTGATTTTGCGACGAGCACCTCGATGATCTCCGGGATGACCATACCGGCCTTTCGCACGATCACGGTGTCGCCGATGCGGATGTCCTTCCGCTTGATCTCATCGTCGTTGTGCAGCGTCGCGCGTGAGACCGTCGAACCCTGCACGAAGACGGGCTTCAGTTCCGCAACGGGCGTGAGCACTCCCGTGCGCCCGACTTGGATCGTGATGCCGAGCAATTCCGTCACTGCGCCGGAAATCCACGGCACGGGCTTGTGGACGATCGCGTAGCCGGGCGCCTTCGCCTTCGCCGGGATGCGGTCGCATGCGGCGCGGTCGTTCACTTTGATCACGATACCGTCGATCTCGTAGTGGAGCTTCGTCCGCAGGTCGCGCTGCTCGTCGTAATTGCTCACCACCTCGCGCTGATATTTTGCGATGACGTCCTCCATGTCCTTGCATTCCCACCAGACTTCCTGTGTCGGCAGGCCGAAGCTTTTCAGTGCGCGCAGCGTGTCACCATGCGTGGCAAACTCGATGCCCTCAAGCGCCCCGACCGCGTAGAAGACCGCACGCACGGGACGCTTTGCGACGGCACCGGAGTCGAGCTGCTTCAGCGTTCCAGCCGTGGCGTTGCGGGCATTCGGGAGCGTCTTCTCGCCCGCTGCTTCGAGCGCGGCGTTCATTGCCTCGAATTCCTTCACGGGCATGTATGCCTCGCCGCGCACTTCGAGCAGTGCGGGCGGATTTGGAATTTCGAGGCGCAGCGGGATCGCCTTCACCGCGCGGAGATTTGCGGTGATGTCGTCGCCCGTCGTGCCGTCGCCGCGCGTCACGCCGAGCGCGAGCAGGCCGTCGCGGTAGTGGACGGAGATCGAGACGCCGTCCACTTTCGGCTCCATCACGTAGCCGACTTTTTCCGCGCCGAGCTGCTTGCGAATCGTCTGATCAAACCAGCGCAGCTCCTCGACGGTGCGCTCGTCCTGCAGGCGCACGCGCCTTGAGAATTCCAGCCCGGCATCGGCGCCCGTGAGTGTGGGCGGATCGATTTTTTCGAGCGAGAGCATCGGCGCGATGTGGCGGAATTGCTGGAAGCCTTTCGAGGGAGCGCCGCCGACGCGCTGCGTCGGGGAGTCGGGCGTGATGAGTTCGGGGTGCGCGGATTCGAGTGCGCGCAGCCCACGGTAAAGCTCGTCATACGCGGCGTCGCTGATCGTCGGCGCGGCCTCGACGTAGTAGCGGCGGTCATGCTTCTCGATCTCGCGGCGCAGCTCCCCGATTTGTTTCTTCGCAGCGGAATTGGAGTCCATCGTTGTGCCGGGCATGTTTCACGGCGGCCCGCGGCTGGGAAGCAGAAAGGCGCGCGCTGCCGAGTTTGTCGTGTCGAAAAATTGCGAGGCGGACATCTTTGCGGAAGGCCGCTGCGCGGGGCTGAACGTCTAACATCGAACGTCTAACACCTAACTTTTAATGGCAGACAGCTCCGACGTCGGACTGCGAGTCGCTTGGCGTTAGATGTTAGGCGTTCGATGTTAGAAGTTGAGCCCGCCGCAGGCGTCTCCCTCCGTTCGCAAACGTATCGCTCTCCGCGTTGATCGAACATTTTTTGCCTCAGCCCACGGACTCCGATGCGAAACGGACCGTCCGCATCCCCCCTTCATTCCCAGACGCAATCCACGAAATGCACAAAGATTCCCGTTGACGGCACCGCGCCGCTCTGCATTCTTGTCGGCGTTCGATTTGCGTCAGCGGTTTCGGTCTCCCCGACTGAATGGGCCAGTCTTCAGCGACTTCAGCAAACCCTCCCGACCGCAGCGCAATCTTTCCTTTTTCACACCACATGATGGCTGGGCACAACCAGTAATCCAACATGACGCGCAGGAGGTCTGCCCCCGTTCCCCAGCGGGCGGAATTCCGGCGCACTCGCCAAGGCGACCACCCTTGCGGCGAGGAATGGCGGGGGCCACCCCGATGCCAGTCCCTGCCTGCATTCAGCCCTCTTGGCATTCATGCGGATGAAAACTTCGGACACACCGCGGCGCTCCGGTTCGGGTGCCAGACATTTCAGATTTCCATGAGCAAAAAAACAGACCCGGAACTGCTCGACGAGCAGGCTCCGAAAAAGAAGGCGACCAAGAAAAAGGCCGCAAGCACCACGACGACCGAGAAGAAGACTTCCTCAAAGGCAGCGAAGCCGGCGAAGGAGCCGGCTGCAAAACGCACGCCCCGAAAGAAGGCTGCTGCGACGGAGGAAGCTCCCGCAGCTTCTGCGGAAGTCATTGCCGAAATTGCGCCTGCACCCGCGCCCGCGCCGGCCGTTCACGCTGCGCCGATCATTTCCACACCTGCTCGCCCGTCCACTCCGGCGGACGATGCGCCACGTCCGCGCCCACTCTACATTCCTCGCGAGGTGGAGGCATTTCTGCGCGCCGCAAATATTCCGATCCCGAGTGAAAAGGCGCAGCTCGATGCGATCATGTCGGCGATGATGGGCGCGAAGATGGCGGCACAGCAGGCATTCGCCACGAATGCTCCCGCAGCCGCTGCGCCGCAGACCGATGCCGGCGCACCTTCCACGCAGACTGCGCAGAATCCGCAGGCGCAGCAGCAACAGCCGCAGCGTGGACGCGAACGGCAGGAGCGTCCCGATCATCGGCAGAACCGCCGTGATCAAAATCAACAGTATCAGCAGAACCGGGATCAGAATCGCGATCAAAACAGGGATCAAAACCGCGAGCAGCAGGAAGCCGCACCGCAGCCTGCACGTGAACCGGAACTGGAGGAGATCGTGGATGTCGAAGGCTACTGCGAAATCTCGGGCAAGGGCTTCGGCTTCCTGCGCGACGCATCGCGATATTTTCAGCCGCATCCGAGCGATGTGTTCGTCACGCCCGAGGCGGTGAAAAAATACGGCCTGCGCGACGGACAATGGCTGAAGGCCGAGGCACGCAAGAGCAGCCGCGGGTTGCAGATTCACCGCATCCTGAAGATCAACGACGCCGATCCGGAGGAGGCAAAGTCGTGGCCGTCATTCGAGGATCTCACGACCATCAGCCCGCTCGAGCGCATGAAGCTGGAGACGGTGCCCGACCGTTTCACCACGCGCATCATTGATCTCGTCACGCCCGTGGGCAAAGGCCAGCGCGGCCTCATCGTCGCGCCGCCGCGCACCGGCAAGACCACGCTGCTCCACCACATCGCGCAGGCGGTGGTGAAAAATCATCCCGAGGTGAAACTGATGATCCTGCTCGTGGACGAACGCCCCGAGGAAGTCACCGACTTCAAGCGCAACATCCCCGAGGCGGAACTCTGGGCCAGCTCGAACGACATGGACGTGAAGTCGCACACGCGCATCGCGCAGCTCTGCATCGAGCGCGCCAAGCGGCTCGTGGAAAGCGGACGCGATGTCTTCATCCTGCTCGACTCGATCACGCGCCTCGGACGTGCGTTCAACAACGCCATGGCTGGCGGCGGACGCACGATGTCTGGCGGCGTGGACAGCCGCGCGCTGGAAATCCCGCGCAAGATTTTCGCCGCCGCGCGCAACACCGAGGAGGCCGGCTCGCTCACCATCGTCGCCACCGCGCTCATCGAGACCGGAAGCCGCATGGACGAGCTGATCTTTCTGGAGTTCAAGGGCACCGGAAACATGGAGATCGTGCTCGATCGCAAGATCAGCGACCAGCGCGTGTATCCCGCGATCGACATTTTCCAGAGCGGCACGCGCCGCGACGAACTGCTCATCCCGCAGGATGACTTGCACAAGATCAGCGTCATCCGCCGCGGACTCTCGGGCCACAAACCCTTCGAGGCCATCGAGCGGCTGCTGACCTTCGTGAAGAAATTCCCGACGAACGCGCAGTTGCTCCGCGAAATTCCAGGCTGAGTTTCTGAAGCGCGCAAAGCAGGCGAGGTCTTCAACCTCGCGCGGGAGGATGGACGAAGGCGGCGGGACAGTGCGGAGCGTAGGCGCGTAGGCGCGCTTGGGAGAGCGCGACGTGGGCTTCCGCCCACGCCTACGATTCCCGCCACCTCGCTGCGCTCGCCCACGCGAGATTGAAAATCTCGCCTACTTTGGCAGTCGCAGCCGAATCGTCGTTCCTTTTCCGAATGCGCTCTCGGCCTCAACGTCGCCGCCGTGGGCCCGCGCGATGTGCTTCACGATGCTGAGACCGAGACCGGTGCCGCCGACATCGCGGCTGCGGCCTTTGTCCACGCGATAGAAGCGCTCGAAAATGTGCGGCAGGTGGCTCGACAATATCCCCTGCCCCGTGTCGCTCACCCACAGCAGTGTCTCGCCTGCCGGAGTCGCCGCGCCGAGCGTGACGGTGCCACCGTCAGGCGTAAATTTCAGCGCGTTGTCCGTAAGATTCGTAAAAACCTGCTCCATGCGAAGCGGATCCGCGTGCAGCGGCACGATGTCCGCGGCCACTTCCACGCGCAGCGTCACGCCCTTCTTTTTTGCACGCAGCGCAAAGTCGCGGGCGATGCCGCCGAGAAAATCCGGCAGATGGATTTCATCGAGGCACAGTTCGTCCGCCTGCGATTCCATGCGCGCGAGCACCAGCAGATCCTCAACGAGTGCGGTGAGGCGCTTCGTGTGGCGGTCCAGCACCTCAAACGCCTCGGCCTGCTGCCCGCGCGGCATGTCGGGCACGTCCATGAGCTGCTCGACATAGCCCTGGAAAATCGCTAGCGGCGTGCGCAGCTCGTGCGACACGTTTGCGACAAATTCGCGCCGCACTTCCTCAAGCCGTTTCGTGTGCCCGATGTCACGGAACATCGCGAGCGCCGCGGGCTCGCCGCTCGCATCGCGCATTGGTGCGACGCGCACGGTGAGGACCATCGGCGGCTTGCGCGCCGAGAGATCCAATTCCGCCTCACGCGCCTCGGATTTGCCGACCGCGGTGACAATCATGTCGTCCACTGCCGGCTCGCGAAGAAGCTCGATCACCGGGCGGCCCGCGTATCCCGCAGGGAGATTGAAAAGCTTTTGCGCCGCGGGATTCGCGAGCCGCACGGTGCGGCGCTTGTCGAGCACCAGCACGCCCTCCTGCATCGAGGACAAAATGATTTCCAAGTTCGCCTCCGCGAGTCCGCGCTGGCTGCGGAGCTGTTCGTGTTCGCGCAGCAGTTCCTCCGCACGCTTCGCATGGGCCGCTTCGCGCCGCCGATGCCACGATTCGCGACGCGCCCATCCGTAGAGCGCGATCAGCAGCAGGAATCCGAGAAGCCAGGACATCAGCGCAGACGATTAGCAGCGCGCGATCCCGATGCCCGCCAATTTTTTCACCAAATGGGTGTCGGCTTAATTTGGATTTTCATCGCGTGTCATCCTGAGCGAGTGAAACGAGTCGAAGGATCCCGTGGAACTGCGGATGATCGTCAGCGGTATTTGGCAGCACTCCACAATGCGACGGGATTCTTCGGTCGCTTAGGCTCCCTCAGCCGGAACGATGCAGTTGAGCAGAGCGCCAAAGTGCGGAACACAGGCTTCCAGCCTGTGCGGCCCGCGGGCTTCCAGCCCGCAAATGCCCGCACCGAATGGTTCGACTCGGCGGCTGGCAAGATGCCTGCCGGCCGC
>JBBRYC010000072.1:0-32875 GCA_038238025.1 Chthoniobacterales bacterium
CCCCCACACCCCCCTCGCACCCCCCCTCCCCCCCCCCGGCCCCCCCGCCCGGCCCGCGCCCGCCCGGTGTTCGGCCCACTCCCCCCCCCCCGTCCCGCCCGGGCCGTCCGCTCCCTTCTTCAAACGCCAACATGCGCTTTTTCCCCGACCGCTGGGCGAAGGTGTATGACCACTGGCTGAACGGCATCCAGGACTGGTGCATCTCGCGCCAGCTCTGGTGGGGGCATCGCGTGCCGGTGTGGACGAAGCGCGTCCGACGAGAGGACTTAGCATCTCTGCTGCCCGAAGCGTATACCCCGTTGGATGACGCTTTTGGTTCCATCGAGTGGCATCTCTTTGAGTCGCCACAGACATCATCGTGGTGGCCTTTTGGAGCGAGCCTCTCGAAGAAGTTCGGTGGAGACGAGACGAGTTTCGTGGTGCGTCGTGACAACGAAGACCTAGTGGTTGAAGCAGCGACCATTTATTTTGAGGAGATCGCGGTATTAGAATCACGCGGCTTCACCCAAGACCCCGACGTGCTCGACACTTGGTTCAGCTCGTGGCTGTGGCCCTTCGCCACGATGGGCTGGCCTGAGAAGACGGACACGCTCGCAAAATTCTACCCGACGACCGACCTCGTCACCGGGCCGGACATCATCTTCTTCTGGGTCGCGCGCATGATCATGGCGGGCTTCGAGTGGATGGGCGAACTGCCGTTCAAGAACGTCTATTTCACCGGCATCATCCGCGACAAGCAGGGGCGCAAGATGTCGAAGTCGCTCGGCAATTCGCCCGACCCGCTCGACCTCATCGCGAAGTTCGGCGCGGATGCGCTGCGCTTCGGAGTGATGCGCAGCGCGCCGCTCGGGGCGGATATTCTTTTCGACGAAAAGAACGTGGAGCTCGGCCGCAACTTCTGCACGAAGCTCTGGAACGCCGCGCGCTTCCGGCAAATGCAGGGCGGCGAGACCGAGGCGGACATCGTCCCCACGCTGCTCACGAGCGACGACAAATGGATCCTGCTGCGCCTCGACGCCGCCATCGCCGAAGTGAGCACGGCGCTCGCCGAGTATCGCTTCAGCGAAGCCGCGAACGCGCTCTACCGATTTTTCTGGAGCGAATACTGCGACTGGTACGTCGAGGCGGCGAAGGCCGCGTTGGGTAGGGTGGGCGTCCCGCCTGCCGATTCCGGCGTCTCGCCGGAATCCACGAACGTCGCAGCAGATCCTTCTGGCAATGACCCCGCCTCGACGCCCGATGTGCCACGCGAGACGCGCGGCACGGCAGGCGAGACGCCCACCCTACCCGCCGACGCGGGTCGAAAGGCGAACACGCTTGCCGTCATGGACTACGTGCTCTCGCACACGCTGCGGCTCTTCCATCCGTTCGTGCCGTTCATCACCGAGGAACTGTGGCAGGGCATGGGCTTCGCGAAGGACATGCCCGCGAAGCAGGGCGGCGAGACGATCATGTTCGCACCGTGGCCGAAGCCGTTCACGCCCGAGGAGCGCGAGTATTTCGTGCTCGATGAGACCGACGAGCAATTTGCCAACGCCAAATACGAGGTGGTGAACCTCGGCCGCGGACTGCGCCGCGATTTCAACATCGCGAGCAGCAAGCGCGTGCGCTTCGTGCTGAAACCCAACGCCACGCTCGCCGAGCACGAGACCGCCGTGATGCAAATCCTGCTGAATGCCGAGCCACTCGAAGTGAACGCCACCTTCACGCCCGCAAAAGGCACGCCCGTCGCGCTCACACCGCTCGGCGAACTTTTCCTCCCGCTCGACGGCCTCATTGATGTCGCCGCCGAGCGCGAGCGCATCGGCAAGGAAATCGCGAAGGTGGAAGACGAACTCGCGAAGGTGCGCGTGAAACTCGCCGACCCAAATTTCGCCGGAAAAGTTCCCGCGAAAGTCCTCGAGGATCACCAGCAGCGCGAACGCGACTGGGTAGAGAAGCAGGCGCAGCTCGCGAAAATGCGCGAGGCGCTCGGCGCATGATGTAGCGCCGACGATTCGTCGGCCCGAATGTCCGGTGAAGACCGGCATGTGGAATTGTGCCGGGGCGCGATTCAGATCATTTCCGATGGTGCGCGCGGATGCAGAGCGACACAGCACTGGACACAAACGCAGCGCGACTTTGGACCTCTTGCCTGTTCACCACCTTTTCGCCGACGAATCGTCGGCGCCACATTGCCCCGCTTGCTTCGCCGCTGTGCGACGCTAGAACGCGCGCATGAAATTTCTCCGCCCGCTCATCGCGTCATCACTGCTTGCCATCTCCGCGAACTGCACCGCGGCGACCAGCATCCAGATCATCGCGAAATTCGCCGATGTCCCCGCAGGCACTGACATCCCCGCAAAGCCGGAGCTGCTCGCGAAGGCGAAGGGCGTGGATGTCCTCAGCTCACCGACCGTGCTCACAAGTCCCGGCAAGGCCGCGACCATCGAAGTCACGCAAAATGTCTCCGCGCCCGGCGGTTCGGAAGTCCCGCTCGGCGTCTCGCTGTCCATCACGCCGACTCTCACGGAGAAGGGCAACATCGCGTTCAGCGGCAAGGCGACGGATCGCTTCAAGCACGGACAGCACGACGGTGAATCGGTCACCATTCTGTCGTGTGTGGCGCGTGAAATTTATTTCAAGGGCACGGCGACGAGCGGCTCCAGCGTCCTGCTGAATGCCGGTGCCGCGACATCCGCCGCCGCAAAAAAGGACGGCACGACGCAGGCGAAAGGCCGCGAACTGGTGATCTACCTCACCTTCAAAAAAATCACGACCGAGACCGAGAAGAAACCCGAGCCGAAGAAAAAGCCCGGCACTTCCACGGGCAGCGGCACGAAGCCGTCCGTGAAGAAAAAGAAATAGCGCTGGCGACGGCGAGCACGAGCACGCCGCGCGCGGCTTTCAAAAAACCTCGGGCCGGCCTTCGAGCATCACCGCGATTTTCTCGCTCAGACCGCAGTGCCGCGCGCAGGCGAGCAGGCGGCGCAGCGGTTCCTCCATCGGCTCGTAGCTCAGGCGGAAGGTGCCGTAGTGCATCGGCACGAATGTCTTCGCGCCGAGTTCGGTGAATGCGAGAAGGGCCTCCTCGGGATTCATGTGGACCTCGCGCCCGCTCGGCGGATCGTACGCGCCGATGGGCAGCAGCGCCACGTCCACCTTGAAGCGCTTGGCGATTTCCTTGAACCCGCCGAAATACGCCGTGTCGCCGCAGTGGAAAATCGTGCGCCCCGCGTGCTCGATGATGAAGCCGCCGAAACCGCGGTGCGTGTCGTACAGCACGCGCGCGCCCCAGTGCGCGCACGGCGTGAGCGTCACCGTGAGCGGGCCGAGCTTGAAACTCTCCCAGTAGCCGAGCTCGTGGACGCTGCGAAAGCCGAGGTCATGCACGAGATTGCCGACCTCGAACGGCACGACGATCGGCTGATCCGCCGCGACCTTGCGCAGCGTCTTGCGATCGAGGTGGTCAAAGTGCGCGTGAGTCACGAGCACGAGATCAATGTCCGGCAATTCGTGCAGATGCAGGCCGGGCATCTTCAGCCGTTTCACGACCTTCAGCCAGCGCGCCCAGTTCGGATCCACGAGGACATTGTGCGTGCCGAACTGCAGCAGAAATGACGCGTGCCCGATCCACGTCACGCCGATCTCGCCGCGCTTCAGCTTCGGAAATTCCGGCGTCACTTCGCGCGCCGCCCGGCGGCTGAACAGCGAGGGAATCAGGATGCTCGTCAGGTAATTCCGCTTCCGCCAGCCGCTCTTCGGCTTCAGCCCCACCTTGTGCGCGCCCGCCGCGACATCATGGTGGCCGTTCGCGGACTTCTGAATCTTCGCCTTGGGAGGCTTCGCTTTCCGGGAGAAAAGTCTGGGCACGGCGCGGAGGATAAAGCCTGCCGCCGCCCGTGCAATCGTTTCGTGGCGA
Source organism: Chthoniobacterales bacterium (assembly GCA_038238025.1). Classification (GTDB taxonomy): domain Bacteria; phylum Verrucomicrobiota; class Verrucomicrobiia; order Chthoniobacterales; family Chthoniobacteraceae; genus SXWH01. The sequence goes on from JBBRYC010000072.1 coordinate 3,902, forward strand.
TGCGGCAAAAGTAGTTCCGGGCTTTAGCCCGAATCGTGCGTGCAATTCGGGCTGAAGCCCTGAACTACTTTCATTCGCCGCCGCCCTGAGTTTCCGCTTCATTTCCCGTCATGCGCTCAAAGATCGAAATCCGCCGCGACATCAGCGCCCTCCTGCAAATGACGCCCGATGCGCGTGCGGAGAATAGCGCGCGGCTCTGCGCAGCGATTGCCGAATCCGACGCGTGGCGCAGCGCACGCACGGTCGCAATCTTCGCACCGCAGCCGCGCGAGCCGGACGTGGAGCTGCTGTGGATGCACGGCGCTGGAAAGTCATTCGCCTATCCGCGCGTCGTGGAAGACCGCCTCGATCTTTTCCGCGTCGCATCGCTGCATGAGCTCACGCCCGGCGCATTCGGAGTGCGCGAGCCCGTCCCGAAAATCGAACACGCAGTCGCACCCGAGATGCTCGACCTCATCCTCGTCCCCGGCGTCGCATTCACCCGCGATGGCGAACGCCTCGGGCGCGGCGGCGGATTTTACGACCGGCTGCTCGCATCGCTGCCCGCGCACACGTGCAAAATCGGCGTGTGCTTCGATGCGCAGATTCTCCACGAACTTCCGGTCGAGGCGCACGATCAGCACATGGACTCCGTCGCGACGGAGAGCGGCGTGCTGCCCGCGGCGTGAGCGCTTCAGCCGCAGCCGTGAGCGGAAGCTCACGCCTGCGCTCTCCCGAGCGCGCCTACGATCCGGCCGGCACCTTCATCTCGAACCGCGGAATCCGCGCGAGCACCGGCGTGCCGTCGTCCGTCACGCCGATGTATGCGCCCTCCGCCGCGCTGTCCGCGCCGATGGTGTGGTAGCTGTTGTAGGAAAAATTCTCGCCCGTCTCCAGCCGTGGAAATTTCCCCACCACGCCGTCGCCCTCGACCACGATCGTCTCGCCACGCGAATCCGTCACCACCCACTTGCGGCCCTTGATGGTCACCGTCTCCGCCGAGTCGTTGTGAATCGTGATGAAATACACGAACGGAAACGGGCGATCCTCCGCCGCCTCGAGCTGCGGCATGAACGTCACGCGATCCACCGTCACGCGGAGACCTTCGAGTTCGGTGAGAGGCGGGGGCATTTAAGATTTAGGATTTGAGATTTAAGATTTACGCTTCCGCCCACACAGCGCCATCGGTGCTGCAAACATCAAATCTTAAATCCTAAATCCTAAATCTTAAATGGCCCTGCTTCCCGTCGTCCTCACCATCGCCGGCTCCGACAACAGCGCGGGCGCGGGCGCGCAGGCTGACCTGAAAACCATCAGCGCGCTCGGCTGCTACTGCGTCACCGCCATCACCTGCGTCGTCGCCGAGGTGCCGGGGAAAGTGAGCGCCGTGCATCCCATCCCGCCCGCGATTGTCGCCGAGCAGATCCGCCTTCTCTTCGGCGCATTCCCCATCGCCGCGATCAAGACGGGGATGCTCTGGTCGCCCGAAATCATCACCACCGTCGCCGACACACTCGAACAATTCAAAATTCAAAATTCAAAATTCAAAATTCCACTCATCGTGGACCCCGTGATGGTCGCCACGAGCGGCGACGCGCTGCTGCTCCCCGACGCCGTCGCACGCTATCGCGAGCGGCTCTTCCCCCTCGCCACCGTCGTCACGCCGAACCTCGACGAAGTCCGCACGCTCACCGGTCGCCCCGTCACCTCGCTCGCCGAAATGCGCGACGCCGGCCGCGAACTCGCCGCGCGCCACGGCACCGCATTCCTCATCAAAGGCGGCCACCTGCGCGAAGCCGTGGCCACCGACCTCCTCGTCCTGCCCGATGGCACCGAGCACCGCTACGACGCGCCATTCGTCCCCGGCGTGAACACCCACGGCACCGGCTGCACGTACAGCGCCGCCATCGCCACCGCGCTCGCCCGCGGCCTCGCGCTGCCCGAAGCCGTCGGCGAGGCGAAGAAATACGTCACCGCCGCCATCGCCGGTTTCCTCCGTTGGGAAAAAGACGGACGCACCACGGATGCGCTGCATCATTTTGCGACTGGCGAGTAGCGACCCGTAGCCGCCGACGGCAGGAGGCGGGCTGATCGAATGGAATGACGGATGACGATTGCGGAATCATGCACGCACGCGCGGAGCGTCGCCTCCCGGGTGGAGCACGCGACTCGCGTGCTGTTTCCGGCGACTCGCCGGAAACACCCGACGGTGCCACGATGCAGGCTGCATGCGCAGATTCGGAACGCGCCGAGTAATTCGAAAATCAGCCAGGCAACACTGATCCTGCGAGTGTCTGCGGCGAGTCGCCTCAGACTGCACTCGAGTCGAGTGCTCCACCCGGGAAGCGACTTTGCCGCCGCATCCCGCTGTCGAGCCATCCCGCGGCGGAAATGCGAATCGCCACGCGAGCGCCGCCAAGTGTAGCAGTGCGGACATCGAAGTCCTCCCCGGCCATGCCCGATCCTGATCCACAGCCACCGAAACTGCGCGGCATGTCCCTCGTCCGCTGGCTGCTGATTCTGTCGCCATCGCTGCCGATGCTCCTCACGCCTTTCATCGCGGATGCGTGGTCACGCGCCCAAAACTTGCACGGCGAAAGCACGCTGGGGCCAGCGTTGGGGACACTGCTAATCACCTTTGCAATCTCTGCCGTGCTCAGCATCGTCTTCGGCGTCCAAATGGAGAAGTGGAACCGTGGTTCCGTACAGAGTCTCCCACGCGTCATCGTTTACGTGCTGAACATTCTGTTCACAGCCTGCTTCATTGCCGGTGCAGGATGTGCAGTGGTCAGCAAGTTTTCCGCAATATGAACCTCCCCTGCCTCACCGAATCGCTCCTCAAGCGCACCACTTCGCGATGCCCGGTCTGCAACGCCGCGGTGCCCGGCGAGGTGTGGAAGGTGAACGACGGCAAGCACGCGCGCGTCTTCCTCCGGCGCGTGTGCCCTGAGCACGGACGCGCCGAAGCGTGCATCGCGAGCGACGCGCGCTTTTACTGGCTCGCGCAGGGCAAGCCCGAGAACCAGTGCTGCGGCGGCGTGTGCCATGCGGCGGAGGGCGACGCGACGGGGACGCTCGGGCGGAATGCTGAGGGCGTGGCAAATGACGAATGCGGAATGACGAATGACGAAAATACAGCGCCCGCCCATTCGTCATTCGACATTCGTCATTCCGCCCCCGAGCGCCTCTCCACCTGCCTCGCGCTGATCGAGATCGTGAACTCCTGCAACCTCGCCTGCCCCACGTGCTACGCGGATTCGCCGCAGAGCCGCGCCGTGGATGCCGTGCCGCTCGCCGAGTTGCAGGCGCGCATCCAGGGCGTGATTGACCGCAAGGGCGGCATCGAAATCCTCCAGCTCTCCGGCGGCGAACCCACGCTGCACCCGCAGTTCTTCGAGCTGCTCGCGTGGCTGCACGCGCACCCCGGCATTGACTACGTGCTGCTGAACACCAACGGCGTCCGCATCGCGAACGACGACACCTTTTCCGCCGAACTCGGGCGCACTTTTCAGCGCGGGAAATTCCAGCTCTACCTGCAATTTGACGGCACGCAGGAAGCCGCCCAGCACTGGCTGCGCGGCGCAGACCTCCGCGCCACCCGCGAACGCGCCATCGCCCGCTGCCGCGACCTCGGCATCCCGCTCACCCTCGCGATGACGGTGACGCCCGAAAACCTCCCGCACGTCTGGGACGCCGTGGACTTCGGCCTGCGCTGGGAAAATGTGCGCGGCATCAGCTTCCAGCCGCTCTTCGGCAGCGGACGGGTGACGGAGAAAAGTCCTCAGTCCTCAGTGCTCAGTCCTCAGTCTCGGCGCGCGAACGCGCCATCTTCACTGAGCACTGACGCACTGAGCACTGAGCACTCTCCCCAACCGCACCTCAACACCGCCGACGTCATCCTCGCGCTAGTCGAGCAGTCCGCCACCCGCCTCCGCTACGAGGACTTCACCCCGCTCCCCTGCGGCGATCCGAACTGCGCGACCATCGGCTACCTGCTGAAAGTCGGCGGCACCACGCGCTCGATCAGCGACTTCGTGGACTTCACGCAAGTGCAGGATTTCCTCCGCGACAAAGTCCGCTACTCCCCCGAAGACCTCGCCCGCTGCGGCTGCGAGAGCGAACCGCTCGGCGAACTCTTGCACGAGCTGGAAAAGGATGAAGGCGGAAGGATGAAGGATGAAGTGACCGCCGCCGATCACGCGACGCAGGAGAAATTTCATCCTTCATCCTTCATCCCTCATCCTTCTGCCGCCTCCTCCGCCTTCCGCCTCTTCATCAAGCCCTTCATGGACGCGTGGACGTGGGACGAGGATCGCATAGACCGCTGCTGCACCCACGTCATCCGCCCCGACGGGAAGCTGGATTCGTTTTGCCGATACTACGCGGCGGGAGGCGCAGCGAAATGATCGTGGCTCTGCCAAAGAATTATGCCGACGCCGTAGGAACGAACTTGCCCGCCTTATTTTTTCCTCGGTTTAACCCCATCAAGTGTGGCTTTCACCAGAGCGTCCACTTTGTCAGTGGGAATCGCGATCCAAATACTGTTCAGCAGAGTGTCCACCAGAGCGTCCACCCGCTCCCGCGTCTTCTGGTTTGCTTTCCCTTCCTCGGAAGCTTTGCCAGAGGTCATCGCGTCCACGACGCAATCCGCGAGAAAGTCCACCAAATCGCGCTTGGCTCGTTTTGCTTTCACGTCGTCTGCTTCGCTGGAGAAAATCGTGTTCACTATGATCGCCACCGCACCGTGCGCCAACTCGCGCTTCATTCGGTTTCCTAGCGGACCGCTCGGGACTTTCCGGGAGGAAATCGCGTCCACGGCCCTGACGACCAGGGTATCGGCCAGAGCATCCACCAGATCTTCCTTCGTTTTTATTCTCACCCCGCATGGAGCTTTGCCGGAGTTACACCAGGCGCATTGGGCGCAATTTGTACAGGCGGCGCAGTCTTTATCCCCTTTGCAGGTTCCGCCCCACGCCACGGCAGCAAAAATCAAAAGGAGCAGAATCGTTTTCATGGTCGGCGAAGCGAATTCGCTTTCCGCCCAGCGTGCAAGCGGGTTCCTTCGCTCTGCTTTGACGGCTCCGCTTACATGGGCGGCGTAAACAACATCCGCGGACGTTGACAACTTCCCCTTACGGCTGGCTGCTGCTCGCGGGGATCGCCGTGAGCCTTTTCACATGGACGCGGCTGGCGCGCGGAGATTCGCGGCTGGTGCTCATCTACGTCGCGGCGCTGCTCAGCGCGTTCATCGGCGCGAAGCTCACCTACATTTTTGCCGAAGGCTGGCTCGACTGGCCGATGCCCGACCGCTGGCTGCGGCTCGCCACGGGCAAGTCCGTGCTCGGCGCGCTGCTCGGCGGCTATGCGGGCGTGGAGGCGGCGAAGTTCGCACTCGGCTACCGCGCGCCCACGGGCGATCTCTTCGCACTGGTCGCGCCGCTCGGCATCGGCATCGGGCGCATCGGCTGCCTGCTGCAAGGCTGCTGCCTCGGCGAACGCTGCGCTCCCGCGTTTCCAAAATGGTTCACGCTGCGCGATGCGGAGGGCGTCGCGCGCTGGCCCGCGGTGCCCGTGGAGATCGGCTTCAATGTCGTGATGCTGCTGGTGTTCGTGGTGCTTCGCAGCCGGCGTAGCAGCGCTTGTGAAAGCGCGGGCACTTTTCCACACGGGGCATCCCGTGCGGGGACGGACGCCGAGACCTGCCCGCGCTCTCACGAGCGCGGCTACGCGCTGCGCGGGCAGCACTTTCACCTCTACCTAATCGCCTACGGCATCTTCCGCTTCGCGCACGAGTGGATGCGCGTGACGCCGAAAATGTTTGGCATCCTCTCCGGCTACCAGCTCGCCGCGCTCGCCTGCACCGCCCTCGGCGCATGGGGCTTCCGCCGCCGTGTGCGGCTCGACAGTGCTCCCCTTAAAAGTTAAACGTTAAGAGTTAAATGTTAGGCGTTGATCCCGCCGAAGGCGCCTCCCGGCTGGGGATGCCGGCTCCGAAACCGATCCCTCCGCGATCCCTCCGCTGCACGGGGCTCAACATCTAACATTTAACTTCTAACTCTTAACTTCAAAAACCCAACGAGGACGCTGTCCGAAATTCGGACACCTCGCGTGACTGCGCACGGGCGGACAGGCAGGATGCCTCTCCCACATTGTCCCGCCGCCCATGAATCCCATCCCGACCTGCAACGTCCTCGGCACCGCGCTCGCGGTCACGGACTACGACGGTGCAGTCGCGCACGCGATGGAATGCGCCGGCAAACGCGCGCGCGCATTTCTCATCGCCGCGGCAAACACACACGTCGTCACACTCGCGCGCCGCGATGCGCAGTTCCGCGCGGCGATGGACGCATTCGACCTCGCGCTGCCGGATGGCATGCCGCTCGTGTGGGTGATGAACCGCCGCCTCGCCACGCCGCTGCGCGACCGCGTCTATGGCCCGACTTTCATGCTGCGTTGCGTCGAAGCCACGCAGGGCGACGAGTGGAAGCACATGTTCATCGGCGGCACCGACGAGCTGCTCGCGACGCTCCGCGAAAAACTCCTCGCGCGTTTTCCGACGCTCCAAATCGCTGCGATGCACTCGCCGCCCTTCGGCGAATGGAGCGCCGACGACGACGCGCGGATCCTCGCGGAGATCGAAAAATCCGGCGCACACTTCGTGTGGATCGGACTCGGCTGCCCGAAGCAGGAACTCTGGCTCGCGAGCATGAAGCACCGCCTCCCGCCCGCCGTGTATCCCGCAGTCGGCGCAGCGTTCGCATTCCACGCGGGTCGCGTGAAGCAGGCCCCGCGGTGGCTCCAGCGCATCGGCATGGAATGGCTCTTCCGCCTCTGCGCCGAGCCGCGCCGCCTCGCGCGCCGCTACCTCGTCTTCAACTCGCTCTTCATTTTCTACCTCGTGAAGGACGCGCTGTTCCCGCGGAGATCCGCCAAGGGGTAATCGGCGTCTCAGAACTCGCCCGCTCACACGCCATCCACCGCCACGATGTCGTCCCGATGGATCGCGCACCGCACGTGATCGCCTTTGCGGTGCGGCTTCCGCGCGCCGCCTTCATTTGCGACTACGACGGCGAACTCGATGCCGCCCGCCGTCCGCAGCGTGAGCTGGACGATTTCGCCGCGGAACAATTCCCCGACCACCTGCGCATCGAAGGAATCCTCACTGGCCGCGCCCCCATCGCAGAGGTGGATCTTTTCCGGGCGGATCGAAATCGCGACCGACTGCGCGGTGGCCGGAATCGTGGAAATGTTCGCGCGCAGCGTGAGTTCGCCGCCGATCGTCAGGAGCACGTCACCGTCCGCACGGCCTGTCACTTTCGCAGCGTATATATTTGCCTGGCCGATGAATTCCGCGACGAAGCGGGTCTTCGGACGGTGGTAGATTTCGTCCGCAGTGCCGAGTTGCTCGATGGTGCCGTGATTCAGCACGGCGATGCGATCGCTCATCGTCAGCGCCTCCTCCTGCGCGTGCGTCACGAAGACGAACGTAATGCCGAGCGTGCGCTGCAGGGTCTTCAATTCGAGCTGCATCTGCCCGCGAAGCTTTGCATCGAGCGCGGAGAGCGGCTCGTCGAGCAGCAACACCTTTGGCTCGCATATGATGGCACGCGCGAGCGCGACGCGCTGCCTCTGTCCGCCGGAGAGCGTCGCGGGCTTTGCCGTTTCCTTTCCTTGCAGCGCGACGAGTTCGATTGCGCGGCGCACCTTTGAGGCGATCTCCGATTTCGGGAGCCGCTTCATTTGCAGGCCGAATGCAATGTTCCCCTCGACGGTGAGGTGCGGGAAAAGTGCGTAGCTTTGGAAGACCTGGTTCACGTTGCGCCGGTTCGGCGGCACGTCCGTCACGTCCTCGCCGTCAATCAGCACACGCCCGGCGTCCGGCGTCTCGAAGCCGGCGAGCATCCGCAATAGCGTCGTCTTTCCACAGCCGCTCGGGCCGAGCAGCGTGAGGAATTCGCCGGGGCGAATCGCGAGCGACACGTCCCGCACTGCGGCGAGATCGCCGTAGCGTTTCGAGACGCCTCGCAGTTCGACCATCGGCTCGCTCAGATCGGGGTTCATTCGCCTGCGGAAAAACCACCACGCCGCGTCGGCGGCAAGAGCAATGGATGAACGAATGACAGAGGGAGCACCGCTCCTGAGCGTAGGCGCGGGTGGAAGCCCGCGTCCGCGCTCTCCCGAGCGCGCCTACGACACGCATCAGCGCCCGATCCTGCGGATGCGCTCGGCGGCGAAAACAAGCACGGCGGTGACGATGACGAACACGGCGGAGATCGCGTTGAGCATCGGGTTCAGGCCCTTGCGGACGTTGTCGTAGATTTCGAGCGGGAGCGTCTTCGATTCGGGACCGCAGACGAAGTAGGTGACGAGCACCTCGTCCATCGAGAGTGTGAAGGCCATGAGCGCGCCGGAGATGATCGCGGGCATGATGCACGGCACGATGACCCGCCAGAATGCGACGAGCGGCGTCGCGCCGAGATCGAGCGCGGCCTCGTCGAGCGCCGGATCGAGATCCGCAAGTCGCGCCTGCACGGTGATGAGCACGAGCGGAAAGCAGAACGTCACATGCGCGATGATCGTGGTGATGAAGCCGAGCGCAAACCGCGCATCGGTCGCTGCGCCGAATACGGAGTCGAGGAGGCCGTTGATACTTGGTGCGACCGCAGTGAACAGGATGAGCAGGCCGATGCCCATGATCACTTCCGGCACCGCGATGGGCACGAAGACCAGCGCCTCCCACAGCCGCCGGAACCGATAGCGGTACCGATGCAGCAGGCACGCGCCCGTCGTGCCGATCAGCACCGAGAGGATCGTGGTGATGCCCGCGATGAGCACGCTGTTTTTCAACGCATGGATGAGCGGCTCGTTCGCGAGCATCTCGCGATACCACCGCACGGTGAATCCCTCCCACACGACATTGAGCCGCGAGGAATTGAACGAATACGCGACGAGCAGCGCGAGCGGCAGGTAAAGAAAGACGAGCACGAGCATCGTCCACCAGCCGCAGAGCCGGTTCACGTGCACCATTCCAAAAGATGGACGCGTGCGAGGGCGACGATTTGCCGGTGTGTCGTTCATCCGGCGCGGAGCGTGTCATCCGAGTCCGTCACGGAGGATCGGAATTTTGCAAAAAGCGCGAAGGCGATGATGAACATGGCCACAAGCGTGATGCCGAGCGCGCTGCCGAACGGCCAGTCGCGGCCCGTGAAAAACTGGTTTTGGATCACGTCGCCGATCATCGGAGTTTTTCCGCCACCCATCAGACTGCTGATCGCATACATTCCCACCGCGGGCACGAAGACGAGCAGCACTCCCGCCGCGATGCCGGGCCGCGTGAGCGGGAGGATGATTTTTCGAAACGCCGCGAGCGGCCCCGCGCCGAGATCGAGGGCGGCCTCGACGAGCGTGTAGTCGAGCTTTTCCACGCTGCCGTAGATCGGGAGGATCATGAATGGCAGGTAGCTGTAAACGAGGCCGAGCACGACCGCGCCGGGCGTGTAGAGCATGCCGAATGGCTGGCTGATCGCGTGCGTGTATTGCAGCAGGCCGTTCAGCAGGCCGTCGGTGGCGAGGATCGTGATCCACGCGTAGGTGCGGATGAGGAAGCCGGTCCAGAACGGGATCATCACAAGCATTAGCAGCCGGTTGCGCGTGCGTTCACTCGCGCGGCCGATGAACCACGCCATCGGATAGCCGATGAGCACGCACAGCGCCGTGGTGATTCCCGCGTAGAGCAGCGAGTTGCCGAAGACGCGGAGATACGGCGCGGCGATCACGGTCGCCGAGCGTGTGCCGGTGATGCGCTCTGTTCCGTCGGGATCCATCGTCGTGATTTCCTCCTGCTCCGTCCGGAGAAAATGCCCGTCATCGTCGAGCACGATGCGCCGGTAATTTTCGAGAGTCAGCGTGCCGCCGTCGGAGCGCGCGCGGCGATAGACGGGGAAGCCCGTGTCCTCATCCGCGTGCGTGAAGCTCGCGTAGGCGAGGATCAATGTCGGTACGACGACAAATGCCGCAAGCCACAGCAGCATGGGACACAGCAGCAGCCAGCCGATGATCCCGGGCCGCCTGCCTTTCACCCGCGCGACTGGTGTGAGCGCGGCCTGCATTTAGCGACTCCGGAGATCGGTCATCATCCGATCAATTTCGCGCGCGGTTTTTCCGATGTCCTTGAAGATATCGAGCTTCGGTTCGCCGGGCGGATAGCTCGCGGGATTTGCGAGTTCCTCCTTGCCCAGCAGTGCGCGCGCGGCGGTGTTTGGATTCGTGTACGGAAATTCTTTCGAGATGAGCGCGCTGATCTCGGGCTTCAGGATGTGGTTGATGAACTTCTCCGCGTTCTCCCGGTGCGCCGCGCCCTTCGGGATGCAGAGGCTGTCCACAAACATGTGCGCGCCCTCCTTTGGCAGCACGAACTTGAATTTTCCACTGCCCTTCGTCTCGCGCCAGAGGAGCGCCGCCTCGCCGCTCCACACGATGCCGATGTCCACGTCACCCTTGAGAAATTTTGTCTTCGGGCTGTCGGAATCGAACGCCTTGATCTGCGGGAGCCAGCCTTTGATCACGGGCCGCGCCTTCGCGAGAGTGTCCTTGCTGATGTCGTTGATCGGAATGCCGAGCGTGGCGAGCGCCCACGACACAAGTTCGCGGTTGTCGTCGAGCACGACGATGCGACGCCTGTATTTTCCGCTGAAGACATCCGCGTAGCCCGCCACGGCGTCTTTGATTTTCTCGGTATTCACGACGATGCCGACCGAGCCGACCATCCACGGCACGCTGAATTTGTTGCCCGGATCGTGCGCCATGCCTGTGAATTTCGCGTCGAGGTTTTTGAAATTCGGCAGGTTCGCGCGATTCAGTTCCTCCAGTCGGCCCTGCTTGATGAGCGACTCCACGACATACTCGCTCGGCTGGATCAGATCGTATTTCGCTCCGCCAGCGAGGAGCTTCGCGAGCATCTTCTCATTCGAGTCATAGTTCTCCACGTTTACCTTGATCCCCGTCTCCTTCGTGAACGCCTCGATGACTGGTTGCGGTACGTATTCGGACCAGCAGAAAAGATTCAGCACGTCCTTTTTCTGCTGCGCGCTGGCGGCGAGCGTGAGGACGGCGGCGATGAGAAGGCGATGGAGGATGCGGACGGTTTTCATGACGGCTTGGCGATTGATCGGATCGGCGGTTTTGGGGCGGACATCCAACGTTCAAATCACAAATCACAAATCACAAAATACAAAAAGCAAACAGGCGGTCTTTGGCGGCCAGTGTTCGTGCCTTTTGTAATTTGTATCTTCCGCCGCGCCGCCTCAGCCGAGCACCTCTTGCAGCACGGTGCGAAGTTCGCCGAGGGTGAATGGCTTTTGCAGAAAACTGGCGAGCCCCTTGCCGGTGAAGCGCACCATGGCTTCCTGCGCGTTGAAACCGCTCATGAGCACCACGCGCACATCGGGGCGCACGCGGCGCAGTTCGGCGAAGGCCTGCTCGCCGTCCATGTGCGGCATGGTGAGGTCGAGCAGGACGATCGAAAACCTCGATGGATCGTCGCGGAAAATCTGCACGGCTTCCCGGCCATCGGAGGCAAGCACCGGCTCGATGCCGAAGACCCGCAGCATGCGCGCGACGGTGCTGCGCATGGTCTCCTCGTCGTCGGCCACGAGTACCGTGCCCTTGCCCTGCCATGCATGGGCGGCGGCGGGCACGGCTGGGGAGGCTTCCGTCGCGTCGCGGGCGGCGGGGAAGAGCAGCTTGAAAGTCGTGCCGCGGCCCACTTCGGAATAGACCTTCATCGCGCCCTTGTGGCCGCGCACGATGCCGATGACGGCGGCGAGACCGAGTCCGCGCCCCGTGAATTTCGTGGTGAAAAATGGGTCGAAAATCTTTGCCTGTGTGTCCGGGCTCATGCCGCACCCGGTGTCGGAGACTTCGAGGAAGACGTATTCGCCCTCGGGGAGGTCGGGGTCCATGAGCGTGCCCGCGAGGTAGGAGCGATCCACGCGCGTGAGGCCGGTGGAGAGGCTGATGACGCCGCTCCGGTCGCCGATGGCCTCGGAGGCGTTGATGACAAGGTTCATGATCACCTGCCGGATCTGCGTGGCGTCCACCTCGACGGGCGGGAGATTTTTTTCGAGTCGGAAACGGAGCACCGCCTTTTTGCTGATCGAGATCTGCAGCATCTGCGTGGTCTGCTCGACGAGCTGGCCGAGATCGAGCGTCTGCACGACGAAGCGGCCGCGGCCCGAGTAGGCGAGCATCTGCTTGCACAGATCCGCAGCGCGGAGGGCCGCCTCGGTGATCTGCTCGATGCAGATCTGCACGGGCGATCCAGGAGGCACATCCATGGCGGCCATGCTGGCATTGCCGAGGACGCTAGTGAGGAGGTTGTTGAAATCGTGCGCGATGCCACCGGCGAGCACGCCGAGGCTCTCAAGTTTTTGCGTCTCCTGGATTTTGCGCTCGAGCTGCTCGCGCTCGATCTCGGCGCGCTTGCGGCCGGTGACGTCCGTGACCATCGCGAGCGAACCCGCGTACGCCCCGTTTTCATCGAAGATCGGGTTCGCGGAGATGAGGGTCCACACTTCGGAGCCGTCCTTGCGCCGGAAACTGAAGTCGAACTGCCCGGTGACGCCCTGCTTGCGGCGTTTCACATGTTCGGCGGCTTCGGCGCGAGCCTCTTCGTCCATGAAATCGAAGAGCCCTTTCCCGATCATCTCCTCCGAAGCAAAGCCGAGCATCCGCGCCATCTTCGGATTCACAAAGGTGATCTTTTCCTGCGGATCGATCGTCATCACGCCCTCCTCGGTGGTCTCGACGATCCGCCGGTAGCGCCCCTCGCTTTCGCGCACCGCCGCCTCCGCACGCTTGCGCTCGGTGATGTCGGTGATGCTGCCGCGCACCACCGTGCGTCCGCCGACATCGAGCCGGAGCAGCCGCACCTCGCAGGGAAAGTCGCGCCCTTCCGCGTCGCGGTGGATCCACTCGAAGACGGGGGTCTCGCCCGCGATCGCCCGCGAGAGGAACTCTGTCGCCTTCTCGGCGGAAGGCCGCCCGTCCGGCTGTGTGGGCGGGCTCAGCGGGATCGGCCCGGAGCGGCAGAGTTCGGCGGCAGGGAGCTTGAAGATCCGCTCCGCCTCGGGATTCACCTGCACGAAAAGGCCGCTCGCGGCATCCAGAAGCGCCACGGCCTCCGGCGCGCAATCAATGAGCCTGCGGAAAAGATCCTCGCTCGCACGCAGCATCGCATCAGCGCTCCTGCGCTCGGTGATGTCGCGTGTGATGGAGAGCACGCCGATGATCTCGCGCCGCGCATCCCGGTACGGCACGGCATGGGTCTCCACCCAGCGGTGCGCGCCGCCCAGACCCCGCATGGAGAATTCGCCGCGCACCGACTCGCCATTCAGCACCCTGCGGTGCATCACGAAAAATCTCTCGCGATCCTCCGGGACGATGAAATCCACCATCGCCCGCCCGCGTATTTCATCGGCGGATCGCGCTCCAACCAGCGCGAGCCCCGCGGGATTCATCTCGATCACTTTCCCATCCGGCGAGAGGAGCTTCACGCACTCGGGCACGATCTCGATGATCTGGCGCAGGCGCTCCTCGCTCTGCTGGAGCGCAATCTCCGCCTGTTTGCGCTTCGAGACATCGCGCTGGATGCCGAGGAAGCCCGTCTTCACGCCGCGCCCGTCATGCACCGGGGAGACGAGCAGCGCATTCCAGAATGTAGTCCCGTCCTTGCGGCAGTTCAGAATCTCGCCGTCGAAGAAACCGTCGCCGCGCAGCGAAGCACTGATCTTTTCCGCCATCGCCCGATCAGTGTCCGGCCCTTGGAGAATGGCGCAACTTTTTCCAATCAGTTCCGCCTCGCCGTAGCCGGTCAGCCGCGTGAAACCCTGGTTTGCGTACGTGATGCGCCGGTCCAGCCCCGCGAGCAGCACTCCGAGCGAGACATCGCTGAGCGCCTGCTCGAGAAGCCGCTGGATGCCCGTGGCCTGCACGCGCGCCGACTGCATCGCCGTGACCAGCCAGCCGAGCAATGCCGACGAAGCCATGAAAAGCCAAAGCACCGCCGAACCCTCGATCGGATGCGCCCGGAAAAGTGGGCCGCGCCCCGTCACCGTGCCGTACGCCGCGCCCACAGAGAGCACCATGACGGCGACCGAGGTGCCGGCCGGCCCGTAGCGCAGCGCCGCCCACGCCACGAACGGCAGCGAAATAAACGCCAGCGACCACGGCTCGCCGCCGGCTCCGCGGTTCTGGGCGAACACGCACCACGTCACCACGCCTGTCACGCAGAGCCAGACCGCAAATTCCGCGCGGCGCAAAAGGATCGTCCGCACTTCGGCGCGGCTAAAGGCCAACACCAGCGGCGCTCCGAGGATCACTCCCATCGTGTCGCCCGCCCACCAGGCAAGCCACGCCGTGAACCGGTCACCAGGCAGCTCGCCGGCCAGCCACAGCGCAGTGACGCCGCCGCTCGCGCTCACGAGCATCCCGAGCACCGCCGCCAGCCCGAGGAGGAGGATGTCCCGCTGGCGATCGAATGCCTGGCGGAAACCGATGCGCCGCAGCGTCCACACCGCAAGCAGGGGGCCGAGCGTATTGCCGACCGCGATGGCCAGCGAGGCAGGCAGGCCCGCGACGTAGGCGAGATTCACCGATAGCGCGCCGAGCGTGATGCCGGGCCAGCAGCCAGCCCCATATCGCAGCAGCACCGCGACCGAGATTCCCGTCGGCAGCCAGATGAGCGTGATGTGCGAGCCGAGCGCCGGACGCATCAGCCCGAGCCACCCCGTGATGAAATAGGCGACGGCCACGAGCAGCGCCTGCGCCGCAGTTTTCCAAGCGCGGGCGTTCATCGGAAAAAGTGTGGGACCACGGTGAATACGTCGGGAGCCAACTGATCCGAACGTGTCAGCGGGGGGAGATTTCGGTTCGATTTCAAACCACGATCCATAGTTTTGTTTTTGGCAACCTCGCGCGCGCCTTTTCATGCACAGTCTGCCATCGCAGGGAAGCTCTTTTTTGCGATTTGTGCTCAAGATGCATTGCTGATTCATGAGCGCGAATTGAAGGTGCCGATTCCTCAAACAAGTCGGGTAAGGAACGGCGAAGGGCTATCGGATTTCCCCCTCGCAGTTCCGCGGCACGGCTGGCAGAAATGATCCGCGCGTTCGGAATTTCCACCCCAGCCACTCATGAAACGCACTCCCCTCACTCCCCGCCGCGATCCCGCATCACCCCCTGCTCCACACCCGCAGATTGCGCGCCGCGATTTTCTCCACCGCGCCGCATTCGCCGCCGGCGCGTGCATCGCCGGCAGCGGCATCGCGCAGACACCCGATGATCGTCCCGCGAAAAATGCGAACGTCACCGTGCTCAATCCGCGCAACCGCGTGCCCGTCAGCATCATCATTGATGACTCGACGGTGCTCGTGAATCTCAACCGCTTCGCGATGCCGCAATTCGACGCCGTGCATCACGGCGCAAACCCGATCTACCAGCGCAACTGGCGCGAGTGGCCTGCGGAAATTCCGGACAGCTTCGTGCGCAAATTTGCCGAGTGGAGCGCGGAGAATGGCGTGAAGGGAAAATACAGCATCGTGCCATTTCCCGCGTGCGTCGGCCGGCTCGATCGCGGCCTGCCCGGCTGGTCGCAGCGCGAGCTGGACGACAGCCTCAAGCTCGTCCGCGAGGCGATGCTTCCAAACTGGGACATCCACCCCGAGATGCTCACGCACACGCGGATCATTGATACGAAGACCGGCCATCCCTTTCCCGAAATTTCGCCGAAATTCATGGAGAACTGGGAGTGGACCACGGGCCGCAGCGCCGACGAGATCGCCGAATACATGGCGTATGCACTGCGCATTTTGAAAAACGTGGGCCTGCCGTGCGAGGGCATCACCACGCCGGGCGGATTCGGAAAAAAGGCGCGTCCGCAGATGATCCAGGCCGTGTATCAGGCCGTGCATGAAGTCTTCGGCACGGAGATTCCAAACTACTTCACCGACCTCTGGACCGACCCCGGCAAGAGCGTCGCGCCCGTCGTGCAGGGTGCCGCTGACCTCGACGGCCCGAACCCGCGCTGCACCGTGGCCATCCCCGGCTGCACGGGCGACTGGACCGGCGGCTGGGACTGCGTGCAGACCGGCGGCGCGGACAAATTCATCACCGCCGACGGCCAGCAGGGACGCATGGTGGATGTGATCAAGAGCGGCGAACCTGCGCTCATGTTCGGCCACTGGACCGGCATCTATTTCAACGGCTACGAACTCGGCTTCAAAATTTTCGACGAGGTCGTCACGCGGCTGCGCAAGCGCTTCGACAATCTCGTGTGGATGAAGCTCAGCGAAATCTCGCGCTACTGGGCCGCGAAGGAACTCACAAAGATCGAGCGCGCCGCCGACGGCATCGCATTCCGCGCCCCGTTCGCGTGCCCGGATTTCACCGTGCGGTGGAAAGGCACGCCGACTCACGCACCGCTGCTCGTCGCCGGCGCAGCGCGCACGGAACTGAAGCAAGTCAACGCCCCGCTCAAGCTCGCCCCCGGCACCTGGTGCGCGGATGGCGAGCACAGCATCGCGTGCATCGCGCTGCCGAAGGGCGACTCGAAACTCCAGACCGCGTGAGCCTGGACGCAAAGAATCGGTGACGCTGTGAGTCCTCCATTCGCAGCCCGCATCCGCGCACAAAAAACCTCCCCATGAAACTCCTCCCCCGCACATCCGCCATCCTCGCAACCGCGTTCGTCTTCTCACACGGCTTCGCATTCTCCGCCGAGGAATCGCGGCCACCGGATACAAAGAACCGCGTCGCGCAGGACGTGCCGTACGCCGAACCCGCGAACCCGCGGCAGATGGTGGACGTGTATGCGCCGCCGAATGCGAAAAATCTGCCGGTCGTATTTTGGATCCACGGCGGCGGCTGGCAGGCGGGCGACAAGACTGCCGTACAGCTCAAGCCGCAGACGTTCGTGGACAAAGGCTTCGTCTTCGTGTCCGTGAGCTACCGCTTCGTCCCGGTGGTGAAGATGGGCGACATCGTGCGCGACATCGCGAAGGGCCTCCGCTGGACGCACGGCAACGTCGCGAAATACGGCGGCGATCCCGCGCGCGTATTCGTGATGGGCCACTCCGCCGGTGCGCAGCTCGCCGCGCTCATCTGCACCGATGATCGCTACTTGAAAGCCGAGGGCCTCACCTTTGCCATGCTCAAAGGCTGCGTTCCCGTGGACGGCGACACCTACGACGTGCCGCTCGAAATCGCCACGACCACCGCGCGCCGCAATTCCCTCGGGCAGCCCCCGCCGAAATTCGGCCACCCGGAAAAATTCGGCGACGCCGAGCACCAGCGCGATCTCTCCGCCGTCAATCACGTCACGAAGGGAAAAGGCATCCCGCCATTCCTGCTCCTCCACGTCGCCGCACATCCCGACACGACCGCGCAAGCCGAGCGGCTGCGCGACGTGCTCGTCGGCGCCGGGATCTCTGCAAAGACTTTCGCGGCCAATGACACGAATCACAGCAAGCTGAACGCCGACCTCGGCGAGCCCGGCGATCCCGCGACGAAGGCGCTGTTCGATTTTGTCGCCGAGACGCTGAAGAAGTGAAGCTGAAGTAGCGCCGCGCGGCGGGTCTGCTATGCGTGTGCGCCGATGAGCAATTCACGGCTGAGATTCCGCGTCGAGGCGACCGCCACGGGCACCCGTGCGCGCGCGACGACATTCCACACCGCGCACAATGAGGTGCGCACGCCCATCTTCATGCCCGTCGGCACGCAGGCGACGGTGAAGGGCCAGCTCACGCAATCACTCGAAGACGCAGGTTCGCAAATCCTGCTTGCGAACACGTACCACCTGCTGCTGCGCCCCGGCCCGGAAGTCTTCCGGCGCACGGGCGGCATCCACGGTTTCATGAGCTGGAAAAATTCCGTGCTCACGGACTCCGGCGGGTTTCAGATTTTCTCGATGCGGAACGAGCGCACGATGACGGAGGAAGGCGCGAGCTTCCAAAGTTACCTCGACGGAAAACGCATCCTGCTCAGCCCCGAGGTGAGCATCGAGACGCAGATGGCCATCGGCAGCGACATCATGATGGCGCTGGATCAGTGCATCCCCTCGACTGCCGGTGAAGCCGAGGCGCGCGCCGCGCTGGAAATCACACAGCGCTGGGCCGCGCGGAGTCTCGCAGCGCGCGGCGATTCCCCGCAGGCACTCTTCGCCATCGTGCAAGGTGCGCTCTTTCCCGAGCTGCGACGCGAGAGTGCGGAGGGACTGACCGAGATGCCGTTCGATGGTTTCGCGATCGGCGGCCTTGCGGTCGGCGAGAGCCGCAGCGAGCGGCAGGACACTTGCGAATTCACCGCGCAGTTGCTCCCGCACGATCGCCCGCGCTACCTCATGGGCGTGGGCACGCCGCTCGACATCCTCGAAGCCGTGCATCGCGGGGTGGACATGTTCGACTGCATCATCCCCACGCAGGTCGCGCAGCGCGGCGCCGCATTCACCTCGCGCGGCTTCCTGCAGTTGCGACGCAGCGTGTACAAATATTCCGAGGACGCGCTCGATCCGCTCTGCACCTGCCCGACGTGTGCGCGCTACTCGCGCGCCTACCTGCATCACCTCACGAAGTGCGGCGAGCATCTCGGCTGGCAGCTCCTCGGGCAGCACAACCTGTACTTCTACCACCAGCTCATGCGCGAAATCCGGCAGAGCATTTTCGAGGATCGCTTCCTCGATCTGTACCGGGAAAAGAAAGCCTTTCTGCACGAGACGTGCGCGGATCATCCGATCCACCAGCAGAAGCCGCGGAAGAAAAAAATGGAGTTTCACCGCGGCAACTACGAGGTGCATTTCGCGCCGCAGGGCTTCGCGAGCATCCGGCAGATTTCCTCCGGCGAGATCATGCACTCGCGCACGCCGCCGATGGAGGAGGCGCAGCGGCTCTACATCGAGCAGTCCGATCTCGCCGCGCGCCTCCGGCTTTCCGCCGATGAAAATGCGGAGACCGCCGCGCCACTCGTGATCTGGGACGTGGGCCTCGGCGCTGCCGCGAATGCGATGTCTGCGATCCTCTGCCATGAAAAGATCGCCGCGATGGAACCCGTGCGCCCGATGCACATCGTCAGCTTTGAAAACGATCTCGATCCGCTGAAGCTCGCCTTTCTGCACAACCGCGAATTCACCTACCTCCGCCACGCGGGCGTCGGCGGCATCCTCGACACAGGCTGCTGGCAATCATCAGAACATGCGGGCCTGAAGTGGACGCTCATGCACGGCGATTTCCTCGCCTCGATCCCGACCGTGCCCACCGCGCCGGACATGATTTTTTTCGACATGTTCTCGAGCAAGACCGACGCGCATCAATGGACGCTCGACGCATTCCAAAAAATCTTCGCTGCGTGCGGAAATCGCGCCGTCGAACTTTTCACCTACACCTGCTCCACACCCGTGCGCGCCGCGCTGCTCGCCGCCGGCTTCCACGTCGCACGCGGACTCAGCACCGTGGACAAAACTGACACGACCATCGCGCTCACACCTGCCGCGATCCAAACACCGCGCAAATACGAACTGCTCGCAGGTGAATGGCTCGGGAGATGGTCGCGCTCCGCCGCGAAATTTCCCGCCGACGTTTCCGCGGAACAGCAGCCGTCATTCGAGCAGACTATCCGATCACATCCGCAGTTCGCGGGCGTCTGATCGAACGTGCCTGAAGCTCGCCTCTCAGCCGCACAGAGCACCGCCGGCGCGATTTTCCACCCGTGGAACAATTTTCTAAATCCCGCTGCCGCGCCACTTGCGCATGGAGCATTCGATTCCCCTTGCAGCGCAGAAAAACAGTCCGATGATCCGCGTCGCCAAAGATGCGCTCCTTCCACAGGGCGCGACACGGGGGAACCAAATTCCCGCGCGCAGGGTCCAAACCTGCGACAGGGGCGCAGGTGGCCGATCAAACGGCCGCCCGGTGACTTTCCTCACCGAGCCCGTCAGCTAACTCCGTCGGCGGAGGGAAGGTGTCCTCTGGGTCCGGCTCTGCCATTCGGCAGCAAGCGGCCGGTCTCCCCAAGATGCCTGCACACCACTGCGTTCATCTTGCCGTCGGAAAAATACGCCGACGGCGGGGCGGACGCGCATACGCGCATCGAAAAAATGAAAATGACCCGTCGTTGCCTGCTCTTCGCAGGCGTCAGCACCCTCGCATACATCGGCCAGGTTTTCTGGCTGCACTACGTGCAACCCCAAGTCGCCACGCCGCTCGCCGTCGCGCAATTCCAGAGCGGCGCATCACCATGGCGAGCCATGCTCGCGTGGCAGGCGTCGCATCAGCTCCCGTCGTTCGTCGCGGAGGGCATCGTCCTCGGCGCGGCGCTGTGGTGCTTCGTGCCTCCGCTCGTCTCGGGCTTTTTCGCGCTGCGCGCAAAAAGGCGCACGCTCACGCGGATGCTGCCCGCATTTCTCGCGGCGCTGATCCTCGGCGGCTGCATGAAGGCATACGACCGGCCCGAATACGTCGAGGTGGACACCAGCGAGACGGGATTCCTGATCCCGCTCGAGGGCGATTCCACGCAGCAGGCGCGCTTTGAGAGCGTCGAGTATCTGCAGGAACGCAAGGTCGCCGCGAAGCGCGTGCAACTCACGCATCGCTGGAACCAGGAGGGCCGCCTGCCGAATGACGGCCGCTGGATGTCCACCGTGCGGCTCATCAAAGTGAACCGCTCGCCCGTCACGCGCGAGTGGACCGCCGAGAAGAAACACGCGCTGGGCGACAAGGCCATCTGGATCGAGAGCGCGGACAGCGTGGGCTTCAGCATGGGCTTCACCTGCACCGCGTTCATTGATGAAAAGGATGCCGCCACATTCCTGTACTGGTACCCGAGCGGCAGCCTCGCGAACGTAATGGACACCGAAGTGCGCGGCCGCATCCAGCAGGCCGCCGCCGAGGTCGCCGCGAAATACCCGCTCGATTCACTCCGCGCGAAAAAGCAGGAGATCGCCGATGCCGTGAAATCCGACGTGACGATGTTCTTCACGCAGCGCGGCATCAGCGTCACCACCGTCGGCATGTTCGGCGGCATGACGTATGAGAATCCCGCGATCCAAAAGGCGATTGATGAGACGTTCATCACGCAACAGTTGAAAGTGGTGAGCGCCGCGAAATTCGAGGCGCAGCAAAAGGAGAACGAGCGCATCGAACTCGAAGCGAACGCCACCGCCGAAAAACTCCGCCGCGAGGCGCAGGGCAAGGCAGACGCACGTCTCGCCGAGGCAAAGGCCGAGGCCGATGCGATCGAACTCGTGAACAAAGCCGTCGCCGAAAGCGGCCCGCTGCTGATGCAAATCCGCGCGCTCGAAGTCGAGAAGGCGCGTGTCGAGAAATGGAACGGCCAGTTCCCGCAGACCATGCTCGGTGCAAATCCGAGCGTGCTCTTCACCTCGCCGCTCGCGCCGACTGCGGCGCAAAAGTAACGCCGAACACCGCAGCCTCCCCGGTCGCAAGACCGGGGAGGCCATGCGCGGCACCGGCCTACGGAGTCGTCACGCGGATGTTGCGGAACCACGTCGGATCGCCGTGCTCGGTGAGCATCAGCTTTCCGTGGCCGGGCGCGAAGCCCTCCTTGTTCTTAAATTTGCTCTTCGCGATCCGCTCCTTCCAGTCGTCCGTCTTCGTGTCCGCGGAGGAGCAGAGCTTGCCGTTCAGGTAGTGCTCGATCTTGCCATCCTTCACGACGATGCGGCTGCTGTTCCATTCGCCGACGGGCTTGAGGATCTTGTCCTTCGCGGAGTCCACGATGTCGTAGATGCTGCCCGTGTTGTGGCTGCCGCCGCGGAGTCCGTCGGCGTGCTTCAGATCGTCGATCATCTGGTATTCGATGCCGAGCCATTCCTTTCCGCCGACCTTCGTGACCCAGAATTTGATGCCGTTGTTCCCGCCCTCGGCGAGCTTCCATTCCCATGTCAGCTCGAAATCCGAGTATTCCTTCTGCGAGATCAGCATCCCCGCGCCCTTGCCCGCGAGGTGAATGACACCGCCCTCCTCCGCCACCCATCCGGCGCTGGGCTTGCCTCCATTTCCATCGGTGAAATCAGCGAGCGTGAGCGTGGCAGTATCGGCGAGCGACCATGCGGATGCACAGAGTGAAAATGCGGCGGTGAGGAGAATGCGGGAGGCTTTCATTGAGGTGAAGGATTGGGGTTTGGATAAAAATGCGCGCACCATTTCAGGCGCGCAGCGGGCGGGGAGACTTCCGAATCTGCCCGCGCATGGCGAGAAGCAAAATGGGAGCGGCGACTTGGCAGCCGCCGCTCCCAGCATCCGCGATTGCCAAGCGTGCCACCGCCGTGATCCACTGCGCGCGCATGTCCGTCCACAGCCGAGCGTTTGCTTATTTCCGCCCCTACATCTGGCCGACGGCCGGAGCGATGCTGCTCACGCTCGTGGCGAATGCCTTCAATCTCCTGCGCCCGTGGCCGCTCGCATTCATCGTGGACAAGCTGCTACCGGCGTCCGCATCGGCGACCGGCGCGGGCCTTTCGATCTGGGGCCACGATCTCGGCGCGTGGAGTCTGCCCACGATCCTCGCGATCGTGTGCGGGCTCATGGTCGTGCTGCACATTCTCGCCGGGGGAATCGGCTACCTCACGGGCATCATGACCCTGCGCGTGAGTCTGCACGCACTGCTGCGACTGCGCACGGAGCTGTATGCGTACCTGCATTCACTGCCGCTGAAATTCCACGACGAGCGGCGCAGCGCGGACAGCAGCTTCCGCGTGGCGTACGACTCGCAGAGCATCCAGTCGGTGTACAGCAAGTGGTTCTTCATTTTCCAAAGCGTGATCACGCTCGCGGCAACGTTCGCGACGATGTGGGCATTCGACTGGCAGATCGCGCTGCTCTCGCTGCTGGTCGTGCCGTTCATGATGATGGCAATTTTCCTCTACGGGAAACGTATCCGCGAACAGTCCACGGACATCGCCGAGCAGGAGAGCGCCGTACTCACCGTCGCGCAGGAGGGTCTCAGCTCGGTGAAAATGGTGCAGGCCTTCGGGCGCGAGGAGCACGAGGTCGGGCAGTTCAAGGAGCGCGCACATGGCAGCCTCGAGGCGAATCTGCGGCTGAACGCGACCTCGATGAAGAGCGCGCTGCTTGTCGGCTCGCTCGTCGCGGCGAGCAGCGCGGCGATGTTCTACGTCGGCGCGCGGCACGTCATGGAGGGCACACTCACCATCGGGCAGATCTGGTACCTCTCGACGCTGCTCATGATGCTCTACCAGCCGCTCGAAGCGCTCACGCACATCGCGTGGGCGTTGCAAGGCGCGGCGGCGGGAGTGCAGCGGTGCTTCGAGGTGCTCGACCGCGCGAACGACGTGCCCGACGCGCCCGACGCGCGCGAACTGACGGAGACGCGCGGCGACATCGTGCTGGAAAATGTCGCGTTCGGATACAGCGCGGACCGTCTCATTTTGCAGAAGGTGAATGTGCATGTGGAGTCCGGGCAGACGGTGGCATTCGTCGGTGGCACCGGCGCGGGAAAGAGCACGATGCTCGCGCTCGTGCCGCGCTTCTACGATCCGAGCGCGGGCCGCGTGCTGCTCGACGGATGCGACCTCCGCGAGTTCACGAAGAAATCGCTGCGCAACCAGATCAGCATCGTGCTGCAGGACACGCTGCTTTTCTCCACGACCGTGCGCGAAAACATCGCCTACGGCCGGCCCGGCGCGACCGAGGAGGAAATTATCGAGGCCGCGAAGCGCGCGCAGGCGCACGACTTCATCACGGCGATGCCGGACGGCTACCGTTCGCAAGTCGGCGAGCGGGGCGGACACCTCAGCGTCGGCCAGCGGCAGCGGCTCGGCATCGCGCGCGCATTTTTGAAAAACGCGCCGATCCTGATCCTCGACGAGCCGACCAGCGCGCTCGATCCGACGACCGAGGCCGCGATCATGGCCACGCTCGAAGAACTCATGCGCGGACGCACGACGCTCATCATCACGCACCGCATCGCCACCGTGCATCGCGTGGACAAGATTGTCGTGCTCGGCGACGGCACCGTTTTGGAAGAAGGCAAAGGCCCCGAGCTTGTCACCCGCGGCGGGCGGTACGCGCAGCTTTACCGCTCGGCGAATCTCGGTACGTAGCAGGGTCGCGCGCTTCCGGATAAGGACGGCGGACAATCTCGCCGTGCGAAAAATTTCCGCAAACATTGCCCGGACGGCGGGCAACTGCATAAATCGCGCGAATGAATCCGCTCCTCATCTTCCGCCGCGCGTTTAACGGCAATCTCGGCACCATCACCGTCACCGATGCCGAGCGCACGAAGTTCGAGGCACGCGGCATCACGGAGCCCATCGCACAGCGATACTTCGTCTGGCGAAACGCCATGCTGCTCATGGTCATCATCGCGACAGTGCTCAGCTCGGCGCTGACGACCATTATCGATCTGCGGGACACCGGCGAGGAGCCGAACATCCTCGAATCGCTGACGGGGAAGCTCATGGAGGGCGTGGACAGCGCGCTCCCGGACGACGCGGCGGGTGCGGCAGACGCAGTCAAGGAAGCAGCCGGGAAGAAGGAGGACGACGCTCCCGCAGAGGCCGAGGAGCCGGAGCACAAGCCGAACGCCTTCGAGAAATTCACGGACATCGTGCAGTCGGCGGCACTCTACACACTGGTGGGCTCCGCACTTCTTGCATTCATTTTTCGCAACAGGCCAAAGCTCTCCTTCCGCATTCTGGTGGCCGGATTTCTCTTCGGTTTCTTCGTGCCGATCGCGATCGCCCTGTGCCCGTGGAGCTGGTTCGGCTTCACCAAGGAAACGATCTCACCGCTGAAGGATCCGACCGGATTCCTCAAGGGTGTGGCGGAGGATGGCATCGAGGCCGCGAAGATGCTCATCTCCCTGCTGCCAGCCGTGCTCGCGCTCATCCCCGGCGTGCTGAAGGGCTGCCTCCGGGTGAAGACGCTCCTCCCTGCCTCCACGCTGCCCGGTTGGTTTGTCGTCATGGCTGCGCCGCTCTACGGTTTGTTCCTGCTGGCCGTGTTCGTCGCGATCAATCAGGTCACCAACGACCCGCTGCTCGTCGGCGGCGTCCTGCTGCTCGTCATCGCGCACCTCGTGTATGCCTTCCGCGCATCGAGCTTTACCCAGCCGATCCTGAATGACGGAGATTTTGCGCGGATGAAAAATTCACAGCGCATGGTCACCCTCTTCACGCTCGGCGCAGTCGGCCTCGTCGTCGCGTACCTCAGCACGCGCAGCTTCATGGGCGCGCACATCATCGGCATGAATCCGGCGAAGGCGTTCATCACGCCGTGGGATCTCGCCGGGAAAGCCGTGGAAATCATCAGCCGCTCCATGTTCGTCGGCGTACTCGGCGTGGACCTGTTCGTGCGCATCAACATGACCGCATGGAACGACGTGAAGCGCCTCGCCGAGCCGGGCGGCAGCGGGAACTACCAGAACACGATGGACGCGATGAACAGCGCGCTGAAGTGACACGGGGGGCGCTTCGCGTCGGCGGAAAAATATCCAGGCCGGACTATTTCCCCGCGATGATCAGATCGAAGCGCGCGTTGAATTCCTCCAGCGGCAGGCCGCCGTCCTCGATCGTCGCCCATCCGTCGTAGGGCGCTTCGTCGAGCGCGCGGCGGACGGCGGGCCAGTCAATGCTCCCGTCGCGCGGATGCACAAATTTCCCGCCGTGCCCGTCCGGGTTCAGCTTGAAATCCTTCACATGCAGCTTCGCGATGAGCGGGCCGAGCGCCTTGATCCAGTCCTGCGGCGGCGCGTATTTTACGTGGTTGCCGATGTCGAAATACGACTTCACCCACGGGTTCTCGAATGACGCGATGAAGTGCCGGTAAAGGTCCGGCTTCACCCACAGATTATTCCAGACGTTTTCGAGCGCGATGACGACCTTTAGTTCCTCCGCGAGCGGGATCAATTTTTCTACCGCCGCGCGCGAGGCGTCGGTCGCCTTGTTCTGCGCGGCGATGTATGCGTCAAACTTCCTGTTGTCCCCTGCCACGACGCGCGAAACGTGCCCGTTTTTCGGATCAAACTTGATGTCAAATTCCCACGGCTCCGGGATCGCCATGCCGCCGACCTTGCACGGCACGACGAGGATCGCATCGGCCGCGTAGCCCTTCGCGGCGCGCAGCGCCAGGCGCACCTGCTCCAGCGAATTTTCCACGGCTTTCGGATCGTCGCTGTTGAAGCTCATCCATCCGCGCAGCACGGAATGCACACGCATCCCCATTCCCTCGGCGAGCTCGCCGCCCTGCTCGGCTTCCTCCTCGGGGCAGATGTGCGTCGTCTCCACACCCTGAAACCCGGCAGCCTTCAGCGGCGCGAGCGCAGCCTCCGTGACCTTGCCGATGATTTTCGCCTTGCGGATCTTGCTGCTGCGAAATTCCGCGGCGGGCGTGATTTGCGGAGCGAGCACCGAGCACGCGGTGGCCGCGGACGCTGCGGCGATGAATTGACGGCGGGAGATGGTTGGCTTCATGGGAGGAGTGGGTGAGGGATTTCTCCGCGCGCATAAGCGCATGTGCGCAGCAGGGGCCGATTCTCCAGCACGGACAGGCGGTGGCAATGCGATTCATTTCCGGGTGCGCCACACCCCACGGGCTCTCCTGCGATTACCGTGCGACGTTCGGTTTGTCTTTTCCATTACACTCGCCGTGAATGCGCGCACCATGCTTCCTCCCCTGCGCTTCCTTCGGCTCCATAGCATCATCGCCGCGATCTTCACACACGGCATCGCCTCGGCGGAAACGAATACCAACTGGCCCCGCTGGCGCGGCCCTCACGACAACGGCAGCACCGAAAGCGGCTCGTATCCGACGAAATGGGACGCGACCGCGAACGTCCTCTGGTCTGCGCCACTCCCCGGCAAAGGCTGCTCCACGCCCATCGTCTGGAACGAACGCATCTATCTCACCGCGCCCTCCGAGGGACAGGACACGCTGCTCGCATTTGACTGGGCCGGCAAGCCGCTGTGGCAGACGCCGGTCGGCCCCGAGCGTCCGGGAAAAAATCGCAACGGCTCCGGCAGCAACCCGTCGCCCGCCACGGATGGCACCGCGATTTTCACGTACTTCAAGAGCGGAAATCTCACTGTCTTCGAGATGGACGGCAGGGTGCGCTGGAAGACCAACCTCCTCGAGCGATTCGGAAAAGACACGCTGTACTGGGACTACGGCACGTCGCCCGTGCTCACGGAAAAAGACGTGATCGCCACGCTCATGCACCACGGCGAATCGTACGTCGCCGCATTCGACAAAATCACCGGCGACATGCGCTGGAAAGTCGCGCGCAATTTCACAACGCCGACCGAAGGCGATCACAGCTACGCAACGCCGATCGTGATCCGGCACGGCGGCAAAGAGGCGCTGCTCGTGTGGGGCGGACAGCACCTCACCGCGCACGACACCGCGACCGGCGCGACGCTGTGGACATGCGGCGACTTCAATCCCGAGTCGAAAAACAACTGGGTCGCCGTCGCGTCGCCCGTGATCGCCGGCGACATCGCGATCGTCCCGTACGGACGCGGCGCGCGCCTCCACGGCATCAAGCTCGGCGGCACAGGCGACATCACCGCCACACACCGCGCATGGGTGCGCGAGGACACCGGCAGCTTCGTCCCCTCGCCGGTCGAATACAAAGGCCGCATCTACCTCGTGCGCGACCGCGGCCAGGTCGTGTGCATCAATCCCGCCGACGGCACCACGCTCTGGACCGGCGACCTGCCGAAAGGCAGCGCGAGCTACTACTCCTCGCCCGCCGCAGCGGATGGAAAAATCTACGCCGCACGCGAGGACGGCACGGTTTTCGTCGCAAAGATTGACGGCGCATTCGAAGTGCTCTCCGAAAACAAAATGGGCGAGCCCGTCATCGCGTCTCCGGTCCCCGTCGCAGGCCGCCTGCTCATCCGCGGCGAGAAGCACCTCTTCTGCATCGGCGCGGCAAAGTGACGGCCAAGTTTTTCACCTCTGAACTCTTAACTCAGAACTCCAAAGCCGCCCCCATGAAACTCATCCTCCCCGCCATCCTCGCCACGTTTCTGCTCAGTTCACTTCACGCCGCTGATCCCGCACCACCGAGCGGCTTTCACGCGCTCTTCAACGGCAAGGATCTCACCGGCTGGTACGGCTGGAACCCGCACACGTCCGCAAAGCTCACCGGCGAAAAACTGGACGCGAATCTCAAGCAGCAGCGCGAGGAATTCGCGAAGCACTGGCGCGTCGAGAATGGTGAACTTGTGAACGCGGGCACCGGCCCATACGCGACGACGGACTC
This sequence comes from Chthoniobacterales bacterium, assembly GCA_038238025.1. Lineage (GTDB taxonomy): Bacteria > Verrucomicrobiota > Verrucomicrobiia > Chthoniobacterales > Chthoniobacteraceae > SXWH01. The sequence continues at coordinate 32,174 of JBBRYC010000072.1, forward strand.
CGATCTCGGCGACATCGAACTGCTCATCGAATTCAAAACTGTCGCGCACGCCGACAGCGGCATCTACCTCCGCGGCACGCCGCAGGTGCAGATCTGGGACAAGAACCAAGTCTTCGACGAGAAGAAGCCCGACCGCAAACCGCACCTCGGCTCCGGCGGACTTTTCAACAACACGCCGAACACACCGGGCCGTGATCCGCTCGTGCTCGCCGACAAGCCCTTCGGCGAATGGAACGCCTTCCGCATCATCCAAGTCGGCGCACGCACCTGGGTGTGGCTGAATGGCAAACTCGTCGTGGACGGCAACCCGATGGAAAACTACTGGGACCGCACGAAGCCCCTCCCCGCGAAAGGCCCGATCATGCTGCAAACCCACGGTGGCGAAATCCGCTGGCGAAACATCTTCGTCCACGACATCACCGCCGACGAGGCGAAGAAAATCGTGAGCGAGGCCGACGCGAAAAAGTAGTCCCTGGGCTTCAGCCCGAAAAGGCGCGCATCTCGAACGCCATCTCCCAGCGGCCAGTGGGCACATCGCAATCGCAGGCGCGGGCGGAACCCCGCGGCGCGCTCTCCCGAGCGCGCCGACGCTGCGAACGGCACCGCTGAGCCAGTCTGATTATTTTCAAAAGATGGGATCATACGATTTCCACGGTCAGACAGCGCGAGTGGAAGCAGTGGCGCGCAAGGAGCTGGGGGGCC
>JBBRYC010000073.1:0-32406 GCA_038238025.1 Chthoniobacterales bacterium
AAGGGCGGGCAGAACCAGCCCATCGCCGCACGGCAGTGGAGCGCGGGATTTTTGCCGAGCCGCTTCCAGGGCGTCGCGCTGCGGAGCAAAGGCGACCCGGTGCTTTACCTCAGCAATCCGCCCGGCGTCTCGCGCGAGATGCAGGGCGACCTCGTCGGCACGGTGAACAAGCTCAACGCGCAGTTCGACGCCGTCGTGGATGATCCGGAAATCGCCACGCGCATCACGCAGTATGAGATGGCGTTCAAGATGCAGGCCAGCGTCCCCGAGCTGATGGACATGGCGAAGGAGCCGCAGAGCGTGCTCGACCTCTACGGCTGCAAGCCCGGCGACGGAACCTTCGCGAGCAACTGCCTCCTCGCGCGCCGACTCGCCGAGCGCGGCGTGCGCTTCATCCAGCTTTATCACAAGGACTGGGACCACCACGGCGGCGTGAAGGACGGGATCAAGCTCAAGGCCGAGGAAGTGGATCGCGCGTGCATGGCGCTCATCACCGACCTCAAACAGCGCGGCATGTTCGACGACACGATCATCGTCTGGGCTGGCGAATTCGGTCGCACACCGATGTCGCAGGGCGGCAGCGGACGCGACCATCACATCCTCGGCTTCACGACGTGGATGGCCGGCGGCGGAATCAAAGGCGGCACGCAATGGGGCGAGACCGACGAGTTCGGCTACAAGGCCGTGAAGGACGTCGTCCACGTCCACGACATGCACGCCACGATGCTGCACCAGCTCGGCATCGATCACACGAAGCTCATCTACCGATTGCAGGGCCGCGACTACCGGCTCACGGATGTGTTCGGGAAAGTGGTGAAGGGGATTTTAGTGTAGGGCGCATTCGTTTGGCTGGCAAAGCAAGGAGTTGTCCGCACGCGGTGAAACGACTAATGTGTGCGGCATGAAAGCACCCGCGCTCAAAGACGGACGATTTGTGACTGATGCGAATGGCAGGACTGTCGGTGTGCTTCTCGACGTGAAGACCTACGAGCGGCTGCGCGAAGCGGAGGAAGACCTTGCCGACATCCGCGCTTACGATGTCGCGCGGCCAAAGGTGCTCGCTGAGGCGAAGGCAGGGCAGGTTGTTTCGCTGGCGGAATATCGAACCCGGCGTTTGCGCGTAAAATAATCGTGCCGCCAATACGCCAGTTGCGCCACGCGGACATGCTGAAAAGGGCCGGACTTCCATCCAGATGAAATGAAATATCGTATCATCTTGCCGAAGGGTGTTCGGAAGACTTTGGATCGCTTGCCGGACATAGTGGTTGGGCGAATTCTCGCTCGCCTTGCGGAACTCGAAACCAACCCGCGTCCCGCAGATGTGAAGAAGCTGAAGGGGCGGGAAGCATGGCGGATCCGCGTCGGCGATTACCGGATCATCTACGAGATTCACGACCGCGAGTTGCAAGTCCTTGTCATCACCGTCGGTCACCGCGGCGACGTCTATCGCTGAAACTTTTTCAACTTTGCTATTGTCGCCTCTCGCCGCGACTCGCCGCGAAAAAATCCGCTCGCCCGTGCCGCGTGCGCGCGCCATTCTCCTCGCCATGACGCCGGAAGACTCCCCGCGAATCCGCTCGCTGCGAATGTTCATGATGATGGACGCGGTGGTGCTCACCGGGCTTGGCGTGCTGTTCATCACGGTGCCGCGGCGCATCGAGGCGGTGTTTCATTTTCAAGATCTGCCTGTGGGCGTGGACTACATGATTGGCCTGTGGGGTTGCGTATTCGCGACGCTCGGGCTCGCGACGATGCTCGCCGCCGTGGAGCCGCGGCGCAATGTGCTCTGGGTGCAGATGGGCATCGCGCGCGGCGTGCTGGAGGCGGTATTCGGAGTCGCGTGCGCGGTGCGAAGCGTGGTGACGTGGGAGCAGGCATCATTCGGGATTTTCACCGCGATGTTCATCGTGGCGGCCTATCTTGCGTTCTATCCGCGAAAGGAGGCCGCGTAGTGCCGCTGCTGAATCTCATTCCCTTGCTCGTGCTCTTCGGCGCGATGTTCGCGGGCTTCAAGCTCGCAGGCCGCTGGGCGAAGAGCGTTCCCATGCAGTTGTTCCTCGGCTTCCTGCTCGGGCTGGGAATCATGGCCGGCGTGGTGTGCGTGCTCTTCGGGGTGCTCTTTGCCGGCTGCATCATCATGGGCTCGCCGTCGTTTCACTGAGGGTGATTTTCTCCGTGCCTCGCGCGTGGGTGTGCGTGCATGTTGACGAGGTCATGAAATTTTTCCTCGCACTCCTCCTCCTCGCGCAAACTGCATTCGGCGCGGGGCTGAAATGGGAGCGCACGACGAAGCGCATCGAGGCACGCGCGGAGGACAGGGTGGTGAAGACGGAGTTCACGGTTCGCAACACGGGCACGGTGCCGGTGCGCATCGAGAGCGTGCGCGGCGTGTGCGTGTGCTGCACCTCGGCCTACGCGACGAAAAAGAAGCTCGCGCCCGGCGAGAGCGGCGCGGTCGTGGTGCGGGTGGACTTTGAAAAGAAGCCGCTGCCGCTCACGAAAGTCGTGACGGTGAAGACGGACGACGGCGAGACGGTCGCGCTGATCGTCGAGGTGCATCCGAAGTAGCGCCGACGAGTCGTCGGCTCAGGCGCTGTGAGCGGCGTGGCTGTTCATTCGCGCGCAGGCGTGAGGCTCGGAGGATTGGGTTCGTTCCGCGCCTCGGGCCGACGACTCGTCGGCGCTACATTTGTCGGCGCTACTTCGGCGAAGCCGGTTTTGGCTGCTGTTTGGCTTCCTTCTTCAACTGCTTCTTCTCGGCCTTCTTTCCATTGCCGAAATCCTCCGCGCCCTTGCCCGCTCCACCGCCGATGTCCGCGTGGTCGTGGTCGGGAAGCAGCTTCGCGAGCTTCGCCTTTTGCTCCGCAAATTTCGGATCCTTCGCGAGGTTCTTCCACTCGTTCGGGTCGGTGCGTTCGTCGTAGAATTCCTCGTCGCCATTCGCGTAGCGGATGAGCCGCCAGTCCTCGGTGCGGACGGTGTGATTCTTGAAGCGATACGTCGTCACGCCGGGCGCGCTCCACTCCGACTTGGGATCGTTGAGCAAGCCGCGGATGCTCTTTCCCTCGACGTGCTGCGGCACGGCGATGCCAGCGAGATCGCAGAGCGTGGGATAGATGGTCATGAAGTCCACGGTGCGCTCGCACACGCTGCCGGGCTTCGTCATGCCGGGCACGACCCAGATGAGCGGTGAGCGTGTGGCTTCCTCCCACAGTGCAAATTTCCGCCAGTGGTGCTTCTCGCCGAGGTGCCAGCCGTGGTCGCACCAGAAGCAGATGATCGTGTTGTCCTTGTAGGCGGATTTTTCCAGCGCATCGAGCAGGCGGCCGATGTTCATGTCCGTGTACGCGATGGCGGCGAGGTAGCCCTGCATGGCTTCCTTCCAGCGACCGGATTTCAGCATCGCAGCGTGATCGCCCTCGGGCTTCGCCATTTTCACGCCGGCGGGCGGGATGTCATCGAGGTCATTTTCGAGATACGGCGGCAGCACGATTTTGTCCGCGGGGAACATGTCGTAATATTTTTGCGGCACGTTCCAGGGCATGTGCGGCTTGTGCAGGCCGACGGCGAGGAAGAACGGCTTGTCATGCGTCTTGCCGAGTTGCGCGATGCCGTAGTCGGTGATGGCGTAGTCGGGCAACGCGGAGTCTGCGCAGTCGAGCGGCGCAAATTTGATCCCACCCACGCCATCGCCTTTAGCTTTCGCCGAAAGTTTCCCCGCGCCCTTGCCGCCTTCATTCGCGAGGTAGTCGTCCCAGTCGCTCACGCGCTTGTAGGCCTCGTGGTAAATTTTCCCCGCGCCGCACACAAAATAACCCGCGGCGCGGAACTGGTGCGTGAGCGTGAGCGGCTCCGGGATGACGGTGCGCCAGTCGTTGTTGTTTTCATACACGCCGCTGGTGAATGGCCGCAGCCCGCTCATGAGCGCGGCGCGCGAAGGATTGCACACCGGCGCCGCGCAATAGCTGTGCGTGAATGCCACGCCCATCTTCGCGAGGCGATCAATATTGGGCGTCTTCGTCTGCGGATTGTGCCCAAGGTAGCCGACCCAGTCGCGCAGATCATCCACGGCGATGAAAAGGACGTTTGGCTTCTTCGCGTCGGCGGCGTGGCTTGTCGCGCAGAGGAGGAGTGAGAGGGAAAAAACAGCGAGACAGCAGGAGCGGAGTTTCATGGGGAAGAGAGTGGAAGCAAGCAGGGTGGCGTCCTATTTTGGAGTTAGGAGTTAGACGTTAAATGTTAGAAGTTGAATCGGCGAAAGGCACGCTGTGCAGGCACGTCGGGAAGCTTTGATGCTTCTGGTTTTGCCTGCACGGTTCAACATTTAACATCTAACTCCTAACTCCTAACTCCGAAATAGGACACTATCCAAAATAGCGCGGGTTTGCGGAATTCGGACAAGAGAGGAGGCAATGTCGTAGCCGCGCTTGTCGAAGCACGGGCAAACTTCAGCCGGGTGTACGTCTTCCAAAATGCAGGATCAGCCCGCGCTCTCACGAGCGCGGCTTCATGCGTTACGTCATCAGCGCCTTGATCACGTTGCCCTCGATGTCCGTGAGGCGGAAGTCGCGGCCTGCGTAGTTGAAGGTGAGCTTCTCGTGGTTCAGCCCGAGCAGCGCGAGGATGGTCGCGTGCAGGTCATGGATCTGCACCTTGTTCTCCACGGCCTCGTAGCCGTAGTCGTCCGTCTGACCGTAGCTGAGTCCGCCTTTGACGCCGCCGCCGGCCATCCAGAGCGTGAAGCCCTTGTTGTTGTGATCGCGTCCGTCGCCGCCCTGCGCGTGCGGCGTCCGTCCGAATTCTCCGCTCCACACGACGAGCGTGTCCTTCAGAAGACCGCGCTGCTTGAGGTCGGTGAGCAGGCCCGCGATCGGGAGATCCACGGACGTGCAGTTCGCCTGGAGTGCGTTGCTGAGGTTGAAATGCTGGTCCCAGTTTCCGTGGCAGATCTCCACGAAGCGCACGCCAGCCTCGACGAATTTGCGCGCGAGCAGGCACTTCCGGCCCATGTCATCGGTGCCGCCGCCGCCGGGGCCGCCGCCTGCGAAAAATCCGCCGCCGCCGCGGCCCGTGCCACCGATGCCGTAGAGTTTCTTCGTCGCCTCGGATTCCTTCTCGATGTCCATCACCGCGGGCATCTGGCTCTGCATCTTGAACGCAAGCTCGTAGCTTTCGATCACTCCCTCGACGTCCGGGTTGTATTTGTCGCGGCGCAGAGCCTCGCGATTCAGCGTCTGGATGAGTTCGAGTTCCGCGCGCTGCGCCGTCGGGCCGAGCGTGGTCTGGATGTTCCGCACCTGCGCGCCGGCGACGGAGCGGTTGTCCGAGCCGATCTTCGTGGCCTGGTAGATCGCAGGGAGAAATGCGCTGCCGTAATTTTGCGCACCGCCGAAACCCGCGGGCGGCGAGAGTGTGATGAAGCCGGGCAGGTTTTGGTTTTCCGTGCCGAGGCCGTACGTCGTCCACGCGCCGAGCGACGGGCGCACGAACTGCGAGTTGCCAGTGTGCATTTTCAGGAACGCCTGCGGATGTGCCGGCAGATCCGTCTGCATCGAGCGCACGAGCGCGAGTTCATCCGCGTGCTTCGCGACATTCGGGAACAGTTCGGAAATCCACTGCCCGCTCTTTCCGTGCTGCGCGAATTTCCACTTCGAGCCGAGCAGCTTCGTGCCGGGCCGCTTGCCGGGCTTGTCCGTGTCGGCGGTGAGCTTCGGCTTGTAGTCGAACGTGTCCACATGCGACGGCCCGCCGCGCATGGAGAGAAAAATGACGCGCTTTGCCCGCGGTGGAAAATGCGGCTGCTTCGGCGCGAGCGGATTCATGTCCGTGGCGAATGCATTTTTTCCGGCGAGCCCGGCGAATGCGAGCCAGCCGAAGCCGCACGCGAGATTGCCGAGCACGCCGCGGCGCGTGAAAAGTGGCGTGATGTCTCCGCAGGTGTTCGATGTCATCGGGTTCATGGTGTGCAGTCGGTGTGGTGTGAAGGACGCGCGCGTTTGGCCAAAGGTTGCGAAGAGTGACGCTCGCGGAGCAGGGTGACGTTTCAAACACGCGCGGCACCGCGAGGTTGCGGGGAAAAATTCTGCCGCGATGCGTCCGAACGCTGCAAATCAGCGCCGTTCGGGCTGAGTCTCCCACATCGGGCGGCCGTGCTGCGGGGTCAGGTCAGGCTGCGGTTCGTGGTGCCGAAGCAACTGCGTGGCGACCCACGCGAGGAGGATGCAGCCGAGCAGCAGGCACACAATGATCGCGCCGGCCTTCAGCGCATCGAGCGCCTTTGTGTTTCTGCGGATGCGTCGCGGCGGCGTGCTCACTTGCGAAGGGGCAGCCATGCGATGGCGCGTTTGATCTGTGCATCCCAGTACGCCCAGTCGTGCGCGCCCGCGCTCTCCTCGGAATGATGCCGCCAGCCGAGCCCGCCGAGGTGCGAATGAAACGCGCGTGTGTCGCCGATGATGTCGTCCTCCGTGCCGCAGCTCAGCCACAGCGCGGGCTTCGGGCCGCGGCGCTTTGCGGCAAGTTTTGCGAGGTGAAAAAGATCGCTGTCCGTTCCTTCGGCGTCAGCGCCGGGGCCGGCGACGGTGTTCCACTCCGACTTGCTGATGCGCGAGGCGCGCTTGCCGGATTCTCGCAGCCGCCGCACGTAATCGAGCGCGCCGCTGAAGCTGGCGGCCGCGGCGAATTTCTCCGGATGCGCGAGCGCGAGCCGCAGTGCGCCGTAGCCGCCCATCGAGAGGCCGGCGGCGAAATTGTCCGCGCGCTTTTCCGAGAGCGGGAAAAAGCCGCGCATGATCCCGGGAAGCTCCTCGCTGAGAAAGGTCCAGTATCGCGCGCCGCCTGCGGTGTCCTGGTAAAAGCTGCGGCCGACGGCGGGCATCACGACGGCGAGATTCCGCTCGTCGGCGTATCGCTCGATGCTCGTGCGGCGCATCCACATCGTGTGGTCGTCGCTCAGGCCGTGCAGGAGAAAAAGGACAGGGTGCCTTTTTCCCCGCGGAACCTGCGGGATGAGCACATGTGCGGAGACCTGGAGCGCGAGCGTCTCGCTGAAAAAGTGGCAGTCGAAGAATGCCATCGCCCGTCAGTTCCGGGAGCTTTTCGTGTAGCCGAAGAAGCCGCGTTTCTTGATCAGATCGCAGACGGACTCCGGCACCATCCTCTCCCAGGAATCGTCGCGGTCGGCGATGCGCTTGAGCACGTCGCGACTGAAAATCTGGAGATACTCGGCGTTGAAATTGTCGAGCGCGATGAAGCTGCCGCGGTCGTGGAGATAGCCGTAGAGCTTCTGCAAGTCCGGCGCGACCGTCGCGGTGTCCACGGTGGAGATGGTGCCGGTGAGCGGATCCTGGAGCGGGTAAATGTAGAGCTTGAGATCGTTTTTGAAGAGCCGACCGAAGCTTTCCAAGATTCCGCCGGGGAGCTGCGTGTAGTATTTTTCGTTGAAGAGCTCGAGCAGCGTGGGCACGCCGAGCACGAGGCCGATTCGTTCCTTCGTGATGCGGCCGAGGTATGCGCCGAGCTTGAAAAATTCGCTGTAGTCGCTCACGAGCACCGTCATGCCGCAGGCGCTGAGCACGTCGGCGCGCGCGAGGAAATCGCGGCGATCCATCGCGCCGGTCTGGAGCAGGTTTGTCATCGTGAGTTCCATCACCTGCACGGTCTCCTTGCCCTTCATCTCGGGGAGCGTGGTGAATTTTTCAAACGCGCAGCGCATCATGTCGAGGTTCACATGCGTGAGCGGGCGGAAGCTGCCGCGCTCGACGAGGACGGCCTTTTTGTAAAACACCTCGGCGGGCTGGAGCACGTCGCGGTTCGGGCCGAACATCGCCGCTCCGCTCAGGCCGAGCTGCACGAGCTTCAGCGCCATGAGGCGGTTGTCCACGGTGCGGAACTCGATGCCGCTGAATTCGATCATGTCAATCTCGATGCGCCCTGTGTTGAGATCATCAAGGAGGCTCTCGACGAGTTTTTCCGGCTCGTGATGGATGAAGAAGCAGCCGTAGCAGAGGTTCACACCGACGATGCCGAGCGCCTCCTGCTGGGCCTGCACATCGGAGTCCAGCATCCGCACATGGATGATGACCTGGCTGGGCTCGTCGTGCGCGTGGCTCTGGAATTTCACACCCATCCAGCCGTGGCATTCGTTTGTGCCTTTGAAGTTGCGCGTCGCGACGGTGTTCGCAAATGCGAAGAACGACGTGCTGTCCCCGCGCATGTCGGAGAGCCGCTCGAGGTTCAGCGCGAACTCGTGGTTCAGCATCGCCTGGAGCCGCGGGCGCGAGACGTAGCGCTCCGCCGGGCCGTAGATCGCGTCGCTCACCGCCATGTCGTAGGCCGACATGCTCTTTGCCACCGTGCCGCTCGCGCCGCCGACGCGGAAGAACCAGCGCACCACTTCCTGCCCCGCGCCGATCTCGGCGAACGAGCCGTACCAGCGCTTGTCGAGGTTGATGTTGAGCGCCTTCTGGTGCGTGTTCAGTTTTTCTTCCGGCATGGGCGGAGGGTGCTGCGAAGGGCGCGAGTTTGTCGAGCGGGATGGCGCGGCGGCGCTCTCCGCTTTTGAAGTTAGGCGTTAAAAGTTTCCTGCTTATCCGGTTGTGTGACACAACATCGGAAAGAGGCTCTGAGGAAGGCAGGAAGGCAGGAATTCACCGGGCTGGCCGCTCACTTTTCCTGCTTTCCTGCCTTCCTGAGATGCCTTTGTCACGCAACCGGATAAGCGGGAAAAGTTTGATGTTAGATGTTGAACCGTCCGAACGAACCCAGCGGCATCAATAGCCCTGGACGCGCGCGCACGCGGCGCCACTCAACTTCTAACATGTAACTCCTAACTCCAAAATCGGAGACTGCCTCACGCACGCTCACCCGCCGCCTTTTCATGAAGTGTGCGCCGCTGACGCATGTGCAGGACGGCGACAGGAATGTCGTCGCTCCCGGTTTCCGCTGCTCCCTTCGCGAGCGATTCTACGGCCGCGGGATCGTCGTGCGCAGGAGCGATGTGTCCGGCGCGGTCGGCGTGAGTGTGCGGTCGCGTGCGGCGGCGGGCAGGATGAAGAATTCGCCGCGCGCGAATTTTTCGCCCGCGCATTCCACTCCGCCGCTGAGCACTGTGAAAATCACGCCGTCCGCGCTCGTGTCGGCGCGTGGTGCGGTGAGCGCCCAGCGCTCGACGTGAAACAGCGGACACAAGACGACCGTCTCGCCCGCTGGCTGCGCGAGCGCGGGCTCGTGGTCGTGGAAATCAATCGAGGCGAGCGATTCCGCGACGTGCAGTGCGCGCGGCTTGCCGTCGAGGCCGGTGCGGTTCCAGTCAAAGACGCGGTAGGTCGTGTCGCTGTTCTGCTGGATTTCCACGATGAGGCAGCCCGCGCCGATCGCGTGGCAACGCCCGCTCGGGATGAACATCGCAACGCCCGCGCGCACGGGCACGCGGTGCAGGAGTTCCGCGACGCGGCCCTCGGCGAGCGCGTGCTCGAAGCCGGTGCGCGTAGTCCCGCGCCGGAAGCCCGCGAAGAGGGCCGCATCTTTTGCCGCGTCGAGCAGGTACCACATTTCCGTCTTCGGCTCGCCTTTCAACTCCGCGGCCTTGTGCGCGGGCGGATGCACCTGCACGGAGAGCGTGTCCTGCGCGTCGAGGATTTTTGCCAGCAGCGGAAAGCGCGGTGCATCCGGCACGCACGCGCCGAATACGTCCTTCCGAAACACGGTCCACAGCTCGTGCAGCGTCGTGCCGATGAATGGCCCGCGCGCGACGACGCTCTGCTCATCTTCCCGGTCCACGAGTTCCCAGCTTTCGCCGACGGGCTTGCCCGCGGGAGCGCCTTTGCCGGGCATTTCCGCGAGGCGATGCCCGCCCCACACTCGTTCCATGAAGAGCGGACGGAAGGAGAGGGGAGCGGTGAAGGACATGGCGCGGAGATTCCTCTTAATCCTAATCCTAATCTTATTCTTACTCTGCAAACTTAGCGCGCAGCGGGATCACGGCGCGATTAGGATTAGGATTAAGAATAAGATTAAGAGGGCCGGTGCGGGCGGCGTGATTTTTGAGAATTGGAACGACCGGAGACTTCGTCATTCGTCATTCGTCATTTCCCGGCCTTCACGGCCTTCGCCTCGATCTTCCGGTAGAGCGTCGCCATGCTGATGCCCAGCACCTTCGCCGCCTTCTCGCGGTTGCCGGCACTGTGCTTGATGGTCTCCTCGATGAATCGCCGCTCCTGGTCGCGGATGAAGTCGTCGAGCTTCTTGCCCACGGGCATCGCGCCGCCGCCGGACTTTGCGCCGTCGGAGCGGCCGGCGAGAAGCTGCGGCGGGAGATCCTTCACGCGGATCAAATCATCATCGCACAGCGCACTCGCGCGCTCGATGGCGTTTTCCAGTTCGCGCACGTTGCCCGGCCAGTCGTAGCCTTGCAGCGCCTCGATGGCCTTTGGTTCGATTTTCATCGCGCGCGGGTTTGGCCCTGCGGCGGACTTTTTCAGGAAATGCTGGACGAGCAGCGGGATGTCCTCGGGCCTGTCGCGCAGCGGCGGCAGTTCGATCGGGATCACGGCGAGGCGGTAGTAGAGATCTTCGCGGAACTTGCCGTCCTTCACTTTCGCGAGGAGCGATTCGTTCGTCGCGCCGAGCACACGGACGTTGATGGACACGGTCTTCGTGTCGCCCACGCGGCGGAGCTGGCGCTCCTGGAGCACGCGGAGCAGTTTTGTCTGCAGCGGCAGCGCCATCGAGTTCACTTCGTCGAGGAAGATGGTGCCGCGTTCCGCTTCCTCGAAGAGCCCCGCCTTGTCCGCGACCGCGCCGGTGAAGCTTCCCTTTTTGTGTCCGAAAAGTTCGCTCTCCAGCAGGTTCTCCGGCAGCGCGGAGCAGTTGATCGCGACGAATGGATGGTGCTGCCGGCTGCTGTTAAAATGCAGCGCGCGCGCGACCAGTTCCTTGCCAGTGCCGCTCTCACCCTGAATCAGGATCGTCGAATCCGTGTCCGCGATTTTGCGGATGAGGTGATACACCTCGTCCATCTTCGGCGAGGTGCCGATGATGTTCTCCGGGTTTGCCGCGCGTTTGACGACTTTCTTCAGGGTGTCGCGCTCCTTCGCCGTGTCGGAGAATTCGATCACGTGCTTCACGCGCGCCTGCATCTCGGAAATCTTGAATGGCTTGCGGATGTAGTATCGCGCGCCCTCGGCGATGGCCTTCTCGGCGATCTCCTCGTTGCCCGATCCCGTCATCAGGATCACCTCGCAGCTTTCCAGCGCGGCCTTCACCTGGCGCAGGATTTCAAAGCCGTCCACCTTGCCCATCTTGATGTCGCTGATGACGAGCTGCGGCGAGATGTCGTCGAGCTTTTCGAGCGCCTTCTGGCTGTTGGTGAAAGGGAACGTCTCATGCCCCATCTCCTTGCAGGCGGTGACGACGAGTTCGACGATGTTCGGTTCATCGTCCACGATGAGGATCTTGGCCATAGTGTTGTTGGGTTGGATTGAGAGCCCTTCGCTCTCGAAAATGAGACTATCGCACCGATGAGAGCTTGCAAATCAATTCCGCCAACCGGATTTGAGAATCCCTGAAGCTCAGGCATCGGAGCCAGATGAACATTTTCGCGCTCCGCGTTCCTCTCAGAGACTGTGTAAAAAGTCACGGGCGCGCCCGGACTCGCGCAGGAAAACGGGAGCGCACGCTTCCAGCGTGCCGCGTCCGGCATCCCTGCCGGGCGCAGGGCGAAGGCGGCGGGTGTCCCCACTCATCAAAAAGCCAGCCGCAGTCCCGCAACCCGGCGGATCTTTCCGGCAGGATGCCGCAAAGGACACGCTGGAAGCGTGTGCTCCCATTTTACTTCGTGCTGCATCCGCCTTCCCTGAATCGGATGCAGCGGCATGGCAATCGCGGGACTTTTTACACAGTCTCTCAGGCCGTCGTCTCCATGCCCAGACGCTTGCGCACGCTGTTCTCAAATTGAAACAGCGGGTGCATGAGCGAGGCGACGGGATCGGGGAGAAGGTTCGGGCCGTCCGGGCCGTCGGGCGCGGTCTTTTCGAGGATGAGCAGCGAGCCGGCGAGCGCGACGCGATGGTAGTTCCGGTTGTTCGCGAGGAAATAGTCCGCGGCCCATTTCACCGAGCGGAGGCGCGGCGTGTAGTCGTGCAGTGCGAGGATACCGTTTGGGTTCAGCAGCCCGGCCCAGTGCAGATCCTGCATCACGTAGCGGAATTTGTGGGTGCCATCAATGAGCATGAAGTCGAACGCCTCGCGCGTCTGGATCGACTGCTGAAATGCATCCCAGCTCCGCATCACGCGGAACTCCACCTGCTCGAGCGGCAGCCCGTGCGAGGCGATGTTCTTCTCCACGATCTCCCGCTGGTTGGCAAAGTAGGTCATCGTGTCAATGACCACGAACGGCGGGCGGTGGGTCGCCGCGCGCATCATTTCGCAAAGGGTGCCGCCCGCCGCGGTGCCGATCTCGAGGTGCCGTCCTGGCCGCTGGCGTGTCCGCAGGATGTCACAGAGCCCCTCCAGCTCCTGCTGGGTCATCTCCGAGTTGAGTAGCTTTGCGCAAGGGCGTTCCATCCGGGCGGGATGTTCGGCACTCGCCGCGGCGGGGGCAAGGAAAAGTCTGTGGCTCTGCGTGCGATGCCGGCCTCCTGTGCTGCTGTGGGCGTGATTTTCGCCCCCCCGATTTTTGGTAACGCAAAACTCATTTTTCGCTGCACAAATCACCAATAGCGAACGTCGCGGTAACATTTTGGTAACATGGGTGCGGTTCACTGCGCTCGCAGGTGGACGCAATCCCGCGGGCACCGGCACCAAACCTCAAATCAAAAACACTCCCATGAAAATTCCAAATCTGCGGAAGGGCGCGCGCGCTCAGGGCTTCACGCTCATCGAGCTCCTCGTCGTCATCTCCATCATCGCCATCCTCGCCGGCCTCGGGCTGAAGGCATTCCCGGCCGCGATCAAGAAGGCCCGCATCTCCGAATCGCTGAGCAACTGCAAGCAGATCGTCACCACGCTGAAGATCTATGCGACTGACAATGACGGCAGCTATCCATCGAGCGCTCTCTCGGCCGACGGCGGCACCACACCGGGGAAAGCGCTTGTGGCCGGCGATTTCTCGAACCAGGCATTTGACAGCATCATCTCACGGTATTCGATCGGAAAGACGTTCTTCGTGAACAAGAACTCGGCCTACTGCAAGGGCGCGGGCGTGAAGACGGACACCTCGCTGGCGGATTCGAAAGTCCTCGGCAAGGGGCAGAACGACTGGCTCTACGTCGCCGGCATGTCCGACACGACGAACGGCAACTGGCCGCTCATCGCCACGGCCACCAAGGCCGCGGGTGACATGACCTACACCTCCGACAAGAATGCCCTCGGCGGGGTCTGGGAGGGAACGGATGCGGTCATCGGCTACTGCGACGCGAGCGCAAAGCCGGCTGGCCAGAAAGACATGGATACGAGCTCATCCACCGCGACGATGGTGAAGAGCCCGATTGACGGGAAAAACATCTTCATCGGCACCAAGGATTGGCTCGGTGAAAGCGTGATCATCCTCCTCCCGGAACCGGCGAAGTAAGCATCCCGGTCGAGCGCGCGCTGACGCGGGCACAGATCTGAAACCCCACAGCAGGCTCCCGGAAACGGGAGCCTGCTTCTTTTTTGCAACGATGCCGAGTGCCGGACTCCGGGATGATCAAATGGGTCTGTCAGTCCGGGGAGCGGCAGGCCGCGGCAGGCGGGGCGAACGGCCGCGGCAGACTCAATATCTAATATTTAACGCTTAACTTTTAACGCCTAACGACGTGCGATTTGATGCTCAGTTTTCCCGCCCTTAAAAGTTATGCGTTAGACGTTCGATGTTAGACGTTGGGGCCCGCGCAGCGGCCTTTCGCCGACAATTTCTGCCCTGCATTTTTTTTCGTGCGCCGGTCTTGCCGCCGATGTGCGTTGGCATTCCGCCGCCGCACACGCTATGAGAGGCCGACGATGACCGCGTACGAGATCCGCCCCAAGCAGCTTCGCGCCCTGCTGCTCCTGCTCGTGCTTGTCCCGCTCATCCCCGTCGCGCTCATGGCCCGCTTCATGTCGGACATGCTGAAGGGCGACCGCGTGGAGGCCATCGCCAGGGCCCAGCAGTTCCAGGCGGAGGTGCTATCGAGCGCGCTGCGTTCCGCCCCGGCGATCGAGGGGCCGCCTGCCGTGCGCGCCGAGCGGCTGCGCGCCCACATCCGCATTTTTGCAGAGCCATCCATCGCCATCCGGATCGTGGACGAAGCCGGCCATCTGCTCGCCGGTGACGATTCGCGAAAGGGCCAGCTCATGGCGCAGGATCGCGCACCCGCCGGGCTGGAGGCGAACGTCCAGCTTTTCCTCGCGAGGCCGGAGGTGATTGACGACGCGGTGTCCGGCCAGCGGAACATCTACATCACGACCGGCGCCATCGCGACACTGCTCGTGCTCGGGATCGCGGTCACGGCGGCGATGGCGGTGAGCCGGCAGATCCGGCTTCAGGAGCTGAAGAGCACCTCCGTCGCCATCGTCGCGCACGAGCTGCGCACGCCGCTCGCCTCCATGCGCATGCTCGTGGACACGCTGCGCGAGGGGCGCTTCCGCGACGAGAGGCAGCTCCGCGAATACCTCGATCTCATCGCCGGGGAAAACGAGCGGCTGCGGCGCGTTGCCGAAAATTTCCTCACCTTCTCGCGCCTCGACCGCGACTCGCAGGCGCTCGATCTCGATTCTGTCGCGCCGCACGCCGTCGCGGCGCAGTCCGTCGCGCCGTTCTCCGTGCGGCTCGCCGCGCCGGGCTGCACGTTCACGATGGATGTGCCGGAGACGCTGCCCGAAATCCGCGCCGACCGCGAGGCGCTCGCGCAGGTGCTCGCAAACCTGCTCGACAACGCGCTCAAGTACACCGGCGGGGAAAAGCGCATCGCCGTCCGCGCCCGCAAGGATGGTGCGGCGCTCGCATTCACCGTCGAGGACAACGGCATCGGCATCGCGCCCGATCAGCGCGGCGAGATTTTCGAGCCCTTCCACCAGGTGGATCAGCGGCTCTCGCGCACCCGCGAGGGCGCGGGGCTCGGCCTTGCCATCGTGAGCCGCATCGTGAAGGCGCATGGCGGCGAAATCAACGTTGCGGGCGAGCTGGGAAAAGGCAGCATCTTCACTGTGAAAATCCCCCTCGCGTGAATACGAATTCCACCGTCCTCATCATCGAAGACGACCCCGCGATGCTGCGCGGCCTGAAGGATAATTTTGAATTCGAGGGCTACAAGGTAATCGTCGCGACCGACGGCGACGCGGGCATCAAGGCGGCGCTCGACGGCCAGCCCGACCTCGTCGTCCTCGACGTGATGCTGCCGAAGGTGAACGGCTACGAGGTGTGCCGCTTCATCCGCTCGGAAAAACTCACGATGCCCATCCTCATGCTCACCGCGAAGGATCAGGAGAGCGACATCGTCCTCGGTCTCAAGCTCGGCGCGGACGACTACGTGACGAAGCCATTTTCCATCAAGGAACTCCTCGCCCGCGCCGAGGTCCTGCTGCGCCGGCAAATGCGCGGGAGCGCGTCGGAAATCTACACATTCGGCGAATGCCGCCTCGACTGCGACGCGCGGACCTTCACGCGCTCGGGAAAGGAACTGCCGCTTTCGCCGAAAGAGTTTGAGCTGCTGCGCTTCCTCGCGAGCCGGCCCGGCCAGGCGCTCAGCCGCGACCTGATCATGAACACCGTCTGGGGCTACGACGCCGCGGTCACGCCGCGCTCGATCGATCGCTTCGTGAACGCACTGCGCAACAAAATCGAAAAGGATCCCGCCAAGCCGCGGCACATTCGCACCGTGCGCGAGTTTGGATACAAGTTCGAGGCGTAGGGGGCCGCGCGGCGAAGTGTCACATTGCCGCGCTTTACCAGTGCCGCGCCGCCTGCCAGTCTGCCGGGCCGCAGCCCAAGAATCTTGAGGCGCGGGACTCCACACGAGCCATGACTGACTTTCCACCCGACAACTTCCTGAACCGCGAGCTGAGCTGGCTGGAGTTCAACCAGCGCGTGCTCGCCGAAGCCGCGAACCCCGCAAACCCGCTGCTCGAGCGTGTGAAGTTCTTCTGCATCGTCAGCTCGAATCTCGACGAATTCTTCGAGGTGCGCGTCGCCGGCCTCAAGCAGCAGATGGAAAGCGATGTGGCGCAGCCGAGCATGGACGGACGCACCGCCGCCGAAATCCTCCGCGCAGTGACGAAGCGCGTGCGCCGCATGGTCGAGGATCAGTCCCGACTCTGGCGCGGCGAACTGCGCCCGCAGCTCGCGAAGTCGCGCATCCATTTCCTCGAATACAGCGAACTCAAGGACCCCGACCGCCGGTGGCTCGACGAGTATTACCGCGCGCAGGTGCGCCCGGTACTCACGCCGCTCGCGGTGGATCCCGCGCATCCGTTCCCGCACATCCTGAACAAGTCGCTGAACATCGGCGTGAGCCTCGACATCGAGCACGACGGCGAAACCGTCCCGCGGCTCGCAGTTGTGCAGGTGCCGCGCGTGCTGCCGCGCCTCGTGCGCCTGCCGCGCGAGGATGGCGCGATGGACTTCGTCTTCCTCGCCACGCTCATCGGCCACTACCTCGGCGACCTTTTTCCGGGGACAAAAATCCGCGGCCAGTGGTGCTTCCGCGTCACGCGCAACAGCGAGCTGTACGTGGATGAAATTGACGCCGGCAATCTGCTGAAAGCCGTCGAGGAGGAACTGCGCAACCGGCGCCGCGGCGAGGCCGTGCGGCTCGAGGTGGACGAGGCATGCCCGCAGCCGACATGGCAGCTCCTGCTCGATAATTTCGGACTCACCGAGGACGACCTCTACATCATTGACGGCCCGGTGAACCCCACGCGCCTCATGGCGATCTACGAGGGCGTGCATTCGCCGGAACTTCGCGATGCGCCGTTCCTCGCGCCCACCGCGCCCGCAGTGCGCGATCGATCCTCGCTTTTCTCCACCATCCGCCGGCGCGACGTGCTCATCCACAGCCCCTACGAGAGCTTCGGCACCGTCGTGGATTTTCTCGAGCAGGCCGCGCGCGATCCGAATGTCCTCGCGATCAAACAGACGCTCTACCGCACTGGTGGCGATGCGCGCATCGTCGGCGCGCTCATGCAGGCGGCGGAAAACGGCAAGCAGGTCACCGCCGTCACCGAGCTGAAGGCGCGCTTCGACGAGGCGAACAACATCGAGTGGGCGAAGCGCCTCGAAGCCGCCGGCGTGCATGTCGTGTACGGGCTCGTCGGCCACAAGGTGCATGGAAAAATCACGCTCGTCGTGCGCAAGGACGACGACCGCCTGCGCCGCTACATCCACATCGCGACGGGCAACTACAACCCGACCACCGCGCGCCTTTACACCGACCTGAGCCTGCTCACCGCCTCGCCCGACATCGGCGAGGATGCGACGAACCTCTTCAACCTGCTCACCGGCTACGGCCGCTTCCAGCAGATGACGAAGCTCCTCGTCGCGCCCTTCGATCTCGTGCAGCGCGTGAAGGCGCTCATCGAGCGGGAGGTGGAAAATGCGCAGCGCAAAAAAAATGCGCGCATCATCGTGAAGATGAATTCCCTCAGCGACGCGAACACCATCGAGGCGCTCTACCGCGCATCGCAGGCCGGTGTGAAAGTGGACCTCATCGTCCGCGGCATCTGCTGCCTGCGCCCCGGCGTGCCGGGCCTCAGCGAAAACATCACCGTGCGCAGCATCGTCGGTCGCTTCCTCGAGCACTCGCGCGTCTTCTATTTTGAAAATGCCGGCAAGCCCGAGGTCTTCATCGGCAGCGGCGACTGGATGTCGCGGAATTTTTACAACCGCGTGGAACTCGTCGTGCCCGTCGAGGATGACACGCTGCGCGGACGCATCATGAACCAGATTCTCGCCGCGCAGCTCGCCGACAACACGAAGGCGTGGCAGCTCGATTCCGAGGGCGGCTACGCGCAGGTGGCGCGTGCCGAGGGCGAGGCCAAGCGCGACAGCCAGTCCGAATTCATGGCGCTCGCGCTCGGCGAAGTGAAAGCCACACGGAAAAAGCCGCGCATCGTCCGCCCGAAGCTCAAGCCGCGCATGAAGCCGCAGGCAAAGTAGGCGAGGTTTTCAACCTCGCGCGGAAGGACGGGCGCAGGCGGCGGGATGGTGCGGAGCGAATGCTTCGGGAATCCGCATACCTCGCCCACATTCCACTCACGCCTGCCGCACGGCCTGCGCGGTGATCGCCGGTTGGAATTTCACGCAGCGCCGCAGCTCGCGCTCGATCTCGAACGGACGCCCGCCGAAGAGTTTCGCCGCAGCCTTGAAAATTCCCGGCTGGAGGGCGCGCTGCTGTTTCGCGATTTGCTTCACCGAATCCGCTGAGCGGGATTTTTTTGCGATGCCGTGGATCAAATGGAGATCGTTCATTTTCCCGAGCCGGTCGCCCAGCCGTTCCGCCGCGTTGCGCCGCTGTTTCATCCCGTCGAGCGGCTGGAGCGCCTGCGACTGGTAGAACAGCTCCTTCACCGGCCGTCGCCATGCGTGGAACGACTTCGCGCCCGGTTTCCGCTCGCACGCCTTCATCGCCTTTCGTCCGGCCCGGTAGCTCCGCAGATAGCCGCCGATCACCTCGGCCCAGGTGAGCCCGTGCAGCCCGAGCTTCGCGACCATCCGGATCAGCCGGCTCGCATCCGCCTTCGCTGGACGATTCCCCGCCAGGTCTCGCGTCGCAGCACTTCGCTTCACGGGAGATTCGCGCAGCCCGGGAAATTTCGCGCGCAGCGCGGCGATTACCTGCGCGTCGCGCTGCCCGGAGAACGCATCCTTCAGCGTTCCCGCCAGCGCCGCGACCGCCTTGCGCTCGCGCTTGGGGATGCGCGGCTTCACGAGCACCAGCAGGGCGCGCAGGTTTTTCATCCGCGTGCGAGTCGAGTGCATCGCACGCGCCGGCCTCGTCGCGAGAGAGTCGAGATCGCGCCGCGCCGCCTCCGCGAGATGCATGAGCACGAGGTGGAATCGCCGCGAGAGCAGGGGGCCGCTGATGGTGCGCTCCTTCATGGGGCGCGCATGGTTGCGTGTCCCGTGCGCCCGTCAACTTCCATCCGAGCGCGCACGCGGGATGTCACCGTTCCGTCTCATTTCTGTCGCGAAAATGTAACATGGAACGGCGCTCACATCGCCGACTCAGCAGCGCAACTGCTAGCCTGCATTTCTCACACTGCTGGCGTCGGACGCGACAGGGTGCAGTGGCGCGGCGGGTGCGCAAAGTAGTCCGGGGCTTTAGCCCGCGAGCGGCGCTGCACGGGCTAAAGCCCCGGACTACTTTGCGCCGCATTCCCGGCACGCCTGCTGGGTGTGAGAAATGCGGGCTAACGATCCGCAGTCGCGATCGCCTCGCCCGCGAGCATCACGGGGATGCCGCTGCGGATCGGGTAAAGCCACGCGCCGTCCGCGGTGATCAGCGCGTCCTCGAAGGCCTCCGCGATTTCTCCGCCGCGATTCCGCAGCGAGCCGGACTGCTGGCGGTGCTGCATCCCGCGGATCACATCTTCCTCCGCGTGCCTTAGCGTCTGGCCCGTGATCGGGCAGCGCAGCAGTTCGACGGGCACGTCCATCGCCGCTCAGTATTTCGGAAAATTCGGATCGATGCGCTCCGCCCACGCATCGAAGCCGCCGGCGACATTCCACACGCGGCCAAAGCCCGCCTCCTGCAGCATCTTCACCGCGTGCGCCGAGCGCGCGCCGTTCTTGCAGACGAGCACGATGTCCTCGGCAGAATCGAGTTCGCTCATGCGCGCCGGGAGCTGCGCCATGGGGATCAGCTCTGCGGTTTTCAGCCCGCAGATGTCGCGCTCGTACGGCTCGCGCACATCCACGAGGCGGAACTTCGCACCGCTTTCAATCTTCGCATTCAGTTCCTCCACGCTCACGTGCGGGACATGCGCGTCTTCCTCCGCACGCGCGCGCGCCTGCGGGATGCCGCAGAACTGATCGTAGTCAATGAGGTCGGTGATCGTCGGATTCGCGCTGCATACCGGGCACTTCGGATCCTTGCGCAGCTTGAACTCGCGAAATTTCATCGCGAGCGCATCGAATGCCACGAGCCGCCCGATGAGCGATTCGCCGATGCCGCAGATGAGCTTCACCGCCTCGATCGCCTGGATCACGCCGATGATTCCCGGCAGCACGCCGAGCACTCCGCCTTCCGCGCAAGTCGGCACCATGCCCGGCGGTGGCGGCTCGGGGAACATGCAGCGGTAGCACGGCCCACCGAGGTGCGGCGCGAAGACTGTCGCCTGCCCGTCGAATCGGAAGATGCTGCCGTATACGTTCACTTTTTTCGTGAAGGCGCAGAGATCGTTCGTGAGGTAGCGCGTCTGAAAATTGTCCGTGCCATCAATGATGATGTCGTAAGGCTCCGCGATTTTCCGCGCGTTCTCCGAGGTAAAATAGGTCTCGTAGATGTCCACCTGCACGTTCGGATTGATGTCGCGGATCGTATCTCTCGCCGACTTGCACTTGCTGCGGCCCACGCTCTTCGTGCCGTGCAGCACCTGCCGCTGGAGGTTGGAAAAATCCACGACATCATTGTCCACGATGCCGATGCGCCCGATGCCCGCGGCTGCGAGGTAGAGCAGAATCGGCGAGCCGAGCCCGCCCGCGCCGATGCACAGCACGCTCGCGGCCTTCAGCTTCTTCTGCCCGTCGAGCGTCACCTCCGGCATGATGAGATGGCGCGAGTAGCGGGCGATTTCGTCGTTGCTGAACTCGATGCGCTCGGTGCGCGCCGGGTCAATGATGCTGGGTATCGGCATGGCGTTTTTTCGGAAAAGGGCGGGGACACTAGCCGGGCCATGGCGGGATGCAAACAACGAGGACTGAATTTTGAATTTTGAATTTCGAATTCTGAATTGCCGAATTCGGAGTTCGCCGCCGCACGGAATCAGTAATTCAGAATCCAAAATTCAGAATTCATAATTTGCATGCCCCTCGCCATCCGCCGCGGTTTTTGAAATACACCGCAAATGCTCAACGTCATCTGGCTCGCCATCGTGCTCGTCGCCGTCCTCGTCGGCGGCTTCAGCGGGCGGCTGGAGCAGATGACCGAGGGCGCGTTTGCGACGGCTGCGGACGCCGTGATGAAAATCGCGCTGCCGCTCATCGGGCTCATGGCGATCTGGCTTGGAATCATGCGCCTCGCGGAGCGCGCGGGCTTCGTGCAGTTGCTCGCGCGCGCGCTGCGTCCGGTCATGCGCCGGCTTTTTCCCGACGTGCCTGCCGAGCATCCCGCGATGGGCGCGATGGTGATGAACATGTCCGCAAACATGCTCGGCCTCGGCAACGCGGCGACGCCGCTCGGCCTGCGCGCGATGGCGCTCCTGCAAAAGCTGAACCCGCACCCGACCGTCGCGAGCAACGCGATGGTCACCTTTCTCGCCGTGAACACCGCGAGCCTTCAGCTCATCCCGACCACCGCGATCAGCATCCTCGCCGTGCAGGGCGGAAAAAGTCCGTCGAACATCGTCATCCCCGCGATCCTCGCGACGGCGATCGCGATGACCTGCGGCGTCACAGCCGCGCGCCTGCTCTCGCGGCTGCGCATTTTCCGCGCGGAGCCGGATGCTGATGCGACCGGGCCGGCGAGCGGTGCTGCGGACGCGGGAAACGCAGAGGTCGCAGTGGAAAAAATCGAGCCGCGTCCCCTGACCGTCGCGGGCCGCTGGATGCTGACGATCTTCCTCCTCGCATTTGTGTGGATTCTTTTCGCGCTCGTCTGGCCGACGAGTGCCGATGCGCTCCCGGCGGCGCTCGGTGCGAGATGGCGGCATGCGGTTTTCTGGCCGGATGCCGGCACTGCGATGCGCGTGCTGCGCGCGCTCTCGATGCTCGCAGTCCCGTTCCTGCTCGCATTCATCCCGCTCGCGGCAGCGCTGCGCGGAGTGAAAGTGTACGAGCAGTTCTGCGAAGGCGCGAAGGAAGCCTTCGGCACGGCGCAGCGGATCATTCCCTTCCTCGTCGCGATGCTCGTCGCGATCCGCCTGCTGCGCGATGCGGGAGTCGTGCAGGCCGTGACCGAGATGCTGCGAAGCCCGCTGGAATTCATCGGCTTCCCGCCGGATCTGCTGTCGCTCGCGGCGATGCGTCCGCTGAGCGGCAGCGCGTCGCAGGGAATCTTCGTGGACCTCGTGAAGACGCACGGCGCGGACTCGATGCTCGCGCGCATGGCTGCGACGATCTACGGCAGCACGGAGACGACCTTCTACGTGCTCGCGGTTTATTTCGGCAGCATCGGCATCCGCAAGACGCGCCACGCCGTGGCCGTGGGGCTGACCGCCGACATCATCGCGACCGCCGCCGCGATCGCCGCGTGCCGACTGCTGCTCTGACGCTGAGTTGCAAAACGCGCGGCTACTTCTCCGCGAGATCCGCGTTGGAAAGATGCCCGGTCTTTTTCAGGAACGACTGACCCGCCGGCCCGAGCATGAACTCGACAAAGCGCCGCACTTTCCCGGCGGGCTTGCGCGGAGTCGCGATCACGAGCGGCCGTGCGAGTTCATATTTGCCGGATGCGATGTTCTTCCCCGTCGGCTCGATCACGGTGCCATCCGCCAGCCGGATGCCGAGCGCGTGGATCGCGGCGGGCTTCGGCGCGGCGAACTCGAGCACGCTGATCGATCCGCCGTTGAATTCCACGGCGGTCGTCACGTCGCTCGGCTCCACGAGGATCTCGGCGTTGCTCGGCGGCGCCTTGCGGATGTCGCCGTAGAGGAAAAACATCAGCATCTCCCACGAACTCGTCCGCACGTCGCGATTGTAGAAAATGATCTTGCGATCCGGGCCGCCGAGCGCCTTCCAGTTTTTCACGAGGCCCTCGTAGATGTCGCGGAGCTGATCCTTCGTCAGCGAATGCACGCCACCGTCCCACACCTGCGCAGGGACGACGATGAGCAGCGCCTGAGCGCCAAATTGCGCCTCGTGGAAAATCTTGTCCGGCCAGCCCGCGTGTTCCTGCGGCTGAATCTTCCTGCTGAGCAGCGCGACCTCCGCGATATCCTCCGCGATGGCGGCGACAGCGCCGCTGCTTCCGCTCTCGGTCACGATGCGGAATTCCAGCCCCGTGTCCTTCCTGATCTGCTCCGCCGCGGCGTTCACCGGCTCTGCGGCCACCTGCGCGCCGCGGATCGAGATCAGCTCATCCGCACGCGCATGCGCTGCGAGCACGAGTGCGGCGATCAGGCTGGCGGTGATTTTTTTCAGGGGCATCCGGACTGGGGGTGCCGGCACTTTCCGCAGTGCGTCCGCATTTGGCAAACGATCACCGCGTCACTTTAGCCCGGTGCGTTCGCGGATGGTCGCGATGCGCTCCTCGGCAAATTTCCGCTTCTCCGCGGGCAGCAGCGGATCCGACACGGCGCGGCGCAGGTGGTCGAGCGCGAGCGGCGCGTGATCGGCACTGTTGATCGCCTCGAACGCGTGTGCCTCGCCGAGGAAGAATTCGTATTCCGCGGCGGGCCGCCCGTCCTCGTGCGCGAGTGTGATGAGCCGCCTGAGTGCCGCGATCTCGTCCGGGATTTCCTGCGCCTCGTGTGCGAGTTGCGCGTGCTGCCAGAGCCGCACGGGCTCCTCGGGCAGCAGCGTGTTCAGCCGCTTGGAAAAAAGGTAGGCGTCCTTGTGGTGCTTCGTCGCGCGCATCGCCACGATCTTCGCTGCGAGCGCCGGGATGGACTCCGCATCCCTCGCCAGCGCCCTGTCCGCAAACGCCTCCGCCTCGATCCATCGGCCGATGGAAATCTGGTAGCCCGCAAATCCGCCGAGCACGTCAATCGAGCGACTGTCGAGCGAGTTCGCCTCGTCGAGCCAGCGCTTCGCCGCGTCCGGCTGCCGGATGGCGAGCATCTTTCCCGCGGCCATCGCGAGGAATGTCGCCTGGTCGCGCGCGCGGATTTTTCCGAGCCGCGCGCGCACGGGCTCGCTGTCGGACGGCTTCCACGGCTGCGCCGCGTCGCGTTTGAAAATGTACGCCCAGTGATCGAGGTAAACGAGGCGGAAGTCGCGCTTCCCTGGCTCCGGCTCGAGGAGATGATCGAGCAGGCGCTGGTAGTTGCTCGGGTCGCCCACGAGCAGGATCGTGTCGAAGCGGAACTGCCGGTCCAGTTGCCGGAAGAGCTTCGGGTTTTGCGGCGCCTGCACGAATGCGCGCCGTCGCGAACTGGCGGGATCGCGATCGTCCGCGGTGAGAAGTTCGGGCCGCAGTTTCTCCAGCCACGGCAGCGCGATGCCATTGAAGTAGATCGAGCGTCCGTTCACATCTTCGCACGCGAGCTGCGGTGTGGTGATCACCGGAGGCGGCGGAAAAAGCCACGTCTCGATCTCCGGCCACTTCCACACGACGCCGGACACGGCTGCGGCGAGCAGCACGAGGAGAAAGATTTTCCGTTGCGCGGTTTTTGAAAGTTTCGGGAATGCCATCGGGAACGCGGAGGGTAGCGGCTTTTGCCGCCAGTGTCATTGTGAAGGGAGCGGGCGGCTTACTTCGTTTCCCGCTTGCGTCACGCGGCACCGTGCCTTAGTTGCAGCGCTCCTTTGGCGAAACCGGGTCGGTAGCTCAATGGTAGAGCAGCGCCCTTTTAAGGCGTTGGTTGCGAGTTCGAGTCTCGCCCGACCCACTGCCGGTTTTCCTCTGAAAGCCGCATGGATACAGGGTTCCTGGCTAGTGCAGGCGGTTTTTCATTCGTGCTCATGAACACCCATTCCATCGGCAAAAGACGGGTTGTATTGGCACTTAATTGGCACTTGGCGCGCCGCCTGGATTTTTGATCTTTGCGGTTTTTCAGAGATGACCGTCACCTGGATGGTGCTCGCCTGAATTTTTTTCGACGATCCCCGCTGGACGAAATTTCATCGAGCCTCAGCCGGGCCATCACCGCGCCTGCCCGATCAAAATGCGCTGGCGACGATTTTAGAGCGTCGGGATTTTCGAGATCGGCCGGCGCGGGTTGCTCCTCAGAGCAGGTGCTTTCACAAGCGCGTTGAAATCGTCTCGTAGTACTGGACGACGCATCCTTCTTGTCCCGCCTACTCTGCCCACGACTTTTGATTGAATCGGCCGTGAGCACACCGAAGGCGCTCGCAACCTTGCTGGATGAGGTAAAAAATACGCCGAGTACAAGTACCCGCCGCATTCGTCTGGCCATGTTGATGGGCATCCGTCATTCTGCGCGCTCGAATTGCGCTGGATTGTTTCAAGGTCAGACGGCCAGGCCATGGGCGGCTCGTCTGACTGCACAAGCAAACCCGATGCTTTCACGCGCTCAGTCGCGGCCTCGACCTGAACATGTCCAACCCCTTTTTCGAACACCCTATTCTCAATTCGCCGTACGAGCGTCCGCTTCGTCATTGGGAACTTGATTCGTCGGGGCAGCCAACTCAGAAGGTCGTTGAGGAGCGGCGACGGGCGGAGTTCATCACCCCGATCCCCAAGCCGAAGAAGCGAAAGGGCTCTGCGGCACAGGAGGAAATCGTGTTCGATGAGGGAAAGGGACTCTCGACAAAAGAGCAACAGTACGACCCGACATCGCTCATCAACGAGATTCGCGGCTACGTGGGCACATGGCGAAATCTCAGCCCGAACCACTGGCAGGTCACACCGGAAACGCAGCGTCTCCTGGAACACTGGCGGCATCACAAGTTCAGTGGTGTGCGGCCTTTCTTCTGTCAGGTTGAAGCCGTGGAGACAGCGATCTGGCTCACCGAAGTGGCCCCGTTGTCGAAGTCAGGAAAACGCATCTTGGAGCAACTCGAACTCGTCAACAAAGAGGCGAATCCAGAAATCATGCGACTGGCGCTCAAGCTGGCGACCGGTGCGGGTAAGACCACGGTCATGGCCATGCTCATCGCGTGGCAGACCATCAATGCGGCCCGCCGCTCCACGAGCAAAACTTTCACGCGCGGTTTCCTCATCGTAGCTCCCGGTTTGACCATCAAAGATCGCCTTCGCGTTCTCCAACCGAGTGACCCGGACAGCTACTACGCAAGCCGTGAACTGGTTCCGCATGACATGCTGGAGGATGTGAAGAAGGCGAAGATCGTCATCACCAACTACCACGCGTTCAAACTTCGCGAGCGCATCGATCTTTCCAAGGGCGGACGCCAGCTACTCAAGGGACGCACTGGCGAGGACCTGCAAACTCAGGAGACCGAGGGCCAGATGATCCAGCGCGTCATGCCGGACCTCATGGGTATGAAGAACATCCTCGTGATCAATGACGAGGCCCACCACTGCTACCGGGAGAAACCCGGCCCGAGTGCAGAGGATGTGGACGATCTGAAAGGGGATGAGAAGAAAGAGGCGGAGAAGAACAAGGAGGCTGCGCGGCTCTGGATTTCGGGACTGGAAGCGGTGAACCGAAAACTTGGCGTGGCGCGTGTGATGGATCTTTCTGCCACGCCTTTCTTCCTCAGCGGTTCGGGCTACGTGGAGGGCACCTTGTTCCCGTGGACGATGAGCGACTTCTCACTCATGGACGCCATCGAATGCGGCATCGTGAAACTGCCTCGCGTACCAGTGGCGCAGAACATCCCCGGCGAAGAAATGCCGATGTTCCGCGAGTTGTGGAAACACATCCGCGCCAAGATGCCCAAGAAGACCCGTGGCACCGGTGAAGAACTCGATCCTCTCAAGCTGCCGACCTTGCTCAAGACTGCGCTCGAAGCCCTCTACGGCCACTACGAGAAGACCTACAAGCTCTGGGAGGATGCAGGCATCCGTGTGCCGCCGTGTTTCATCGTGGTGTGTCAGAATACTTCCATCTCGAAGCTGGTGTACGACTACATCTCTGGCTTCCACCAAAAGAACGAAGACGGTACCACCTCACTCAACAATGGCCGCCTCGCGTTGTTTCGCAATTTCGACGACACGACAGGCAATCCCCTTCCTCGCCCGAACACGCTGCTTATCGACAGCGAACAACTCGAATCTGGCGAGGCTCTCGACGACAATTTTCGTGGCATGGCTGCCGACGAGATTGACCGCTTTCGTCGCGAGATCGTCGAACGCACAGGCGACCAGCGAGCAGGAGAGAACCTGACTGATCAGGAATTGTTGCGTGAGGTGATGAACACCGTCGGCAAGCATGGTGCACTCGGCGGTTCCGTTCGATGCGTCGTCTCGGTCTCCATGCTCACCGAAGGCTGGGATGCAAACACTGTCACCCATGTCCTCGGCGTTCGTGCCTTCGGCACCCAGCTTCTCTGCGAGCAGGTCATTGGCCGCGCCCTACGCCGCCAGTCGTATGACCTCAACGACGAGAATCTCTTCAATGTCGAGTACGCCGATATCCTCGGCATTCCCTTTGACTTCACGGCCAAGCCCATCATCGCTCCACCGCAGCCACCGCGCGAAACGATTCAGGTCAAAGCAATGCGCCCCGAGCGTGATTCTTTGGAAATCCGGTTCCCTCGCGTGGAGGGTTACCGCATCGAGCTGCCAGAGGAACGGCTCACCGCAGATTTCGATGATGATTCGATCTTCGAGCTGACTCCCGAACTGACCGGCCCCACCAAGAACCGAAATGAGGGCATCATCGGTCAAGGGGTGGATCTCACCGTCGAGCACCTCGGGGACATGCGCCCTTCCACGATTCTTTTCCACCTCACCCAGCGGTTGCTCTACACGAAATGGCGTGATCCTGGCGAAGCCCCAAAGCTCCATCTCTTCGGCCAGTTGAAGCGCATCACGAAGCAATGGCTGGACACCTGCCTCGTGTGCAAAGGCGGTACCTATCCCGCGCAGCTCATGTATCAGGAATTCGCCGACATCGCCTGCGAGCGCATCACAGCCGGCATCACCCGTCAGTTCTTGGGTGAGCGCCCCATCAAAGCGCTGCTCGATCCCTACAATCCCACCGGCTCCACGAAAAACGTCCGCTTCAACACGTCGAAGACATTGCGATGGGAAACCAAATCAGATCGCAGCCACATCAACTGGATCATCCTCGACAGCGATTGGGAAGCTGAGTTTTGCCGTGCGGCAGAATCACACCCAAAGGTCAAAGCCTACGTCAAGAATCATAACCTCGGCCTCGAAGTCCCATATCGGTACGCTTCAGAGACACGGAAATACCTGCCCGATTTCATCGTGCTGGTGGACGACGGTCACGGTCCTGATGACCTGCTGCATCTCATCGTCGAGATCAAAGGCTATCGGCGCGAGGATGCGAAAGAAAAGGCCTCGACGATGAAAACGTATTGGGTGCCTGGCGTGAACCACCTCGCCACGCATGGGCGCTGGGCATTCGCCGAGTTTTGCGATGTCTATGAGATCGAATCCAACTTCGCCACCAAGGTCGAAAGCCAGTTTGACCAGATGATTTTAGGCACATCGCAAATTTTATCCATGATATGAGTAAGACGACGTTCAAGACAAACCCGAGAATATTGGAGGAATTTCTGCGCTTCTGCGGAGAAGGAAAAATTCAGCTCCCGGATTTTCAAAGAAGCTGGGTTTGGGCCGAAGACAGAATCCTCAGCCTGATAGCTTCCATTTCCAGGGCTTTCCCCGTCGGTGCGCTGATGACATTGGAGTCCAAACGCGGGGATGCGGGACTATTCGCCCATCGGCCCGTCCAAGGTGCGTTGCCTACAGCGGCTACAGCCTCACCCGATGAACTGCTCCTGGATGGGCAACAGCGAATGACATCCCTTTATCAGTCATGTTTTCGCCGTGATGTGGTGCAAACAATCACGCCCAAGAACAAGCTGGTGAGACGCTGGTTTTACATCGACATCCAGAAGGCAATTCAGCCGGCGGCAGACCGTGACGAGGCCATCTTCGGCGTTCCGGAAGATCGTCGCATCAAAACAAACTTTGACAAAGACGTTCTCGTTGATCTGTCCACGCTCACCCGGGAATACGAACAGATGATGTTCCCATTGAATCGGGTTTTTGACTGGGATGAATGGCAGGACAGCTTTGGGGATTACTGGATTGCCAAGGGCGATACGGCCAAACGCGACGTGTTCAAGAAGTTCAAAAACGAGGTCTTGGCCAACTTCAAGTCTTACCACATCCCAGTCATCACCCTTGCCGACGACACCTCACACGAGGCCGTCTGCCTCGTGTTTGAAAAGGTCAACACGGGCGGAAAGGCCCTCGACGCTTTTGAGCTGCTGACCGCCATGTATGCAGCGCGCGGCCACAAGCTACGGGACGACTGGCTTGGCGCTGGTGGACAAAAAGGTTTGCAGGCACGCCTTGTCGAATTTGGTCGCGCAGCCGATCAGACTGTCGGTGTTCTTTCCAAAGTAGCGAGCACGGACCTGCTTCAAGCTATCGCCTTGCTTCACACCAAGAAAGTCAGAGCCGACAAGATTGCCAATGGCGTGAAGGAAAACGACCTTCCAGCAGTGCGTGCCACCCGTCAGTCGTTGCTGGATTTGCCGCTGGAAGCCTACCTCGAATATCGCGACGGCGTGGAAGCCGGGTTCAAGCGAGCCGCAAAATTTCTCAGGCAGCAAAACATTCATCGGGTCATTGATCTCCCGTACCAGACGCAGGTGGTGGCTCTTGCCGCCATTTTTGCCGAGATTGGCGACAAGGCAGATCATGCCGGGCACATGGCCAAGATCGCTCGCTGGTTCTGGTGTGGAATTTTTGGCGAGCTTTACGGAGGTGGCTTTGAAAGCCGATTTGCAAAAGACATCGTAGAAGTCCCCGCGTGGCTCGACGGCGGTTCTGAGCCCGCAACCGTCAGCGAGGGAGTCTTCCGCCCGAATCGCCTGCAATCAATGCGGACCCGGCAATCTGCTGCGTACAAAGGCATTCATGCACTTCTCATGCGGGAGGGGGCAAAAGACTTCCGTAGCGGCCAAGGTTATGACCTGACGATATTTTTCGATGAAGGCGTGGATATTCACCACATTTTCCCGGAGGCTTGGTGCAAGGCGCAGAAGATCGACGTAAGGATCTACGACACTGTGGTGAACAAAACACCTCTCAGCTACCGTACTAACCGAATCATTGGGGGCGTAGCTCCATCCCAGTATTTAGAGAAGCTGGAGCAGGGGAAGAAGAATGCAGATGGCCAGATCGAGAACCCACCAATTGCCCCTGCCGTTCTCGACGGCTATCTCAGTTCCCACTGCATTTCGCCCGCCCACCTGCGTGCCGATGACTTTGAGTCATTCATGCAAGGGAGACGCAAATCGTTACTGGCAATCATCGGCAATGCAACCGGACATCCTGTCAGCGAGGTCGCAGATACTCCGGAAGAAGGCGAAGAACTGAGCGAAGAACTTGCACGTGATAGCGACCTCGCATCCGCAACTCCATAATTTCATGGCCAAGAAGCCCACAGGTACTAAGACCGTCGAAACCCTCAAGCACGAGGCCGACAAGCGAAAGAACATCCCGTCCGCCGAGCAGCAGTCTTTCATCCAGCAGGAGCACGAGCATCCGAAGACCATCCGCTACCCGCGCAACACCGACCTCGATCCGCAGCTCGTCTGGCGCGGGAAGGATGAGCAGGACTGGAGCGATCTCGTCGTCCACGCCCCGCCGCTCTACATTCAGGAAAAGGTTCATCCCAAGGTGCTGATTGATGACCTGCTCCGGCAGACCAAGGAGACCAAGGCGAGCGACCCCGGCTTCCAGGCCGATCTCTTCGCCGACTTCAACGGCATCCCCAAGGGCGCGGACAAGACCGAGTTCTACCAGCACGACCAGAACTGGAGCAACCGCATGATCCTCGGCGACTCTCTCCAGGTCATGGCCAGCCTGGCCGAGCGCGAGGGCCTGCGCGGCAAGGTACAGTGCATCTACTTCGACCCGCCCTACGGCATCAAGTTCAACAGCAACTTCCAGTGGTCCACCACCAGCCGCGACATGAAAGACGGCGACCCTAATCACATCACCCGCGAGCCCGAGCAGGTCAAAGCCTTCCGCGACACCTGGCGCGACGGCATCCACAGCTACCTCACTTACCTGCGGGATCGGCTCACCGTCGCCCGCGACCTGCTCGCCGACTCCGGCTCCATCTTCGTTCAGATCGGCGATGAAAACGTGCATCGCGTCCGAGCGGTGATGGACGAGGTATTTGGGGCCAGCAATTTTCGCGCTCTGATCTCTTACAAACGGCTGGGGATGATGACTGCCGAGGAATTCGTTACGACGACTCACTTCATAATCCTCTACTGCAAGAATGCTGAAAGCGTGAAAGGGCGAAAGCTCTTTGAATTGCAGCAGGTCGGCATTGGCACAGGCGACCACTACAACCAGGTGGAAGACCAAGCTACGGGAATCGTTCGCTCACTCCGTGAAGACGAACGAGGCAACGCACGACTAATCGACGGGGAACAGCAGGTCTTTCAGTTAATCAGCTTGGCTACCGGTGGGTTTCGTCAGAACACAACGGTCAACTACTCCTTTCACGGTGAACTTTATCATCCGGGTGGCAATAAATGTTGGCGAACCGTCCCCACTGGGTTGAATCGGCTTGGCCGCTCAGCAAGAATACGGAAAGCTGGCAAAACCATTCGCTATAAGCAGTACCTCAAGGACTTTCCTTTAACAGACTTGAGATCGATTTGGGAGGACACCGCGCGTGATGCTAACAATGTTTATGTTGTGCAGACGCCGACGGGAATAATCCAACGGTGTATTCTGATGGCCACCGACCCCGGAGACCTTGTGCTCGACCCGACCTGCGGTTCCGGCACGACCGCCGCCGTCGCCGAGCAATGGGGCCGCCGCTGGATCACGATTGACACCTCGCGCGTGGCGCTGGCGCTGGCCCGTGCCCGCATCATGGGCGCGCGTTATCCCTTTTACCTGCTCGCCGATTCCCTCGACGGCCAGCTCAAGGAAGCCGAAGTCACCCGCACCGCGCCAAGTTCGCAGCCCGTGCGCGGGAATATCCGCCACGGCTTCGTCTATGAGCGCGTGCCGCATATCACCCTCAAGTCCATCGCCAACAACGCGGAGATCGATGTCATCTGGGACAAGTGGCAGGCCGAGCTGGAGCCGTTGCGCGAGAAGCTGAACGCCCCGCTCAAGCAGCAATGGCAGGAATGGGAGATTCCGCGCGAAGCGGACAAGGCCTGGCCAGAGCGAGCCCGGAAGATGCACGCCGACTGGTGGCAGGCCCGCATCGCTCGGCAGAAGGAAATCGACAAGTCCATCGCCGCCAAGGCCGAGTTTGAGTACCTCTACGACAAGCCCTACGACGACAAAAAGAAGGTTCGTGTAGCCGGTCCCTTCACCGTCGAAAGCCTTAGCCCGCACCGCATGTTGGGCGTGGATGAGAACGACGAGTTAATCGACTCGCTCAAGGAAGATAGCGGCGAATACGGCGTGAAGCAGTCCTTTCCCCAGATGATCCTGGAGAACCTCAAGACCGCCGGCGTGCAGCAGG
>JBBRYC010000074.1:0-31890 GCA_038238025.1 Chthoniobacterales bacterium
CTTTGGCCTCGGCAACTACATCGCCGGAATCAACTTCACCGGCTTCGGTCCGGGAGCCACGGAAGTGCAGTTCGGCACCGGCCAGTTTGAAATCGTCCCTGTGCCGGAACCCGCGACGACGGCCCTCATCGGCTCGATCGCACTGTGCGCCCTCATCGGTTACCGTGAGCGCCGCCGCTTCACCGGCATCCGCAACCGCATGAGCCGCAAATAGTCCGTCGGGAACGAATGCTGCGTCAAAGTCCCCACCCCAGAAGACTACCGACCGATGATTGGCCAACGCACACGAGGATTGCAGAGCACTCTGCTGCTGTGCCAGCTCCTGTTGGTGCCCCTGCTCCTGCTCGTGTCCGGGGTGTTGACGTTCACCTCGGTGACCCACATCGAAGGCTCGCTGATCGCGCATTACCCGATGTATGCGCTGGCCGTCATGGCGGGTCTCCTTCTGGAATCCATGAGCCGCGACCGTGCGCGCATCCGCCTGAACCTGTGGCAGCACAGCTTTCTGGACCAGCACCGCGTGACCGTGCGGCAGGTGTGTTACGCGCTCGGGGTGCTGCTCGTCTATCTGGCCGGGACCAAGGATCAGGCAATCTCACGCTGGTTTCTCGGAATTTTCAGCGTGATCCTCTATGGCGGACTGCTCGCGGCGAACTACTTGCTCCCGGGTTTTCTCGCGCGGCGGATATTTGACGGGAAATGGGTGGAGCGGACACTCCTCGTGGGTCAGGCCGGGCACGCCGGGCGGCTCCGCCGATGGCTGCAAGGCAAGGAAGCCTACGGGCTCCGCACGGTGGGGATCCTGCGCACCGATGGCATCACCTCCGGGGAATGCGGCGGGCTGTCGTGCATGGGCGGCATCGGGGACTTGGAAAATGTCATCCGTCGCGAAGGCATCACGCAGGTGATCGTGCTGGAGCTTCCGCAGGAGCGCGAGCGGCACCGGGAACTGGTATCCGTGCTGGAAAAAATGGGCATCCGGCTGCTGATTTTGAGCAATCTGGAGGAACTGCTCCAGCATCCCGTCGTCCACATTGAGGATGAGGGAATGCGCTTCATCACCCTGCGCGAAGAGCCTCTCGAAAACCCGCTGAACCGCGTCGCCAAGCGTGCGTTGGATCTCGCAGTCGCATTGCCAGTCGTCCTTTTCATCCTCCCGCCGCTCATGCTCGTCATCTGGGTCGTCCAGAGATTCCAATCGTCCGGCTCGCTCTTCTTCCTCCAGAAACGGGCCGGCATCCAAAACCGGGAATTCCGCATCATCAAATTCCGCACGATGCACCAGGAAAACCCCGACGAGGCGCGGCAGGCCGTCCAGGGCGATGTCCGCGTGTTCGGCTTCGGACGCTGGATGCGCAGGATGAGCATTGATGAGCTGCCGCAATTCATCAATGTGCTCAAGGGAGACATGAGCGTGACCGGCCCGCGTCCGCACATGATCGAGCACAACGCGCAGTTCGCGCAGCAGATGTCCAATTACCACATCCGGACCTTCGTGAAGCCCGGCATCACCGGCCTCGCGCAAGTTCGCGGCTTCCGCGGTGAGGCGCGATCCGAGTCCGAAATTGCCAAACGGCTGGAAAGTGATATTTCCTACTTGGAAAATTGGCGGCTTGCGCTTGACTTGTCCATCATCGCACGGACGGCGTGGCAACTGCTAGTTCCACCGAAGACTGCGTACTGATAAATTTTAACCCACACCCCCTCATCCCAATCACCCCGCACCGAGCCATCTCACCATGAAAAAAACCCTCGTCTCCACAATGACCCGCCTGTGCCGGGCATTCATCCTCGCCACGCTGGCGCTCATCGGCAGCAATGCACTTCAGGCGCAATACTCGCCGGGAACCAATTTTTGGAACAGCGACGTTTTAGGATCCAACTTCGGCAATGCTACACTCGGCACTGTTTCCGGCGACTGGGTGTCCGGACCCCCCACCCATCAGAACTGGGCGATCTTCGCACTCTCCGGGGGCGTGACCATCACCGACCCTTCTGCGGGCGGCACGGACGTGATCGGCAATGTCGGCATCGGCGGTGCCGGTGGTCTCAGCATGTCGAAATCCTACATCAATGGGATCGTCTATCGCGGTACAGGCGGCGAGTCGCTGACCGGTCAGCCTTTTGGGAATCCTTACTACCAGTCAAGTTCCGGATCAAATAACCTCTCACAAAACGTCACCGACGCAATGAGTGCATCCAGTGCCGCTGGGTCATTGGGCACCGCCATTTCCGGCTTGACCTTCGGCGGAGCGGTCTCCAGCGGATCGGTCTCCGGCCCATCGGGAACGATCGCGTTAAACAACATCAGTGGGAGCATCACCGGGCAGGCAGGCCAGACCTACGTCATTAACCTGACCGACCTCGTCCTCCAGGGAACTGGCGCGGTTCTCACATTGTCCGGCACGAACACGACCAACTACGTCATCAATGTCAGTCGCTACATGTCCCTCGCCGCCGGTGCGAAAATTCTTCTCTCAGGCACCCTGACGGCGGCCAACGTGCTCTACAACGTTAAGGACAACTCTCTGGGGGCCGGCGGTACCGGCACGCAATATGATGTGACGCTCAGCGGTGGTTCCGTCGCATACGGCACCATCCTCGCCACCACGCGCGCGGTGAAGGAAACCGGCGGATCGATAGTCAATGGTGAAGTCATCGCCAAGACAGTCTCCCTCTCGGGTGCCAGCAAGGTGATCAACCCATTCGCCAGCCCGTAGTCGGAGACGCGGAGAAGGCTCCGAAAAGTCGCTGTCCACGGGCTTCGCGGATAATCAACCACGGACATCGCGGGTAGGATGAATGGTGATCCGACGAGAATCATGGCGTTCGTCCTGAGCCGCATCAGCAAGGGACGAAGTGGGGGACAAAAGTCTTCCCCCGCAAACGTCGGATCGAAGCTGATGCCACGGCGCTGCGTGGCGCAAACCATGTTCCTCCCACGCTAGGACACCGGATTGCGCAACACCCGATCCGACTTCGCGGTCCGACTTCGCGGTCCGACTTCGCGGTTGATTGATCCGTGACGAACCACTAAAGCAAAACCCACATGATCGCCGGACTCGTTCTCTTCGCCACCCTCATCGCATATCGCCTGTTGCCCGTAATGCTCGGGATGACGCTTGAGCAGCCCGCATGGCTGCCAAATTTCTCGCCGATGGCCTCGGTGTGCCTCTGCGGTGCGGCGTTCCTCCCGCGGCGTCTCGCCATCGCCGTGCCGCTCGCCGCGCTTCTCGGCACGGATCTCGTGCTGAACTCCCACTACCGGTTCCCGCTTTTCACGGTGGAATTCTTCGGAAAAACAATCGCGTTCGCTGCCGTGGCCGCACTCGGCTGGATGCTGCGCAAAAATGCACGCCCCGGCGTGATCGCGCCGGCGGTGCTCGGCGGCTCGTTCTTTTTCTATCTCACGACGAACACCGCATCTTGGCTCTACGAACCCGGCTATGCAAAGACCCTCGCTGGCTGGGTGCAGGCCCTCACGACCGGACTTCCCGGCTATGCGCCGACGTGGACTTTCTCGCTCCACACGCTCGTGGCCGACGTGCTCTTCACCGCGCTGTTTCTCGTCTGCATCCGCACGGGCAGGCCCGCGCCGATCGCCGCGATTCACACTGCCGGCGCGACCCGTTAGCGACTGCTCTCGAAGTTGCAGGCACCGCAGTCGCTCCGCGCATCGGGTGCCGTTCCTGTGTCGCCGCGGAATGAAGTGCGCGAAGGAACTCGTGGTCGGTGAGCAGCCCGGAAAAAAAGCGGGATTCGCGAGTCGTTGACGCACTGGAGGAAGGCATCCATATTCCGCCCCCTTTTTTCCGAGGAACTTCATGCCGAGCAATACCCGCAATTTCTGCATCATCGCCCACATTGATCACGGCAAGACGACCCTGTCTGACCGCCTGCTCGAATTCACCGGGACGATCCAAAAGCGCGAGTCGCAGGAGCAGCTCCTCGACGCGATGGATCTCGAGCGCGAGCGCGGCATCACGATCAAGGCGCATCCCGTCCGCATGATGTACAAGGCGAGGGACGGCAAGGAGTACAAGCTCAATCTCATGGACACGCCGGGCCACGTGGACTTCGCGTATGAAGTCTCGCGCTCGCTCGCCGCGTGCGAGGGCGCGCTGCTCATCGTGGACGCCGCGCAGGGCGTCGAGGCGCAGACCGTCGCAAATGTCCACCTTGCCGAGAAGCAAAAGCTCAAGCTCATCCCGGTGGTCAACAAGATTGATTTGCCGAACGCCGACCTCCCATCCGTGATGCGGCAGCTCGAGGAAATTTTGGCGATTCCCGCCGAGGAGGCGATCCTCGCGAGCGCGAAGCAGGGCATCGGCATCGAGGATATTTTGGAGGCCGTCATCGCCCGCATCCCCGCGCCGCCGAACAACCGCACCTCGCGCCTGCGCGCGCTGGTGTTCGACTCGACCTTCGACACGTATCGCGGCGTGGTCGTGTACGTGCGCGTCGTGGATGGCGCGATCAAAGCGGGCGACATGGTGCGCCTCATGGCCACGAACAGCTCCTACGAGGTAAAAGAGGTCGGCATCTTCCGCCCGCAGCAGCCGAAATTTGTGCCGCAGGACGAACTCGGACCCGGCGACGTCGGCTACGTCATCGCGAACATGAAGACCGTCACCGAGGTGAAAGTGGGCGACACGCTCACGGGCACGCGGCAGCCCGCGACCGAGCCGCTCGCGGGTTTCCAGGAACTGCAGCCGATGGTCTTCAGCGGCATCTACCCGATCAACACCGCGGACTTCGAGCACCTCAAGGCCGCGATGGGCAAGCTCCAGCTCAACGACGCCGCATTTCACTTCATGGCCGAGTCATCCGTCGCGCTCGGCTTCGGATTTCGCTGCGGCTTCCTCGGCCTGCTGCACATGGAGATCATCATCGAGCGACTGCGGCGCGAGTACGGCATGGACATCATCGCCACATATCCGTCCGTCATTTACGAGGTGGTGAAGACAAACGGCGAAATCCTCCGCGTGGACAATCCGGAAAATCTCCCCGACCCGAGCGTCATACTGGAAATGCGCGAACCCATCGTGCGCTGCTTCATCATGATCCCGAACGAGTACATCTCACCGATGCTCCAGCTCATCATGGAAAAGCGCGGCCTGGTGGATCACACCGAGACGCTCGACCCGCGGCGCGTCATGCTGAGCGTGGATCTCCCGCTGAACGAAATCCTCGTGGATTTCGTGGACAAGATGAAGAGCATCACGCGCGGCTACGGCTCGATGGATTACGAGCACGCCGGCTACAAGGCCGAGAAACTCGTGAAGCTCGACATGCTCGTGAACAACGAAATCGTGGACGCATTCTCCAGCATCGTGCATCGCGACAAGGCCGAGGCCCGCGGCCGCGCGCTCGCCGCGAAGCTCAAGGAAGTCATCCCCACGCAGATGTTCCAGGTCGCGATCCAGGCCGCCATCGGCGGCAAAATCATCGCCCGCGAAAGCGTGAGCGCGCTGCGCAAAAATGTGACGGCGAAATGCTACGGCGGCGACATCTCGCGCAAACGCAAGCTCCTCGAAAAACAGAAGGAAGGCAAAAAGCGGATGAAGGCGATCGGCCAGGTGAACATCCCGCAAGAGGCGTTCATCGAGGTGCTGAAGACGAACTGAGGCAACGTAGCGCCGACGATTCGTCGGCAAAAAGGCGCGTGAGCATGGCAGATGTCCAAAGTCGCGCCGCGCATTGCTCTCATCGTTGCAGACCTGCAACCCGCACCCGGGCGCGAACAGAAAACATTCAGGACACCGCCGCAGGATTCCACGCGCCGTTTCTGACCATGCACGCCGGGGCCGACGAATCGTCGGCGCTGCATTACTGCCCGAGCGACTGCAGCAGTTGCCGCGCGTCCTGGTAGTCCGGCTGGATCGCCAGCGCGCGCTGCGCCGCCTCGCGAGCATCGGCGATCTGCCGCAGCCGCGCGTGAATCGTCGCGCGCGCGAATGGAATCCGCGCATCGCGCGGATCAGCCGCCTCGGCCTGACGCAGTGCTTTGATCGCAGCGTCCGTCTCACTGAGGGCGTTGCGGGCGAGGCCGAGATTGTACCACGCGCGTGCGTGCTTCGGATCGATCTTCACCGTCTCCTCAAATTCCTTCACCGCATTCCGCATGTCGCCCGACTCGTTCCACGCAAGCGCGAGCTTGAAGCGGAACTCCGCCTGCTTCGGCTCCAGCTTCACGGCTTCCTGCATCTGCGTGAGTGCGTCCTGCATTCGGCCCATCGAACTGAGCAGGATCGCATATTCGTGCCGGATGCCGCCCGAGTTTGGATCCCACGAAACCGCCCGCTCGAAGTGCTTCAGCGCGCCCGCCGTATCGCCGTGCGCCTGCGCCCACGCGCCCTTCTGGAGCTGTCCCGTCGGCTGATCCGCAGCAAGGTCGAGCGCGTGCATCACCTCCCGTGACGCACGCGAGGCGGGATCGATCGGCTGGTGCAGCGCGGATGCCGCCGCGACACGCACTGCGCGCTCGGGATCTTCCAGCCGTCGCGTGAGCACCAGCCGCGCAGCACCAGCCTCCGCTCCGCCGACGGATTCCAGCGCCTGTACCGCGGCGGTTCGCACGAGCGCATCAGCATGTTGCGCGTAGGCGAGGAAAGTGCGCGCGACATCCGGTTCCCCGCTCCACGGCGCGAGCAGGCGGATGAGCGATGCTTTCCAATACGCATTCGGCTCCTCCTGCACGAGCGCGAGCAGCGGCGCGGATGAACCGCCCGGATTTGCCCGCGCCTCGGCGACACGCAGCGCACGCTCGCGCGAGGGGCGTTTCATTTTTTCGCCCCACCATTTCTCCGTCGCGGCGAGCGACCAGTCCGCGTCCTTGTCCGTGTGGCACTTGTTGCACGCATTCGGGACGCCGAATTTTTTTGTGAGTAGCGGATCGGGAATCGTGAAGCCGTGGTCGTGCCGCGGGTGGCGCTGCATGTAGGTCGTCACCGGCATGTGGCAGCTCACGCATTGTGCGCCCGTGCTTTCTGCTTTGTGAAAGCTGTGCGCGACCGGATCGATCACGGGCGCGAGCACGGTGCTCTCGGGAATCTGGCCCGGCGCGCCGGTGTGGCAGCGCATGCACAGCGCGTTGCCGGGGAGGCGCGGTTTCGCGGCGTGCGGGTCATGGCAGTCCGCGCAGCGCACGCCCGCCGTGTGCATCCTGCTGCCGTGAAAGGAACCGTATTCGTACAGCTCGTCGCGGATTTGCCCGTCGGGAAAATAGAGATCGCTCTCGTCCACCGTCGTGAGCTGGTAGTGCTGCGCAAAAGAATCGCCCGGCACAAAATCCCCCGTGAGTTCGCGCCGTCGCGCGTGGCACGAGCCGCAAGTGTCGAATGTCTGATCGCGCGTGAGCTTCTTCACCGTCGGGTCGGTGTCCTTCGACTGCGGATACTGCTTCCGCCACTCCGTGTGCGCCTTCATCGGCCCGTGGCACGACTCGCAGCCGACGCTCATCTCCGCCATCGTCGTGTGGTAAACATCCGTCGCCTCGTCGTAGTTTTTCCGCAGGCGCGTGTTGTGGCAGTTCGCGCACATCGCATTCCAGGACATCCCGCGCCCCGTCCAGTGCCCCCACTCGCCGGGCGTGCGATCCTCGTTTCCGTAAACATCGAACCAATCGTTCCGCTTCGGATCAAATGCGACCTCGAGCGTCTGGAAACGCCCGCCCGGCCGCTCGACGAGATACTGCCGCAGTGGATCGTGGCCGATGACGCGCGCGACGGGATACGCCTCATGCTTGTTGTCAAAACCGAGCGTCTTCACCGCGGGCTTCCTGTCCACTTGCGTCGCCACGGAGTCCTGCGTGCCGTGGTGAAAAGTGCGCTCCGGCGAAAATGCCGCAGTGTCGAGCGCCGCATTCGGCAGCCGCTCGGCATTGCCATGATTCGACTTCGCCCACGATTCAAACTGCGTCGCATGGCACTCGCGGCAGCTCTGCGATCCCGCGTAGCGCGCGAAGACCTGCGCCTCCGGTTCGAGCAGCGGCGGCACGGCGGGCGTTGGTTGCAGCCCCGGTGTCGTTGCAGTTTTTTCCGCGCGCTGCA
Source organism: Chthoniobacterales bacterium (assembly GCA_038238025.1). Lineage (GTDB taxonomy): Bacteria > Verrucomicrobiota > Verrucomicrobiia > Chthoniobacterales > Chthoniobacteraceae > SXWH01. Next base: position 8,052 of record JBBRYC010000074.1, read on the forward strand.
CCGGTGCCGTGGATGGCGTCCCGCCATGCTTTGCAAATTTCCACCATGCAACCGCACCCATGATTGCGACGACAGCGGCCACGCACGCAAACACCGTGCCGCGCGAACTGCGCGGCGCCGCCGGTGGAATCGGAGCTGGAGGTTGCGCATCGCCGCGCTTTTTCGCCATGCGGCGATTCAAGCTGCGGAGTTCCGCGTGTGTCGAGTCAGCGTCTCAATGTAGCGCCGACGAATCGTCGGCCCCGCGAGTGCGGACAGGAACGGCGCGCGGAATTTTCCCGCGGCGTCCCTCGTATGCTGGCTCAGTCTTGAGCACGACCGCAGCGCGCCTTTTTGCCGACGAATCGTCGGCGCTACACTCAGCTCGCCGCGTCGAGCTTCCAGCCCTCGCGATACGCCTTCGTGAGCAGCTTCGTCGCGGCCTCGGAATTTGTGACGCGCAGGTTTTCCGCGTCCCATTCGAGGAGCTCGCCGGGCACGCGTGTCGCGACGTTTCCGAGCAGCACGGCTTCCGCGAGCGGGCCGGCGTAGTGGAAGCCGTCGGTCGTCTTCGTGGAGCCGATCGCGCCCTCGACGAAGGCGTGATAGTGACTCGAACCGGCGACCTTTTCGATTTTGAATTTCTCGAATTTCTCGACCGGATAAAGCTTTGGCAGCGCGACGTGCGGCAGGATCATCGTCCCGCCTTCGCCGATGAAAAGTGATCCTCCGCCGGGCAGCTTTGCGTCCTCGGGCATTTGCGTGAGCGCGCGGTCGGGGAGGCGTCCGCCGTCATACCAGGTCACCGGCAGCGTCTTTTCCGCCGTCCATTTTGTACCGGGGAAAAGATAGCTCACCGTCTCCGCGGCCGGCCATGTTTCCTCGTTCAGGCCGGTGTTTTCCGCGCGGATGCTGATCGGTGCGGTGAGTTCGAGCGCGGTGAAAACGGGGTCGAGGATGTGGCAGCCAAAGTCGCCCATCGTGCCGCCGCCGAAATCCTGCCAGTCACGCCACTTGAACGGATGATAGAGATCCGGCTCGTAAGGGCGCATCGGCGCGGGGCCGATCCACAGATCCCAGTTCAGCGTCGCAGGAGGCACCGCGCCCGATGGCGCGAGGCGCTTTGAGAGGCCCGAGTATTTGTTGCCGGGATTCGGCTGCCATGAATGCACCGCCGTGATTTTTCCGATCACGCCGTCTTGGATCAGTTTCACGCCTGTGCGATACGACTCGTGGCTGTGGATCTGGTTTCCCATCTGCGTGATCACCTTGGAAATCTCCGCCTGCCGCCGCATCTGCCGCACCTCCCACACCGTGTGCGCGAGCGGCTTCTGGCAGTGGACGTGTTTGCGCAATTTCATCGCCGCCATCGCCACCGGCGCGTGCCAGTGGTCGGGCGTCGAGACTGTCACCGCGTCGAACGTGTCGCTCAGTTTCGCGAACATCTCGCGCCAGTCCTGGTAGTGCGGCGTGCCGGGAAATTTCTTGTCCGCCTCGTGGAAACGCCCCGTGTCCACATCGCAGAACGCGACGAATTTCGCCTTGGGATGCGAGCCCGTCTCCGCGATGTCGCTCAGGCCTTTGCCCATGCAGCCGACTGCGACGATCTGCAAATTTGAGTTCGGACTCGCGCAGCGCACGACCGCGGGAAATGAGAGCGCGGCTGCGGCTGCGGTGGAACGACCGATGAAGGAACGGCGGGTGAGTGCGGGGAGATTCATGGTTGGGACAAACGAGTGACCCGCGCGCCGCGCTCGTCTTAGCGCACCGCGCGAAATGCTCACGGCTTCGCGAGCAGCGGGCGCAGCGCGTCGGCCCAGACGTGGTAGCCTTTTTCGTTCGGGTGCAGCGAATCAGGCATCAGCTCGGTGGAGACGGAGCCGTCGGGCGCGAGCCACTTGTCGGTGATGTCGAGCAAGGTGACGCGCGTCTTTTGCGCGAGCGGCGCGAGGAGCTTGTTGATTTCGGCGATGTTTGCGCGCTGCGGATTGGCCGCGCCTTTTCCACGGGGAAAAATGGCCATGAGGATCACCTGTGCGTGCGGGCACTTCGCCTGCGCTCGCTCGACGACAGCGGTGATGCCTTCCGCAATCTGCGCCGGCGTCCCGCCGCGGTAATGGGGTGTGCCGGCGAGGTTGTTTGTGCCGATGTGGATCACGATCGTCTTCGGATCGAGGCCGTCGAGTTCGCCGAGTTCGATTCGCTTCAGCACGTTCTGCGTGCGGTCCCAGCCGAAGCCGAGATTGAGCACCTTGCGCTCGCCGAAGAGCGCGGCCCACGACTCGCGGCCGCGATTTCCCATACGCGCGCCGTCCGGCTCGCCGCCCCAGAAATGCGTGATCGAATCGCCGATGAGCACAATCTCCGGCTTCAGCGAATCCTTGATCTTCATTGCCGCGTCGTGCCGATCCTCCCAGCCGTAGCCGTCGTTTTCCAGTTCGCCCACGGGCCCAGTCGCGGGATTCACGCCGGGCGCGGGCGGCAGCGCGGTCTCGATCACACGCGCGACGCGCTGCGCGAGCCGCTCGTATCCCGCGCCGCTGAAATGCACGTCCTTCGGATTCTGAAATTTCGCCGTGTCCGGCAGAATCCACGCGTGGAGATCATCAATCACCACGCCGCATTTCTGCATCACGCGCGCGGCGATTTTGTTTTTCTCCACGATCGCGGCGGGAGCTTGGTCGCCATCCTTCGTGTCCGGCGGAATCGGCGTCGTGCTTGCCCACACGAGCTTCGCACCCGTGGCGTTGAGTCGTGCGACGAGTTCCTCGAGGTTCTTCTCGTAAACATCCATTGCGGTGGCGCGGTCGTGGATGCCGAAGTTGAAATGGATCGCCTCCCACTTCCCCGCGCCGAGCCACACATCGAGATTCTTCAACCCGCTTGCGGTCGGCCCGCAATTCGCCGGCGCGCGATGCACGTTCACTTTCCCCGCGAGCTCCTTCCGGACCGCCTGTGTGTAGCCGCGCGACACGGAATCGCCGATGAGCAGCACGCGCGGCAGCTTCGGATCGTCGGAGACAAAGTCCCACGCGTTTGATGTGCCGCGCACCTTTTCGCGCTTGTGGATCGGCAGGTAGAAATTTCCGAGGTTCTCCTGCAGCGTGCGCTCCCACGCCTGCTGCTCCGGCGGCAGCTTCGCGACGAGCGCCTGATACTTCGCATCAATCTCCGCATCCTCAGCCGCCTTCTTCGCAGCGGCCTCCGCAGCGTTCGTCGGCCCGGCAGTTTTCGGAGGCTGCGCGATACACGGCATCGCGATGAGGAAAAGAGACGCGAACTTCGCAACGAGTCGTGAGGGCGTGGAAGGCGGGGAAATTTTCAGCATGGCAGACAGCAAACCCGGCAGCACTGCGACTCTTGGAAACTGTGCGCGGAAACGCTGCACGTGCAGGACGCGATAACACCGCAGTGAGGAACGCACAGCAGTGCTGACAGGCGGCGTGCTTGCGTGAAGACTGCGCGCCTGCGTCCCGCGAAGGGACGCGCGCTGAATGAACTCCCACGACTTCCCATTTTCACTCGCCGGACAAAAACTCACGGGCCGCAGCGGCATCCTCGAGCTCATGGACGATCTCGGTCGCGCGATGACCACCGAGCCGGACATGCGGATGCTCGGCGGCGGCAATCCCGCGGCGGTGCCGGAGATGCAGGCGCTCGTGCGCGAGCGGATGCGCGAACTCGTCGCCGACGGCCCCGCGCTCGACCGCATGCTCGGCAATTACGATCCGCCGCAGGGCAACCCGCGCTTTCTTGCCGCGCTTGCGTCCCTGCTGAGGCGCACATTCGGCTGGGACATCGGGCCGCAGAATCTCGCCATCACCACCGGCGGGCAGAGCGCGTTTTTCTACCTCTTCAATCTGCTCGCCGGACGCTTCGAGGGCGGACGCCGGCGCAAGGTGCTGCTTCCGCTCGCGCCGGAATACATCGGCTACGCCGATCAGGGACTCGAGGGCGAGCTCTTCGTCGCGTGCCGGCCGCATATCACATGGCCGCAGGGCGAGGACGCGCGCATTTTCAAATACACGATAGATTTCGCCGCTGTGGAGGAAGCGCTGCGCAGCGAGGACATCGCGTGCATGGCCGTCTCGCGCCCGACGAACCCGACCGGCAACGTCCTCACCGACGACGAGGTCGCGCGCCTTTCCGCGCTCGCCGCGCAGCACGGCATCCCGCTCATCCTCGACAACGCGTACGGCTCGCCGTTTCCAAACGTCATCTTCACCGGCGCACAGCCGCACTGGGCGCCGCACGTCATCCTCACGCTCAGCCTGTCGAAGCTCGGCCTGCCCGGCACGCGCACGGCCATCGTCGTCGCGCCGGAAAAAATCGCATCCGCGATGGCCGCGATGACCGCCATCGTCGGCCTCGCGAATGGCAACGTGGGCCAGCAGCTCGCGCTGCCGTGGGTCGAGAGCGGCGAGATTTTGGAATTTGGGCCGCGCATCCTGCGTCCGTTTTACGAGGAGAAAAGCCGCGCCGCCGCCGCGTGGACGCGAGAGTTCTTCGACGCCGCCGGAGTGGACTGGGCGCTGCACGCGAGCGAGGGAGCATTCTTTCACTGGCTCTGGCTGCGCGGCCTCCGCATCCCCACGCGCGAACTCTACGAGCGGCTCAAGTTGCGCAAAGTCCTCGTCGTCCCCGGCGAATATTTTTTCTTCGGCCTCCGCGAAGACTGGCCGCACTCGCGCGAATGCCTGCGGCTGAATTTTTCCCAGCCCGCGAACATCGTCCGCGAAGGACTGCAGATCATCGCGGAGGAGGCAGGAAAGTAGTCCCGCGCTTCAGCGTGCAGTGACGTCGTGCCCAGGCGGCGCGCTCGAACTGAACTGAACGCCGCCACGGGCTGAAGCCCATGACTACTTTCCGCCTGCCGCCACTTTGCTTGCACTCATGTGCGCTTCGGCACCGAAGCCGAGCATGCCGCCGCCGCGCAGTCCGGCCTTCTCGGGATTCGCGGCGCTGTATCGGCGGAAGTGTGCAAGCTGCTCCTCGCTGCGCACGATGTGATCGAACGCCTCGGCCTGCCACAGCCGCCCGCGACGGAACAGTGCCCGGTTGATTTCAAACGCGCTCCCACCTTTCCAGTGCCGCACGATTTCACCCAGCGTCACGTCCTTCGCCGGCTCGACCAGCGCGTGGAGATGATTCGGCATGATGCACCATGCATCGAGCCGATAGGCGGTGCCATGTCCCGCGACGAGTCTCGCAAGGAGAATCTCCGCGCACCCGTCCCGCGCGAGCACGCACTCGCCGTGTCCGGCATCCAGCAGTGTGTGAAACTTCGCCGTGAACTCGCGGTGATATTCGTGGCGCTGCTCCTCGGTGAGCCGCTCCAATTCCGCGGAGGACAGGATGCCATGCGCGCACAGCCACGCATCGCGCCGTCGCCGCCATTCGGCTGCGACTCCGGCGGGAACGGAATCGGCCAGACGGGCGGTGACAAAATACGTCGTGCCCCATTGCCGCCAATGCGGGAGCTTCTGCCGGTGGATATGGAGGTCGGTGCCGGAGTTGAACGGCTGGAACGGCATGGGTGCGAGGTTGCCGATGATGTGGCGGCTCGCAAGAAAGTAGTCCCACGCTTCAGCGTGCAGTGCCGTCGTGCATGGGCGGCGCGCTCGAACTGAACTGAACGCCGCCACGGGCTGAAGCCCATGACTACTTTTCAGCGCGCCATCGCCTGCTCGATCTCATCCGCTTCGATTGGGATGTCGGCCATGAGATTGATCGGCTCGCCGTCGGTCACGACCACGGTGTCTTCGAGGCGCACGGCGAGGTTTTCCTCGGGGATGTAGATGCCGGGCTCGACGGTCATCACCCAGCCGGACTGCATGGGCTGCGTGGTGTCGCCGACGTCGTGGACGTCGAGGCCGATCGGGTGGCCGAGGCCGTGCATGAAATACTTTTTCACCGCGGGCGTGTCGCTGTCGGCAGGCTGCTTCTTCACATCGCGCGGTTTCAGCAGGCCGAGTGAGAGGAGTTCCTCGGTCATGTGTGCCTCGGCCTGTTTCTGCCACGCCTTCGGCATCAGGCCGGGGCGCAGCGCGCTCGTGCTCGCGCGGAGGACGCGCAGGACCGCGTTGTAGATCTGCCGCTGGCGGCGGGAAAATTTTCCGCTCACGGGGATCGTGCGCGTCATGTCGGAATTGTAGTTTGCGTAGGACGCGCCCACGTCGAGCAGCAGGAGCTGGCCGGCTTTCAGCTCGGCGGAATTTTCCTGGTAGTGCAGGCAGCACGCATTTTTCCCGCTGGCGACGATGGGCGAATACGCGAAGCCTCCGCGTCCGCGGATGAACTCGTGTGCGAACTCCGCCTCCACGTCGGTCTCCGTCCTGCCGGGCTTCGTGAATTTCAGCACGCGACGGAACCCCTTTTCCGTGAGCTTGCACGCGCGCGCGATGACCTCGATCTCGCGCGCACTTTTCACGAGCCGCAGCGAATGCAGCAGCGGCGCGAGGCGGCGCAGGTCATGCACGGGGAAGCGATCCCGCACGTCGCGGATGAAGCGATCATCGCGCGTCTCCACCTCGTCGGCGGCGCGCTTGTGCTCGTTCGTGTTCAGGAAAATGTGCTCCGCCTCGCACGCGAGCCGGCGGAACACGGACCAGAAATCTTGCGTCCACTTCACCGCCTTGATGCCCGTGAGCTTCTGCGCCTCGTCCTTGCGCAGCTTGTGGCCTTCCCAAAGTTCGTTCTGCTCGTTCGGCTCGCGGACGAAGAGCACCTCGCGCAGCTTCTCGTCGTCGGCGTCGGGGAAAATGACGAGCAGCGTCTCCTCCTGCTCAACTCCGGTGAGGTAGAAGAGGTCGCTGTTCGCGCGCATGAGCAGCGAGCCGTCGGCGTTCGTCGGCAGGATGTCGTTCGCGTTCAGCACGGCGAGCGACTTCGGCGGCAGCAGCTTTGCGAGACGGGCGCGGTTTTCGGTGAAGAGCTTCGGGTCGAGCGGTTCGTGGCGCATGGGTGTGGGTGGAGATTTGAGTGCGGGCGCGCAGTGTGCGCATTCCGAGTTAGGAGTTAAAAGTTAAACGTTAGATGTTAGACGTTGAGCCCGCGGCAGGCGCGTTCGGAATTTGGACATGCGTAGCGACTTGGCGAAGCCGCTGCGCGGGGCTCAACGTCGAACGTTTAACATTCAACTCCAAACTTTTAACGAAGACGCAGCCGCTACTTTGCCTGCGGCAGCGCGGTGAAATCAATCTGCGGCGGGGCATTCGATGCGGGACGCGTGGCGTGAATCTGAGCGGCTTGCCTTTGCGAACACCATCGGTAATCTCCCTGCATGACCGCCCTGCTCGAAGTGCCCGCCATCCGCCAGCGTGCAAAGCGATTTTCCGTCGCGGATTACCAGCGTCTCACCGAGGGGCAGCGAACCGAATTGCTGCGCGGCACCATCATTGAAAAAATATCGAAATCCCCAGCGCATCAATTCTTCATCGAACGTCTGCGCAGGATTCTCTCGGATCAGATTTCCCCGGCGCTCCTCGTGCGGACGGAGGGGCCAATCACCACGGCGGACAGCGAACCCGAACCTGACGTGATGGTGGTGTGCGGCCCTTTGGAGAAATACCGGCACGCCCACGCGACGACTGCGGAACTCGTGATCGAAGTCGCCGTGTCCTCCATCGAGATTGACCGCGTGAAGGCGCAGATTTACGCCGAGGCCGGTGTGAAGGAATACTGGATCGTGTGCCCGGAGGAAAAATGCGCGGAGGTGTATCGCACGCCCGGAGCGACGGGCTACGCGGAGCGCACGACGGTCGCGCCGCCCGCAGTGCTGGAATGTGCCGCGCTGCCCGGAGTGCGCGTGGATCTCGCAGCGCTCTTTGCGTGAGCAGCTTGCCTTTGCCCCCGCAGGTGGCAACTTAGGTGCATGAGTTTCAGCCAGATTCTTGATGAGCTTCCGCACTTAAGCCCGCAAGAACGCCTGCGCGTGGCCGAGCAGGCGCTGGCGCTCGATGCGCTGTCAGCGGAGGACGAAGCGCTCGTCGAGCAGCGGCTCGCCGAACATGGTCGCGCGCCCGGCACGGCCATTCCGCTGGATGATTTTCTCACGCAGTTACGCGCGCGTTACGCGCTGTGAGCTGGCGCGTGACGGTGCGGCCGGAGGTCCACGCGGATCTCGATGAGGCGGCCGCGTGGTATGAACAGCAGAGGGCCGGACTCGGGAGCGAGTTTGTAGCGGAAGTGGCGCGCGTGCTTCCCTCGCTTGCAGAGAATCCGTTCCTCAATTCGCGACGCCATCGCGCAAAGCACATCCGCTGGCGTTATCCCGAGCGCTTTCCGTATCGAATCATTTATCGGGTGGATGAAACGGAGAAGGTTGTTGTGGTGGTGGCCGTGCTGCACGCAGCGCGGCACGACCGCCACTGGCGCGAGCGGCTGTGAGTGAGCGGGGAAATTCGTCGGGGTTAGTCGTGGCTGCTGCAGGGAGTGGGGCATTTTCAAACTAGCAGTTTGTTCCCTTGGAGTCGTTTTCAACGATTGGGGTCTTGGCGGCACGAATCAAATGCCTGAACAAGTTCGGGAGCACGAGGCCGAGGAGGCTTGCAATGATGAAGGCTCCAATAAGCTTGGCACCGATGAGTTCCCAGTTCGGCCGTAGCACCGGAGGGCCGGTTATGCCATACGCGCCGCCACCCGGAAAAATGTCGTCCCAATTGTTGGCGTATGGATTGATTTCGTTCGGCTGGGGAGAACGCCAGATCGGTTTGATAGGAAGCTCTATAGGGTAAATGCCGTATGAATCTGATCCCTTTTCCCACCAATGGTAAGGTGCTTCAACGAGCCAATCGGCACGAACCGCTTTCCACATGATTAGAGCCATCACGATGCAGAGGAGTCGCAGTGATGTTCGCATGAAAGTGAGTGGTCGGGAGAATGTGTCGGGGTCAAGCCGCTGCTACTTCAGACAGTGTTCTGTTTTGAATTTGGAAGCCATGACTCCATGAAGCGGAGTGTTGCCATGCAGAGGCGCGACGCCGTGCGAACTGCCGTCCATTTTCTTCCGGCTGCATTCCTGGTTTCTTGGCTTCCAAAGTAGGAAACTGCCCTACTTCGCCTGCGGCAGCGCCGCGAAATCAATCTGCGGCGGAGCCTTCGATGCGGGGCGCGTGAATTTTTCGCCGAACTTCGTGAAGCCCGGTACGAAGCCGCCTTGCGAGAGGAAAAAGCGTCCGCCTTCCACGCCCATGAAGCGGTCGAGCCGCGCGGCCTTGCCGGTGCCGTCGTGGCTGAAGCTCGCCTCGGTGAGTTCGCTCCACTGGCCGTCCGCGGTGCGAAACGTAGTAAGCCGCCCACTTCCTTCAACGGCACTGGCGGCAATCCACTGCGGGCCGTAGAGCGCTTTGCGCTGGAGGTGGCCGTTGCCGCCGCCGAAATTTTCGCTGAACGAATACAGCCCCCGCAGGAGCTTGCCGTCCTTCGGCGCGCGGAAGCTCGCCATGAGCATCCACTTTTTCTCGCCGGGATGAAACCACCAGCCGGTGTAGATCGTGTTTGCGCCGTCGGCCTTCGCGCCGAGGAGAAATTTCTGCGCCTCGCCGGTCTTCCACGGATAGACGAAGTGCGAATGCCCGCCGGTGCCCTCGTTGCCGAAGACGCTCGCGACGACGCCCGGCCCCTTGCCGAGGAGCTGCGTGTGATTTTCCTCCGCGACCGTGGTGCGATCCTTTGCCGACTGCCCGCTCGCCGCGTCCCACACGGAGAAAATGATGCGCCGCTCCGTGGCCGAGTTCACCTGCATGCCGAAGTAGCCGCGCGCGAATCCGCACGCCATGTAGTAGGTGGCCACCGGGTCGGCGACGGCGGTGACTTCGTTGTAAAACCACTCAATCGCGGCGTCATTCGGCAGTGGGTAGAAAAGGTGGACGGAGGCGGCGTTGCGGCGCGGGTCGGTGTTGAAGTGCGCGTCCACCGTCGCGGGCCCGTCGAGCACGAGCGCCTCGATGTCGCCGTTCGCGATGCCGGTGGCGTTGACGGATGAAAGTTCAAAGCGCACGTAGCCGGGTTTCGCGATCGTGAAGCTGCCGAATGAAACCGTGACCGGTGCTGCGCCGCCAGTCGCCTCGGCGTCGTGCTTCTGTCCTTCAATGGTGAGGCGCAGCTTGGACTTCGCTCCGGCGGGGAGCTTCACGACGAGCGCGGCATCGAGTTTTCCAGCGGCTTTGATTTCGCCAAACCACAGGATTTTCTGCGCCGAGTCTTTCCAGCCGGTGATGCCGTCCTTGCCGATTTTCACGCCGCCCTCCCACGGATCGGAGTAGGAGGTGGATGCGGGGATGCGGAGTTCCGCGTGTGCGGCTGCGGCGAGTGTGAGTGAGAACGCGAGTGCGGTGAGGAGTTTCATGGGTCAGCGGGGAGTCTTGGGTGTCGGAGGTTGCAGGGGCTTTTCCTCCCAGCCCCACGTGGGATCGATCGCGAGGCCGAGGTGCTGGAAGACGGTGGGTGGCACGATGCTGTGTCCGCATTTCTGCGTGAGCACAGTGCCGCCGCGAAATGCGCCGCCGTGTGTGAGCAGCCAGATGTTGCGCTCCTCGGGCGATTGCTTGCCGTGGTTGGTGGCGATGCCGCCATGATCGGTCGTCGCGAGGATGAGCCAGTCCTCTTCGGCAAAGTGTGCCCGCTTGCGCAGTGCGCCGAGGACGTCGCCGATGAGTGCATCCACGCGCCCGATGGCTGCGAGGTACGGCGCGTTGTCGGGCGAGAATTTTCCGGCGGGATCGGTCTCGGCGTGTCCGGTCTCGTCCACCTGGCCGAAGTACACGAACAGCGCGTCGGGATTTTCCGTGCCCAACAGCGCCACCGCACGGTCGCGGATTGATGCGTCGAGTTCCGGCCAGTCGCGGTTCTTTTTCGCCGGGTCGGGACGCAGCGTGAATTTCACATCGAGAAAGTCGCCTTTCCCATCGCGCGATGCGTCCGCGATGATGTCGTGAATCTGCGGCCAGTCCACGAGCGAGCCGCACCACGCCGCAGGTTTCGCGTCCTTGATGCGCCGCATGAAGTGCGGGAACCCGGCGATGCGGTGCTCCTCGAATTTGTTGCTGCGCACGCCGTGCTTGTTGCGCCACACGCCGGTGAAAATCGTGCTCCAGCCCGGCCCGCTCGATGTCGCCTGTTCGGTCGCGCCGCCGAGTTCGCCGCCGGCGAAGACGCTCCAGTTCGCGCAGCCCTCGCTGGCGAGTTTGCGCAGCGCGGGCGCCTGGCCGGAATCCATCGCCGCACGCAGCGCATCCGCACGGCAGCCATCGATGCCGATGATCAGCACGCGCCTGCCGCCGAAGTCGTTCTCCTTGCCCGGGCCATGTGCGAAATTTGCAGCGGTTCCGCAGAGAAGCACGAAAGCGAGGGCGGGGAGGAATTTCATGCGTGGGGAGTGAGGGGATGTGGCGTGCGCATTGGTAGGTGCGGATGCGCGGTTTTGTCGAGTGGCAGGGATGTCATGCACAGGCGAAATCGTGCGCTTGATTGTTTGCAAAAACGGGCTGCACACTCCGCGCATGAGATTCCGGCTTCTTCTCCTCAGTTTGTTCGGTTTCGCATTCGCGCTGGGCGCGGTGCGCGGTGATGATTTCGAAGCGCGCGAATTTTCCTCCGCCGATGGTGCGAAGCTGCCTTACCGCCTGCTCAAGCCTGCGAACATCGAGGCCGGGAAAAAATATCCGCTCGTGATTTTCCTGCACGGCGCGGGCGAACGCGGCGCCGACAACAACGCGCAGCTCAAGAATGGAGTCGGTGCCTTTTCAAAGGCGGACTCGCGGGAAAAATTCCCGTGCTTCGCATTTGCCCCGCAATGCCCGAAGGACAAGAAGTGGGTGGACATGGAGTGGGGCGGCGCGACCGGCATCGCGCCCGCGGATCCCGGCGCGACGCAGACGCTCATGCTCGCTGCGGTGGACGCGATCGAGAAGGAATTCCCCATTGATCCCGATCGCATCTACGTCACCGGCCTCTCGATGGGCGGCTTCGCCACATGGGACCTCATCACACGGCATCCGGGGAAATTCGCCGCGGCGATCCCCGTCTGCGGCGGCGGCGACAAGGAGAAGGCAGCTGCTGCGAAGCCCGTGCCCGTGTGGGCGTTTCACGGCCTTGCGGACAACGTGGTGCTGCCCGTGCGCTCACAGGACATGGTCGCGGGACTGCGCGCCGCCGGAGGCACGGCGGCGCTCACCGAGTTCCCGGGTGTCGCGCATGACTCGTGGACGATGGCCTACTCGGAGCCAAATCTGCTGCACTGGCTTTTTGCCCAGCGTCGCGGCCAGCCGGCGCAGAAAATGACGCTCGCCGTGAGCCAGTACACGGCGCTCGCGATGCCGCCGGAAAATGTATTCCCCGGCAGCGGGCCGCTGCAACTCGCGCCGTGGTTTCAGAAACTGTGGATGATGCGCCGGACTGAATTTTCCTGGAACAAGGACAGGGAGCAGCGCGCCGTGGTGTTTTTCGGCGACAGCATCACGCAGGGCTGGACGACTCTCGCGAAGGATTTTCCGAATCTGTCCGCCGTGAACCGCGGCATCAGCGGCGACACCTCGCGCGGCCTGCGCTACCGGCTGAAGGAGGACGTGCTGGATCTTCACCCGCGCGCAGTGAGCCTGCTCATCGGCACGAACGATCTCTCGCTCGGAGGCACGCCCGCGCAGGTGATTGACAACATCCGCGCCATCGTCGCCGAACTCGAAAAACAGAACCGCAACGTGAAGATCGTGATCAATCTCGTGATGCCGCGCGGCCCGCAGCCGGGGAAATTCCCCGAGAAGATCCGGGAACTGAACGCGCTCATCCAAGACTTCGCGAAGAAGAACGGGCACATCGTGATTTGCGACACCTGGAGCCGCTTCGACGACGGAAGCGGGAGCTGCAAGAAGGACGAGTTCCCCGACATGCTCCACCCGAACAAGGCGGGCTACGCGAAGTGGAAGGCCGCGCTCGACGAGACCTTCGCGCAGCTCAAGCTCTAGTGCGGTGTCGGCGGTGAAATGATGGGTTGGTTTTCGAGTCCGGCTGCTGTGATTGGTGACTGGTGAACCGTGACTAGTCTTCCGGTTTTCACGAGGCGATCATGGCTGGATACCAGTCACTTCTCACCAGTCACCAGTCACACCCTGTGCGCGTTTGGTGAACCCATCACATCACACTTGACCCGGCACTAGCGGGTCTGCTTCACGCCCACGCGGGGGCAGAGCACCGCGAGCTCGCAGTGCGCGCAGTCCGGCTTGCGCGCGTCGCAGCGGCGGCGGCCGTGCCAGATCAGCCAGTGGCTGAAGACCGCCCACTGCCCGCGCGGGATCAGCTTCATCAGCTCGAGTTCGATTTTTTCCGGCGTGTCCTCGCGCGTGAGGCCGAGGCGGCGGCTGAGGCGCTGGACATGCGTGTCCACGACCACGCCCACATTGATCCCGAACGCATTCCCGAGCACCACATTCGCCGTCTTGCGCCCGACGCCTGCGAGCGCCGTGAGTTCATCCATCGTGCGCGGCACCTCGCCGCCGTGCCGCTCGACGAGCGCGGCGCAGCATGCCTTCACGTTCTTCGCCTTTGCGCGAAAAAATCCCGTCGTGCGGATGATTTCCTCAAGCTGCTCCTGCGGCAGCGCGACGAAGTCCGCGGCGGTCCTGCACACGCGGAAGAGTTCCTTCGTCACAATGTTCACGCGCCTGTCCGTGCATTGCGCGCTGAGGATCGTCGCGATGAGAAGTTCGAGCGGTGTCGTGTGATCGAGTTCGCAGTGCGCGTTCGGATACGTGCGCGCGAGCACCGCGAGGATTTCCTGCGCGCGTGCTGCGCGCACGGCGGCGGTCTCGCGAGCCATGCCTACTTTTTCGACGCCATGACCTCGAGCGCCGCGGCCTTTTGCCTTGCGTCGGCCGCCTTCGGGTCGTCGGGGTACTGCTCCGCGACGGACTTGTAGAATTCGATCGCCTTCTTGCGCTTCTCGTCGCGGAGGCCGACCCGCTCCTCGTCGGCCTTTTCCGCTTCGCTTTTCTCCCCGCACGCCGGCAGGAACATTGCGATGCCGAGCGCGGTGATCAGGGAAGTTTTTCGTGACATGGGGTGCGTAATGGGAATCGCTGCCGGAGCGTCGGGTGTTTTCCGCATCCGCCCGCGCGTGCCAAGCTATTTCTGCGGTGCCGCAGCCGCCGCCGGCTTTGAGGGAGCCGGTTTTTGCTCTGCCGGCTTTTCGTCCGGCGACTTCGTCTCGGCGGGTTTTGTGTCCTGCGGTTTCTCCGCGGCCTTCGCGGCCTTCAGATCGGCAGCCCGTGCCTCGGCAGCGTCGTGCCGTTCCTTTTTGGTTTTCACCGGGTAGCCGGCTTCCGCGCGCGCTTGTTTTTCGGAAAGTTCCGCTGCCTTCCAGAGTCCTGCGGATGCGATCTTTGGAACGCTCGCATAGCGGTCCTGGATTTTTGCGTAGGTCTCGATCGCGCTGTCGAAGTCCTTCTTCGCCTCCTGGATCCTGCCGATCAAAAAGAGGGCCCTGGCCTGAAGCTCGAAGCTCTTCCCCGTCTGCGTGTTCACGATTTTCGAGAGCCGCTGCACGTAGTCCTCCTTCACCTGCCCGGCCTGCTCGAACTCGCCGAGGATCACGCCGTAGTCCGCCTCGAGCGCCTTCGAGGATTTCGGGAATTTCGTCTTCAGCCCGGCAAATTTCGCACCGGCCTCCGTGGTCTTTCCCTGCTCCTGAAGGAGCTTCGCCTCCCAGAAAAGCGCGACGGCCTGCGCGTCGAGGATGTTTCGCGATACCTTCGCGAGATCGTCCCTGTCGTTCAGCGGATATTCCTGCCGGATGCGCGCGACATTTTTCGTCATGTCATCATAGCGCTTCGCATCGAAGAGCCCGCCGAGGTAGCGGTCGAAATCCGACGGCGTGAACGTCGCAGCGATACGTTCGACGCCCTCCGAGTCCTTCACGGTCGGCGACTGCGGCACCGCGCGGAATGCGTCGTCCATCACCTTGAACGCGCGCTTCGCATCGTTCTCGTACAGGAAAGATGCGAGCGCGACGTCAATCTTCGCTTTCACGAGCGGCGTCTTGCCATAGTCCGCCGCGAGCTTCTGGAAGTAAGCCTCCACCTGCGCCGCGTCGGTCTTCTGCGCCTTGCGCTTCACATTCTGCACCGTCACAAGCCGCTCGAGCGCCTCGGCGATCTTCTCGCTCTCGGGATAGTCCTTCAGCATCCGCTCCACGGTGGCGATCACGCCGTCCACGGATTTTTGCCACGCCTGTTTTTGCGCGTCGTTCAGGCTCAGGTAGATTGGCTTCGGCAATTCCTTCTGCCAGTTCCCGGCGATCTTCAGCAGCGATCCGTCGCCGCGCCGGTGTGGCAGGTTGTTCGCGGTTTCATACTCCACGTAGTCGAGCAGCTTCCGCGAGCCGGTCTCGATGTCCGGGCCTTTCTTCGGGTCGAGCGTGCCGGAAAAAAGAAACTCCGCCATGTTGTTGTAGGCGTAGTACACGTTCTCGTGCTTGGGATATTTCGCGACGAATTCCTCCATCAGCTTCAGCCCCGCCGCGAAGTCCTTCCGCTCGTTGAGCACGTCGAAGATCTTGAAATACGCGCCCGGCGCGGGGTCGCTGTCGGGATATGCCTCGTACACTTTTTTCCATGCTTCGACCGCCTTGTCCGTCTGGTTCGCCGCGGCAAATGCGGAGCCGAGGAGATACTGCGCCTGCGGGACATTCGTCTTCGTGTTCGGGCTCGTGCCGTCCTTGCCGCCGAAGCGTGCGAGGAATGCCGTCAGCTCCGTGATCGCTTTCTTCGGATCGCGCCCGCCGAGGATCTGGCAGATGGCGAACCACGCATCCTCCGCCTGCGGGCTGTTCGGAAATTTCGTGCGCAACTTGGTGAAGGTCGCGAGCGCGTCGTCATACAATTTCGTTTCGCCTTTCTCGCGGCCCTGCGCCTGCTCCACGGCGCCCTTCACGGCGAGCGTTTGCACCTCGATCTCCGGCTTCGGATTTGTCGCGAGCAGCTTCGTGCAAAGGTCGAGCGCCTTTACGTAGTCGCCCTTTTTCAGCGCCGTGGCTGTGAGGATCTGCATCGCCTCGGTCGTGAAGCGCCAGTCCTTGTAGTCCGCCTGCCCCTCGGCCACGATCTTCTCGGCCTGATCCGCGTCGCCCTTTTCCACGAGCAGGTTTGCGACGAGCAGCGCGAGATTGTCGCCGCTCGTGTTGCCTTTGAAATCCTTGCGGAATTCCTGGTACGTCTCCAGCGCCTTCGCTGCGTTTTTCTGCTCCGCATACGTGAGGCACAGCAGCGCCGAGATGGTCGCATGCGAGTCCTTGTCCTTTTCAAAAAGCTCGGGCCGCGTGAGCAGGTTCCGCATGAGCGTGCGCGCCTCGTCGGTCTTGTGGAGGAAGAGAAAGATCCGCGCGATGGCCAGCCGCGCCGAGAGATACTGATCCTGCCCGCCCTTGAACGCGTCGCGCTTCTCGTCCTCGTACCCGATGAGACGATCGTAGCGCGCCCGCAGCGCCTGGTAGTCCGGCGTGCCGGCCGGCACCAACTCCTTCTGCTGTTCGAGTTGTGTGATTTTCGCCGTCTGCGCCTCGACCACCTCCTCGATGCTGCGCACCGCGCGGAATGCCTCCAGCGACGCCCTCAGCAGGCCCGCCTGCTTCGTCTTCTGCGCCTCGTCCTCGATGTTCGTCACATGCTGGCTGCGCGTGAGCTGCATCTGCCCGACGAAGAAAACGGCCTCGTTCATCAGCGCGATGTCGTTGCTTTTCTGGTACGCCTGCGTCAGCGACGGCTCCGCCTTGTCAAAGAGCCCCAGCGCCTTCGTCACGTCCGCCGCCGACGGCTCCTTTCCGTCCTTCGCCTGGAGGAACGCATTGCCCTGGATGAAGAACGTCTTCCCGATCCACATCAGCGCCTCCCACGCATACGGGCTCGTCGGCGTGCGTGCCACGACGGCAAATCCCTTGATCGACTCGTCGTAATTCTCCGACTGCATGAGCAGCGTCGCACGGAGGAATTGCGCGCTGTCCATGTCCCGGCTCTTGGGGAACGCCTTGAAGAAATCGTCGTATTCCTTGATGCCCTCGGCCATGATCTTCTTCTGCGCATCCTTCTGCGGCGCGGTTTCCGCGGGAGCCTTCAGCGCCTTCAGCGTGAGCCCCTTCGCCACGAGGATCTGCGCCGTCTCGCGCGCCGACTGATCGATCTTCGGATTGGCGATCAATTCCTTCAGGTGCCGGATCGCTTCATCGTAGAGCCCCTCCTGCAGTTGCGACGCCGCGAGGCGAAATTTCGCATCCAGCGACTTCGGCGAGAGCATCTTGTATTTCGCGAGAAACTTTTCAAACGCGACGGACGCCTCCTTGAATTTCTTTGTGTTGTACAGCCGTTCCGCCACGTCGTATTCGAGCGCATCCGGCCCGCTCGGTACCGGCGGTCCCGGCGGCGCCTGCGCGCGCAGCACAGGCGCGGCGGCGATGGCGCCGAGCAGCACGACTGCCGCGAGCGCGAGCCTTCCGGATTTTAGGACGAGCCGTGCGGCTCGGGGGACGATCTGAGCTTTCATATTTCTGGGTGAGGGGACTGCCCGCACAGCCTACAAAAGCACACCCGGTGCGCCATTGAAAACGGCGGAAAAAATCGTGCCCTGCCCGTGCTCCGCATTCACCCTTGGCTGTTGGGCGTGGGCGGTCGGACACGCTTTGCAAGAATCAACGTCAGCAGTGTCTCGAAAATAGGAACGGCGGCGGCTCCCGCGAGAGCCTGCGCGCTCAGAGGCTTCACGATCTTCCCATGCACATCCGTGAGGCGGAAATCGCGGCCCTGATACTTGAATGTGAGCCGCTCGTGATCGAGCCCGAGCAAGTGCAGCACCGTCGCATTCAGGTCATGCACATGCACGGGATCGGCGGCGACATTGAAGCCAAACTCATCCGTGCTCCCGTGGCTCACGCCGCACGCGAGCGGGCGGTTCGCCGGATCGCGTCCGATCGTCTCTGGCGTCGCGCGTGACGATCGTACGCAGGATTCTTTTCTGCGACCAGCCGCGCTCCATGAATTCCACCCCGAGCCAGTCGAGCACCCCGGGATGTGAGGGCCGCTCGCCCTTCACACCGAAATCATTCCGAATCATCAGCCCGTCTTCCTCCGTCGCCGGCTACGGGCGGCGCGTCGTCGTCATTCCGTGAACGGCCCCGCGCCTATCGCAGCGAGCGCCCCGCGCACCTTCACGCCATCGAGTGCCGCGACTTCCGTTTTCATTTTCAGCGCCAGTGCAGCCGCGGCACCTGCGGCCTCACCCATCGCCATCGCGGTCACGGTCACGCGTGTGGATGCGTGCGCGCCGCGCGTGGCGGAATGGCAGCGGCCTGCGACGAGCAGGTTCCCGATTTTCTGCGGCACGAGCGAGCGGAAAGGGATGTCGTATGGCTCGGGCTGCACCTTCTTCGGATCGAAGTCATTCGCGCTGCCGACGACCGTTTTGTTCGGGTGCAAATCGAGATACCAGCAGCCCGTCGCAATCGCGTCGTCGAAGCGCCGCGACTTCATCAGGTCATCCTCGCTCAGCACATGCTGCCCGATGATGCGGCGCGACTCCCGCACGCCGATCCACGGATACGCCTCGAGGAAATACGAATCCGCAAACGCCGGCACGTCACGCTTCCACGCGCGGAACATCGCATGCGCATCGGCACGCCCCTGCATCTCGGCCCGCGTGAGGTCGGCGGCATTCGTCGGGTCCGCGGGCACGCGCACGCCATGCACGTAGATCTCATTTTTCCCGTACATGAACATCACGCCCGGCCCGTAATAGAACGGCAGCTCGCCGCGCTTCTGTGCCTCGACGAGCGACACGCGGCACAGCCCGCCGATGCCCGGCACGTTCTGCACATTGCCGATGCGGAAGTGCAACGTGAGCGGCTGCACCTCGGCATTCTGCTCGAATGGCGCGCCCGCCCACGCCGCGACATCCGCGTCGCCCGTGCAATCAATCACCGTCTTCGCCTGCACATTCACGAGCCCGTCCTTGTTCGCCAAGATCACCGACGTGATGCGCCCGCCGTCGCTGCGCACGTCACACACGAACGAATTGAACAGCACCGTGAGGTTGTCTTTGTGCTCCTGAAAAATCCGATCCAGCAGCAGCTTGAACTCAAATGTGTTCGGGATCGTCGGATTGTGTTTCGCCACCGTCTTCGCATCTGGCGCGCACACGCCCGACTTCGACAGCAGCTCCAGCGCGATGCCGCGCACGACGACACGCTTCGTCGTGATGTGCGCGATGCCGTCGAAAAACGGCAGCCCCGCACTCGTGATGATGCCACCCGCAAACGGCGCCTTTTCGACAAGCAACACTTTCGCGCCCGACCGCGCCGCTGCGAGCGCCGCCGCGGTGCCCGCGCAACCGGCACCGCACACGAGCACATCGGTCTGGATCGTGCGCGACGACCTTGCCGGCGATGCCGGTTCCGCACTCTGCGCCGGTGGAATCGCGCTCGCAGCGGCAGCGGCGGCGGCGGCTTGCAGAAAGCGTCGGCGGGTCTGTGCTTTTTGGGTCTTCATGCGCTGCCACGGTAGCAGACCGCCCACGCATTTCGTCACGCCAAACCCGACGTGAAATCTTGGAGCCGGCGCCTCACTGCATCGGCGATCACTTTGTAACAGTTTGGACACAATTCCCTTCTTGCGGTGTGAGATCACATTTCGGACAGAACCGAGCGTTGCTGCCGACCTGCCCGAACCCTCTTCCGATCCACTCATCTCACATGCGCGCCCACACCTCACCGATGCCGCTTCGCATCACGCGATCGCATCTGCTCCCCGTGCTTTTGGCACTGCTTCCCGGAGCGCGGGCAGTGGCTCATCCGCGGATGATCGCGTACGAGTACACGAACTGTGTCCAGTGCCACGTTACTCCGCAGGGGCGCGGCCTGCTGAACGGCTACGGTCGCGGCATTGACATGGAGCAGAGCCTCTCACCCGTGGATCTCACCGGACGCGCACTCGGGGCCATCATTGATCCGAAGTTCGCCGAGGACTCGTGGAAAGGCCGGTTCGGCCCCGTGCTCCTCGACGGCGTCGCCTCCACCCGCCTGAACTACGACATCGAAAAAACGCGCGCCGACGGAGTCTTCTCCGGCATTCTGCGGCAGATCATTTTTCTCACGAAGAAGAGCACCTTCCGTATCAGCACCGAAATCGGCCTGCGCGATACCGAACTCGCCAGCACCAATCTCGCCCCCGGTCTCACCGCCACTGGCGGCGGCAAGGTCTTCCTGAAAAAAGCCACGCTCGACTGGCGGCTCGGCGCGAGCACCGCCCAGTCCGGCAGCGAAATCTCCGTGGGCCGCGACTATCTCCCCCTCGGTCTGCAACTCGACGACTACACGAGCTATCTCCTTCACCTGAACCGCGACGGCATCTTCGACTACCCGCTCCAGATCAAATACCTCAAGTGGCGCGAAAAGTGGCTCGCCTCCGCCTACCTCTTCGGCCCCACGTTCGACGAACTCGGCTCCCATCGCGAATGGGGCGGTGGCGTCATGTATGAATACTACCCGTCCGAGCATCTTGCGCTCGGCATCCAGAGCCTCGCCGGGGTTTCGGATGAATCCAACCGCTTCCGTCTCGGTACGTATGCCCGCTGGGGCTTCGGGAAAAAGTGGGCCATCCTCGCCGAGGCCGACTTCACGCACTACTGGGATGCTGCTCCAAAGGGGCTCGCTGGCGAGCAGTTCACCGCCTTCGTGCAAATATACTGCAACCACACCGCGTGGCTGGTCTCCGGTCTCACGGGCAACTACGCCACCTCCGACCTCTTCACATCCGGGCGTCACCATCTCTCCGGTCGCTACACCCTCAGCGCCCGCCTGAATCGCAACATCACCCTCGCCCTCACCTACGCCACCGGCGACATCCGCCGCAACCTCGGCTTCGGCCAGGAAGCCGCCGCGTACGCGAATGTGAAATTCTGAACCGTGGCGTAAACGCGGAAAGGGCAGCGGAAAATACTGCTGCCCGGAAACATCAGCGCACATCCCGCAGGCGCCACCATGCGGACTGGCCCGGGATTCCGCGGCAGGGAAATGTCGAGCCGCTGTTGCTCATGCCCGCCCTCGATGGCTCATTTCAGAGGAAGCCTTGTTGATCATGAAAGTGCCCGACGGCTGTGCCATCCGGCTGATTTCCGCATCCACTGTCACGCGTCGCAGCACGCGCCGCAGAGGTCATTTCGCGCCAGCGGGCACGGGCGCGGGCAGCTTGCACGACTGCCATGCGAGGAAGCGCCACTTGCCATTTTCCTCGCGCCACACGCTGAGGAAACTGAGCTGCATGTCCACTTCGCCGGTGGCGTTCGCGACTTTCACATGCGCGCGGCCCGTCATGAGCGCGATGCCTGGTGCGGGGAAAGTGAACGCGCGCTCCTCGTAGTCGAGCGTGAGGTATTTCGTGCGGCCGGAGGTGAGCGATTCGATGTACGACTGCTTCGTGTCCACCGTGCCGCTCGAATGCGCGTAGCGGAGATCGTCGGACAAAAGCGCCGTGAGCTTTTCGCGGTCGGCGGACTTCGTCGCGGCGACGCGCTCCGCGTCTGCGGCTGCGAGCGCGACGTTGCGCGCATCGTCCGCGCGGATGGCAGGAGCGAAGGCGAGGCAGAACACGGCGACCGGGAGCAGGAGGGAACGCATGGTGTGGAGGTTACCTTTGCCGGGTTGGTTCGTCCAGACGATGAGTGTGTGTTCGCACACGCCCGCGGCGTTGAGCCGCCGTGACCGGGATGGCGGAAGCGGTGCGCCCCGCGAAGAACCGGCCACGGCGGCCCTCCGCGTCTTTTCCCCGGCATCGGCCGGCATTGTCCTCCGGCGCGCGATGTTTTTTCCGGGGCGCGGGGGCGCGGGTTAGTCTGCATCTTGGCTCTGGCCGGGAAGGGAGGCCCCGCCCGGCGCCGCGCCGAATCTTCACGCAGTCTTGGGCGCGGAAATCCCACCCGTCACGACACGGAATCCGTTGTTGTTGTTGCGATTCGCGGGTGTGTTGTGATTGCGGTTCGACGACAGCAGATTTCCGCGGTCGTTGTTATTCCACGAGGCACCGCGCAGCACACGGGACGTCCGCCCGCGCCGCCGCTTCACCCGGTGGCGCTGCGCGAGGCTCCACGCCGAGTAGGCGCGGCGCAGTCCCTCGGTGTTGCCTTCCCGGCTGAATTGATACCACGCGAAGACCGCCGCACTGAGCCGCGCGAGCGGGGCCTTCACCCGGAAAAGATGCGCGCGCCGCTTCTCGAAACGCCGCTTTGTCGCCCCGAGCACCCGCGGGCGCAGGCCGGGGAGAAAGCGGAAGCCGCAGAAGGGCACGCCTTCGCGCGTCGCCATCACGCGTGTCTTCGTTGCCGCGAGTTCCAGCCTCATCGCTGCCAGATGCGTCTCGATGCGGCCCCGCAGCGCGTGCAGCGCCGCCTTGTCGTCCGAGAAGATCAGGAAGTCATCCGTGTAGCGCGCGTAGGCCCCGTGCCGCAGTTCCTCCGTGATCCAGTGATCCAGCGGGTCGAGGAAAAAGTTTGCCCAGAGCTGGCTCGTCAGATTTCCCAGCGGCAGCCCGCACGGCCGATTCCGGCCCGGCGTCGCGTGGCTGTCCACGATCAGGCCGATCACCTCCCGCACTCCGGCGCACGGCAGCGCGCGGGAGAGCCGGTCTTGCAAAATCCCGTGGTCGATGGACTCGAAAAACTTCCGCACATCGCACTTCAGTACGTAGCGGTGCCGGTTCACCAGCTTGCGCACGCACCCGCGCGCGGCGGTGGTGCCCTTGCCCTGCTGGCAGGAGAAGCTCCGCGCGATGAAGCGGCGCGAGAGCACCGGCTCCATCCGCAGGCACAGCGCATGATGCACCACACGGTCGGCAAACGGCGCGGCGCAAATCAGCCGGCGCTTCGGCTCGCGGATGATGAACTGCCGGTAGCCGCCGGGACGCCACGTCCCGGACATCAGCGCCTCGTGCAGCACCATCACCTCCGTCTCGATGCGGTGAAAAAAATCCTCCACGTCCGGCTTCCGACTTTTTCCCCGCCGTGCCCGGTGTGCCGCCGCCAGCAGGTTCTCCACGCTGGCGACATCCTTGAGCGTGAAGTAGCATCGCGCCCCGCCATGCCCGTTCCGCGCCCGCCCATTCTGACCTTGATCCAGGAGCTGCTCTCGTGGTCGCTCGATCGCGCGGAGGGCTTCCCCCGCAGCCACCGCTTCACGCTCACCGAGCGCCTGCTGAACCACTCCCTCGACGCGCTGGACCTCGCGCTCGATGCCGCCTTCAGCCCCGGCACCGTGCAAAGCCTCGACGCCAAAAAGCTCGCCCTGCACAGCTTGAATCTCCTCCTCGAAAAATTGCGGGTTCTCTGGCGGCTGGTTCATGAGCGGAAGTTTATTTCCCAGCAGCAGCTCTTCTTTGCCGTGGGCAAGATTGATGAGATCGGACGCATGACGGGCGGGTGGTTGAAGTCTCTCGATGTCCGGGTGGATCGCCGCCAGTGACACCTGCCGTCGGCAACGACGTCAGTTCCGTGCCGTCGCTGCCACCGGTTTCTCCACGATTTGCGTGATTTGGTGAATGGCCACCTTATGCCCAGGGCCTTGCGCATTCACATAGTAGAGCACCTGCATATCCGGGGTCACGAGCATCCATTTCGAATGCTGGATCGTGAACGTGGAGCCATCCGCCAGACGCACCTCAAACGGAACAAATGGACGTGCGTCTTGGTGTTCAAGCAATTCATCTGCAATCATAGTGGCTGGAGTGTCCGCTCAAAGGATCGTTTTGCCAGAAAAAATTTCGCTGCTACGCAGTGTAAAGGGTAAGAGGGAAAAAGGTCAAAGGGTTAACTGCAATGCAGAGCTAGGGCGCGGAAA
>JBBRYC010000075.1:0-31885 GCA_038238025.1 Chthoniobacterales bacterium
ATTGTTTCGCCGCAACGCACGGTCACGGCTCCGTCGGCGAGCTTCGCGAGCTTGCCGGTTTCGATGATGATGGGGGTGCTGCCGGAATTGGCAGTCACATTATGGATGCTCATTTTTTTTGAAATGCCATCCGGCCCGCTGTCTGAATGCGCGTCTCCTAACTTATGAACTCGAAAGCGCTGGCTCCGGGCTCTCCTCTTAATCTTACTCTTAATCCTAATCTTAATCCCCCATCGGCATTCGGACACCACGCGGGATTAAGATTAAGAATAAGATTAGGATTAAGAAAGAACGGAGGAAGCTATGCGCTTCGGGCTGGGGTTAGAAACCGCTCATTCGGCGAACCGTTTGGCGATGTTTGGTTTGCTCTGCTCACCCTCCGCCCGGTTTCGGCGGTGGCAGTGCGATTGTTTGTCTGACCGGGTAAAAGCATTCGCCCCGGCGCGAGGGCCGGGGCGAAGTGAGGAACTTGTCTGGAGCCTACTTGCGCAGACTCAGCTTATCGAGCGCCGCCTGGTATCGCGGCGTCGCGGTGCGCTTGAGGTAATCAAGCAGCCCGCGGCGGCGTGCGACCATTTGGAGCAGGCCGCGGCGCGAGGAGTGATCCTTCGCGTGGGCTTTGAGATGCTCGGTGAGGTGATTGATGCGCGCCGTCAGGACGGCGACTTGCACGTCCGCGCTGCCGGTGTCTTTCTCGTGCAGGCGGAGGGCTGAGATGGGTTCGGAAGTTGGCATGGTTTGAAGTGGTTAGGCGTTTGCGTTCTCGGTTGCGGGAGTCGCATCCGCTGCCGGTGCGGTGTCTGCGCTCGGCGCGGTTTCTTGCGCCGCTGCTGGTGCTGGCTCTGGCTCTGCACTCTCGGTCGCCTTGGCAGCTTCTGCACCGCCGCCTTGGTCGGCCTTTGCCTGAAGGACGCGGGCGAGCTGGCTGGCCGGCTCGTTGAGGAGTCGGACGAGCGTGCTCGCGGGTGCGCTGAGCACGCCGAGGAGCTGCGAGAGCAGGACGTCGCGCGAAGGAAGATCGGCGATGGCCTGAATTTGCTCGCTGCTGACGATGAGGCGATCCACCACGCCCGTGCGGATGGTCGGCTTCTTGAATTCCGCGGTGAAATTCTTCAGCACTTTCGCGGCGGCTGCCACGTCCTTGTCGCCGATGATGATGGCGGTCTGGCCGCGGAGTTCGCCGAGATCAGGAAGGCCGGCTCCCTTTGCCGCGAGGCGCAGGTAGCTGTTCTTCACGACCGAGCAGCGAGCGCCGGCCTTGTCGAGGCGGGCGCGCAGCTCGGAGAACTGGATGACATTCAGGCCGGTGTAATCGGCGATGAAGATGAACGGCGAATCGTTGAGTCGCTTGTTGAGGTCGGTGACGACGGATGCTTTTGCTGGGTGCATGGTGTGTGGCCTCGGTTTAGGCGAACTTCAGGAATTGTGCGGCGTCCACGGTGACGCCGGGCGTCATCGTCGCGCTGAGTGTGATGTTGTCAACGAAGCGGCCCTTCGCGGTCGCGGGACGCGCCTTGATGACTGCATCAATGACCGCCGAGCCGTTCTCGATGAGCTGCTGCGGCGAAAAGCTGAACTTGCCGACTGGCACGGCGATGTTCGCGTTCTTGTCGAGCTTGAACTCCACACGGCCCGCCTTCACTTCGCGCACGGCCTTCGCCGTGTCTTCGGTGACGGTGCCGGTCTTCGGGTTCGGCATGAGGCCGCGGGGGCCGAGGACTTTGCCGAGCTTGCGGACTTCCGCCATCGCTCCGGGAGTCGCGACTGCGACATCGAAATCTTGGAAACCACCGGTGCACTTCTCGATCATGTCCTTGTAGCCGACGTATTCAGCGCCTGCATCGCGGGCGGCCTGAGCGGCTGCGCCTTCTGCGAAGACGAGCACGCGGACATTCTTGCCCGAGCCATGCGGGAGCGGGCACGTGCCACGGACCATCTGGTCGGATTGCTTCGGGTCCACGCCGAGCCGGAACGAGAGCGTCACGGTCTGGTCGAACTTGGTGGCGGGCATCGCCTTGAGAGCGGCGATGGCCTCTGCGAACGGATAGACTTTCTTGTCATCGCGCTTTTCCGCGGCGGCGCGATATCGTTTGGAACGTTGTTGGGACATGTGTTTTTTGCAGTGCTGGCGGGCGGTTTGCCCTCCTGCGGTTGAGTTTGTTTTCCCCTCTGCCAGCAGCACAGTGCCGTTGGAAAAAGGGCGCGCACTCTAGTTCACACACCCGGTGTGTCAACCGGGAATTCGCAAGACGGGCGCAGGTCTCGACGGGGGCCGCGCCACGGGCCTTGGCGATGGAGTGAGCAGGGGGATGAGCGGGTTGTCCGAGGCCTTCGCGCCGGGCAGCCCGAGCAGGAGTTCAAATTCCGTCCGCTCCGCGTCCGAGCGCACGAGGCGCACGTCGCCGCGCTGCGCGGTGGCGAGTTCGCGGGCGATGCTCAACCCGAGGCCATGGCCCGCGCGCGATTCGTCGCGGTCGCCGCGGGCGAAGCGATCGAAGATCCACGGCATCCGCTCCGGTGGGATCGGCACGCCGGTGTTTGAGACGGTGATGACCACCTTGTTCCCCCGCTCGCCGAGCGAGACGCGGATCACGCCGCCGGGCCGGTTGTACTTCACGGCGTTTTCGAGCAGGTTCAGGAGGATCTGCTCGGTACGGCCCGGATCGGCGAGGGCGTTGAATCTCTTCGGCAGATCCTTTTCGATCCGGATTCCGGCATTCGAGCCGAGCACCTCGGCGTCCTCGATGCAGCGTTCGAGGATCGGGATCACGTCCGTCTCGTACGGCTGCGTCTGGATGCCGCCGGCGTCCGCGCGCGCGAGCAGCAGCAGGCCCTCGGTCAAAGAGGAGAGCCTGCGTGTCTGATCCAGCAGATCGTTCAGCACAGTGCCCTGATCGGGGCGCAGGCCGGCATCCGCGAGCAGTGCCTCGATGGCCGCGCGCATCACCGTCAGCGGGGTTTTTAGCTGGTGCGATGCATCGGAGGCAAAGCGCATCGCCTGGAGGTAGCTGCGTTCCAGCCGCTCAAAGGCGTCGTTGAGCACGTTCGTCAGCTTGCGGATTTCATCGCGCGCGGCGGGGAGCGGCAGGCGCTGGTGCAGGTCTTCGGCGGTGATGCGCGCCGCCGCCTCGGTGATTTTCCGCACGGGCCGGAGAGCGCGCCCAGCGACCCAGTAGCCGCCGAGCAGGCTGAGGATCGCGACAAACGGCAGCGCCACGAGGCTCGCCACTTTCAGGCGGCGCAGCGAGGTGTCCACCTGCGCGAGCGGCAGCGCGAGCCGCAGCTTCAGCCCGCGCTGCTCGTGGGTCTCCACGTAGAAGGACAGCTTGCCGATCATCGTCTCGTGCGGTGCCGCCGGGCCGTCGCCGAGCGATTTGTTCTTGAGCGGCGGCGATCGGAAAAGAACCTCGCCAGTCGCGGAAGTAATCTCCACCGGAACGCCCGAGGCGGATTTCGGCAGCACGTCCTTCGTGATGGCCGTCGGGCTGGCCGGGAGATGCTCGAGCGCGACGAGGATGTCCTTTGAGATGCGCTCCGCGCGCTGCTCGATCACGGACATGATTTCCTGTTTCAGCACGTAGGCCGTCACGAAGTAGCCGATCCCCATCGTCATGATCGCGAGCACAAACGACCACAGCGCGATCTTTGCCGAGAGCGGCAGCCGCATCATGGCTTTGCCGCGGCCATCACGTAGCCGGTGCCGCGCACGGTCTGGATCAGCTTTTCCACGGCATCCTCGTCAATCTTCACGCGCAGTCGCTGGATGTACACGTCCACGGCGTTCGTGTCGTTCGCCAGCGCGCTCTTCCACACATGCTCGCAGATCTCGGTGCGCGTGACGGTTCTTCCTGCGCTCAGCATGAGGAAGTGCAGCACCTCGTACTCGCGCTGGGAAAGGTGAACGGTCTTCCCGTCGCGCGTCACGATGTGCGTGGTCTCGTTCATCACGAGATCACCGACACGCAAAATCGGCGAGGCGTCCTCGCCCTTGCGCCGCGTGAGCACGTTCACTCGCGCCAGCAGCTCCTCCATGGAAAATGGCTTCGCAAGATAGTCGTCCGCGCCGCGGTTCAGCCCGGCGATGCGATCCTTCACATCACCGCGCGCTGTCAAAATCAGCACCGGCGTGCTGATGCTGCGCTCGCGCACCGCGCCGAGGATCTCCAGCCCGTCGCGCCCCGGCAGCCCGAGGTCGAGGACGATCACATCGTATGGATCCGTCGTCGCCGCGATGAGCCCCGCCTGCCCGTCCGCGATCGCGGTGACGGTGTGGCCGGCGCGCGTGAGCGCCTTGGTCACGTAGGATGCAATCTTGGCTTCGTCTTCGATGAGGAGAACTTTCACAGGCGGGGAGCGCGGTAAGGTGGCGATCCTGCGACGGAAGGCGAACGATTTCTGCACGGCGCGCGCTGACTTTTCTTTTACAACTCCCGCACGCCGCCGTGACAACTCGCGCCGCCGCGAGTGTCATCCTCGCAGCATGAAACTCCATCATCTCCTCGTCACCTCCGCGCTCGCCCTTGGGATCCTTTTCCAGGCCCGCGCCGAATCCGTGAAACCCGCCGCCGACCAGCCGGTCGTGCAGCTCGCCATCCTGCTCGACACGTCGAACTCGATGGACGGCCTCATCGCGCAGGCCAAGACGCAACTCTGGAACATCGTGAACGAATTCGCCACCGCGAAACAGGACGGCAAGGCGCCGCGCGTGCAGGTCGCGCTCTATCAGTACGGCAACAACGGGCTCAGCCAGACGAAGGGCTGGGTGCAGCAGGTCGTCCCGCTCACCGACGATCTCGACAAGCTCAGCGAGCAGCTCTTTGCACTGAAAACGAACGGCGGCGAGGAATACTGCGGCTGGGTGATCCGCGACGCGACGAAGGAACTCGCGTGGGACGACTCGCCGAAGACCTACAAGGCCATCTTCATCGCCGGCAACGAGCCGTTCACACAGGGGCCGGTGAGCTACGTCGAGTCGTGCAAGGGCGCGATCGCAAAAGGGATCATCGTGAACACGATTCACTGCGGACCGGAGCAGGAAGGCATCCAGGGCAAATGGAAGGACGGTGCAGCGCTCGCCGACGGGCGGTTCCTCGTCATCAATCAGGACGCGCGCATCGCCGACATCCCCGCGCCGCAGGACAAAAAGATCGCCGATCTGAACTCGAAGCTCAACAGCACCTACATCGGCTACGGAGCCGTCGGCGTCGCGGGAAAAGCGCGCCAGGAAGCGCAGGATGCGAACGCGGCATCTTCACCCGGCGGTGCCACCGTGCTGGCCGCGCGTGTGCAGGGCAAGTCGGGGACAAACTACAGCAACGCTCACTGGGATCTCGTGGATCGCGCGAAGGAAAAGGACTTCGACATTTCCAAGGTCAAGGACGCGGAACTGCCCGAGGAAATGCGCAAACTCAGCGCGGACGATCGCAAGGCATTCATCGCGAAGAAGACCGCCGAGCGCGAGACGCTGCAAAAGGAACTCGGCGGGCTGGCCGTCGAGCGCGAGAAATTCGTCGCGGAAAAGATGAAGGGGCAGGGCAAGGACAACACCCTCGGCGCCGCCGTCACGAACGCCGTGCGCGAGCAGGCGTCGAAGAAAGGCGTGGTCTTCGAGAAGAAGTAGCCGGCGAAAAATTCCAAAGCGAAACGGCGTGGAGTGCTGCGAAGCACCCGCGCCGTTTTCGTTCTGGCTTGGCGGCGCGAGTCTCCCGGGTGGAGCACGCGACTCGCGTGCTGTTTTCGGCGACTCGCCGAAAACACCCGACGGTGCGACGCAGCAGGCTGCGTGTGCAGATCTGGAACGCCCCCGGTGATCCGAAGATCAGCAAACAAACACCGATCCTGCGAGTGTCTGCGGCCAGTGGCCGCAGACAGCACGCGAGTCGCGTGCTCCACCCGGGCAGCGGCTTCGCCACATGACCCTCGCAAACTTCCGCTCGCGCGATGGCTCGTCGTGCCCTACAAGCACGCGCCATTTTTATGCCCACAAAGTCCGCACGGAAAGACACGCCAATCCTCGCCGCGAAAAAACTTCTCATCGCCAACCGCTCCGAGATCGCCATCCGCATCATGCGCGCGGCGACGGAACTCGGGCTGCGCACGGTCGCGATTTACGCGGAGGAGGACAAATTTTCCATGCACCGTTTCAAGGCCGACGAGGCGTATCGCGTCGGCGAAGGCAAGGGGCCGGTCGGCGCGTATCTCGACATCGAGAGCATCGTCTCGCTCGCGAAGGCGAAGGGCGTGGACATGATCCATCCCGGCTACGGATTTCTCTCGGAGAATGCGAAATTCGCCGCCGCGTGCGCGGCAGCGGGGATCACTTTTGTCGGGCCAAAGCCGGAACTGCTCGACCTCATGGGCGACAAGGTCGCGGCGCGCGCGCTCACGCAGAAGCTGAAAATCCCCACGCTGCCCGGCACCGAGGAGCCGGTGAGCGATCGCAAGGTCGCGCTGAAAGTCGCGGCGGAGATCGGCTTCCCGCTGATCATCAAGGCGGCATTCGGCGGCGGCGGGCGCGGCATGCGCGTGGTGAAAAAGGCCGCCGACCTCGATGCGCTGCTCGACGAGGCGCAGGGCGAGGCAGAGCGCGCGTTTGGAAACAGCGCGGTATTTTTGGAACGCTACATCGGACGCGCGAAGCACATCGAGGTGCAGGTGCTCGGCGACAGTCACGGCAATGCGGTGCATCTCCACGAGCGCGATTGCTCGGTGCAGCGGCGGCACCAGAAAGTCATCGAGATCGCGCCGAGCTACGGGCTTTCCGACAAGGTGCGCAACGAGCTTTGCGACGCCTCGGTGCGCATCGCGCGGGAGATCGGGTACGACAACGCGGGCACGGTCGAGTTCCTCTTGGACCTCGATACGGACGAGTGGTTTTTCATCGAGATGAACCCGCGCATCCAGGTCGAGCACACGGTCACGGAGCAAATCACGGGCATCGATCTCGTGCGCTCGCAGATCCTCATCGCGATGGGCCACGCGCTCGACAGCGAGGCGGTCGCGATTCCGCCGCAGGACAAAATCCCGCGCAACGGTTTCGCCGTGCAGTGCCGCGTGACCACTGAGGATCCCGCGAATAAATTCACGCCGAGCTACGGCAAGATCATCACGTATCGCAGCGCCGGCGGCTACGGTGTGCGGCTCGATGCAGGCATGGGCGACGCGGGCGCGGTCATCACGCCGTTCTATGATTCGCTGCTGGTGAAAATCACCACGAGCGGCTCGACCTTCCACAACGCGCTGGACCGCATGGATCGCGCGCTGCGCGAATTCCGAATCCGCGGCGTGAAGACGAACACGCCGTTCCTCGAAAACGTGATCAACCACCCGGTGTTCCGCAGCGGCTCGGCGACGACCACGCTGATTGACACGACGCCTGCGCTCTTCGTCTTCAAGCCCCGCCGCGACCGCGCGACGAAGCTGCTCAATTTCCTCGGCAACATCATCATCAACGGAAACCCGCACGCGAAAGGCTACCGGCCCGAGCAGCCGCTGAAAGCCGCAGCCGTGCCGAAGTGGGACGGTCGCGTGGAACCCGCGAAAGGCACGCGGCAGTTGTTGCTCGAACTCGGGCCGAAGAAATTCGCCGAGTGGACGCTGAAGCAGAAGCGTCTGCTCATCACCGACACGACATTCCGCGACGCGCACCAGTCGCTCATGGCCACGCGCGTCCGCACTGCGGACATGCTCACAATCGCGCCCGCCGTCGCGCGCCGCACATCCGAGCTTTTCAGTCTGGAAATGTGGGGCGGCGCGACCTTCGACACCGCGATGCGTTTCCTGAACGAGGACCCATGGCAGCGCCTTCGCCAGCTCCGCGCGGCGGTGCCAAACATCTGCTTCCAGATGCTCCTGCGCGGCGCGAATGCTGTCGGCTACACGAGCTACCCCGCGAATGTCGTCGCCGGTTTTGTGAAGCACAGCGCCGAGGCGGGCATGGATATTTTCCGCGTGTTCGATTCGCTGAACGATCTTGCGAACATGAAAGCCGCGATGGAGGCGGTGCAGGACACGCACGGCATCTGCGAAGGCGCGCTCTGCTACACCGGCGACATCCTCGATCCGAAACGCACGAAGTATTCGCTGAAATACTACATCTCGCTCGCGAAGGAACTGGAGCGCATGGGCGCGCACATGATCGCGATCAAGGACATGGCCGGAATTTGCCGGCCATACGCGGCGAAGGCGCTCGTGAAGGCGCTCAAGGATGAGATCGGAATTCCGGTCCACTTTCACACGCACGACACGAGTGGCGTGAATGCCGCGAGCGTCCTGCAGGCCAGTGATGCGGGCGTGGATATTGTCGATCTCGCCATCGCGAGCATGAGCGGCAGCACTTCGCAGCCGAACATGAACAGCATCGTCGCCGCGCTGCAAAACACGCCGCGCGAAACCGGCCTCGACCTCGATACGCTGAACGAGTTTTCCGACTACTGGGAGCACGTCCGGAATTTTTACGCGCCCTTCGACACCGCGCCGAAAACCGGCAGCGGCGAGGTCTATCTCCACGAGATGCCCGGCGGCCAGTACACGAACCTCCGCGAGCAGGCCACGAGCATGGGCCTCGGACACCGCTGGCCGGAAATCGCGCGCTGCTATCGCGAGGTGAACGACCTCTTCGGCGACATCGTAAAAGTCACGCCCTCGAGCAAGGTCGTCGGCGACATGGCGCTGTTCCTTTTCACGCGCGGCATCAAGCCGACCGACGTCGTGAACCTTGAGCCCGGCAGCATCGCATTTCCCGAGAGTGTGCTCGACATGCTCAGCGGCGGACTCGGCGAGCCGATGGGTGGTTTCCCGAGGGACGTGGTGCGCGCCGTCCTCGGCGACAAGAAGATCAAACGCACAAAGCCCGAGCCCGTGATTCTCAAGGACACTCGCACCGAGGTCGCTGAGAAAACCAAGCGTGAGGCGAGCGACGACGATCTTTACTCGCACCTCATGTATCCGCAGGTCTTCGCGGATTTCGCAAAATTCCAGGCGAGTTTCAGCGACGTGAGCTGCGTGCCGACGCCCGCGTTTTTCTACGGCCTGCGCCCCGGCGAGCAGGTCGCTGTGAGCATCGAGGAGGGAAAAGTGCTCATCATCAAACTCATCAACATCGGCACGCCGGACAAGGACGGACGCCGCGTGATCACTTACGAACTGAACGGCCTCCCGCGTGATGCGACGGTGCTCGACAAGAGCATCTCGAAGGAAGTGAAGAGCCGAGCCAAGGCCGCCGCGAGCGACCCGATGCAAATCGGCGCGCCCATCCCCGGCATGGTCACCGCGCTCGAAGCCAGCGTCGGAAAAGCCGTCACCAAGGGCGACAAACTCGCCACGCTCGAGGCGATGAAAATGCAGACGAATCTCCTCGCTCCCGCCGACGGCACGGTCGCCGAAGTGCTCGTCGCCGTCGGCGAAGCCGTCGAGGCCGGCGATCTGATGATCAAGCTGCGGGCATAGTCCCGCGCACTGCACTCTTGCCGCAACGCAACCGCGTCGTATTCTCCTTCCATGAGTGCCTACGAAGAGATCGTTGATTTCATCGCGTCCGGCCCGAGCACGAGGGCGGTGGCGGAGTTTCAGGCGACACCGGAGCAGAAGGCGCGCATGGCGGACTTGCTGCGGCGTGAAAAGGAAGGCGCGCTCTCCGCAGAGGAGCGGAGCGAAATGGATCACTTCGCGGAACTCGAACACCTGATGCGGCTCGCCAAGGCCCGCGCCCGCGAACGTCTCGCCAGTGCCTGACACTCTCCCGGCGGAAACCCGCGCGCTCGTCGCGCGCCGCGCACATGGTTGCTGCGAATACTGCCTCATCCGCGAGGACGACACGTTCTCCGGCTGCGAGGTGGATCACATCATCAGCCGGAAGCACGGCGGTGCCGATGACGACGCGAATCTCGCCTTCGCGTGCTTTCACTGCAACCGGCGCAAAGGCTCCGATCTCGGTTCGCTCAATGAGACCGGGAAGCTTGTCCGCTTTTTCAACCCGCGCACGGACAAGTGGACGGAACACTTCCGCCTCGATAGCACGCGCATCGTGCCGCTCACGGCAATCGGCTCTGTCACCGGGCGCATCTTCGGTTTCAATGACATCGGGCGCATCACAGAACGCTGGCACCTGCTCCGATTGCGCCGGTATCCGGGGCGCGAAGTTTGAGCCTCACCTCGCGCGCCGATTGCCCGCGTCGGATCGCGGCCGTCACTCGCGCTGCCATTCATCGGACATGCTCAACAAATTCGCGACATTCGGCGACGGTTCTGGCAACGTTGCGCGAATGAGAATTGCCATTGCCTCGCTGCTGTTCCTGCTGCCCTCGCTCACGCTCGCTGCGGAGGAGCCTAAAATTCGGATCGTGAAAAGCACGAAGATGAACATCGCCGTCACCGGGCTCTCCGGCGGCGATCTCGAGACGCTGAAGCGCGACCTTTCAAATTCCGGCTACTTCGCGATCACGGGCGCGGATCAGGCGCAGTTCACCGCGAGCGCGAGCGAGTCGGGCGGGCTGCACGGAACGGTCACGGCGCAGGACGGGAAAGTGTCGCTCTCGAAAAACTACGGCGGCTCCGGGCATGCGGCAGTACACCGTTTTGCGGACGACATCACCGAGGCGCTCGCGGGCGTGCGCGGCATCGCCTCGACGAAGATTGCATTTGTCGGCACGCGCACGGGGAAAAAGGAAATCTTCACCTGCGACGCGGACGGCTCGAATCTCGTGCAGCTCACGCACGACGGCACGATCAGCGTCTCGCCGGGCATCAGCCCCGACGGTCAGTCGCTCGTGTACACCGGCTACCAGAGCGGCTACGCGGATGTGTATCGCATCACGCTCGCGAGCGGGGCACGAACGCGCGTGCTGAAATATCCCGGCACAAACAGCGGCGCGAAATTTTCCCCCGACGGCGGCAAGCTCGCGGTGACAATGAGCAAGGACGGCAACCCGGAAATCTACGTCACGGGTTCCGGCGGCGGCTCCGCGCGGCGCATCACGCGCACGCCGGGCGTGGAGAGTTCGCCGACGTGGTCGCCGGATGGCGGCGAGCTGATCTACAGCAGCGACGACAGCGGCTCGCCGCAGCTCTACCGCGTGTCCGCAGCCGGCGGCAGCCCCGTGCGGCTCGCGACGGGTTTCGGCTACAACACCGCGCCGAGCTGGTCGCCGGATGGAAAAAAAGTCGCGTTCAACACGCGCGGCGGCGGTTCATTTTCTGTCGCGATCCTCGATCTGAACGGCGGCACTGCGCGCACGGTCGGTGATGGCGAAGGCCCGGCGTGGGGTGCGGATTCGCGGCACCTTGTCTTTGCATCCGGCAGCTCGCTCATCATGCTCGACACGCAGACCGGCACGCGCACGGCGATCGTGGGCGGCGCGGGGAAAATCTCCGAGCCGACATGGTCGCGCTGAGCGGCAAATGCACGCACGAACGATGACTTCACCGCACGCAAAAAGAAACCTGGGGTGGCTGACGGGACTCGAACCCGCAACAGCCGGTACCACAAACCGGAGCTCTACCATTGAGCTACAGCCACCGTTCAGGGCCGGAGAAACTAACAAGAAAACGGCGGCTGCCAAGGGAAAATTTTCCGCATCGCACGGGACGCCCGAAATCACCACCTCATGAAATTTCCGAACATCATCGCCGTCCTGATCATCCTCGCGTGCGCGGCGTGCGCAGCGCCCACGATCGTGATTGATGCCGGGCACGGCGGGCATGACCAGGGCGGGATGCCGGGGCAGCGCATCGCCGAGAAAGGCTACGCGCTCGACGTGGCGAAGCGGCTCGACGGCGTGCTGCGGCGCGCGGGTTTTCGCACGGTGATGACGCGCAAGGGCGACTACTTTGTGACGCTGTCGGATCGCTGCAACATCTCGAACGCGCAGTCGAATGCGGTCTTCGTGAGCATCCATTTCAACGGTGCGCCGAATTTCGATGCGTCCGGGATCGAGACGTATTTTTACCGGGGTCGCGAAAGTGCCGCGCTCGCAGAGCGGATTTTCAGGACTCTCGTGTCATCCACTCAATCGCCGGGGCGATTTGTGAGATCGCGACCACTCTATGTGCTGAGCCATGCACGGCACACGGCGGTGCTTTGCGAACTCGGTTTCCTCACAAACCGGGGCGAGGCGCGGCGCATCGGCAGCAGCTCGTATCGGCAAAAACTCGCGGAGGCGGTCGGCGCGGCGGTCATCTCGCGCTACCGTTGAGCGTGCATCGCGAGGTGTTCCGATGATTTTCACCTGCGCCGCGATGAAGGAACTGGAGCGGCGCGCGTTTGACGAAGGCGTGTCCGCGGACGCGCTGATGGAGGAGGCGGGCGCGCAGATTGCGCGCGCGGTGCGGCAATTTTTTCCGAGGCCCGGCGTGTGCATCGCGGTGTTTGGAAAAGGAAACAATGGCGGTGATGCGCTCGTCGCCGCGCGGCATCTCGCGGCGTGGGGATGGGACGTTCGGCTCGTCGCGGCGTTCCCAGATGCGGAATGGGGGCCGCTGCCGCGGGAAAAATTCGCCGCTGCGGCGCAGTGCAGGCGTGCGGAAATTGCGGAGCTTGATTCCATTTCGGGCGAGCCGCTCGTGATTCTCGACGGGCTGCTCGGCATCGGTGCCAGCGGGGCATTGCGCGAGCCGCTGGCCGGGATCACGCGCGCGATCAACCGGCGTCGCAGCGGCGGGAATGCGACCGTCTTCGCACTCGACATCCCGACCGGGCTGAACGGCGACACGGGCACCGCGGACCCCGCGTGCATCGTCGCGGATCACACGCTGACGATCGGCTTTGCCAAGCAGGGGCTCGTCGCGGATTCCGCGGTGAATTTTACCGGGCGGCTCAGCGTGCTTCCCCTGCGCGAACTCAGCAGCCGGCTCGATGCCTCGCGTGCGGACGCAGTCGTGGCGACGCCGCAAAATCTCGGCGCGCTGCTGCCGAGGCGCGCATTCGACACGCACAAGGGCGACTGCGGGCGCGTGGGCATCATCGCGGGATCGCGCGGCTATCTCGGCGCGGCGGTGCTGTGCTCGGCGGCGTGTGTGCGCGCGGGCGCGGGGCTCGTCACGCTTTTTGCCCCGGCGGAAATCGCGGAGGCGCTGGCGATCAGGGTCCTGCCCGAGGTGATGGTGCGCGAGCTGCCGGCGACGGAGGAACTGCTCGCGATGCGGCACGACGCGCTCGCGATCGGCCCCGGCATCGGCACGCAGCCTGCGGCGGATGTCGCGGAGCTGGTGCGGAAATATTCGCAGCCCGTCGTGCTCGATGCAGACGGCCTGAATGCCATCGCGCCGGATGTCGCCGTGCTCGGGGAAGCGGCCGGCGAGCGAGTGCTCACGCCGCATCCCGGCGAGATGGAGCGGCTCGCGCCGGGCTCCGCCGTGCAGTCGCGGCGCGCGGTGGTGGAAAATTTCACGCGGCGTTTTCCCTGCACGCTTTTGCTCAAGGGGGCGCGCACGCTCACCGGCAAATCCGGCGAGCCGATCAGCTTCAATACGACTGGCACGCCGGGCATGGCCGTCGGCGGGATGGGCGATGCGCTCACGGGCGTGATTGCCGCGCTCATCGGCCAGCGCGTGCGGCCATTCGACGCCGCACGGCTCGGCGCATGGCTGTGCGGGCGCGCGAGTGAGATCGCGATTTCGCACGGCGGCGAAAGCGAGGAATCGCTCACGCCTTCGCGGATGCTCGACTTTCTCGGCGCGGCATTCCGCGATCTGCACGCGGGCTGCTTTTGATCGCGGCGTGAGAGCCTGTCATCCGCTTTGAGTGGCGGGCTTCAGAGCACCGACGGTGCGAATCATACCAGCCCTAGGCGTTGCTGGGCTGGTATGGAGACGGGCCTTTGGTCCTCAGCACGTCACCGTCTCAAAAGTGCATGACGGGCGCTAGACTCGCGGTGTCCGGCTCACTACCGTCCACACGCATGAATCCATTTTGGAAAGGACTGACATCCTCCGCGACGGCACGCCTCGGGCAGCGCGACTACTCGCAGAAATCACCGGCGGAGCGTCTCGCCACGAGCGGCATCGAGGCGGGCGAGGTGATCGCGAAGCGCGCGGAATTCGACTCGGCGTGGATTCCCGGCGTGGAGCTTTTTTCGCGCCGTGTTTTTCCGCAGCGGCACCGCGGATTTTTCGGCGAATTTGCACGGCAGGGCGAGGGGCCGCTGCACGCGATCGGCATGTGGCCGCGGCAGTGGGCGACGGCGTGCATGTTCGCGGGCACGGCGAAGGGTTTTCACATTCACCCGCCGCACATCCCCGAGGGCACGGCTCCCGAGGCGTGGTTCCGCAGGCTGTTCGTGGAGGAGCCGAAAAATTTCGCGCTGCGCCCGTACGATCGCGAGCAGTGGGATGCGATGTTCTTTGTGCAGGGCAATGTGGAGATGCTGCTCGTGGATGAGCGCGCGGGGATGCCGCGGAAGGTGATGCGCTTCATCATCGAGGGCGACGACCAGCGCGGGGCGAACAACGCTGGCCTGGTGATTCCCGCCGGCGTGGCGCATGCGCTGCGCGCGGAGGGATCGCGCGACACGATCATGGTGTACGGGACGACCACGCAGTTTAATCCCGCGTTCGAGGGGCGCATCGCCGATGGCATCGAGAGCGCGCCGCTGCCGCCGGAGTGGGAGGCGTATGTGGGCGGGCACTGAGGCTGACCGTCATTTTTGAAATGACGAATGACGAGTGGCTGCGATGCCCGCTGATCATCCATCCGTCATCCGATCAGCCCGCTACAGCAGCAGGCCCACGCTGCGCTCTGCCGAGCGCGCCTATTTCACGCCGGGGCGCATGATCTTCGAGCTGCCGCTCACGGGATCGATCATCCAGGTGAAAAAATTTGGCGGTGGGCTATCCATTTTAGGCTTCAGATCGGCGAGCAGGTGGACGGTGATGAACCACAGGCCGTTTGAGGGGCCCTTGGTCGGCGAGAGCGTCGTGGCGCCGTCCGGCTGGAAGCGGAAGGCGACGTATTCGTAGCGGTTCGCCACGTTGCGGGGCAGTTCGGGATCATTCGGGCCGGGCTTCGTCTTCACGGGGCCTGCCTGCGCGTCGGTGTTTCCCAGCAGGCTGGAAAGTGAGGGCTCCAAGCTGAGGATCACGGTGTTCGGCAGAATGGCCAGTTTGCCGATCGGGTTTGCAACGCCGCCATCGGCAATCTCGAAGGCTTGGAATGCGTGGTACTGCGCCTTGTATTTGAGCCCCGGCGGGGTGGCGTCGAGGTCCGAGGCGACGCTCGGCATCGGCTCGCCGATCACCTCGGAATTCCAAAAGCGGAAAAATCTCACCTCGACGCTGCGGTTTCTCGTGAGCGCCTGCTGGCGTGCGCCGGCGATCGTGTCGGTGATCATGTTGGCGGCCTGCGTGAGCGAGGTGCCCTTGAGCAGATTGCCCACGGCGGGCACGGCGATGGAGCCGATGATGCCGATGATGGCGATGACCACGAGCAGTTCGATGAGGGAAAATGCGGACGCTTTTCTGCCGCCGGGAAGCTGGGTGTTCATGGTCATTTCAGGGGGAGAACTTGTTGGTGCTCACGATGCGGAACCTAGCGTAGTTGTCCAGAGTTGCATCCGTTTTTGTCGCAAAGTCGGGGAGGTTCGGATCCGACGCGTCCACGTAGCGCTCGATGAGCGCGGAGCCGCGGTGCTCGGCGACCACGGTGTCGAGGCCCTCGTCCCACACGGCGAAGTCGGCGGATGCGCCCGTTCGCTTGCGGAGGACCTGCACGCGCATGTGGACGTTGAAGGTGTTCGATTTCGTGGTGAGCTTCGCGTAGAGATTTGTGTACGGGCGCTCGCGGACGTTGTCGCCGGTCGGGAGCGAGCCGCTGGCGATGGTGCCGTTCTTGTAGTTCGCGAGATCCTCGCCTTCGCGGACGAGGTGCAGCTCGCAGATTTCCGTCGCGGAGCGGAAGGCGTTGCCGGCGGCGAACCGATCGTCGGCCTGCTTGAGCGTCTTCTCCACGTCGA
The DNA here is from genome assembly GCA_038238025.1 of Chthoniobacterales bacterium. Classification (GTDB taxonomy): domain Bacteria; phylum Verrucomicrobiota; class Verrucomicrobiia; order Chthoniobacterales; family Chthoniobacteraceae; genus SXWH01. The sequence continues at coordinate 15,945 of JBBRYC010000075.1, forward strand.
TCGGGCGGCGGAGCTGATCGAAGGGCGCCTGGCCGTTGTAGGCCTTCGTCCAGTCGGTGCGGACCTGCGCGTCGGTGCCTGCGGGGTTGCTCGGGAGTCCGAAAGGATGATCGTTCGTCTCGTGGTCCCACAGCTTGTAGATTTTCGAGCCGCTGTTGATGAGCAGGAGCGGCTCATCGGCCTTCATCGCGCCGCGCAGCGCGGTGGTGCGGCGGATGTAGCTGAAGGGCGCGATCTCGTAGTTGAGGTTCACTTTTCCCGCCGTGGAAAATGGCTCGCTGATCGGGTACGGCTCGCCGACGGGCATCCAGAAAAGATCCATGATGAGGTGATCCTTCGGCGTCAATTTTTCCCCTGGATGCCCGGATTGCGGGCGGAAGAGCAGCGTCTCCCACGCGTGCGGAGTTGCCGCGGTGTGGCGCTTGATGCCGGTCGGCAGCGAGCCGAGCATGCCGGCGCTGGGCACGAGGCGGCTCGGGGAAAAGAAGCTGTCGGTGGACTCCTGAAAATTCCACGCGTAGTACGTGTAGGGCGAATTTGTGGAGCCCTGGCTGCCTTCGTCGGGCTTGTTGATGTAGGCACCGTCGGGCCATGCGGCCATGCCGTTGTCGAAGTCGCCCCAGAGGTTGTACTTTTTCCCGGCACCCGGTCGGATCTCGGGGAGGCGCGAGTAGTGGTAGGACATGTTTGGAACCAATTGATCCGTGGGAAGTGAGCCCGGGATGTCGTCGGGGTTTGCTGAGGGGCTGGGGCCGGGCTCGTTGCCGAAGCCGTAGAGGAAATGGCTGCCTGCGGAGGAGACGAACGCGTGGACGAAGCGGTAGTTCGATTCCCATTCGGCGGCGCGGACCTTCACAAATTCCGTCGCGGCGATCTGCGATTTTGCGGCGATATGGCGGAGGTCGCCGTGCTCGGGCACGATCGAGCGCACGACATCTTCGGCGCGGAAAAGCCCGCCGGCCTTGAAGCCCGAAGGCCCGCTGTCCGCCCAGCGGCGCGTGGTGGCGGCATATTCCGTGCTCGGCGCGTGCGGAGTCTGGCCGGCGCGGGAATAGCGCTGGCCAAACGTCCACCAGAAATTCGCGTCGGTCGCGCCGCATCCGCGGTAGGCGGTGGTGCCGCTGCGCACTAGCTTCGGCACCGGGAAACTGCCGCCGGGAAAATCGAGCTGGAAGGTCTGGATGAGGTTGCCCTTGATCGAGATCTTCACTTCGATCTTCCCGCCGGAGAATTTCATCGTCGTCGCACCGGCTGCGATCTTCACGCGCGGCGTGGCCTTGCTCACGTACTTGTAGCCGCCACCGCCGAGCGCCTGCACCGGGCCGCGCAGCCCGCCGGGGCCGCCGTGCTCGCGCCCGTTGTTGTGCCAGCCGGAGCCGATTTTGTTGTTCAGCGTCGTCTTGCCGGAAGCCGCCTCCATCTTCAGATCCTGTCCGTCCAGCGTGAACCCCGGTTTGAAGGTGACCTCATACTCGAGATCCTCCGCCATTTTATAAAATCCGAGACTCGCACTGAATGGCGAAAAAAGGAACGACGCCTCGATGGCGCGCTCGCCTTTCGCAAGCTTCGCCGCGCTCGCGCCGGCTATGTCGCCCTCGGCCACGGCCTTGTCGGCCGGGAAATCCTGCGCGCAGATGAAGTGGAAGCCGAACTGCGAGAGCGTGTGATAGCGGCCGAAGCCCTGCGTGGTGCCGATCTGGATCGGTGCGACCTGGCCGTTGTCGGCAAAGCGCGCGACGCCCCGCGAGATCTGCACGGGGTCGCGCAGGTTCACGCAGCGGATGTAGTCGAAGATTTCCGTGAGCACCTGATCGCGGTCGTCACCCCACTTCTGTTTGAAGTTTCCACCATAGCCCGGCACCGGCTGCGAGGTGAGCGCCTGGAGATATTGGTAGAGCGCCTTGTTGCGCGCGATGTCGTCGTAGTCCTTCTTCGGGCTCGTGGAATCCTGGCGCTGAAAATAGAACGGCATCGAGGGCTTCGCGGTGCTGTCCGGCCCGATGGATGCACAGAATGCGGCGAGCGTGTCGAATGGCGTGCGCGTCGCGGCGGCTGTGCTCACCGGCCAGAGGCTGATGCGCGGCGTGCCGAAGAGCGTGACCTCTGGCGAGCGGCTGCTGGCGGTGAGGAAAAATCGCGAGCGCTTCAACTGCTCCTTGAATTTCGGCAGCGTGGTACCCGCCACGTTGGGATTCTCCGGGCGCAGGCCTGCGGTCGCGGGCGGTGCGAAAAGAAACTCATCGGCACTCGCGTAGAGCCGGTCGGAATCGAGCGTGATTTTCACGGACTGATATGCGGGGTTACTTTGGCTGATCCCGCGCGGGATCTCGCGTGTGCCGCCGAGCGTGCCGCCAGTTCCGAGCCTCGGGATGATGCGGTAGATGTCCTCCTTCTGCGCGGTTGTGAGCTTTTTCCCTGGGAACAGGACGGGGCTCAACGCGGTCCCGAACGGGTGGCCGGGGAAGCGCTGGTATTCCTGATACGCGGGCTGGTAGCGCCCGTAGTTCAGATCCTGGATCGTGATCGCACGCGGCGTGTCCCACGGCGTCGGCTCGCCGGCGGTGTTCACGTTCAGCTTGCACGTCTCGTCGTCCGTCCAGAATGCGATGCGGCCGATGATCGGGTTCGTCTTGCCCGGCTTCAGCGGGCTGCCGTCGGGCAGGCCGGACCAGTCGGCGGTGAGCGTGTCCGCCGTGGCGGCATTCGGCACGGTGAAAGTGCCATCCTGCAGCACGTAGATCCATCGCACGGGCATGGGCGCGGGGTTGCTCGTCGTGCCTGCTGTGGCGGGTGCGGTCGGATCATCCTCGGGCTTGAACGAGGGCTGGCCTGCGCCGCCCTTGTAGCCCGGGACGCCGCGCAGGTCGAAGCCCTCCACGCCCGCGGTCCCGCCGGCGACCGGCAGCAGTGCGAGCGGATCGAGGATCGGATATGCGGCGGAAGAATATCGCAACGAACCGGCCGGCTTGATGACGCCCGAGGGATCCTCGAAGAGCACGGGCTGGTTCAAGTCCGCGAAGTGCGCGGGCTGCGCGGGCCAGCTTGCGGGCACCTCGTTTGCGAGCTGGCCGCCCACGCTCCAGACGCCGCGCGGCTGCGTGACCATCGTGTCGGACGAATACAGCTTGAAGATGCGCCCGGCCTCGCCGGTGTCCGTGAAGGTGCGGATGAGGCCCGGCTGCGTCGAGTACGTGAGCCGCGCGCCGCCGCCCTTGGCGGATGCGGACACGGGCGGGATTTCCCAGCTCCTGGTGCCGTCGGCGATCTGGCCCATCACGACACTCGTCACCATTTCCGAGAGCTGCTTCACCGCGATGCCCGATTCGTAGCTGCCGGCCTCGCGCCGCGCGGAAGTGGCGGTGGCGAAAAACCCGACCACGCTTGCCGCGACCAGCACGAGAAAGGCGAGCACCAGGACGAGTGCGACCGCCCTGCGCCGGGACGGATGTCCTCCGTTCAGTTGATCTGCTCTCGGCTCCATTTTGCGGCGCGAATGTGGACGTTGGTGGTGAAAATCCGGTAGCGTACCCGCATCGTGGCGAGTGTCGCCTCGAGGGTCGCGAGATCGGCCGTGAATTTCTTGGTGTCAGTAAAAAGGGAAAGGGCCGTGATTTTGAAAATATCCGCCTGCCCAATGGAGGAGAGCCCGAGCTTGTCCGCGGACTTCTCGTCAATCGCGACCATCGTGAGCTGCACGACTGGCGGGAGCTGGTTCTTCGGGTTAAGCTGCGCAGTCGCATTTGTGCTCGTCGAACTGTAGCTGTAGTTCGGCGCGAGCGGCGAATGCGTCGGGGTGGCCTGGAGCGGCAGTTCCTCCGCCTTCGCGAGGCGAGGCGTGATGATGAACGCGATCACATTTTCCGAGACGACACGCTTGAGCCCCGCCGCGTTGTTCGCGTCAGTCGAGAACCACGCGTTCGTCACGGCCCCGGGGTTGCCATTCGTGTACTGGTACACGCTGAAGTTTTCCGTCGGCTGCGAGAACTCCATGAGCCGGAAACGCCAGCGCGCCGGGATCATGGCCGTGGTGATGAAAGGCGGGCGCTGCCCGGTGTCGTCGGCGAGTTCCGCGAAATATCCGAACGTGTTCAGCGCATTCGCGAGGCCGGAGTAGGTGACGTTGCCGGTGACTCCCAGCGGCGCATTGAAAAACATCGCATGCGTGATGCGCGCGCCGGACGTGCTGGCACCGAGCAGCCCTGGCGCACTGCCGGTGATGAACCGCAGCTCGCTCTGGCGCTGGTAGCGCGTGGGCTTCGTCGGGTTGTCGTAGTCCCAGTACGTGTTCAGCGTCGCCTGCGAGAGCCGCGAGGTCACGCGCTCAAAGCCGGTGCGCGCCTCGCGGAACTGTTCCACCTTTGCCGATGCGCCCGACCAGACCCGCGTCGTCTGATCCATCACCCCGACGAGAAATCCTATCATCACGACGATGATTGCCCCCGCCACGAGGACCTCGATGAGTGTGAATGCAGCGCGCTCGCTGGGAGTGGGTGGCCTGCTCATGGCTTGTAGCCGTTCCGCGCGACGACGGACACGTAGTTGCGCACCGCGAGCGAGGACTTCGCCGCCAGCGACGGGCTGATGAGGAACGTCTGCGAATCCACCAGCGATGAAAGCTGGCGCGTGCCGCCCGTGGTCGCGATCTGCACGGTGAGAAATGTGAGCCCGCGCGGATTGAAGCGCGGCGCGGCGACGCCCGGCAGCGACGTCGCAAAAGTCGCCGTGTGTTTCGCCGGATCGGGATCGCCCGGCAGCGAGCCGCGCACGCGCACGGTGTAGAGGATCGCCTTTGCCTCGGTGGGCGTCGGGAGATCGGGATTTGTGATTTTCACCTCGGTGCCCTGGTTGTCGAAATGCCGCAGCGGGAGCCGGTAAAACTGCGAGCCGTCGCCGCCCTTTTCCGTGTCCGTGCCGCCCTTGATCAGCGTGTCGAAATCCGTCTCCTGCGCATCCGCGACGACGCGCTGGAAAATCTCGCCGGCGACCTGCGAGTCCATCGCCGCGCGGAAATTATTCATCCCCGAGGGCAGCAGTCCCAGCAGTGCGACCAGCGCGATCGCGACGACTACCAGCGCGAGCGAGACCTCCACAAGGCTGAAGCCCGCGACGCGGGAGGCAAGGGGATGGCGGTGGGGGGAATGCTGCATGGAGCTGGGGAGCGACCTGCAGATGAATAAGCTGCGTGCCTGCATTTGCAATGTATTTACATGTCGGTCACGGCATTTTCATGAAAGCACAGTGCTTTCCTGCTCGACAGCGCCCGCCCGCGACCTCGATCACACCTGCATGGATCTCCTGCCAATCGTGCAGCTCAAGCGCGCCGCAGCCGAAAGCCGCGTCGAGGCCCGCGTGCATGCGCAGATCGAATCGCTCACGCGCAAGGACACGCGCGAGGGCAAGCCGTTCTACGCCGCCGTGCTCGCCGACGCGGGGGCAAAGCTCACGTTGCGTGCGTGGAGCGACGGGCCGGCGTTTGAATTTTGCGAGGGCGCAAAGCCGGGCGCATTTGTGGAAGTCGAGGGCGAATTCACGATGAGTCCGGGCTTCGGCTTGGACTCGAAGCGGTGGACCATCCGCGAACTCCAGCCCGATGAACTCGCCGAATTGCTCGACGGGCCGAAGGACGTGCGCGGCAGGCAGGCGGCCGATTTTGCGTACCTGGATCAAACGGTGCGCGCGCTCGCCGACCCGCGGCTCGCGGCGCTGTGCGGGCTTTTCCTCGATGACTTCGGCGACCGTTTCCGCCGTGCCGCCGCCGCGCGCATGAACCATCACGCGCGCCGCGGCGGGCTCGTCGAGCACGTCGCGCAGATGATGCGTTCGGCGATGGCGATCGCGTCCGCGTATCCGTCGCTGAACCGCGACCTGCTCGCCGCGGGCGTGCTTTTCCACGACTGTGGGAAGCTGTGGGAAAACCAGATGCCGGTGGACGGATTCATGATGCCGTTCGATGAGCGCGGCGAACTTCTCGGGCACATCACCATCGGCATCGAGGTGGTGAACACGCTTTGGCGCCGGCTCCAGCAAGGGCCGTCGTGGGCCGGCTGGCTGCCGCTCGATCCCGCGTGCGAAGACGTGCGGCTGCACCTGCTGCACCTGCTCGCGAGCCATCACGGTGAACTGCAATTTGGCAGCCCCGTCGTGCCGAAGACGCCCGAGGCGTGGGCGCTGCACTACGTGGACAATCTCGACGCGAAGATCGAGATGATGTCCGCCGGTTATGCGACCTCGAAGCACCTCGCCGCGCGCGTCCAGGAAAAAGTGTGGCCGCTGCCGGGAAACCTCGTGGAGCCACTCGGGCATTTTCCAGTTCCGCACGGAAACCCGGATGCCGAGGGCGCGCCGACCGCGGAAAAGTGAGCGCACCGTCCCATTTTGGAGTTAGGCGTTAGATGTTCGATGTTAGACGTTGATCCCGCCGAAGGCACCTCACGCATGCGGTCACGGGTTCTGTGTACTGCACCGCTGAACATCTAACATCTAACTCCTAACTCCTAACTCCAAAATGGGACATCTCCGGACACAAACTCCGCTCGCCAACGCACCACTTCCCGCACCACACTCCGCGCCCTTTTCCATGAAAATGATCCATCGCTCGCTTCCCACGATCCTCACCGGGCTTCTCGCCGCAGGCGCTTTCGCCGCGGAGGTGGAGACCATCACGATCAAAACGCTGCGCGCGCAGATGAAATACGACGTGACGGAGTTCGACGTGAAGCCGGGGCAGAAGGTGAAGATCGTCTTCCAGAACGAGGACGACATGCCGCACAACCTTTGCTTTTTCCAACCCGGCACGGATGTGATCGCCGCGGCGAACAAGCAGATGGACAAGCCCGAGGAGGCGCTGAAGCGCAATTGGATCCCCGACGACCCGCGCATGTGGGCGCACTCGAAGCCGCTGAACCCGAAGGAAAATGACGAGATCACTTTCACCGCGCCGGAGAAGGCGGGCGTGTATCCGTTCGTCTGCACATTCCCCGGCCACGCGGCGATCATGCAGGGGAAGATGACGGTCGGCGAGACGGGCCAGCGCCTGCCGGGGCTCACGGATTTGAAGTTCCAGCTTTTCCTCGGGAACTGGAAGACGCTGCCCGATTTTGCAAAGCTGAAGCCGCACCGCGAGGGCGATGTGAAGGACGGCCTCGTGCAGATCAAAGTGGACGATTACAAGAACGAGTTCGGCCTCGTCTTCACCGGCAAGCTCGATGCGCCGAAGGACGGCGAGTATTCCTTTCAGGTCGCATCGGATGATGGCGGGAGGATTTTCGTGGATGGAAAGCGGGTCGTGGAAAATGACGGCATCCATCCCGCAAGCACGATCCGAGATGGCAAGGCGAAGCTGAAAAAGGGCGTGCACGAATTCCGCCTCGAATACTTCCAGGCCGCAGGGCAGGCGGAGCTTTTTGCGGCGTGGGGCGGGCAGGGGTTTGTCACCACGGCGCTCTCGAAGTGGCAGCACCCGGAAATGAAGTCGGCCAGCAAGCAGAAGAAGAACAAGAACGAGAACACGGGCTTCCCGCTCGTCGTCGCGCAGGAGCCGATCGTGTACCGCAATTTCATTACCGGCACGGGCAACCGCGCCATCGGCGTCGGCTACCCTGGCAATGCGAGCATCGCGTGGAGCACCGAGGCGATGAACCTCGCGATCGCGTGGCGCGGCGCGTTCATTGACGCCGCGCGCCACTGGAACGGCCGCGGCGGTGGCGCGCAGCCGCCGCTCGGCTTCGACGTCTTCCGCCCCGCGGAACTCTCGCAGCCCTTCGCCGTGATCGCCGAGGGCGCGACGTGGCCGGCGCTGGAAAAAGGCGGGCGCGCAGCGGGCTACACGTGGCGCGGCTACGAGCTGGATGAGAAGCGCATCCCGACCTTCCACTACGAGTGGGAGGGCGTGAAGGTGAGCGAACGCTACGAGGTCACGGGCGACGCGCTGACGGGCGACGGCAAACTCATCCGCACGCTGAAGCTCGACGGAAAAATTCCCGCTGGCGCGCTTTTCCGTGTCGCGAGTTCCGCGAAGATCGCGCCGCAGGGCGGCGGCTTCCTCGTGGAGAGCGGACGCGTAGTCACGGAGATCAACTCCGATCCGAAATTCGTCGTTTCCGCCGAGGGCGCGAAGATGAACGGCAAGGACATCACGCTGCCTGCGCGCGCTGAAATCAAAGTGACCTACTCATGGCCAAGCCTGCACGCGCCGTCCGCGAACACGAAGTGAACTGAGCACTGAGCACAGAGCACTGAGCACTAACTTTTTCCCGAACATGAAAACCCTCCGCATCCTCTCCGGCCTCCTCCTCGCGACCGCAACACTCCGCGCCGCCGACCCGCAGGAATCCGACTACTACAAGATCACCACCTTCGACACGCCGCCGGGCACCGCGCTCGAGGTCAGCTCCATCGAGCTGCTGCCCGATGGCAGGCTCGCGCTCGGCACGCGTCGCGGCGAAATCTGGACCGCGAGCAACGCGGACAGCGAGCCCGCGAATGTGAAGTATCAGCTCTTCGCATCCGGCCAGCACGAGGTCATGGGACTCGCGTGGAAGGACAAGGCGCTCACCATCACGAACCGCTACGAAGTTGCGCGGCTCACCGACACGAACGGCGATGGGCGCGCGGACAAATTTGAGACCGTGTGCGACAAATGGGGCGTGAGCGGCGACTACCACGAGTACTCGTTCGGCTCGCGCTTTGACAAAGATGGCGACATCTGGGTCGTGCTCTGCCTAACCGGATCGTTCAGCAGCAGCGTCCCGTTCCGTGGCTGGTGCGTGCGCGTGAAACCGGACGGCACGATGGTCCCGACGTGCAGCGGCATCCGCTCACCCGGCGGCATCGTCGTGAACTACGACAACGAGGTGTACTACACCGACAACCAGGGCCCGTGGCACGGTGCGTGTACGCTGCAGCATCTCGTCCCCGGATCATTTCAGGGCCACCCCGACGGCAACAAGTGGTATGACCTCGCGCCGAACATGGGGCCGCGCCCGATCGATCCGATCCCCGAGGCATTTCAAGGCGGGAAGAAAAAGGGCGAGGGGAAACCCGCGGACCCAGACCGCATGGTGCTCGAGCGCAAGCGCATCAAGGAACTCGTGCCGCCGGTCGTTTACATGGTACATGGAAAAATCGGCAACTCGTCGTCCTTCATCGTTCCCGATCTCAGCGACGGAAAATTCGGCCCGTTTTCCAAGCAGCTCTTCATCGCCGACCAGAGCCACTCGAACATCTCGCGCGTCTTCATCGAGGAAGTGAACGGCATCAAGCAGGGCGTCGTGTTCCCGTTCCGGAAGGGCTTCAAGTCCGGCCTCATCGGCGGGCGCATGAATGACAAGGGCCAGCTCTTCGCCGGCGGCAGCGACCGCGGCTGGGGCGCAAAGGGCGGACAGCCGTTCTCATTCGAGCGCCTCGACTGGACCGGCAAGCTGCCCTTCGAAGTCCACGAGATGCGCGCAAAGCCTGACGGCTTCGAGCTGACCTTCACCGCGCCCGTGGATGCGAAGACCGCAGGCGACATCGCGAGCTACAAGGCGCGCCAGTTCACCTATGCTTACCGCGCCGCATACGGGGGCGACGAGGTGGATGAGAAGTTCCCTAAAATCACGAAGGCCACCGTCGCCGCCGACGGCAAATCCGTGCGCCTCACCTTTGACAAGCTCACGCAGGGCGACATCCACGAGGTTCATTTCGACGGAGTTCGTTCCGCCGACGGCCGCCCCGTGCTGCACCCGATCGCGTATTACACGCTGAACGAAATCCCAGCGAAGTAGCAATCACTCCGGCGGAGTGATGCCCTGCGATTCGAGGAGCTGGCGCAGAAAAAAAAGATCGCCGCGATCCTTTTCGCGGTGCGTCTTGCACTTCATTCGCCAGAGCAGCAGCGGGGAGGCGAAGGGAATGGAAACGCCCTGCACTTCACGGCGGACGATATGCGGCTCCGCCTCGTCGAACCCGATGCCGCTGGCAGACGCCATCAGATCGACAGTCACCTCATCGCCGATGCGGACGACGGTGTATTCACTCACTTCCCCCGGCTTGAGTTCGCGCACCGCCTTGTCAGGGAGGACTTCGAGTCCGGCGTAAATCTTCGCCTCATTTTCCAGTGAGGCATCAATGAGCAGATCGATGTCGCCCGTGAACCGCGCATAGCCTGCATGAATGATCGCAAAGCCGCCGCAAACGAGATACCGTGCGCCGAGTTCGTTCAGGCGGCGGCAAATGGCGACGAGGTCGTCCTCGACCGGCGCGCGTGGCTCTAGCTCTGCTGATTCCGAATCAGGTGCTTCATCAGCCATGCGTCTGCCTCCTCATGGGAACGGAATCGGAAAACCCCTTTTGGGATGCCGCGCAGACGGAATGTCCTGGCCATCTCGACTCCCGATTTTTGCAGCGCCATTCCGAACGCGAAAGGATCGCGTGGGGCCGTGCGCCTGCCCACGGTCTTGCCGATTTTTTCCTCGAAGTTGATCGCAGGTTTCATCTCGCGGTGATGTTACCCATGCGCGCGATGAACTCAACGGGAAAGCCGCGGGCCATCGCGCGCTGGGATTGACCTTCGCGGATCGCCGCCGTATCGCTTCGGCGATCATGAGATTCGCCTCCCTCGTCCTCGCGTTTGCCGCATTTTTCAGCGCCTCACTGCACGCTGCCATCGGCCCGGTCCGCATGGAGATCGAGCAGCACAGCGGCACGAAATTGCCGAAGGCAAAACCGGGGCAGTCGGCACAGGGCGGGAAGACGCAGCACCGTTCGCTGACGATCAAATTGTCGAACACCTCCGGCGATGCGATCAGCAGCCTCGTGGTGAAATATTTTTTCCTCGGCCATGACATGAAGGATCACAACATCACCGTGCTCAAGCAGGGCGAGCGCAAGTCGTCGCTCGCGGCGCGCGGCAAGGAGACGGTGGAGAGCGAGGAGGTCACGAGCGCCTACACGGATGCGCACACCGAAGTGGCGAAAGGCAAAGGCAGGGGCAAGGGCAAGGCGACCGCCAAGAAGGTCGGGGCATCCGGGAAGAAAATTACGGGCTACGCGGTGCAGGTGCTGAATGGCGCGAAGGTCGAGGCGGAATTTTACAGCGAGGCTTCGTACAAGGCCAAGGTGAAGGCAGCCGCGCCATCACTTGCGGACGCACCGTCGATCTCCGGCGATCCTGCGACAACGACCCCGCCGAAGAAGGCTCCGCCGAAGAAGAAGAAGTAGGCCGGCCTGAAAGTTTTCCGATCCGCGGTGAGGCGAACGCTTTGGAAAAGCCGCTCGCATTGTGCCCCTTCCTGCGTAATGTCCGCGCCCGATGCCGCTCGACCTCAAGAACCTCATCACCACTCGCCTCGGCGAAAACTATCAGCTCCACGAGCAGCACCTGAATTCCACGCTGGTCTCGGTGCAGCGGATCATCGGCTTTGATCACGTCTATGCGAACGCGCGCGGCTGCTACCTTTACGATCTCGATGGGCACGACTATCTCGACTTCCTGAGCGGTTACAGCGTCTTCAATATCGGGCGCAACCATCCCGCCGTGCAGCAGGCTATCCGCGATGTGCTCGAGATGGATCTGCCGAACATGGTGCAGATGGATTGCTCGCTGCTCAGCGGCTTGCTCGCCGAGGCACTGTTGAAAAAATTGCCGTCGCACCTGAACGCGGTGTTCTTTTGCAACTCGGGCACGGAGGCCACCGAAGGCGCTATCAAATTTGCACGCGCCGCGACCGGGCGCACGGGGCTCGTGTCGATCGAGAAGGCATTCCACGGACTCACGAACGGCTCGCTGTCCGTGATGGGCGATGTGCATTTCCAGGAAGGCTTCGGGCCGCTGCTGGAAAATTGCACGCGCATCGCGATGGGCGATTTTGCCGCGCTGAAGGCGAAGCTCGAAAGGCGCGACATCGCCGCGTTCATCATCGAGCCCGTGCAGGGCAAGGGCGTGCAGTATCCGCAGGACGACTTCTATGCGAAGGCGCAGCAACTCTGCCGCGAGACGGGCACGCTCTTCATCTGCGACGAAGTGCAGACCGGCCTCGGGCGCACTGGCAAGTGGTGGGGATTCCAGCACTGGGGCTTGGAGCCGGACATCATCACAGTCGCAAAATCACTGAGCGGCGGCTACGTCCCGGTCGCGGCCATAGTCGCACGGCGCGAGGTGTACCAGAAGACTTTCAGCCGGCTTGACCGCTGCGTGGTGCATTCGTCCACATTTGGCCGCAACAATCTCGCGATGGCGTGCGGCCTCGCGACGCTTCAGGTGCTGGACGATGAGAATCTCGTCGAGCAGTCGCGCGTGAACGGCGAGGAATTGCGCAAGCGCCTCGACGCGCTGAAGGAGAAGCATTCGCTGATCAAGGAAGTGCGCGGGCTCGGGATGATGATCGCGATCGAGTTCCACCAGCCGAAGGAATTCGCCGCGAAGATGGGCTGGAAGCTCCTGCACATGGTCGAGTCGGAGCTGTTCGCGCAGATGATCGTCACGACACTTTTCCGGAAGCACCGCATCCTCACGCAGATCGCCGGGCACGGCATGGACGTGGTGAAAATCCTCCCGCCGCTCGTCACGGGCGAGAAGGAGATCGAGCGTTTCGTGAATGCCTTTGACTCCGTGCTGGCCGAATGCCGCAAATTTCCCGGCCCGATCTGGGATTTCGGCTCGCAGCTTGTGAAACACTCGCTGCGCCGGAAATCGCCGAAGGTCACCGCGACGGCCAAGGCGTAGCGTTCCGGGTGGAGCACGCGACTCGCGTGCTGTCTTCGGCGACTCGCCGCAGACACCCGCAGGATCAGTGTTGGTTGTTTGATCCCCCGATCATCGCGCGCGTCCCAAATCTGCGCACGCAGCACCGTCGATTGTTTCCGGCGAGTCGCCGGAAACAGCACGCGAGTCGCGTGCTCCACCCGGGAAACGCGCGCGACAAATCTTTTACAAACTCCGCACCGCGGCCTGACACGGCGGGCGGGATGGCGCATAGTGTGAGGCGCAACGATGAAGAAAAGCGTCTGGATATTCCTGTTGGCGGTGCTGCTGCCGAGCGTGGTGCTCGGCTGGCTCGCGTTGCGCAGCGCGGAGGAGCAGCAGATCGTCTTCGAGCGCAGGACGGCGGAACTTTACCAGAAGGAGACGGAGTCGCTCGCGGTGACAGTGCGCGACACCGTGGATGCGGAGCGGCGTGGATTCGGCGAGACCGTCCACCGCCTGCTCGCGAAGGGCGACGCCGAGGCGCTCGCGCGTGATTTTACGAACACGCTCGCGGATGCGTGGGAGGTGAAGGCCGTGGGCTTTGCGATCAATGCCGACGGTAAGCTCACGTCGCCCTCGGTCAAATCCGCGTCGAAGCAGCCGGAGCTTCAGCGGTTTCTCCTCGGCAATGGCGGCTTCCTCACGAGCACGGAGCCGGCGATCGTTTACAACTGGGCGGGCGACAACAGCGTGCTCCGAAATCCCAAAAATGAGTATGGAAAAGGCAGGGCGCTCGCGAATCAATACGGCGGCAACAGCTACGCAAACACCGCGAACAACTCGAATGCAGGCAAGGATGCGTCGCAAAACAACGACAGCACGGTGGAGGCCAAGGAGGTCGTGCTCCTCGGCAATTCGGGCGGTGGGACGCTAAACTTCGACACGCAGTCGAACACGAACGGCGGCCTCGGCGGCCTGGAACCGATGATCCCGCAGACGCAGTCGAACACCGGCGTGACGCTCGGCATGAACGCGCCGCAAATGCTCGTGCTCAACGGCGTGACGCAGTCCTTCTGCCAGGTGCCGCCGAATGTGAACGCGTTCGATCTCAGCAGCATGATGTCCGCGCAGGCTCGGCCGGGAAATCTGAACGGGATCCTCCAGCCGGGCATCGCGCCCGGCGGCGTGACTGCGCTCAATTTTCCGCCGCATAATTCCGATGGGTTTCAGCAAAAGGAAATTCCGCTCGGCTATGCTGAGCAGCTTGTCCAGCCCGACGTGCGTCCCGCGCCGATGGCCGGTGGGAAGCAGGAAACATTGGCGACGCCATCGCCCGCTCGCGCGCAGGCCATGGGCAGCGGGATCGTGGCAGAGCGGGAACAGAAGGATGCGCCCGCGATGAAGCCCGAAGAAAAACGTGCTCCGGCGGGTGACACGAATCTGAGCGACCGCAATCGTAACGAGGCGGGGTCGAAGATGAAGGCGCTGGCTGACATCGCAAAGAAAACCGCCGCGCCGGGTGGCAGCTCCGGATCCGACGCCTCATCGGGAAAGCCGATCACGTCGCTGCGCCCTGACAGCTTGCACACACCCGCAGCGCCTGTGTCTCTGCCGGAGGCACCGGCACCGATGCCACGATCCGAAGCGAGTGGCGCGGACAAGGTGCGCGCTCTGCCCACGGCGACAGCGCCTGCTGCCGCGGCCCCAGCGCCGACGAAGACCGCAACCGCACGTCCCACCGTGGAAACGCAGGCACAGAATTTCCCCGCTCCAAAATCGCAGCCGTCCGCGCCAGCGCAGATCGCATCGCGTGCCCTCCGCAAAACCGATGACGTGCAGGGCGGGCGGTCTTCGGGCGAGACACCCACCGACCCGTCTGCGCTGACGAAAGCCGGCGCGATCATGGCTTTGAACAACAGCATCAGCAGGCAGGTGGAGCCCCAGCAGATGCTCGGGCAGCAGAGCGCGGCGGTGTCCTCGATCATCCCGGAGACGGCGGAATTCCGCAGCCTCACCGAGGAGGGCGACGAGGGATTGGTCGCGCGCTTCGTGGAAAACAAGCTGAACCTCATCTTCTGGGTGCGCCCGCCCGAGGCGCCGGAGATGGTCTTCGGTTGTCTCGTCGAGGCCGCGCAAATCTCTGATCTGTGGAAGGGCGTGATGGAGCGCCATGCCGCGTCATCGCGCAGTGGTCGTGCTTCGCTGGAGTCGAAGCCGGAATTTATCCTCGCGCTGCTCGACGATCGCGGCAAGCCCGTCGCCACGCTGCCCGCCGATGCCGCCGCGCGCGACTGGAAGCGTCCTTTCGTCGCGAGCGAAATCGGCGAGGCGCTGCCGCACTGGGAGGCCGCACTCTACCTCGCGAGTCCGACCGCGCTGGCGGAAAGTGCGCGCGGCCTCTGGCGCACGCTCGCATTCACGATCGCGGGCGCGGTGGCGTTGATCGCATTGGGCGGCTGGCTCGTGGTCGCGGATGCGCGCCGCCAGCTCGCGCTCGCGCAGCAGAAGACGGACTTCGTCTCGAACGTGTCGCACGAGCTCAAGACGCCTCTCACGAGCATCCGCATGTTTGCCGAACTGATGCACGATCGCCCTCAGCCGCCGGAGAAGCAGGGGCAGTATTTGCGCATCATCACCGTCGAGGCGGAGCGGCTCACGCGGCTGATCAACAACGTGCTCGATTTTGCAAAAATCGGCCGCAAGCAGAAGCGGATCGAAAAGAGGCCGCTCGATCTGCACGCGCTCGTCGCGCGGATCTGGGAGAGCCAGGAGCTGCATCTGCGCGAGGATGGTTTCACGACAAAATGGGAGGCCGCGCCCGGCCCGTATCCCGTGCTCGGCGACGACGACGCGCTCGCGCAGGTGCTCGTGAACCTGCTCTCGAACGCAGAGAAATATGCGAACGGAAACAAGGAGGTGGAGCTTCACACGTGGCTCGATGACGGCTGGGTGAATGTCTCCGTCCTCGACCGCGGCATGGGCGTGCCGGATGGCGACGAGAAAAAAATCTTTGAGGCATTTTACCGTGCGCACGACTCGCTCGCGAGCGGCATCCAGGGCAGCGGCCTCGGCCTCACGCTTGCGCAGCGCATCGCACGCGAGCACGGCGGCGAGATCAAACTTGAGCATCGCGACGGCGGCGGGTGCCGGTTTACGCTGCGGCTGCCGCTGGCAGAGGGGAAGGAGTCAGGGGGGAGGGGGGGCGGGTGGGGCGGGCCCCCCTGTGAGGTGTCCGGGACCCGGGCCCCCCACAACACCGCCCCCCCGGCCCGCACAA
>JBBRYC010000076.1:0-31769 GCA_038238025.1 Chthoniobacterales bacterium
CGACAGCTACATGGACATTCGCCTCCATCGCCCCGACTTTGGCTCGCTCGCTCCCGACCCCGGCTCTTATTCAAATTTCGTCAACCGCCTCCGCTGGAACCCGCTCCCGTGGGTTTCGCTCACGATGGACGCGCAACTCCCGGTGATCGACAGCGGCTTCACCGAGGTGAACACGGATATTTACTTCATGCCGAACGACCGCATGAGTTTCAGCATCGGCCACCGTTACCTGAACCACAACGTCCTCTATCAGGACAGCTCCCTTGTGAATCTCGGCGCGCACTTTCGCCTCAACGATAACTGGGCCTTCTCCGCGCGCGGCTCCTACGAATTCCGCGACAGCATCTTCGAGTCGCAGACCTACGAACTGCACCGCGACCTCGCGAGTTGGATCGCCAGCATCGGCTTCACCGCACGCAACAACGGCACCGCCATCAAGGCCCAGGACGACTACGGCGTGACCCTCACCTTCACGCTCAAGGACCTCCCGAGCATCCGCCTCCCCGTGAGCGTGAACCCAAGCCTCGGCGGCAACTCCGCCAGCAGCACGAGTCGCTGACGCCGTAGCGCAGGTCTCAAGACCTGCGCCGTTTTCCGCAGCCGACGACGGAAGGAGGCGGGCTAATCAAAATGACGGGTGGCGAGTGGCGGATAGCGTGGCAAGTGATGACTGCGGGCAACAGCCGTGACCGCACGCAAATCGAGAGGCAAAGGGGGCGAATGACAGACCGTGAAATGCACATGAATCCGCAGTTTGAAAACCACCCACGCCACCCGCCACCCGCCATCCGCCATCCGCCATCCGCCATCCGCGCCCCGCCACCCGCCACTCGTCCTCGCCTTGCCTTTGGCACGACCGCGCGTAGCCTCCGCGGCCCATGCTCGACATCGCGCTCATCCGCAAACAGCCCGGCGAAATCAAAGCCCGCCTCGCCGCGCGCGCTGGTGATTGGCCCGCGCAAATTGACGCCGTCCTCCGCTGCGACACCCAGCGCCGCCAAACCGAGACGAAACTCCAGCAACTCCAAGCCGACCGCAACCGCATCAGCAAGGAGATCGGCGCGAAAAAGAAAGCCGGCGAAGACACGAGCGAGATCGAGGCGCAGGTCCGCGGCTTCGGCGAAGACATGAAGCGCCTCAACGAGGAGACCACCGCGCTCGACGCTGAACAGCGCGACCTCCTCCTCGGCATCCCGAACGTCCCGCACGAGCAATGCCCTGTCGGCTCCGACGCCGCCGCGAACCCCGAACTCCGCGCGTGGGGCACAAAGCCCGCGTTCACCTTCCAGCCCCTCTCGCACCTCGACCTCGGCGCGAAGCACGGCCTTTTCGACTTCGATCGCGCCACGAAAATCGCCGGCCCCGCCTTCACCTGCTACACCGGCCAGGGCGCACGGCTCGAACGCGCGCTCGTCAATTTCCTCCTCGACACGCACACCCATCCGCAGACCGGCGGCTACACCGAGATCGCCCCGCCACTCCTCGTGAACGCCGACGCCCTCATCGGCACCACGCAGCTCCCGAAATTCGCCGACCAGCTCTACCACTGCCCCGAGGACGGCCTCTACCTCGTCCCCACCGCCGAGGTCCCCGTCACGAATCTCCACCGCGAGGAGATTTTGAAAGTCGAGCAACTCCCGCTCCGCTACACCGCCTACACCCCGTGCTTCCGCCGCGAAGCCGGCGCCGCGGGCCTCGGCACGCGCGGGCTCATCCGCATGCACCAGTTCGACAAAGTCGAGCTCGTGAAAATCTGCCATCCCTCGCAGAGCACGGCCGAGCTCGAACTGCTCACCGCCGACGCCGAAAAAATCCTGCAAGCCCTCGGCCTCCACTACCGCGTCATCGAACTCTGCACCGGCGACCTCGGCTTCGGCAGCACGAAGACCTACGACATCGAAGTCTGGGCCCCCGGCCAGGGCGCATATCTCGAAGTGTCGAGCTGCTCAAATTTCGCCGACTACCAGGCCCGTCGCATGGCGCTGCGCTTCAAGGACGAGCACGGCAAAAACCAATTCTGCCACACGCTCAACGGCTCCGGCACCGCCCTCGCCCGCCTCTACGTGGCCCTCCTCGAAAACCACCAGCAGCCCGACGGCACCATCGCCATCCCCGCCCCCCTGCGCCCGTATTTCGGCGCGGAGAAAATCGGATAACATCTTCGATCAGACACTTCCTCCCTGCGTGAAAGCCCTCACATTTCTCCTCAGCCTCATCGCAGCAGTCGCGCTCGCACAGGACACTCCGACGCCCGAGGATGAAGCACGATCTGGCGCATGGCACCTCGCCGTCGCCATCGTCGGCAACATCGAGAAGCACGTCAGCGCCGACTTTCCCGGCGTGCGCGGATGGCTGAAGGATTTTCACACCGTGCAGGAAAAAGTTGGCGATGGTGACAAGGCGAAACCTTTCCCCGCCGTGGACAGCGATGCGCTCGTGACTCGCAACGCAAACTGGTGGGCCGCCTACTATGAAATCGCGCCGGGAGATCCCGCGCTGCTCGCGCTGCACAGCCTGCTCCTCCTCGCTGGCGGCGAGCCTCAGCGCGCACAGCAATTCGCAGCCATCTCCACGCAGCGCCCCGGAATTCCGGAGCTGTATCGGCAGGCACTCAGCACGGTGCTGAACGAATCGCGCAAGGCGATGGAACGCTCGCACTCGATCACGAATGCAGGTGTCCAACTCCACGATGCGGGCGACTATGACGGTGCGATCAAAAAATATGACGAGGCGCTCGCGCTCAACCCTGCGGACGGCTGGACGCACTACGAGCGCGGATTTTCCATCCGCATCCGCGCGCTCGTGAAAGCCGGGAG
This sequence comes from Chthoniobacterales bacterium, assembly GCA_038238025.1. GTDB lineage: Bacteria > Verrucomicrobiota > Verrucomicrobiia > Chthoniobacterales > Chthoniobacteraceae > SXWH01. The sequence goes on from JBBRYC010000076.1 coordinate 2,817, forward strand.
GCCGGTGCCGAAGAACGGGCAGGTTATCATCAATTCTCCCGACGCGGATTTGCCGGAGGAAAAGGAGGTCGCAGCAGCCTTCGCCCTCGCGAGGCAACACGACCCGCTCCAAGTCAACGCGTATCAGGGCAGCGACAAAAAGGTGATCGCGGCTGTCCTGCCGGTTCGCGAAAAACTGCAGCCCGCGTGGGAACTGATCACCGGCGACCTCTCCAAACTCCAAAGCGACGCCACCATTCTCCAACTTGCCGAAGGATGCCACGGAGGAAGCATCCCGGACTACGCGCTCGTCGCTCGTCAGATCCTAATTGCGAGGCGCAAACGCTACGCGCCTGAGGATCACCCCATCCTCAGCGCAAATCTGCGCGAGCTCGCGCCGGGGCCGGTGATTGAACGCACCATCAAGCAACTCTCGGGCGAATTCATGAAAGGCATGATGCTCATCGAGCCGGAAGGCGACTCCGGCCCACTGCGCGCACCTGCGCCCGATCCGTCGCCTGGAAAAACTAGCGAGTAAAATTCGCCGAGCGGGAACAACTCCTCGCGCGCTTGTTCAGTTCTTCGGAATCCGGTTCAGCGTGTAGTAGGCGTCGGCATGATCAAGCTTCGCGCCGGTCGCGGAGCGGATGGCGTCAGCATGGAGTTCGTGGACGTAGAGTTCGCGGCGGTCTTCCACGCGCAACCGCACGCTGAGGCCATCGGCGCTGACGGTCGCGGCGGTGATCGGCGCGGGCTTTATTTCAATCTCATCACTGCCGTAGGCGCCGGAGTAGAAATATGTGAAGCTCTTCATCAAATAGGACGCGGGGTTGCCGGCGGTCGCGGCGGCCACGGGCGCGGTGAAGACCAGTTCGAAGCCGTCGGGCTTTGCGCGCATTTCGCGGATGGCGAAGGGCGTCACGCCTTTCCAGCGCACGCGCTGGAGGCCGTAGGATTTCGTGCCGAGCGAGGACCAGCCGCGCGACGTCATGCCGACCATGAGGCTGCTGTCGGGCGCGAATTGCAGCCGCACGATGCCCGACGCGAAGCCCGCGAGGAACGGGAACGTCGCGCCCTGATATTCACCGTCCACCTTTTCGAGGAAGACGCGGCTCACCTTCGCATCGGTGAATTCGGCGACCATGAACTGCCCGTCGAACGGCCCGAACTTTCCGCCCGCGGGGACGACGGCGAGGTCGGTGCCGCTGCGGCCCATTTTATTGTAGGGCAGCCAAACGGCGGGCGGGCGCATTTCGGGCAGCGCGCGCACGGCGTCGGGATACGGGATTTTTTCCGGCACCTTCGCGGAGAGCTTCAGCGGCGAGCCGGGGAGATCCTGCGACGGGATGCCCTCGGGGTTCAGAAAAAATGCGCCTTTGCGCAGATGGTAGATCGGCGTGGAGCAAATCCATGTGCCCTGCTGATCCACGCAGAACATGTCGCCCGCGGCGTTCGCGCCGAGGCCACACGGCGAACGCATCCCCGCGCACATCGGCTGGAAATTTCCGTCAGCACCGATGATGCCCGCCCAGCCGCGCCAGCCGGTCTTGTTGTTCGAGTGGTCGCCCATGTCCACATTCAGCGAGACCCAAAGGTTGCCGCTGCCGTCGCGCTTCGGCCCGTAGGCGTAGCCGTGATACGAGCCGGATACATTCCAGCCGCGACCGGCGGTGAGATATTCGTCAGCAGTGCCGTCCTGATCCGTGTCGCGCAGCCGCGTCATCTCCGTGCGCTGCGTGACGAGCAGCGAATCTCCATCGCGCAAAAGCCCGAGCGGCTCGTGCAGTCCGGATGCGAAAAGTTTGTAGTCCACCTTGTCCACAGAACCGAGGACGCCATCAAGCATCCACACCTCTCCCTTGCGAATCGCGACCGCGAGTTTGCCATCCGCGGTGAAATCCATGCCGCTCACTTCGAGTGCGATCCCCTCGCCCGGCTGCCAGTCCTTGCTGCGTGAGGCGGATGGCGAATCCGCCGTGAGGATGCTGGTGATTTCGTAAGGCGAATCCGCAGCGAGCAGCGTGCTGGTGAAGCAGAGAGCGGTGAACAGAACGGTTTTCATCTCCATGAGTAGGTGAAGCTGCGCTTGCCCGACGCGGCGGGATCTTCCGTGACAGTCACGCCGTCGGGATGCGCGATGGGAAAATTTTTCAGCACCGAGGCATCCGCCGTGATGGCGCGGCGCAGACCGTTTTCGATTCCCTCGAACCGCTCCTGCACACGCGCACCGCCGACGCTGAGCAGAAATGTCGGCAGGCCTTGCGCGTCGAGACGGTAGCCGTCGAAATGCACATCGCTCGTGCTCGCCGATGGCACGGGCCATTTCACCACCGACTCACCGAGCGGCTTCTCAAACGGTGCGAACCGCGAGAACCACGTGTTGTAGGCGTCGAAGAATTTCCCCTTCCACGCCAGCGCAGGCCGCGCGTTTTTCCCGTCGTAGGCCACATGCACGCCACTCGAAAATCCGACGAGGATCGCGTGCGTGCCGACACCTTCCATGAACGTCCGCTGCACGATCGGGCGCTCCTTCGGGATCAGTTCGAACGCGCCGTTCGCCGTGACCGGGAATCCCTCCGGCTCGCCATTCGCACTCTTCGCAAACGAGTAGATGGACGCGATCTGCTTGTCCGTATCACCGCCGAGGATGTCGCGATTCGCCGCCTTTCCCCCGGGCCAGAACGACGGCATGAGCGTGCCCGCGCGATACGCCGCAGGATTCACGAGATACTCCGCGAGCCAGCCGGGCTGAATGCGCTGGCCGAGATTGCTGAGGTCGAGTCCCTGGATGCCGAGCGAAGGTTTGTCTCCCCAGCGATGGCACGTGATGCAGCCGAGACCGCCGAGCGTGCCCATGAGCTTGCGCCCCGCCGTGTCATCGCCACCGGGCAGCGCCGTTTCCTTTTTCGCATCCGCCTTTGCGAGCAGTTCGCCGAGCGTCGCGGTCGCGGCGCCATACACCGGCATCTGCGTCTGCAAATATGGCCGCACGCGGAACTCGCCCGTGAGCACTTTTGCGAGCCAGTCGGGTTGCAGCTTGCGCCCCGCGCCCGTGAGCGGAGGCGGATATTTTCCCGTGTCGCCGAGATTGTGGTCGCCTTGAAAATACGCCTTCCGTGCCGCGTCCGGCCCGCCGCGCCCATCGCGGTCGTGGCACGCGAGACAGTTCAGCGATTCGAGCGTGAGCGTCGCGACTGTCTGCGGTGTTGCAGGCTCATCGCGCTTTTTCAGGAAAAGCGAGAGCGCCTCACGCTGCCGCGCGGAGAGGTCGTAGTGCGGCATGTCCATGGCCGAACCGGTGAGCTTCTCACTCAAACATCCACCATCCGCATACCGCAGCGGCACGGGTTTCGCAGCCACGTCCTTCAGCAAGTCGTGGCACGCCGCGCAGCGACGCGACGCGACGATGCCGCGACCACGCTCAGCCAGCACCTTGTCCGAGCTGAACGCCGGCAGCTTCGGCGCGGTCGAACCGTCGCTGCCTTCGTGGTTCAGCAGATATCCCGCGATGTCCACAGCGTCCTGCTCGTCCATCGCGGTGCGCGGCATGCGGCCATCGGCGCGCACTTTCAGCGGATCGCGGATGAACTCCGCAAGCGACGACAGCACATGCTTCTCCGCGAGATTCGGAAACGCCACGGAGCGATGCGTGAATTCGGACGCCTTCGGCATTCCCTCCGGCGGCGTGAAATCCTTCCCCGGCGCGTGGCACGCGACGCAGCCCATCCTGTGAAAAAGATCGCCGCCGCGCGCGGCATTCACATGGCCGATCTTCTTCGGCTTCGCGGCCGCCTTCGGCAGCTTCAGCGTGCCGAGGTAATTCAGCACCGGCTCCACGTCCTCCCTTTGCAAAAGCTGCGGCATCGCCGTGCCCTCGTGCGTCGCGGATGGGCTCGCGAGAAATTTTCGCAGCCACTCGGCACTCACGCGCTGCGTCACGCCATTTAGATCCGGCCCGCGACGAGCAGGCAGCGACGTCTCACCACCGTGGCAATTCGCGCAGCCGAGTTCATTGAAAAGCAAGCGCCCGCCCTCTGCCGATGGCTTCGCTGCGTGGAAACGATCAAAGCCCACCACGAGCGGCTCGCCCTCCGAGCGCGCGCCTGCGAGCGCGACGAGGAAGACGGTGAGAAACTTGTGCATATGTTGTTAGCGGTTCGTCAAATTTCCGGTCATTCTGAGTCCGCTGCCAGGGGACGAAGCCCCCCGTCGCTCGGAAGACGGATCATCAATCGTGAAATCCACGGGATCCTTCGCTGCGCTCAGGATGACCTGTGATTTGCAGGCAAATGAAACGGCTGTCGGTGATGCGCATGATCATTCGTTTTGCAGATGGCTCCGCAGCTCGGCGGGCATCGGATGCTCGAGCTGAACATGCTGCGCGCGCAATGATTCACGCAGGCGTTCCGCCGGCACGTCGGGCAGTTCCACTTTCAATTCCTTCGCGAGCGCGACGGCCGTGCCTGCGGCCTGGCCGAGTTGCATCATCGTGCGCGAGAGCCGGCAGCTCGATGCGGCGATGGAACTGAAGCTCGCCGCGCGGCAGGTGATGAGCAGGTTGCGCGTGCCCTTCGGAATGAGGCAGCGATACGGCACTCCGTAGGGTTCGCGCAGCGGCTTGATGCCCTTGTTGTGCCCGCCGTGCGTGTCGCACGGATGATCGGCGAGGCAGATGATGTCCGCGTGCTTCTGCCCGCTGATGCCCGCATCGAGCTCGTGCTGCGTGAGCACGTAGTTGCCGACGACGCGCTTCGTCTCGCGCACTCCGAGCACGGGTGCGATCGAGTCGAGACGGAAGCCGCGGAACTCCACACAGCGCGTCTGGAGGTCGTGCCAGTGTGCGTGCACGCGGCGCTCGCACTCGGTGCGCGCGTCCACCCATCCGAGCTTCATGAATTCCACGCCCTCCATCGTCGGCAGCATGTTTACGTTCAGGTCGCCGTTCGGATAGTGGTTGATCTGCGCGACGGGAAATGTTTTCGACCAACAGCATTCCGGCGCGATGCCTTCGGGGAGCGGCTCGACGGCGGGCGTCGCGACGGGTGTCACGCGATAGAGCAGGCTCACGCCGTTCACTCGCGGCGTCGGTGCGTCGGGCGCGCCGGGCTCGTCGAATTGCGCGCGCGATTCCTGCCCGGTCATCATCGTGCAACCAGCGTCCTCGCACACGAGCCCGTCGCCCGTCGCATCCACAAAAAAATCGGCGGTGAGCGTGCGGCTTTCGATGATCGGTCGACCGTCGGCGAGTCTCACTTTTTGAATGGTGACACTCTGCACGCGGCCTGCGCTCATCGTGACTCGCTTGAACTCCGTCCGGAACAGCACACGGCAATGTCCGGTCTCCTCCAGCATCGCGAGCATCGTCTTCGCCATCGCCTCCGGCTCGAAGACCACGCCGTGCAGTTGCGAGTTCGCGAGCGCGTGGCGCTGCAGTGAATCAAGATAGCTGCGCGCCGGATCGATCACCGTCTCGCCGCCGGGAAATGGATACGCCTCGCGCGCCGGGTTGAACGTGCTCATGTGGCGCGCCATCGAATAGATGCCGACCGCCTTCGGCTCGCGCTTCAGCCGCCGGTAGATCTCGAATGGAAAACCTGTGCCACCGAGGCCCGGCTCCCAGATGTTCACGCCGCCGCGCACGGAGTTTCCGCCGAGCCGATCGCTGCGCTCTACGAGCACCACATCCACTCCGAGCCGTGCCGCCGCCAGCGCCGCGCCGAAGCCGCCGCTGCCGCCGCCGATCACCGCGAGTTCGCAGCGAATCGGATCCGGCTTCGCCTCCGCGCCGAGTGCGATCAGCGGGGCGAGCAGCAGGGCGGTGAAAAATAGGCGCAGGCGTTTCATTCGCGTCATATCGAACTGACTGTGCGGGCACATTGCACGCACATCAAATCACGCCGTCTCCGCGAGGCATTTCTCGACGTAGGCGCGTGACTTGTTGATCGCCGCAGTGATTTCCGCCGCCGTCGGCAGGATCGGAATCCCGCGCGGCGTCGGGTGCATGAAGATTTCCACGTAGCCCGTGTGGCCGATGTCGCGCAGCGCTTTCACAATCGGGCGGTAGTCGAGCGCGCCGAGACCGGGGAGCTGCTGCATCTCGATCTCCTTGCTCGTCTTTTTCATCATGCCCTCGGAGTGCTCCTGAAAATATACGAACGGCAAATTCCGCGCGCCGAGGTCGCGGAGCAGCTTCGGAATCTGATCCGCCCAGCGGTGCAGATGATGCGGCGCAAAGGCGATGCCGAGATTCGCCGAGCGGTTGAACTCGGCAAAGTAGCGCAATGAATCCGGGTGACAGACCGCCTGCCCGATGTGATTCTCGATGGCGATCGTGATGCCGAATTCCTCCGCCTTTTCGACGTGCGGCTTCATCTCCTCGATGAATTTCTTCACAGCGTCCTTCGCAGCTTCGCCCTCGGGATCCTTCGGCCCCTTACTGCCCGTCACGATGATTTTGCCGCCGAGCTTTTTCACCCACGCCATCTCCTCCTGCACGCCGAACGGCCCGAGCGGATACCGCGTGCTCACGCCGAGCGTCGTGCCGTGCTTTTTCAGCAGCGCGGCAAACGCATCGTCGCCCATCTCCGTGATCTGCTCGCGCTGGTTGCCATGCACTTTGCACCAGATGTCCACCGCCTCGCAGCCCGCCTTCGCTGCTTCGGGCAAAATCACATCGAGCGGCATCTCGCCATACATCGCTGACGAGAGAATGTAGCGGAGCCGGAATGGTTCGGCAGCGGCGAGCGCGGGTGCGAGCGATGCGGCGGCGAGGGTCTGGAGGAATGTGCGGCGTGTCGTGTTCATCGGAATGCGGGCGAGTCTAGGCGATGATTTCGTGAATCACACGCCCATGCACATCCGTCAGGCGGCGATCAATTCCGTTGTGCCGGCACGTGAGCTTCGTGTGATCGATCCCAAGCTGGTGGAGGATCGTCGCGTGGATGTCATAGACTTCCGTGGGGTTCGCACGATCGAGCGGCTTGTAGCCCCACTGGTCACTTTCACCGTGCGTGACGCCACCCCGGATGCCACCGCCGCAGAGCCAGTTCGTGAAAACGTACGGATTGTGATCGCGTCCCTTGCCGCCTTGCGACGACGGCATGCGGCCAAATTCGGTGGTCCACAAAATGATCGTGTCGTCGAGCATTCCGCGCTGCTTCAGGTCCTGGATGAATGCGGATGCGCCGCGCGCCATGCCCGTCGCGAGCGGGCCGTGATCGCGCTGCACGTCCTCGTGCGAATCCCAGTTGCGCCGCGGGAAGCCGTTGTCGTTGCCGCTCCACACCTGCACGAAACGCACGCCGCGCTCGAGCAGCCGTCGCGCAGCGAGACACTTCTGCGAGAAGTAAAATGCCTCCTCCTCGGCGTTGATTTCCTTTGGCCAAGTCTGCGGGCCGCGATCGAGCCCGTAGAGCTTCCGCACATGCTCGGGCTCGGCCTTCAGGTCGAGGGCCTCGGGTGCTGCGAGCTGCATCTTCGCCGCGAGTTCGTAGCTGCGGATGCGCCCCTCCAGTCGCTGATCGTCTGCGCGCGCGGCGGCGTGCGTGCGGTTCAGCTCTGCCATGAGCTGCTGTGACTCGGCCTCGCCGCGCGCGGTGATGAAGCGGCCCGACTTGTGCGGAAAAAGATCCGCGATCGGCGTCTCCGTGCCGGGGTAGATGATCGTGCCGCTGTGCTGCGACGGAAGAAACGCGGAGTCCCAATTTTTCACACCATTCGATCCGAACCCGCGATGATCCGGCAGCACGACGAAGGTCGGCAGATTGTCATTCATCGAGCCGAGGCCGTAGCTCACCCAGCAGCCCGCGCCGGGAAAACCGGGGAGCTGGAAGCCCGTGGCCTGCAGCAGCGTCGCGGCGGAGTGGACGCCGGATTTGCCGACCATATTGTGGACGAACGCGAGGTCATCCACGACCGCACCGAGCGGTGCGACGGCCTCGCTGAGCATCTTGCCGCTGCGACCGTACGGCGCAAAATCCCACAGCGGTTTCAACCACGGGCCGAGTCCATTTTGAAATGCCTCGACGTGCTCGCCGAAGTCGCTCGGCTGGCCGTGGCGCTTCACGAGTTCGGGCTTCCAGTCGAAGAGATCAATGTGGCTCGCCGCGCCCGCCATGAAGAACTGCACGACGCGCTTCGCCTTCGCCGGATGATGCAGCCTGCCGGAAAAAAGTCCGCCGTCCGCAAACGCGCGATCCTGCCCGAGCATGGCCGCGAGCGCGAGCCCGCCGAGGCCGCCGCCGGAGCGCCAGAGAAATTCGCGGCGCGAGATGCCGCGTGCCGCAGTGGAGTGATGAAATGGGGAGTCGTTCTTCATCAGCGTCAGTCGGCGAAGGCGAATTCGTTGAGGTTCAGCAGCACGCGGCAAAGGCCAGGCAGGCCGTTGGATTTTGCAAAGGCGATGAGCTTCCCGCGATCCGCAGCGTCCGGTTCGTGGCCGAATGCAAGCGCGAATGCGCGCACGACCTGCGCGGTGAGATCGGGTTTTTCGCCCTTCACGCGCTCGGCGAAATGCTGCGCCTGAGTGAGCATGAAGCCGTTGTTCAGCAGCGCGAGGGCTTGCAGCGCGGAGAGGCTTTCGTTGCGCCTGTCCACGCGGATGGACGGGTCGGCGCAGTCGAGCGAGGTCATCCAGGGGTGCGTCTGCGAGCGGACGATGAAACGGTAGATCGAGCGCCGCCACGTCTTCGTGTCGTCGGGATTTGCGAGGCCGTATTCGTAGTGCGGCGAGTGCTCGGGGTGTTCGATCACGAAGTCCTGCCAGCCCGCGCCGCCCATGGTCAGATCGAGCTTGCCGCTCACCGCGAGGACGGAATCGCGCAGCGCTTCGGCTTCGAGCTTGCGGCGATTCTGCCGCCAGAGGAGGACGTTGTTGGCGTCAATGGTAGCCGCGCTTGTGAAAGCGCGGGCACTCTTTTCGTCGAGTATCGAATCTGCACCGGATGGATCAGCCCGCGCTTTGACAAGCGCGGCTACGGAGGACTGCCGGTACGTCGCGCTCATCACGAGCATCTTGTGCAGCTTCTTCAGCGAGCCGCCACTGTCGCGGAACTCCGTCGCGAGCCAGTCGAGCAGTTCGGGATGCGAGGGCTGCGCGCCGTTGCGGCCGAAGTCATTCGTCGTCTCGACGATTCCGCGGCCAAAGTGGTACTGCCACACGCGATTCACGATGCTGCGCCACGTCAGCGGATTTTTCGGGTCGGTGATCCAGTGCGCGAGCGCGGCGCGGCGCTCGCCCTCGGGCGCATCCGGGGCGATGAAAAATCGCGCTGGCTCAAACGTGAGCGCGGACAGCGCTCCTGCAGACATTTCCTTCCCCGGGTGCGTGACCTGCCCGCGCGCGAGGAGAAAAATCGGGCGCGGCCTGCCGCCGTTCGCGCCGGTGCCGGCGAAGCTGCCGCTGCCGGTGTGAATGCCTCCTGCAAACACGGCGCTCGGCGCAGGAAGTTTTTTCAGTTCGTCCGCGATGCGTTTCGATTCCGCCAGCAATGCTGCGCGCTTTGCCCTCACGCTGCTGTCAGCGAAGCCGAGCAGCAGCGTCTCGCGCTCCGCGATGAGCTCGCCCTTCTCATCCGCGGACGGCGCGACTGGCGCGATGCCATCGGTGAGATTTGCCTTTCGCCAGCGCGGCGGGGCTTCGATCGAATCGAGCGCGGTGACTGCCCTGCCCTGCGCGATGTTATTTCCGGCGGCGTCGAATACCTGAAGCTCCGCGAGCGCGAAGATGAAGTCGTCCTTGCGCTGCGCGAGTTTCACCGCGGTCACGCGCACGAAGCGGCCCGCGATGCCGTCGTCCTTCGCGCCGCCGGTGGTGAAGGGCGTGAGGCCGGGGTTCTTAAAGTCCGCCATGAATGTCGCGTCGTGTTTGCGCCAGAGCAGCGTCACTCCGGTTTTAAATTCCGGGTCGTCGCTCGCCTCGACTTTGAACCGCACGGGAAATCCGAAGCCTGCGCCGATCGCGGCAAAGTCGTCGTAGCACGGCAGCAGCGTGACGTGATCAACGGTCGCGCTCGCGCCGAGATCCACCTGCACCCACTTCACTGCGCCCTGCTTCTGCGAAATCGCACTGTGGTAGCCGAAGTCCGGGCTAGCGTTGCCCTGCTTCTGCGCGGCGGCCTTCGACGCGCCCTCGATGCGCCGCGTGATCTCGGCGAATTGCGCACCCGCCTTTTTCCTCAGCGGCTCCCCGACTGCGGCGAGCGCGGTGCTGGACTCGCGCTGCTGCCGCGTGAGTTCGGCAAAGCGCGCATTCGTCGCGTCGTCGCGGTAGTATTTCCGGTCCGTGCGATCGAGCGCGGCGAAGACCGATTGCAGCGAGTAGTAGTCCTCCTGCGGGATGGGATCGAACTTGTGATGATGGCACTGCGCGCAGTGGACGGTGACGCTGCAAAACGTGCCCATCGTATTTGCCACCATGTCATCGCGATCGAGGTGGCGCGCGATCTTGCCATCCACTTTCGTCTCCGGCACCTCCGCGTGGCCGATGAAATCCCACGGCCCCGCGGCGATGAAGCCGAGCGCTTCGACACCCTCCGCCGTGCCGGGAAAAAGCACGTCGCCCGCGATCTGCTCCTGCACGAATCGCGCGTACGGCTTGTCGGAATTCAGCGCGCGGATCACGTAGTCGCGGTACGGCCACGCGTTCGGCCGCGGCTTGTCCTTGTCGTAGCCGTGCGTGTCGCCGTAGTGGACGACATCGAGCCAGTGCCGCGCCCAGCGCTCGCCGTGGCGCGGGCTGGCGAGCAGGCGATCCACGAGCTTTTCCAATGACGAATCACGAATGACGAATGACGAACCTTCGCGGCATTCGTTCTCAAAGGCGGCAACCTCCTCCGGCGTCGGCGGCAGGCCGATGAGATCAAAATACAGCCGGCGGATGAGCGTGCGCGGATCGGCGGGCGGCGAGGGTTGCAGATTTTTCTCCGCGAGCTTTGCGCGGATGAAGGCGTCTATCGTAGCCGGGCTCGTGAGAGCGCGTGCGCTTTTTTCATCGGGTGTTGGATCGCCTTTCGAGTGATCAGCCCGCGCTTTCACAAGCGCGGCTACATCGGGTTTCCCCATCGGCTTCAGCGACCACCAGTCCAGCGGATCGCGCACCTTTGCAGTCGCGGCATCGGGCCAGACCGCGCCTGCATCGATCCATGTCTTGATGGCTGCGATCTCGGCAGCCGTGAGCGGTTCGCCTTTCGGCGGCATCTTCACATCCTTGTCGGCGCCGGAGATGAATTTCACCAGCGGACTGTCCGCGCTTTTTCCCGGCACGATGTTTGGCGCGTGCTCGTCGCCGCCGGTCAGCGCGATGCCTTTCACATCGAGTCGGTAGCCGCCCTTCTGCTTCTCCACGCCGTGGCACTTCACGCACTTCGCCTCGAAGATCGGGCGGATGTCCTTTTCAAAATCCACGCCCGCCGCGATGCGCGGCCCGGCGAGCGCGACAAATGCGGCGAACAAAATGCGAACGACTGCGGCTGTGGATTTCAAAGAATGTCGCTGTCTCCGCATGGTTCGTTTTGCGGTGTGAGGTCAGCGTTGCTTCCCGCACGCGGCGTCGAGCATCGCAATCCACGGGCCGACGTAGTGGCCGTTGTCGTGGAAGGTGCGTCCGCTCACCATATGCTGATCGATCACGCACGGCTCGTTCACGTAGATGCCGCCGCACACTTCGAGATCGAATTTGCACTTCGCCACCGTCGCCATGCGCAGACCCTTCACGATGCCCGCGCGCGCGGGGATCTCAACGCCGTGGCACACGCTCGCGCAGGGCTTTTGGTTCTCCCACATCCACCGCGTCACGCGCAGCAGGTCCTCGTCCTCGCGGATGTATTCCGGCGCGCGGCCGCCGCTGAAGAAGATGCCCGCGTACTCCTCGGGCTTGATGTCCTTGAACGCGATGTCCGCATCAATCGTATAGCCCTCCCACTCTTTCGTAATCGTCCAGCCGGGCTTCACCTCGTGCAGCACCATCTGGTATTTGCGTTTCTCCGGCGCGGCGACGACGGGCTGATAGCCGGCCTCGATGAGACGGTAAAACGGATACAGCGTGTCCACGGTCTCCGTGGCGTCGCCGATGATGAGGAGGACTTTGGGGTTCGGAGCGTTCATGCAGGCAGTGTTGGAAGTTCGAGCGAGACAACCAAGAACGAACGCGAAGCGAAGGCCGCAAGCTCGGGCGCAGTCCACAGTGCGCCCGAAAATTTCCAAGCTTCCGCGTCAGCCCGCACGGTCGTTCCTGGGCAGCGCGACATGTTTGTAGCACTCCTTGCCGATCTTCAGGATCACATCCAGCCCTGCGGGAAAATGGACGCCGCACATTTTTCCGACGCCCACGGCGAAGTCCGTCGCGGCAAAGAATGCCTTCACGGGATCCGGCTCGGTCGCGAATTTCGTGGCGTCCAGCACCAGCGACAAGGACGCTGGAAGCTCCACGCCGGCGACTTCCGTCCAGGCCTTCGCGATGCCCGCGCCTCCGAGCACTTTGCTCATCGTCGTCACATGCGGGTCCTTGCATTTCTCGATCCAGTCCACCGTGCCAACTGCGACGCCAATGACTTTGCCGGAGCCGGTATGCTCCAGATTTTCACTCAGCGAACGCAATGGCTGCATGAGCTGCTTCCAAGCGTCCGGCGCCACGGCAGTCCGGGCGATGTTCTGCGAGATGAAAAACGACACGGGAAGCCCTTTCGTGTCCGCTGGTTTTTCCGCCTCGGCGGCGGCATTTTTGGGAGCGGCAGACGGCAGCGCCCTGCCGAGATTCGCCGCCGCCACTTCTGTGAATGTGGTGACTTTCATGGGATTGATTTCAGGGTGTGCGCTGGAAGCCCCGATTAAACGCAAATGCGCAGAGGGTGGAAGCCGGGAGAATTCCCTCGCGCTCCTCTCCGTTCGCTCCGCGCCTCTGCGTTAAAAAAACGGGCTTCCACGACTGAAAACGGGGTTTCGGCACTCACTCTTAGAGGATCACTTCAGCCCCATGAGGTGCTTCAGGATGTAAAGTTCGAGCGCCTCGTAATCGCGCGCGTCGCGGAACTGCTGCACGAGCTTCGCGTCGAGCGTGCGGACTTTTTCCACGAGGTGCAGGAAAAGTTCGCGACTGTTTTTCAGATGATCCGTCACGGGACAGCCGCGCTGCGTGCGCATCGCTTTCACATCGAGCCCGATGAACTCGCCACGCGATCCGTAGCCGGCTTCCTCGAGCACGCGGACTTGGTTGAATCCGACGCGCAGATTCGCCCCGCCGAAATTCTTGTCCTGATCGTATTTCAGCCCGTTCTGGTCGTTGAGATGGACGCTGCCTAGCTTGTCGTGCGCGAGCGCAAAGGCCATCTCGTCGCTCGGATCGAGCCCCGCGAGCAGCGCGTGCGCGCTCTCGATGAGACCCTTCACGCGCTGGTGATCCTTCGAGGCAAACGAAAGCGCGATCGCGTGGCCGATGGTCGGCACGTAGGCCTGATCGGTGGGCTCGTTCGGCTTCGGCTCGATCCAGATTTCGATGCCCGAGTCATAGTCGAGGATCGCATTCACCGTTTCCAAAATCCGCTGATACGCGAGCCGCGCGTCCTTCGCCTCGCGGACGTAGCTGCCCTCGCGGGCGAGCCACAGAACGATCGCCTTGCAGTCGATCTCCCGCGCAATATCTACGCTCTTCTTCGTGCGATCCCACGCATACGCGCGGTCGCTCGCGCTGTTCGAGGTGTATGCGCCATCCGTGGTTTGCTCCGCAAACCACAGCCGCGGTGCGACGAACTCCGGCGTGAGCCCCTGGTTGCCGAGCATCGCCTTCACCTCTGCGGCCTTCTTCACGATCTGCGCGGGCGAAAGTGCCTCCAACCCGGGCACCACATCGTCGTCGTGAAACTGCACACCGGAAAATCCAAGCGGACGGTAGAGCGCGAATTTCTCCTCGTGCGGAAACGCCTTGCGTGTCTCGCCGCCGAAAGGATCCGCGCCCTCGCTGATGTTCCAGGGGCCGAATGAAAAACGATACTGTGTGGGCGTGGTGCTGCTCATGTGCGGAGGTGGTTTTGCAAAGCGCGGCGCGCTGGGTTTCTTAGCTGCGCGATGCACGCGCGTCGTGCGAAAATGTGCAAAGCCCGTCCCGCACACCGAATCCCCGGCTTGAGCGCCACCACCGCAGGCTGTTTTCTCCTGCGATGGAATTCTTTCGTGCCTTGCTGTGTGCGTTCATTTTTCTGCACTGCGCGACGACCCCGCGCGCACATGCCGCGGAACCGCGCGTGGACGCATCCACGCTCACGGGAAAAGTGATGTGCGGCTACCAGGGCTGGTTTGCCTGCGAGGGCGACGGCGCGGAGCGCGGCTGGAACCACTGGACCAAAGGCCGCGGCCCGCTCTCGCCTGCGAACGCGAAGATCGATCTATGGCCCGATGTCACCGGGTTCGGCGCGGACGAGCGTTTCGCCACCGCCTTCAAACACGCCGACGGGCGCACAGCCGAGGTGTTCAGTTCGTTCAAACAGAAAACGGTGCTGCGTCATTTCGAATGGATGCGCGAATACGGCATTGATGGCGCATTCGTGCAGCGCTTCGCCACCGGCCTGCGCGATCCGAAAGTGCTCCGGCAAAACAACACCGTGCTCGCGCACTGCCGCGAGGGCGCGGAGCGGAACGGGCGCGCGTTCGCGGTGATGTATGATCTCAGCGGCCTCGGCGCGAATCGCACGAAGGAAGTGATGGACGACTGGCGTTCGCTGCGCACCGCACTGCGAGTGACCGACAGCCCCGCGTATCTGCGCCATCGCGGGAAGCCGCTCGTCGCCGTGTGGGGCGTCGGGTTCAGCGACGACAGAAAATACACACTCGGTGAGTGCCGCAAGCTGGTGGAGTTTTTGAAAAAGGACGGCTGTACCGTGATGCTCGGTGTGCCGACTCACTGGCGCGAACTGAAGAACGACGCGGCCGCCGACCCGGCACTGCACGAGGTGCTGAAGCTCGCCGATGTCATCAGCCCGTGGACCGTCGGGCGCTACCGCGATGCCGCGGGCGTCGCGCGGCACGAGGAGAAATTCCTGAAGCCCGATCTCGCATGGTGCGCGCAGGCGAAGCTCGACTACCTGCCCGTCGTCTTCCCGGGCTTCAGTTGGGCCAACATGCACGGTGGCCCGCTCGATGCGATCCCGCGGCGCAAAGGCGAGTTCCTCTGGTCGCAGTTTGCCGCCGCGAAGCGCGCGGGCGCGGAGATGATCTACGTCGCCATGTTTGACGAAGTGGACGAGGCCACCGCGATTTTCAAATGCACGAACGACGTGCCCGCCGGCGGTGATGCGAAGTTTCTCACTTACGAAGGGCTGCCACCGGATTTCTACCTCCGCCTCACCGGTGCCGGTGCGAAAATGCTTCGTGGCGAAATCCCGTTCACTGCCAAAATCCCACTCCCGACAAAATGAACCGCCGCACTTTCCTCTCACACTCCACCGCCGCGCTCACGGGCGCAGCTTTGCTTCCCTCGCTTCTTGCCGCTGAAAAACCGAAGCGCATCCTGCTCCGCTCGTCGTGGCAGACGGTGAACATCGGCGACATCGCCCACACGCCGGGCGTAATCGCGATCTTGGAAAAGCATCTGCCCGACGCCGAGGTGCGCCTGTGGCCGAGCAGCGTGGACAATGGCGTGGAGGAAATCCTGCGCGCGCGTTTTCCGAAGCTGATCATCCTCAAGGACACGGAGGCGAAGAAGGCCGCGTTCGCCGAGTGCGATTTCATGCTGCACGGATCTGGGCCCTCGCTCGTCGGTGAGAAGGAACTCGCGCGCTGGGCGAAGGAAACCCGCAAGCCGTACGGCGTATTCGGCATCACTTTCTCGGCGACCGGCTCCGCCTCCACGAAGCCGACTTCCGATGGCGCGATCTCTGAGACGATGCAACTGCTCAGCGGTGCGAAGTTCGTCTTCTTCCGCGACTCCGTGTCCCTCGAACTCGCGAAGAAGCGGGGCTGCACCTCGCCGGTCATGGAGTTTGGCCCCGACGGCGCATTCGCCACGGATCTGCGCGACGACGCGAAGGCGGACGCATTCCTGAAAGCGAACGGACTCGAGGAGGGAAAATTCCTCTGCTGCATCCCGCGCCTGCGCTTCACGCCGTACTGGACGATCCCGAGCAAGCACGCCGCATTCGACGAAAAAAAGCACGCGCGCAACGAGGCGATGAAGGAGCACGACTGCAAGCCGCTCCGCGATGCGATCACGAGTGTGATCCAAAACACCGACCTCAAGATTTTGCTCTGCCCCGAAGACGAAACGCAGATGGCGGTGAACAAGGAAATGCTCCTAGAAAAACTTCCCGCCGACATCCGCGCCCGCTGCGTGTGGCGCGCAAACTACTGGCTCACCGGCGAGGCGCTCAGCACGTATCGCCGCAGCGCGGGGCTCTTCGGCCACGAGATGCACTCGCCCATCATGTGCATCGGCCACGGCATCCCGGCCATCGTCTGCCGCTGGGCGGAGCAGACGAGCAAGGGAATCATGTGGCGCGACATCGGCCTTGGCGAATGGCTGTTCGATCTCGATCAGGAAAATGAAGTCGCGCGTGTCGCCGACGCCGTGCTCGCGATGGCGAAGGATCCCGCGGCCGCGAAGGCGAAGGCCGCGAAGGCGCGCGATTTCGTGCAGCAGCGCCAGCGCGCGATGGCGGAGACGCTGCGGAAGAATCTCGCCGTCTAACCGGCTCGCGCCTGTGAACTGCAACCTCCGCCCCGCCCGCATGGACGATGTGCCCGCGCTGGAGGCACTCATCCCGCTCTCGGTGCGCACGCTGCAAGCCGCGCACTATTCGCCTGCGCAGATGGAGGCCGCGCTCGGCCCGGTCTTCGGCGTGGATCGCCAGCTCATCGCCGACGGCAGCTACTTCGTCGCGGAGCACGATGGGCAAATCGTCGGCTGCGGCGGATGGAGCAGGCGCAAGTCGGTCTTCGGCGGCGACCGCGAGAGGGCCGGCGCGGATGAACTGATCGATCCGGCGCGTGAACCTGCGCGCATCCGGGCGTTCTTCGTGCATCCCGATTGGACGCGGCGCGGCATCGGCAGGGCGATCCTCTCGGCGTGCGAGTCTGCCATCATCGCCGCGGGATTTCCGAATGCCGAACTCGTCGCCACGCTCGCGGGTGAGCCGCTCTACGCGGCGTTTGCCTACGAGGTCGTCGAGCGATACGAAGTGCCGCTGGCCGGCGGACTCACACTGCCGGTGGTGAAAATGCGCAAGCAACTCCAGACTCCGAACTGAGCCATGTCCGAACACAAAGCCACCATCCGCTGGACCTGCAACGGTCCTGATTTTCTCAAGGGTCGATACTCGCGCGAGCACACGTGGACATTCGACGGCGGCGTGACCGTGCCCGCCTCGCCCGCGCCATCCGTCGTCCCCGCGCCGTGGTCGAACGCGGCGCACATGGACCCGGAGGAGGCGTTCGTCGCCTCGATCTCGAGCTGCCACATGCTCACGTTCCTGTGGTTCGCGGCGAAGGCGGGCTTCACAGCCGAAAGCTACGAAGACGAAGCCGTGGGCGTGATGGCCAAGAACGAACGCGGCGCGATGTGGGTGAGCGCCGTCACGCTGCGCCCGCGCATCGCGTGGAGCGGGGAAAAAATCCCGACCGCCGCCGACCTCGACCACCTGCACCACCGCGCGCACGAGGAGTGTTTCATCGCGAACTCCATCCGCACGAGTGGGAAGGTCGAAGCACCCGCCGACGTTGAAAAAGCCGCCCCTCCTTCCGTGGCCTGGGTTCCTCCGACTTCCGATCGAGTCGGCTGGAAAGGACTCAGCCATGAACAACTCCGCGATGTGAATTTTGCGGACGGCGATTCGCGCCTCACTTGAGCTTCCCGCAACTCCGCATCGCTGCCATGCGTTCCGTTGCCGCGAACCTCTGAGGATTCTGAATGGCCTATGCGGGCGGAAATGGGCTCTCAGGTTTTCGAGCGATTGCCTTTTGATTTTCGCGACGGCTTTTCGACATCAGCAATACTCGGCGCATTTGGGCGCGGTTGCCCCGATCTCAGTCGCTTCACCGCTTCGTTGAAGTCGCTTGTCCAAACTTCATCCGAAGCCAACGACACCGGTTGCATGATTTGGATGAGAGCCTTGTTTTCTGCTCTGCAAAAGAGCCAACGCTCGGGGATGTAGTGGAATGAATTCCAACGCGCGTGCGACGGCTCCATGCAGACAGCCAGAATATCAAATTCTCCGAACCGGTATGGCCGCGTTTCCTCCCCATTTCGTTTCCCGCCCCGTGTTCGTTGGACTTCGACCACAGCGCAGCCGTTCCGAATCCATGCGACCCCTTTTTCCCGGCGCTGTATTTTCACCTGCACTTTGACGATTCCTGTCTTGTCGCTCAACCCGGCATCGTATGGCAGATCACCGGGCGGAGTCACATCCTCCCACCCGGTGAGCAGCGGGACAACCTCGCGGACGAATGTTGCTTCACCGATAATGCCGCGAATCCCTCTCATCGTGAGGTCGCCCGCGCGATTCAGTGCCTCCAAGATGACTTCAGCCTTTGCGTTCATCCGGGTCTCGAACGGATGAATCTGAAACGTGGATCTCAGCTCATCGAATACTTGGCGTCGCACTTCGTCGCTGCTCGCCGCAAGGAGCGAACGGATTTTTTTGAGGCTCATTTGCCCGCCGGCCTCCCGCCGGGTTGGGGCTTGTAGGCTTTCACGTCTGCCCGATGCACGAGCGTGTGGCCGGCGATTTCCAGCGTCTTCAGCTTTCCCTTGCCCACCAGTTTGCCGATGGCCTGCCTGGTGACACCGCGCATCCTCGCCGCCTCAGCCTTCGTGATCCATTCGCCTGCATCAGAAACAGGTTGACGTTGTGAACCCTTTTTTCCAATCTTGCCCCGCTTTCCGGCATTTTTTGCCGGATGGTCTTTGATTGACGACCGCACCCGTGCAGATTGAGACATTGAACGCCGCGATGAAAACACAACCCACGCTCGCCCCGCAACAGCAGAGTCTCCTCTTGGGCGGCAACGGAGCCGGACCGATGCTGATTCCCGGCCGCGACGCCCACTACACCACGCCGCACGGCGCGGCATATCTCGGCGATTCCCTGGAACTGCTTCGGGCGATGCCGGAGGGCAGCGTGAATCTCGTCATCACCTCGCCGCCTTACGCGCTCCATTTCAAGAAGAGCTACGGGAATGTTTCCAAAGCCGATTACGTTGCGTGGTTCAAGCCGTTCGCTGCCGAAGTGCTTCGTGTGCTCCGCGACGACGGCAGTTTTGTCCTCAACATCGGCGGAAGCTGGAACGAGGGCTCTCCGACGCGATCACTTTACCAATACAAGCTCCTGATCTCGCTGGTGGAGGAAATCGGCTTCCATCTCGCGCAAGAATGCTACTGGTACAATCCGGCGAAAATGCCAGTGCCAGCCGAATGGGTCACGGTGCGCCGCGTGCGTGTGAAGGATTCCGTCGAGCACGTCTGGTGGCTTTCAAAGACGAAGCATCCGAAGGCCAGCAACCTGAGAGTCCTGAAGCCATACAGCGCGGACATGCTCCGCTTGAACGCACGGGGCGTGAAGGAAACCACGCGGCCTTCCGGGCATGTCATCAATGCAAGCTGGGACAAGATGAAAGCCGAGGGATCGATCCCTGGAAATGTGATCGAGGAGCAGTTTCCCAACGACATGCTGAAGTTCGGTAACAACGCGGCGAACGACGCCTACACGCTCCGTTGCAAAGAAGCAGGCATACCGATTCACCCGGCGCGCTTCCCTTCCGCGCTGCCGGCATTTTTCATCAAAATGCTCACCGATGAAGGCGACGTTTGCGTCGATATTTTTGCGGGCTCAAACACGACGGGAGCGACGGCGGAAAAATTTGCACGGCGCTGGATCGCGATGGAACTGCTCCCCGAGTATCTTGATGCCAGCAAGTTTCGTTTCGAGAATCTCTAGCTTGCGGATGCACCCCGCGAAAGAAGACGGCATCCCGCGCGATGAAGTCGCGGAGATGAACGACACCCTTTCCAAGTTCCAGCCATGAGCAAACTCCTGCCATCCAGCTACGCGCCGCTGCTCGCCGACTTGAAGGCCCGCGTGCGGACGGCGCAGGTGAAGGCGGCGGTGACGGTGAACCGGGAGTTGATGCTGCTCTACTGGCACATCGGGCGGGAGATTCTGCGGGCGCAGAAGGCGGAGGGCTGGGGCGCGAAGGTCGTCGAGCGGCTGGCGAAGGACTTGGCGGCGGAGTTCCCGGAGATGGGCGGGCTTTCGCGGGCGAATTTGCTGCGAATGCGCAATTTCTACGACACATGGAAGCCTGTCGAAATGATGCCACAGCCTGTGGCACAAATGACTGAAGCAATTGTCGCACAGCCCGTGCGACAATTGCGGAGAGGAAAAGTGCAACAGCCCGTTGCACAAGTGGTCGCGCCAATTGTCGCACAGGCTGTGCGACAATTGGATGAGTTGCCCGAACCGCTGGCCGGACTTTCATGGAGTGCAAACATCATCCTTTTGGAACGCCTCAAAGATCCCGCCACGCGCCTGTGGTATGCACGCAAGGCGCTGGAGCACGGGTGGAGCCGCGCGGTGCTCACGGTGCAGATCGAATCGCGGCTGCATGAGCGGAGCGGGAAGGCCATCACGAATTTCGACCGCACGCTGCCGCCGGCGCAGTCGGACATGGCGCGCGAGGTTTTGAAGGATCCCTACACGTTCGACTTTCTCACGCTCGGCGAGGCGGCACATGAGCGCGACTTGGAGCGCGGGCTGGTGGAGCATGTGCAGAAGCTGCTGCTGGAGATGGGCGCGGGGTTTGCGTTCGTGGGGCGGCAGGTGCATGTCGAAGTGGGCGGTGAGGATTTTTACCTCGACCTGCTGTTCTATCATCTGCGGCTGCGCTGCTTCGTGGTGGTGGATTTGAAGATGAAGCCGTTCGAGCCGGAGCCGAGCGGAGCGAGACAGACTGCCCTGGGCAGCCCGAAGGGTGAGCGCGGGGGCGCTCATCAATTTGCGGGGAAGATGAACTTCTATCTCTCGGCGGTGGACGACCAAATGCGGCACAAGGACGACGCTCCGGCCATCGGGCTGCTGCTGTGCAAGGACGCGAAGAACAAGCTGAAGGTGGAGTATGCACTGCGCGACGTGAAGAAGCCCATCGGCGTGGCGGAGTGGCAGACGCGGCTCGTGGATTCGCTGCCGAAAACACTGCGAGGCTCGCTGCCGACCATCGCGGACATTGAGCGGGAATTGAACAAGCCGCGTCGTGTGAACACAGCCAGGAAAGTGAAGCCATGAAACCCAAGCGCCCTTCCAAAACCAAAGCCATCCAGTCCGCCGCGCCGGGTTTCGATGGTCTGTTGCGCGGATTGCGCGAGTTCATCGTGGAGAGCCGCAATTCGGTGTTGCGGGCGGTGGATGTGGTGCAGGTGCGGACTTGCTGGGGCGTGGGACGGCACATCGTGGAATTTGAGCAGCGCGGCGCGGCGCGGGCGGAGTATGGGGCGAGGCTATTGCCGCGGCTGGCGGCGAAGTTGACGGAGGAATTCGGGCGCGGGTTCGATGCGTCGAATCTGCGCTACATGCGGCTGTTCTACCTCGCGTTCCCGATTTGTGACGCACTGCGTCACGAATTGAGCTGGACGCATTACCGCACGCTGCTGCGCGTGGAGGATGCGGCGGCGCGTGAGTGGTACGTGAACGAGTCGGTGGCGCAGAACTGGAGTTCGCGGGCGCTGGAAAGGCAGGTGGGGCGGCTTTACTTTGAGCGGCTGCTTTCCAGCAAGGATCGCAAGGCAGTGAAGGCGGAGGCGGAAAAGAAAATCGCGGAGCTGCCGCAGTCGCCGCGGGAGTTTGTGCGCGACCCGGTGCTGCTGGAATTTCTCGGCCTGCCGGAGTCGGGGCGGCTGCTGGAGTCGGACTTGGAGCAGGGGTTGATTGACCATTTGCAGTCGTTCCTGCTGGAGCTGGGCAAGGGCTTCGCGTTCGTCGCGCGGCAGATGCGCGTGAGCACGGAGACGAAGGATTTCTACATTGACCTCGTCTTTTATAACTACGTGCTGAAGTGCTTCGTCATCTTCGACCTCAAGCCGGGCGAACTCACCCACGGTGACATCGGCCAGACGGACATGTATGTGCGGATGTTCGACGAGCAGCAGCGCGGGCCGGGCGACAATCCCACGGTGGGCATCATCCTGTGCGCGGACAAGGACGCGACCGTCGTGCGCTACTCGGTGCTGCATGGCAGCGAGCAGCTTTTTGCGACGCGCTACAGGCTGGTGCTGCCGACGGAGGAGGAGTTGCGCCGGGAGTTGATCCGGGAGCAGCGGGCGCTGGAGGAAAGGGCGAGGAAATCAAAGTGAAGCGCGCCGTAAAAAATCTCGAAACGACAATCACACACCATGAACACACTGCCCGGATCCCTCGCGCTGACTGCGCTTTTTTTCACCCAAGCCTGCGCTGCGGAACCCGACGCGGCGCGCATCGCTGTCGTCACGAAGACTCCGGGGCTGGTCGCGTTCTGGACGTTTGGCGAGGAGGCGGGGAAGGCGCGTGTCTCGACAGGAACGAAGGAGCAGCACTCGCTGACGGAGGTGGGCGGGCCGATTGCGCGCTGCGAGGGTGGACCGTTCTCGGGGTTCGCGGCAGACCTGAATGGGAAGCAGTATTTCCGCATTCCGTATGCGGAGACGGGCGACCTGAACATCAGCGGGAAGGATGAGCAGGTCTCGATGTTTGCCGTGGTGCGCATCGTGAATCTCCGGCAGTCACGCACGATCGCGGGCATGTGGAGCGAGGGCAAGGGCGCGAACGACGACACGGGGACGCGTCAGTATGCGATGCTGATGAACATGCCGACCTACGGCGGGCCGAACAAACTCGTGCCGCACATTTCCGCCGAGGGCGGCGTGACGCGGCGCGCGGATGGCAGCGCGTTTCCGTGGTGCGCGGACTATGCGGTGACGGCGGGCGAGGTGCCGACCGAGCAGTGGTGTTCGCTCGGCTTCACCTACGACTCGAAGGTTCTGCGCGCGTACATCAATGGGCGGCTTGATGAGCTGAAGCTCGACCCGGTGAAGCACAAGCGCACCGACCCGTATTTCACGAAGGAAGGTCCGGACGGCGGCGACCGCGGGATGAATCCGTATTTCCACGGGCGCGGCATTTTCAAATACGACCCGGCGAAGCACGCGCAGACCAAGCCGGGCGGTGGTGCGGATTTCACGGTCGGCGCGCGCTATGCGGTCGGGAACATGCTCGGCGAGGCGACCATTGGGCGGTTCGGCGGGCTGGCGGTTTTCAATCGCGCGATCACCGATGCGGAGATGAAGGCGCTGCACGATGCGGCGAATGTCGGTGCGATCGAAAAGGCGGCGCGCTAAGCGGCAGGCAGAATCTCAGCAAACGAATCCTCACCCATAGCGCTTCCGGATGCACGGAGGAAAACGGGAGCACACGCTTCCAGCGTGTCGCGTCCGGCATCCATGCCGGGCGCAGGGCGCAGGCGGTGGAATGAGAGGCGTCGATGCGCAGTTTGGCGATTCGGAAAAGACCCTTCCATTCCCGCATTCCCGGCGGATCTTTCCGGCAGGATGCCGGAAAGGACACGCTGGAAGCGTGTGCTCCCGTCTTCCTGCGTGTTGTGTCAGCGTTCCGCGATTCGGATACGGTGCGGAATGCGAAGACGCGCCCTTTTGCACGGTCTCTAAGAACCATCGTTGCAGGGTGGTTTTCCAAGCGTGCTTGAAAGACGAATGAGAGCGAATTTTGAAATTTTCCGACCGCTGCTGACACTGATGGCGGGGGTGCAGTTTTTTTCCGGTGTTGTCTTCGCGGCGGAGAATGCGAACGCGCTTCCTCCGGGTGCGGCCATTTACCGCAAGGAATGCGCGAGCTGCCACGGCAAGAAGGGCGAGGGCGTGGCGGGCAAGCACGACGAGCCGCTCATCGGGCGGCGCAATGTCGCGGCGCTCGCGAAATATATCTCGAAGTCCATGCCGGAGGACAAGGAAGGCACGATCATCGGCAAGGATGCGGATGATGTGGCGGCGTATATTTTCGACGCGTTCTATTCGCCGACAGCGCAACTGCGGAACAATCCGGTGCATGAGGATCTGTCGCGGCTCACGGTCGAGCAGTATCAGAATTCCGTCGCGGATTTGATCGGGCGTTTTCAGGGCGGGTTTGATCGGCCGTTTGGAAAAACGCACGGGCTCAAGGCGCGCTACAGCGGGAGGTTTCCGGTGATCGTCGGCCCGATCCTGAAGCCGAGAAATGACAAGGAGCGCGCGGAGCGGAATCGCAAGGAGCGCACGAGCTACGAGCAGACGGACAAGGTCGTCTCTTTCCACTGGGCCGCGGGGAGCCCGGATGTGAACCGGCTGCGTCCGGATGATTTCACGACCCGCTGGGACGGCTCCATTTTTGCGCCGGAGACGGGCATGTATGAGTTCATCGTGAAGACGGAGAATGGCGTGCGCCTCTTCGTGAACAATTCGCGCGAGGCGCTCATTGATGCGTGGGTCACGCCGGGGACGAACGTGCGCGAGGAGAAAAAGAGCATCTTCCTGCTCGGCGGGCGGGCGTATCCGATTTCGCTGGAGCATCTGAAGTTTCAGGAAAAGAGCGCATCCGTGGAGTTGCACTGGAAGCCGCCGCATGGCCGTCAGGAACTCGTGCCGGAGGAAATGCTGGAGCCGCAGGGCCGCGCCGCAACGATGGTCGCGGTGACGCAATTCCCCGCGGATGATCGCAGCGACGGCTACGAGCGCGGGACGACCATCTCGAAGGAATGGGAGCAGGCCACGACGCAGGCGGCGATCGAGGTAATGCTGTATGTCGAGACGAACCTGGACAGCTTTACGGGAAGCAAGGCCGGCAAGCCGGATCGCGCGGAGAAGCTGAAGGATTTTGCGAAGCGATTTGTCGAGACGGCATTCCGGCATCCGCTCGACGACGAGCAGCGGAAGCTTTTTGTGGATCATCATTTTGACACCGCGAAGTCGCCCGACCTCGCGGTGAAGCGCGTGGTGCTCCTCGCGCTGAAGTCGCCGCGCTTCCTGTATCCCGAGCTGGCGAATGACGGGAAGACGGACGACTTCGCCGCCGCATCGGAGCTCTCGCTGACGCTGTGGGATTCGATTCCCGACTCGCAGCTCGCACGCAGTGCGGCCGAGGGGAAGCTGAAGACGAAGGAGCAGATCGCCGCCGCATCGCGCCGCATGGTGGCCGACCCGCGCGCGAAGGCGAAGCTGCGCGGCTTTTTTCAGCACTGGCTGGAACTGGAGCGCGCGGAAAATTCGCAGAAGGATCCAAAGGCGTTCCCCGGCTTCGATGCGACGATGCTCGCCGATCTGCGCGAATCGCTGTGGAGATTTCTCGAGGAAGTCGTGTGGAGTGACGCGTCGGACTACCGCCGGCTCATCAATGCGGACTACCTGTGGCTGAATGAGCGGCTTGGAAAATATTACGGCAAGGACGTGAAGGGCGCGGAATTCCAGCGCGTGAGCTTCGACCCGGCGCAGCGCGCGGGCATCATCACGCATCCGTATCTGCTCGCGCTGCACAGCTACAGCCGCGCGTCGTCGCCGATTCACCGCGGCGTTTTTCTGAGCAGAAGTGTCGTCGGGCTCTCGCTGAAAAATCCATCGGTCGCGGTGTCGTTCGACAATCAGAAATTCGACCCGACGCTGACGATGCGCGAGAAAGTCACGCAGCTCACAAAGAGCGCCAACTGCTCGGTCTGCCACTCGATGATCAATCCGTTCGGCTTCAGCCTCGAACACTACGACGCCGTGGGCCGCTGGCGCACGCAGGACAACAACAAGCCGGTGAACACGCTCGCCGAGTTCGACACTGACGACGGTCGCGCCGTGAAGCTCTCCGGCCCGAAGGACATCGCCGACTACTGCGTGGGCAGCCCGAGCGCGCACCGCACGTTTGTGCGGCAGCTTTTCTTCCACATCGTGAAGCAGTCGCCACTCGCCTTCGGCGAACGCACGCTCGACGAACTCCGCGAGCAGTTCGAGAAGAACGGCTTCAACATCCAGAAACTGCTCGGTGATATTGCCACCGTCGCCGCCACGCACGCACTCACGCCACCGCCGCAGAAAGTCACGGAAAATTCACCCGCAGCGCGATAACACGTCGCAAGCCTCGTCGGCGGCAATGGACGCCGAGGTTTGGATTTGCGATGCGATCGCAGCTCTGGCACATTGAAAATATGAGCAACCGCGAACTCGTCATGGATCTTCTCTCCAAACTTCCCGAGGATGCACCGCTCGGAGAGATTGCGCAGGAGATCGAGTTTCTCGCCGGCATCCAGACGGCCCGCGAGCAGGCACGCCGACGCGAAGGCATTCCCGCGGAAGATGCGCGCAAGCTCGTGGACACATGGGCTGGCCAGTAATTCTCACCGAACGCTCACGCGAGGATCTGCGCGAAATCGTGACCTTCATCGCGCGTGACAGTGCCGCACACGCGCGGCGCTTCGGAAACGAGCTGATTGATCAGGCGCTCTCCATCGGGAATTTTCCCGAGATGGACCGCACCGTTCCCGAACTTGGCGACCCGGCGGTTCGCGAGATCATTCACGGCTCTTACCGCATCGTCTATGAACTGCTGCGCGAGCCAAATGCTGTCTTTGTGCTCCGCTTCTGGCATGGCGCGCGTGGCACGCCTGAAATCCGCCGCCAAATTTTGAGTTAAAAGTTAGATGTTCGATGTTAGGAGTTCAGCCCCGCGCAGCGGCCTCTGCGGCGGGCTCAACTTTTAACATCTAACTTTTAACGCCTAACTTGAAATCACTTTGCGCATGATGCACCTCAACCGCCGCCAATTCCTCCGCAACCTCGGAGTCTCCGCCGCCGCGCTGCCATTTCTCGCGGGGCTGCCTTCGCTCACCGGTGCGCCGATGCCGCAGCGCAGGCAGCGGCTCATCATCATGTTCTCACCGAATGGCACGCTGCCCGACGAGTTCTGGCCGGATGCCGCGGGCGACCTCGCCTTCAAGTCCATCCTCGAGCCGCTCGCGCCGTTCAAGGATCGCACGATGATGCTCAAGGGAGTGTTCAACAAAGTCCGCGGCGACGGCGACAGCCACATGCGCGGCATGAGCTGCCTGCTCACGGGCTCCGAACTGCTGCCGGGCAACATCATGGGCGGTGGCGGTAATCCCGCGGGCTGGGCGGGCAGCATCTCGATTGACCAGGAGATCAAAAATTTCCTGCAGAGCAAACCGGAGACGAAGACACGCTTTGGTTCCGTCGAATTCGGCGTCGCGGTGCCGAACCGCGCGGACCCGTGGACACGCATGAGCTACCTCGGCGGCAACCAGCCCGTCGCGCCGATTGATGATCCATACCGGATGTTCGAGAAGCTCTACGGCCAGATGAAGGACAAGGATTCGCTCGTGAGCATCCTCGACGACGTGAGCGCGGACCTGAAGCGCGTCTCCGCAAAGCTCAGCGCGCGCGACAAGCTCATGCTCGAACAGCACGTCACGCTCGTGCGCAGTCTTGAGCAAGAGTTGAAAATTCCCGCCGACGCGCACCTCGCGCACAAGATGCCGCCGCTCGATCCCGGCATCGAAATCGTGAACGACAACACGCCGCAGCTTTCGCGCATGCAGATCGATCTGCTCGTGAATTCGCTGAGCAACGACATGACGCGCGTGGCCACGCTGCAATACATGCGCAGCGTCGGCCAGGCGCAGATGCGCTGGCTCGGCGTCGAGGAAGGCCACCATTCGCTCTCACACGAGCCGGACTCAAACAAGGACGCGCACGACAAGCTGCAGAAGATCAACCGCTGGTTCTGCGGCGAACTCGCCTACCTCGCGAAGCGCCTCTCCGAGACACCCGAACCCACCGGTGACGGCTCGATGCTCGACCACACGCTCATCGTCTGGACGAACGAACTCGGCAAAGGCAACTCGCACACACTCGACAACATCCCGCTCGTGCTCGTCGGCGGCGCACCGGGGCTGAAGATGGGCCGCAGCCTCACGCTCGACAAAGTCGCGCACAACCGACTCTGGCTCACCATCGCGCACGCGATGGGCCACACGGAGCTGAAGACATTTGGAAAAGCGGAGCTGTGCGAAGGCGGCACGCTGAATCTCGCTTAGGGCGTCCTCGTGTGATGCGCCTCACATTTTCCCCTCGCCGCGCTCGCTCATTTCCCCGTAGCCTGCTCGCATGAGTCTCGAAGGCCAGAAGCTGGGCGAATTTGAAATCATCGAACGCATCGGGCAGGGCGGGATGGGGGCGGTGTATCGGGCGGTGCAGGCGTCTTTGCAGCGCACGGTGGCGCTGAAGACGCTGCAGGCGGCGCTGGCGGCGGATCCGGAGTATATCGCGCGGTTTCACCGGGAGGCGATTGCGGCGGCTGGGCTGAGCCATCAGAATCTGGTGCAGGTGTATTCGGCGGGGGAGACGGACGGGCTGCATTGGTTTGCGATGGAGTTCATCAAGGGCGAGTCGGCGTATACGCGGCTGAAGCGCAAGGGGTGCATCGATCTCGGCGAGGCCATCGCCATCGGCGTGCATGTGGCGAATGCGCTCGACTACGCGTGGAGGCGGGCGCGGCTGATTCACCGGGACATCAAGCCCGACAACATTTTCCTGAGCGGGGAGGGCGACGTGAAGCTGGGCGATCTCGGCCTTGCGAAAGTGGCGGACCAGTCGCAGCAGCTCACGGTGACTGGAGCCTCGATGGGCACGCCGTATTACGTGAGTCCCGAGCAGGCGGAGGGGAGGAAGGACATAGACCTGCGGGCGGACATCTACAGCCTGGGCTGCACGCTGTATCACCTCGTGAGCGGGCACACGCCGTTCAGCGGGGACAACGCGGTGCAGGTGATGATGAAGCATGTGAGCAACGCGCCGCCGGACATCCGCGGGGTGTTCCCCGCGTGCCCTGCGGCGCTGGCGGAGGTGATTTTGAAGATGATGCAAAAGGATCCCGCCGCGCGGCAGCAGGGCTACGAGGAGGTGAATGCGGATTTGCGGCG